>DUBZ01000162.1 GCA_012960035.1 Myxococcales bacterium | reverse complement strand
ATCGGAGCATGGGGATCATAGGTTTCGTCTTCCGCGATGGTCTCGTCGCGCATATACAGCGCAACGTTGCGAAGGCTTCCCTTCACGCCTTTGCTCGGCGGGTAATAGTACGCCCCGATCAGCATGGGCGTGTCCGCGCGCGCGAGCACGAAGCCCGGCAATTCGAATTCTCCGACCTTCACGCCCGCCACAGTCACGCTGAGTTCTTCGTGGGCAAAGCGAACTCGCACCGGGTGCCAGATGTCTGCAGGGAGCTTGAAGGGGACCTTTGCTTTGACCTCCACTTTGCGCGCGCCGTCGGCGAGCTTGATGACAAGCTCCGACCTGCCGCCCACGTAGTCGATGATGAACCCACCTTTCACCGATGAGCCCGTCTTGCTCACGAGCAACGAGCCCCAATCCTTGTGGGGATCATCGAGCATGACGTCGAAGTCAATGATGAAGTCGTCGCCATAGAGGGGCCCGGCATTGTGGACCATCACACCGCCGTCTTCGGGCCTGCCTCCGAACTGAAGTCTGTTGCCGCGCCACTTGGCCGTCGCGCGACTCGCCTGTGCTTCGACAACACCGTGGTGCTCGCCCTTGGTGTCGTGCACCACGATCCCATCGCCTTCGTCCACCGGCCACCGGCCCCGCGCGGTAAAGCCCAACGGCGTTGCCCGGGTGAAGTCGCGCTGGCTGTTCGCGCTGCGCAGGCTCACGTTGCGCATCCTTCCGCGAAAGCCGAGCTCGCTTGCGTGAACGCCGGCCCCAATGACAAGCGGGTAAGGCCCCTTATGCAGCTGCAGGCCAGGAATCGTGAAGCGTTTCACACTCTTTTTTGCGACGAGCAGTTCGAGAACACCCGAATGGCCTCGCACACGAACCGACGTCCAAGCCCCGGCATCGAGGGGGTTTTCCAAGAACGCGGCGTACTCGTGATTTGCGCTGCCGTTCGAAAGCTCGACGCTGAGCACCTGGGTCGCCGACTCGTAGCAAAGACGAAAACCGCCGAGCGTTGCGCCCTTTGGCTGGCTCGCGATGAGACAGCCCCCCTTCCAGTCTTTCGCGGGTGCGATCTCGACGGCGATGTCGAAGGTCGATCCATCGATCGCTTGTCCAGCATCGACGCGGACTCTCGCCTGCCTGCCGTTGCCCGAAAAATGAAGCGCGCCGTCACGCCAACGCACCTGGGTGCCTTCCATGACGCCACTGTTTCCCGCAAAGGCTTCGCCCAGAAAGCGCCCCTTGCCCTCGTCGAGCGGCCACTTTGCCACCGTGGCAACCCCTTGGGTCGCGGGAGAGCCGGGGCACGCGTCGAGATTTTGGAAGTCACGGAAGTACCCACACAGAAGATCTGTTTGGCCCGATGGTACGCGCTTGGTTTTTTTCCCTGCTTCCTTTGCAGGGAAGACCGTTACGCCATCGACCAACACCGCCGGGCGCGCTCCGCTCAGGGATTCAAATTCGACTTCAACTTGCCAGCGATGGCGATTCGTTTCCCCGCAACCGTCGCGTACAGGAACCACAAACTCGGCCGAAACGGTTTGCCAGTCGCCTGCGCCCGTCGCTTCGACGAACATCGC
>DUBZ01000161.1:1029-1567 GCA_012960035.1 Myxococcales bacterium | reverse complement strand
TCCCGGGCCGAGCCGATCTCTCGCAAGGAACGCCACCGAGTTCTTCCTCCGAGAGTTCGAGAGCCCGCGCAAGGGGTCCCATTCGCCCAACCATGACTTTTCGAATTCGCGTCGGCGGCCATTCGATCATCGCACCAAGAACCGCTCGTTGGACCGCGACAATCCATTCGAGTCGCCAGCTCCAGCCCGGGGACGACGGGCCGCGGAACAATCTTCGTAGACTGACACCCATGAATGCGAACACGCCAACGAGTATAATCTTCGGCATGGAATGGCTCCGTTCTCAATTGCTATCCGCGCGTCTCGAAGGCCAGCGATTAGATTGGCCCAATCTCCGCTTCGATCGCGCGACGGTAATCGGGACCCACTGTCTCGCAGCATTCTCGGTTCCGGCCTTCGGAACGTGTAATGCCGGAGAGATGTGCTTCGAGCGCCTCGAGCCAAGAGTGCCAACCCGCCGCGACGTCTTGCTCGTCGGGTATTCCGCGGACGGGCATGCCGTGGTGACGAAAGCTGTATCGACATCCACCGGTCGCTT
>DUBZ01000161.1:0-999 GCA_012960035.1 Myxococcales bacterium | reverse complement strand
AAGCCGCCACTCGAGAACGGACAAGCCCCAGGCAAATCGAAGTAGTGTCCCCGGCTCAAGGGCGACGATCACACCGTCGAGGTTTTCTTCGGAGTCGCTTCCGAAGTCGAGAAAATAGTCCCCACCGAGTCGAAGCTCGACCCGCGCCGGATAGTTCATCCAGCTCGAGACCGCGGCAGGGTTCGTGATCGCGTCCCAGACGGCATCCGGCGTAGATGGAGTCGTTCGGTCGAATTGGATGCTGTAGGCGCGTTCGATCTTGCCACGGTCCAGATCATCGTTCGAGTGATTGGAATTCATGATCTCGTTCCCCATTCCATCCGATGATGCGCTGCCTTGGCACCCGACCGCGCTGGCGAGGCGCAACGACTACAGATCGAATTTTACGCCCGAGCGGACTTCGGAAATTTCCCACAACCGTGTGGCGTCGGCCGTGCTTTTCGCTCGCTCCGATCGTCCGACTTTCTTGGGCGCGCCCCAGATCTCGAAGAACCGGCTGGGACCAAAGTAGTCATTCGGTTCGACGCCCGACCCCGTTGCCGCCCGTAGCGTCGGCAGCGCGCCGCCAATCGGCTGCATCCCGAAGAGTGGGTTCATGAGCTGGAAGACAGTCGAGTGTTTCTGCAGGTTCGTCTGTGTCCAGCCCGGATGCGCGGATGCGGCCACTACGTCGGCTCCCGCAGCGGCCAGCTTTCTGGCCAACTCGGCCGTAAAGAGCAGGTTTGAGAGCTTACTTTGTGCGTAAGCCGAACCCGCGTTGTAGACGCGCGCATCGAAGTCGAGGTCCTCGAAATTCATCTTTCCCATTCGATGCGCCGTACTCGACACACTGACGATCCGCACGCCCTCGGTCGCGAGGAGCAGATCGAGTAGCAACCCGGTCAGCGCGAAATGCCCAATGTGATTGACTCCGAACTGAAGTTCGAAGCCCTGCTTGGTCTTGCTGGCGGGCGGGATCATCACGCCGGCGTTGTTGATCAGTAGGTCAACACACTCGAA
>DUBZ01000160.1 GCA_012960035.1 Myxococcales bacterium | reverse complement strand
ACTCGGCTGGCAGTGGGCCAGCCCAACACGAATCATTAGCCGTTCCTTCCAACGCTGGACTTGACCGCGCGAAACTTACCATTGCTCTCTCGCGAAATCTCCTGGACGCGCTGAAGATCGATTCGGATCTCCTCACCCAGCCGCGATCGAATTTCTTTTATCAGGCGCTTCTCTGCGCTCGCATCGAAACTGTCTCGTGGCACAACACGAACTTCGATCGCACTCGCGTCTTCCTGAATGATCTGTGCCTCCGCAACATCTAGTTGGTTCTTGAAAATGTGATCGAGCCGACCGATCCACCGTCCGTCCGGTGTGACGACATAGTCCTCGACGCGGCCATCCACATCGAGAAAGACGTCTCCCGGTCTGCCACAGGCACAGGGGCTCTTCGAGCGGGTACCCACGTCGCCGATTCGATAGCGAATGAGTGGGGTGGCATCGTTGCCGAGACCGGTCACGAGAAGCGGCCCACGAACGTACTCGTCGGATTCCTCCTCGACCTCGACCTCTACGATCCCGAACTCCATATCGACATGAAGACGGCCTTCCAAGCAGCCTGTCATCGAAACGGCAAGCTCACTAGCACCATATCGATCCAGAATCGGTGCAGAAAATGCTTCTTCGATCACCTCACGATGAAACGCCAGCAACGACTCGGACGATGGGAGGACCGCTGTCAGCTTCCCGGTAGGCAGGGGCCGACCCTGATCGAGGAGCGCGCGGCCCAGAATGTTGAGAGACGAGGGGTACCCCTGCACATAACATGCTGGTAGCTCATGAAGAGCATCGACGTACGCCGGCAAATTGGCCGCAGACATGTGGTAGAGGGAGAATAGGATCTGTCCACCCCACGCGTTGCGGCGCCAGAAGGGCGGCTTTTCCTGAGACAAGGGCACGACCTGCTGCCCGCCGAGCGTAAAATTCGCGGCACCGAGTTCGATCCCATGTCGTCGACGAAGGCGCCACACAGACGCGTACTCTTCTGCAACTGCTTCAGGCGTATACCAAAGCGGAAGCGCGGTGCCGGTCGTTCCACTCGTCATTCCGGTTATCAATCGTTTGGCGGGAATCTCTCTGTTGAGAAATGATTCTGGAACGCTCCGATATTCGGACTTCTCGAGGATGGGAAAGGACTCGAGGAGAGATGCTATCCCGCGTTCCGCGTCCGAATCGGCGATGGGCTCGGGAAGGTCCAATTTCGAATAATGAGGCACCGAACGACGCGCCCGCTCTATGAGCGAGACCAGACGGTCCTGCTGAATTTCGAGAAGGCGCTCTCGCGAACTCCACCCAGACTCCATCCAGCGATCGAGCGTCTCGTGGAAATATGGCGTATATCGCATCCGCGAACGCTTCCAGCCGGCGTAGGTGCACGCGACATTCTGCAAGGACGTCGGCAAGGCAGCATAGATAGACACCCCGCTCAGTGATCCATCTCGACATCGACCCGCTTGACCTCGACCTCCGCAACGACCGGCAGATGATCCGATGCCTTGCGCGCCGCGGGCGTATCATGATGCCCAACCTCGACGACGGCGGCGTGTCGGGTGTAGATGCGATCGAGCGAAA
>DUBZ01000159.1 GCA_012960035.1 Myxococcales bacterium | reverse complement strand
CCTGCACACCAACCTTTTGGCGCAGAGCCCAATCGACGTTGGCGCCCGCGTGCACTGCATGCATGTGACGTACGCCACCGACCCTAGGAATGACATGTGCATCGACTTTCCGTATGAGTCCTACTACACCGACGACGTCCCCGTCCCGCCCTGCTAAGTTCCGAACCGGCGGAGCCTTGCGGCGAAGCGACGTAGATCGCTGCGCTCGTGAGTGGCTGATAGCACCGACTAACGCCGCACCCCCGCGTGGATTGAGCGCCGCGGATAGACCCCCTCTGGACTATAAGGGGCGGCTGTTTGCACTATCCTATCAGCACGTTTGGCGAAAAGGGGGCTTGTTTTTCCTATGCGCACACGAGTAACGATCCTCAATTCGCTTCTCACGCCCGACTCTGCTCGACCTCAGAGTGTTCTTGACACATTCACCGACCATCGACCACGTTCTTTTGGAGGTCGATGTGTTGCGCTCAATCCTAATCGTGTTGCTGCTTCTTGTGGTTGCCGGTCATGCCTACGCTGTGCCCATCGTCTTAAAGCACAGCGGGAACCGCTCCGGATCGATCGGTAGCACGACGTTCGTGAACGCCGACTTCACCATTACGGCGTTCGCGGATACCGACGATCGCATCAGTTCCACGAATGTCTCATTCACGCTGATTCATGATTCCGCGTCGATCTCGATCGATGGTGTAGGCGAATTCCAGTTCGTTTCCGGAACTCGTACGTTCGTGAACAACTTTTTCGGCATCGTGGGTTTCTCGCGCCCGTTCTCGACAGATCTCTTCAACGGTCCATCAGATCCGTCCTTTTTGACATGGGATCTGCTGACCCCGATCGCGCCGATTACTGGAGACGGGGAGTACTTTCGTTGGTTCAGCAACGTCATCACCGAGGCGGGTCCGGTTCGTTTCGACGAAGGAGCGGGTTCGACCTCGAGGTTCGAGGCCGTCCCCGAACCCAACACCGCACTCCTCCTCAGCCTCGGCCTAACCGGCCTTGCGTCGAAGGGGCGTAGATCGCTGCGCTCGTGAGTGGCTGATCGCGCCGACTAACGCCGCCCCCTTCGGCGTGCGCTCTGCGTACTTGTCAGGGTGACCGCTCCACCCACGCGCTATGTTGCTGCTCGAAGGGGCGCAGCATGGAAACTCGTGATTCTCAAGGCAAGTGGCTCAAGGGCACTAGCCCGAACCCCAGTGGCAGGCCCAAGGCCCGGGTCGGCCATATCGCTGCTGAATTCGAGAGACTTGCCAACGTGCTACTTGGCCGATTTCGACAAGCACATCTATGGCCTAAAACGCCTTGGCTGGCCCGAGCTAGATAAGATCATCGCGACGATGAAGAGGACCAGGACTGACCTCAAGAGCATCGGTGCCGAAGTGATGTCCAAGGGCTCCTACCCATTTGCTGAGCCAATGTAGAAAAGCGTGCGGGGTTGCGCGCACAAAGTAGCCCGCGAACTGGCAGGAAAGATCACTGATGCTGCCTTCCCGCACAACGTCCGGGTATGGGCGTCATGTTAAATCCCTAAGGAGAGCCCCGTGGCGGGGCGGGGGTGAATATTCTATGACCAAGAAGAGGCTTTGGT
>DUBZ01000158.1:507-1593 GCA_012960035.1 Myxococcales bacterium | reverse complement strand
AATTAACGCCCAACGCACGGCGCCAGCCAGGATAGATGCTGTCCGCATCGCTCGCGAGGAGGCTGAAAACGATGCCGGCGGCGTGGTGGTGCTGCGCGCCAGCGTGTTCGCGGTGGGCGGCGCGTGGGTCTCGCCGGAGGAGGTGCTGCGCCTGAAGCACCCCCCCATGCGCCAACGGAGGGGGGTCGCTGAAGGAGCAGGCGGCGGCCGCCATCGAGAGCTCCGCGTGTTGGCTCGATCGGGCTTCAACGAGTCCTTGTGCCCAAACCTTCGAGTCGAGGCTGCTGAGTCTTTGCACACTGATCAAGAGTGCATCGAGAGCTCGGCCGTATTCGCCATGGACGGACATGGATCGAGATTCCTTGAAGGTGGATGTTTCGATTCGAGCGCGGTTCAGGGATCCGCGGAATCGGTCGTTTCGACAGGGGAGAGCATGCCGCGTTCGGGGGACGCTTGCGATCCTCCCGAAGAGGGCGATGCACTCGGGTCAGACGACGCGACAGCTGGCGCAGCAGGTACCGACTCGGGATTTCGAGTCTTCGTCGGGGTGGACGCAGCGGCGACGACAGACGCTGGCTGGTCCCGGAGGTCTTCGAAGCGTTTACGCCACTTCGAAGCACTCGCCGCCGATTCCTTTCGTTTTCGCTCGGCCCGCTTCAGATCTTTCTCTGCCTGATTCAACACGCGCTTCGTCTGTACGAGTTCGCGTTCGACCTGCGCCAATGTTTCGGGATCGATTCGAATCGTTTCGTTTGATTTCTGCTTGGCCAGTGCATCACTCAGTCGAACATTCTCGAGATTACGCTCGTCGAGTCGTTCTTCGAGTTGTTCGACTTGCCACGACAACGCGCCGTGCAGGGGGCGATATGAATATCCAAAGGCGAGTAGGGCACCCGCCAGGAAGAGGCCGACGCAGATCAATGCATCTCGTGCCCAAACAGGGTAGGGATTCTCTCCATTCATACGCTCTACTCATCGGTCGATTTCATCGGAATCTACAGCGCGAGTCCGTCGCGATCTCCAGTCCGGCGGCAGAGTGACTGAGCTAGCGTGAAGCGATCGAGCGCGTTCGTTTAGTGGTGGGCG
>DUBZ01000158.1:0-435 GCA_012960035.1 Myxococcales bacterium | reverse complement strand
ATCCGTACTATCTGGCCAACACGCCGGAAAGTCCGAATCAAGACCTCGAGGTCATCGACAAATTCAGCGGTGAGGTCGCGACACGGGTTGCGATGGCCGACGACGCGGCCATCGATCGCGCGATCGGAATGGCCGTAGAAGCGACGGAACCAATGGCGGCGTTGGCCGCCTACGAGCGAAAGGCCGTGCTCGAGCATTGCGTGAGTCGCTTCCGGGAGCGCTTCGACGAGCTTGCGATGGCACTCTGTATCGAAGCTGGCAAACCGATCAAGGATGCGCGCGGCGAAGTGACGCGTCTGATCGACACGTTCCAGATCGCGGCGGAAGAGTCCGTTCGTATCGGCGGAGAAATCATGCCGCTGGATATCAGCGAGCGTGCGCGTGGCTACCAGGGGATGTGGAAGCGCGTCCCGATCGGTCCATGTTCATTCATCT
>DUBZ01000157.1:595-1597 GCA_012960035.1 Myxococcales bacterium | reverse complement strand
AGGCGGTTCCCCTCGGCGAGCGCCTGTGGCGCGCGCCAAGCGCGGGTGCGGTCGCGGGCATCGCGGCCGGAATCATCATAGGTCTCGGCGAGGCGATCGTGATCTATCGCGCCGGCCTGGGTACAGAAAGCCAGGTCTTCTGGTATGGGCCACTCGCCTGGGCAACGATCCTCGGTGGACTCGCGATCCTCGGCGGGCTCTTCCTGGCCATCCTGCCAATGGACCGAGCCGAGATCGGAAGTTGGGTAACACGTCTCGGTCTGGGTGCTTGCCTCGTACCATTCGGGCTCTTCGTGGTGCTCTTCCGATTGCGTCGCGATGTCTACCTCGAACAGATGCCGCCCTTAGGCGTGATCATTCTCGTACTCGGGGTCGCGACAATCCTTCTCCTGCTGATTCTGGTCCCGCTTCGAAAGCTCCTCGATCCAATCGCCACTCGACTCACTACACCCCTCGCACCGATCGGCCTACTGATCGCCGCGCTCGGCCTCGGCGGCGTCCTCTCGATGCTGTACTCCCCTGCGAATGGATCCACCGCGGGCTCGAACGGCATCGCCGACGAGCTCAAATCGAAACCCAACGTCATTCTCGTGATGGTCGATACGCTACGAGCGGATCACCTTTCCTGTTACGGTGCGCAGATCAAGACGCCGAATCTCTGTCGGCTCGCGGATGGGGGCACGATCTACCAGGCCTTTTCCCATGCGTCCTGGACAAAACCCGCAACGGCTTCACTCCTCACGTCGACCTTGCCCTCGACCCACTCGGCGATCGCGAAGCCCTCGACGCTTTCGCAAGACCTCACTCTAATCTCGGAAGCGATGCAACAGGGCGGTTACACAACGGGCGGCATCGTCTCGAATGTGAACCTCGCCGAGAGTTTCGGTTTCGCTCAGGGCTATGACGACTACTACTACCTCGGACCGGATTACATCGCCTACGCCGCAGAGTCGAGTTCGAAATTGATCATCTACCAGTTGGTGCGGCAGGTCTGGCTGGGCC
>DUBZ01000157.1:0-585 GCA_012960035.1 Myxococcales bacterium | reverse complement strand
CGGTCTTTCAAAAGCAGACGCTGCACAAGCTGTTGACGGCGTATTTACAACAATCATGAATACTCTTGCTGGCGGCGACGAAGTTCGCTTCAACGACTTCTACCAGGATTCCAAGGTTGTCAATTCAACGGCCTTCGAATGGCTCGATCGACGCAAGGACGAGCGATTTTTCCTCTTTCTCCACTATATGGATCCCCATGATCCCTACTTCGAGCATCCCTATAACGGTGTCGGCATCGCACGCGTGTCGATGCCCGAACCCGAAGCAAAGGAATCGAAGCGACTGCGTGAGCTCTATCGGGGCGAGATCGAGTATCTCGATGTCCAGTTTGGAGACTTGCTTGCGAAGCTCGAAGCCGACGGTCTCTATGACGACACAGTCATCGTCGTCACGGCGGACCATGGCGAGGAGTTCAACGAGCACGGCGGTTTCTGGCATGGCCTCACGCTCTATGACGAGCAAATCCACGTTCCGCTCTTGATCAAGTGGGCGAAGAATGGATCGCGCGCCGAAGCGGGCGCCGAATCCGGAATCGCGCGACTGATCGATGTGGGGCCGACGCTACTGAAAGTCGCGGGTATCGA
>DUBZ01000156.1:325-1600 GCA_012960035.1 Myxococcales bacterium | reverse complement strand
ATCCACGCGGGGAGTGGGAGCTGGGCCGGTCGGCTGTTTGCACTATCCTCCGATCGCGTTGACGTGTACAGTCAGCATTAAGGCTCTTCAATCGAATTGGTCTAGAGAATCCCGAAATTGTTTCAATGAATCGTGAATGTAAAAGATTGCTCATCGCCCGACTGCTTATTTGTGTGGCGATCGCGGTCGCATGTGTTTCGTGCGCCAACCCGACGAGCAAGAACTCGGATGGATATTGCGACGCGGCACCGGATCCTCGCGCGGAAGATTTCGAAAGTTGGAAACAACGGGCCGAGACGGGAAACTCAGAAGCTCAGCTGAACCTCGGCTTTCTCTATCTGTCCGGTCGTGGGGTTCCGAGAGATCGAGATCGCGCGCTCGATCTATATGGCGATATTCGCGAGGCGGGTCACGAAGGTGGCGATTTTATCTTTGTTAAGGTCGAGTGACGCGCGCGTTGTTACATGCCTAAAATGTCTGAACTCGGTGCGTCGAAGTTGCATACGTGAGAAAGCGCCACATCAAACGCCGATTATGGGAGCCTCGAAAACACAATGATGCTGATTTGTAGTAGAAGACGCACATGGGGTGCGCTTGATCGAGGCAGCCGAATGCGGAAGCGAGTATGCCGGGTGCTCGCCGCCTGCGCGTGGGTTTTATTGATAGGGTCAGCAAGTGTGACCGAGGTCGCAGCGGCGCAAGACACGACGATTCAGGTCGTTGATCAGTCGGGCTCACGTGTCAGGGGCGTGGACGTCGAGATCGTCGATACACGGAGCGGGCTCGTGGTTCGAAGCGCTACTTCGGACAAGATCGGACGTGCGCGGATCACGAATCTCAGGCCGAACGTTCGGTATCAAGCCCAGACAGCAGATGGTCTCCATGTGAGCGGCGCGTTCAAAAGAGGAAGCAAGGTGACTCTCAGGATTCGCTCCTCGCTCGTCGGCTCTGAAAACATCGGGTTGTATTCAATTCATGACGATCCAGAGAAGTCGACTCCCGATGATACGGATCGTACTTGGTGGGACGGCCGGGAGACTTCCCTCGGACTGGCTGTCGGATTGGGAGGCTACCCGGGATCGCAGGACGCCAGCCGTAGAAACCTGCTCGATCCGGATGGCTTTGTCGGAACCGTCACGTCCGAGTCTTCTCCGGTGGTCACGCTTGCCGTTGATCTTCGGATTGCAGTTCCTTTGATGCGGACGAAGTCTGGGTCGGATCGGCATCGAATCTTTTTCGAAATCGGTGGGCAGTTCTATCCCAATGCGGTCGATG
>DUBZ01000156.1:0-253 GCA_012960035.1 Myxococcales bacterium | reverse complement strand
TGCGTGGCAAGCGCAGTCGCGAACGTTCTTTGTCGAGCCAGCCCTACGGGTTGTGGGTGTTAGATACGAGCTGGATGTATTGCTGCCCGTTGGTGCCAAGTCGGACGACGGCATGACGGTCTCTGTGGTTCCGTCCGTAGATGTTCGAACCCCGCTGGCGAAGATCGGTCGGTTCGATTTATCGGTTAGCGTGGGCGTATTCGCTGCGATTCCGGTGTCTGGGAAACTCAGCGGCCGAGGACGGTTTGCGGCT
>DUBZ01000155.1:332-52863 GCA_012960035.1 Myxococcales bacterium | reverse complement strand
CGATCGCGATCGTTTTCACTTCCGACACCGCGATTGCACTTCACTTGCACGGTTACGACGTAGAAGCGCATATTGAACCGGGCAAACCCTCGACCATGAAGCTGGATGCGCGCATCGCCGGACGCTTCGCGATGGAAGTCCACGGCCACGCGCACGGGAAGAGCAAGCACCGCGCCCTGCTCTACCTCGAAGTCCACCCTCGCTAAGTGAGCGACGTGAAGACGCCTCGCACATTTCGTTTCGAACAGATTCTTCCGGCTGCAGCCCTGGTTGTCGCGTCCGTATCGCTCGCGGTTGAACCCGCGATCGCTCACGGCTTCGGTGAGCGATACGACCTTCCCTTGCCTCTCAACATTTGGTTGCTTGGCGCCGCGGCTTCCATCGTACTTTCATTTGTTGTCGTTTCGTTCGTTCGCGGTGGTAGGGAGCCAGGGACCTCCCCTGCGGAAGGCAGCATCCCCAAAACCGACCTTCTCGCGATTCGCGCCCTACGTCCACTTACGAGTCGGCCGGCAGTATTCGTCTATCGCCTGATCGCTGCGTGCTTGTGGTTGCTCGCGATCGGCGCTGGCATCTTCGGAACTCAGGACCCTTATCACAACATCGCACCCACTTTGGTTTGGGTCGTGGGATGGGTCGGCCTGTCGTTCGCGTGCATTTTCTTTGGCGACCTATGGACGACGCTGCATCCGCTTCGATCGGTACTCGACGGACTCGACGCCTGTGCGCAGCGACGACTAGGTCGCCCCTTGGTTCAAAAGCAACCCACCTCAGTCGTGACCAACGTCTGGCCCGGGCTCGTGCTGTTCGCCGTGTTCGCCTGGCTCGAACTCGTGTGGTCAAGGGCCGACGTGCCATACGCACTCGCCTGGGCGATGGCGGTCTACTCGGTTATCACATTGGCGGGGATGCTCCGGTTCGGTCGAACGCAGTGGCTTCAACAGGGCGAGTTTTTCAGCATCGCGTTTGGCGTCCTCGCCCGGTTTTCGCCCTTCGAAGTAAGGCCCACCACTTCGAATCAGAGCCGCGCGTGGTCACTTCGGCCCCCGGGCATCGCCCTAATAGAGGGACTTCCGCTTTCCCTTTCTCAGATGCTCTTCGTGACGTCCATGCTTGCCACGGTCACCTTCGATGGCTTCCTTGAAACCCAGCAGTGGCTCGACTTGGCCGACCACCTGAGCATCACGACGTGGATGCAACCGGTACTCGCGACCCTACGCGACATCGGCTTCACCGATGACGAAACAATTTCAACGTTGGGCTTCGTCGCGGCGCCGTTGTTCTTTGTCGCTGCGATTCTCGGGTCTGCGTGGCTTACGCGGTGGGCGGCAATTGGGCCCGGTGGCGCGTCGGCGTCAGAAGTTGCGAGCCCCAAACAGATCGCGTGCTCACTTGTCGCAACGCTGGTTCCAATTGCGATCGCGTACCACCTCGCCCATTACCTTTCGATGCTACTGGTGTCCGGGCAGTACCTCATCCCGCTCGCGTCTGATCCATTCGGCTTTGGCTGGAATATGTTGGGAACCGCGGGATATCAGGTCGACATCGGAATCGTAGGCGTGCGCTTTGTTTGGTATTCCGCCGCAACCGCGATCGTGTTGGGCCATATCGCGGCAACCGTCTTGGCCCACATACTCGCCCAACGCGACTCCCCGACGCGACGCGCCGCAACCTGGAGCCAGCTCCCGTTCTTGGCATTGATGATCGCGTACACGCTTTTGAGCCTTTGGACACTGGCTCAACCGATCGTGGAATAGCGCTTTCGTCGACGCGTCTACTTTGCGTTCGGCTTCGCTTCTTCGAGGAGTACGTCGTGGGTTGACCAGTGCAGATGGGCGATACGCCAACGTCCAGCGACCTGGCGAAGCAGCGCGGTCTCGGCGGTACTGCCGAGAACGCGCTTGCCCTCGAAGGTGCCCTCACCTTTATAGAGACTGAGGATCCAGTGAAGTGAGCCATCCGCGCCTTGGCGTCGACTCACCAACGTCCGAGTCGTGGTGCGCGCAAATTCGATATCGAGTTTGAGGTGAAGTCCTTCGTAGTCACGGCGCGACCGATCTGCGAGCCCCATTTCGAACACGGTGGCGTCTCGCGTGAGTAGCGACGCTGCAGCCTTCGCGTCGCCGCGATCGATGGCCGTATTGAAGGCGTCCATGACTTCGGCCGGGGATGCATTGTCATCAGCGCCGAGTGAAAGCGCTGGAATGAGCCACATTGCGATCGCAAGGCAGATCAACGCCACACACCGACTCACACACCAATGATTCTTACAATGCACTGGAAGCCGCTCCTCACCGCAGTTGCAGTCGCGTAGGAAGATCGGCGTGATCGTAGGGAAGATTGACCCATGCTTCTGAATTCATTCAGGACGAGTCGCTACGCGCTCTAGCGTATGCGCCCCAACTTGCGTTCGTTCGAAAGGCGTGAGAGCGCAAACAATCCGAACCCAAGCAAGAGACCGCTTCCAAGCTCGGGGACATGGTTCCCCGTCATACCCCAATCAATGAGATCGATGCCTTCGCCCGGAAACACCCTATCTAGAATCGAAAGGTTCCAGACGCCAGAAAGCTCGTGACCGAAAAACGCCGACAGCGTCTCTTCCGGGAGGAAGATGCCAATAATGTCGCCAATTAAGACGGACGGAAGAGCCTCAGCCGAGTCGTCAAACGATGCGTTCATGATCGAATTCGGACCCAAGACTTCGGGCCCCGCGTAGATGACAGCCGAAGTCCCAGTCGAAATATGAATTAGCGTAATCTGTAGATCGGTCGCGTACTCGCCTCCGGAGAGGTTTTCGAAGTGAAGATCAATATTCAAATCGTCGATGAACCCAACGGTGCCAACATTGCATGCCACGATCATTGCCGGGTCGGTATCAACGTCATCCTGACCGCCGCAGTCGATATCAAACGAATCCGCAAAGGCAGTGCCGCAGAAGAATATCGTCACCGTCGTCACGAGCATAAACGAACGAAGTCGGGCGTATTGCATTGGTCACTCCGAATCGGGATTTTGCCCGAGAATTCATTGAAGTATCGGAGTGCGTCAAAATGTGCTTTAGCGAAACTTGCATAGTCAAAGACCAACACCTCACACGTGTACGGATGCGTACAAAACGTCATCACAGACACGCAACTGCGGTGCAGGAAAGTCCGAATCCATTGCATCGATCTGTCTTCGTTTCGACACGTTCCAGCGTAATCCCTCCAAAAACGAGAACTCACACTTGCGTCGAAGCCACAGCAACAGCAACAGCTCCTACCCACCCACAGGCACTGGCACGAGACGCGCAACTCGGGTGAGAGCACGATCCGGTCGCGCTTTCCCGAAGACGCAGGGGCCTCGTGCCTTCGATGTCGCCTGCGGCCTTCGCTGAGACAGGCGATATTGAGGCCGCGATTCGCGCGGAGTCGCAAGCGATCGATTTAATTCGCGCGGTCTCCATCAAAAAGCACTACTTACTCTCCTTACAGAGCATCGTAGAGTCCTTGAGACGAGCCTGTCTCGCGCCCCGAATAAATAGCGGGAGGAAACAGATGGGCTTATTCACTCAAATCGCCAAGTCCCCCCTCAACTTTCGTTGTTTGCTTGCACTGGTCGCACTCTCGAGTTGCCCAGTTGCGCAAGCGGGTGTGGTTGCCCTGCCGGGACCCAATATCGGCGGCGAGGCAGACTACCTGGGCATCCATGACGCAAGAGGCGACGTCAAGGGCAAGTTCCAAGAAGGCCTTGATCTACTCAAGGCAGGGAAATGCAAGAAGGCGCAGGAGAACCTCGGCTTCGTTTTAAAGCAAGCGGGTGGGGACGCCAACGTGCAGTTTCTTCAGGGCATGGCGTTTCGTTGCGAAAAACTTCACGACAAGGCGGCGAGACAGTTTCGCAAGGCAATACGCACGAATCGAGGCTTGCATGTGGCATACAAGTATCTCGCCTTCTCGTACTTGGATCTCGAAAAGCGAAAGAAGGCGGGTAAGATCCTGTTTAAACTCGATCGACTTCGCGAACGCTGCGGCGGGCAATGCCCCGATACACTGTTGGCCGCCCACACCTCCCTCGCGGCAGAGATCAAGCGCAGACAGCCGAAGTGAATTTGGACGCGCTTCATGTGCGCTGTGCGTCGTGAAAGAACAGCTCACGCGCTCGCTTCCGCAGTACACCATTGAAGACCTCAATCGGGAGTGGCGCGGCAAGGAGCTGCCAGAGGGATGCAAGCTTTGCACCCACTACGACGGCGAGACCAAGCCCGAGTAGCCGAAGCACACCCGTTCCCGTCGAACTTCGTATCGCGATCGCTCGGCGTACGGACGTACCGCTGGCGTCGTGGCAAAAGCGATCTGCGTGACGCCTCCCCGAGTCGGCCCTGTGGGAGGTTTGAGCCTGCAAGCGCTGTCGCGGCTTCGGGCGAACGGTCGAGGATGCTGGAGGGACGGTGTCCAACCCTCTGGCCTCGACTCAAATGACCCGCTGAAATGCAGTCGCATGCCGAGCGAAACGCAAAACGAGACCCCCGTACGATTTCGGCACAATTTGCGCCCTTCGCTCTATCGCCCCCCGTTGACAGAACGCGGTTTCGCCCGAATACTCAGCCTCTCTCTAGGGTCCGGGCGGGCAGAAAACCGTCGGGTGCTAGAGATTGACGCGGTTCGGAGTGTGCGGGCGTCCGTAATTTTGACTGCCACGGCGAACTCCGACACACGCAGCGCTTTCGAGCACCGTTTTCGGCCTCATCGGCCACTTCAACGAGCACGACGACCACCACAATCACACATCGATTTACAAGCCCCGCGGAGACAACCTCGCCCGGGCGCTGGAGAATTTGGAAATGAATGACGCTTCTCGAACCCAGGGTTGGGCAATTTGTATTGGCGCTGGGGTTCTCGCGCTGCTGTTCGTGATTGGGGTGCTTAACGGGAGCTACATGGCGATCGCCATCCCCGTCACGGTCCTCACACTCTTTGTGCTCGGGCTGACGGCTTGGGTCGGGTTCACGATTGCGACCATCCAGGTCGAGGCCGAGCCTGTCCTAGAGATGGACGAAGAGATCCCGGCGGCCGATGCCGCCGCTTCCAACACCCACTAAACCGAGTCGTCGCGACCGAACTGCCACCGCGCGCCGGGCAAGAACCGGACGGCGCGGAGAGCCGGAGGGCTGAAGTGCGCATCGCTCTATTTACCTATCGCGGGAATATGTTCTGTGGCGGCCAGGGAATTTACGCCGCCTATCTCGCCAAAGAATGGAAGAACGCGGGCCATGACGTGCACGTGTTCGCAGGCCCGCCCTACCCGGAGCTCGAGCCCGGCATTCCGCTCCACAAGATCCACAACGACAACGTCTTTGGCGCCGAACACCCCGACTACTTCGACCCGGAGCGACCGTTTTCGTTGCTGCGTCCGTTGAGCCTTTGGGAACTTGGCGTTTCGAAGATGGGCGTGTTCCCCGAGATGCAGACCTTCGGCTTCCGCATGATGATGCAGTGGAAGAATTTCCAGGAGAAGTACAACTTCGACGTCATCTTCGACAACCAGACCTTGAGCTGGGGGCTGCTCGCGATTCAAGCGATGGGCGTGCCCGTGGTGTCAGTGATTCATCATCCGCTTCATATCGATCGGGAAGCCGACTACACGATTGACCCGCGATTGATCAAGAAGGTCAAGCGTACGCTCTACTTCCCGCTCTTCATGCAGGAACAAGTGGCGCCGCGTCTTGCCACCATCGTGACGGTGAGCGAGGCGTCACGCAAAGAGATCGCGCGGTACTTCAAGATCCCCGAAAAAAACGTGCCCGTGGTCTACAACGGAACCGACACCGACATCTTTCACCCTTGTGCTGATGTGAAGAAAGATTCGGACCTGCTCTTTGTCGGTCGTACCGAAGACCGCAAGAAGGGCATCGGCACCATGATCGAAGCCTTGTCGCTTTTGCCTGAGCACATCAACTTGAAGATCGTTGATGGTCGCATCCCCGAAAACGGGCTCGTGCCTCGGTTGATTCGCAAGTACCGCTTGGAGAACCGCGTCACCATCGTGAAAGAGATGCTCGAGCGCGACGAACTCGTGCGCCAGTACGCAAGTGGTCGCGCGGCGATCGTGCCTTCATTCTTCGAAGGCTTTGGCTTTCCCGCCAGTGAAGCGATGGCGTGTGGCCTGCCCGTGATCGCGAACGCCGCCGGCGCACTTCCCGAAGTGGTCGGCACCGACGGTCGCACCGGCAGGCTCGTGCCCCCCCGCGACGCACAAGCGATGGCGCAAGCCGCACGTGATATCCTGTTCGAACCCGGCAAGGCTGAAGCAATGGGTGAAGCCGCACGACGCCGGGTCCAAAACATCTTCCGCTGGGAAGACGCGGCTGCAAACTTGGTCAACGTCTTCGAGGACACCATTCGTGCTTCTAACCGTCGATCTCGAGCGGCTTGAGATCCAACCGGGTTCCCTCGTCCTTGACGCCGGTTGCGGCGAAGGACGGCATTGCTTCGGCATGTTGGGCCGAGGTGCGCGCGTCATCGGGTTCGACCTCGATTTCGACGCCATGCGCGACGCATCCAAACGCCTGCGCAAAGAAGCGGGTGCAGTCAACAGCTTCGGTGAAATGACCCAAGGCAATATCTTTCAGCTGCCCTTCGCGGACGGAACGTACGACCGCGTGATCTGCTCCGAAGTGATGGAGCACGTGCACAGCTACCAGGACGCGGCCCGAGAACTTGCGCGGGTAACGAAGCCCGGCGGCAAGCTCGCGATCACGATTCCGACTGCCACAAGCGAACACCTCTACCTCCGCATGGGCGACGAGTACTTTGAAAGCCCCGGTGGACATATCCGCATCTTTGATCCAAAGCAGCTGGCAAAGGCCCTCGCCAAGGCTGGCCTCAACACCGTTGGCGTTGGTTTTGCCCATGGCCTTCACACGCCGTACTGGGTGCTGCGTTCGATCATGCATTTGCCCAACGCGGACGAGAGTGCGTTGGTGCGGGCCTATCGACTCTTTCTCATTCAAGCGACCGGTTCAAAACTCATGGCCAAGCTCGAGAAGTGGCTCAATTTCGTTTGCCCGAAGAGCCTAATCCTCTACGCCGAAAAGCCCCTACCCGGACGAAGGTAGCGATGCTGCCCGAGCGCACGCGTCTGTGCTTCGTTGCTTACCGCGGCAACATGAACTGCGGCGGTCAAGGCGTGTACCTCTGGTTCTTGACTCGGGAACTCGCACGCCTCGGTTTCGATATCGATGTCTTTGTCGGCCCCCCCTACCCCGACCCCATGCCATTTGCCGACCGGGTGCATCACGTCAAGAACCAGGAGCACTGGGCCAAGTGGTTTACCCGCGACTACCCAGGCATGGTGCCCAAACAGAACCCACTTGCGGCCTTCAAGCCACTCAACATGTACGAACTCGCAGCGAGTCGCTTGGGTTTTCTTCCGGAGCCATTCGCGTTTAGCGTACGCGCGTTTCGGAGCATCAGCGCACTTTTGCGCGCGGGGCAACGATGGGACCTAGTTCACGACGTGCAGTGTCTCGGGTACGGCTTGCTCGGGCTGCGCGCGCTGGGTTTGCCGGTCGTGACAACGGTACATCATCCGCTCTCCGTCGATCGCGGGGCGTCGTTCATTCGCGACAACAACATCACCGAAGCGATTGGATCGATGCAGTTCTACCCGATCGGGATGCAGTCCTTCGTGGCCCGTCGCATTGATCGCGTGTTGACTTCTTCTGAATGCAGCGCAGATCAGATCGTCCAAGACTTCGGCGTGCCACGACGCAAGATCACGAACGTTTGGAACGGGATCGATACAGACCTCTTTTCACCAAGCGACGTGGTACCCAAGAGCGAAGCCAAGGTGCTTTGCATCGGCCGGGCATCGGACCCCAACAAGGGGATCCGCACGTTGATCGAAGCGCTCGGCAAGACGTCGCCCCACATTACGCTCACGCTCATCGACAACGATCATCCGGAAAATGAAGTCTTCAAGTGGGCACGCGACGCCGGGATCATGGATCGGCTCGAAGTGACTGGCCGCGTGCCGCAAGAGACGTTGATCGAACATTACCAGCGTGCTGCCCTCGTCGCGGTGCCTTCGCGTTATGAAGGCTTTGGGCTTCCCGCTGTTGAGGCGATGGCGTGTGGCACACCCGTGGTTGCATGCGCGGCCGGCGCGCTGCGCGAAGTCATGGAACAGTCTAAGGGAGGCATCACGGTGCCGATCGATGACGCAGACGCCCTCGCCCGCGGCATCGAAGACCTCATCAGCCAACCCGAACGGCGCCGCGAGTTAGCCGCAACGGGCCGCGCGCGCGTAAACGAGATTTTCTCGTGGCAGAAGATCGCGGCGCGAACCGCAGAAGTTTACGCCGAGGTGTTAACAGAGCGTCGCGGGCGACCGACGACGACGATCACGTCGGCAAGCACAGGTGCGAAACGTGCGAGCGCATCAAAAGCCTGAACGCATCGCAAGGCTAGCCCTTGTGGAAGCTTTTGCAGGAAGCCCGCCCAACCGGGCATGCCCCAACCGACGGATACACCACGGAATTCGTCGATGATGAGATGTCGCCCGGCCTGCTCGCGAATGAGGTTGACTTCGTAGCGGGTAAAGTGATCGCTCGGTGCGTCATAGCCCCGACGATCTCGAATCACCGGGATGCCAAGAACATCCCGTCGGAAGTCGTCGAGGGCGCGCCCCACGCGGCACGACAACGATTCGAAGTTTGCGATCGCGAGCACGACGCGTCCGTCGATTGCGGTCACCCGTGCCATTTCGGCGATCGCAAGTTCGGGGCGATCGAAATGATCCATCGCACCTTTGCAAATCGATGCATCGAAGGAACCCGTTGCAAACGGCAAGTGATCAGACCAACACTGCACCCAGCTTGGCATCTCGATCTTCTTGTCTTCGGCGAACATGCGCGCCATGCCGATCATACGCTGCGAAGGTTCGGCACCCATCGCGTTGGCACCACGCATCGCCATCGCGATGGTGTCCTGTCCAACACCACTGGCCACATCAAGGATGCGTTGGCCAGGCCCAGGCAATGCTGCGTCAATCGTTTCGAGCGTCATGCGCTCGAACAAATACTCACTGTCTCGGCTCATACTGGTCGGGATCACGTCGCTCATGTCTCGGTCGAGGTCGACTACTCTCATGGCGCGCGACCATAGCAGTCAAGTTGCAGATGCCTGCGCGTTGGATGCGCAATGTTCGCCGGGCGTTTCAAACGGGTCTGATGCAACGGTGTCGCCCATGGCGGCGTCTGAACGAGCACGGAGCCAAGCCTCCCGTCTTGTCCATGGATCTCCACAAAACGGAAGCCAAATTAGGCTCTTGGGGCCAGTGTTGCCGAACTTTACGGTCGCTTTCGACCCCGGGCGCGATACCTTTTGACCCAACCCATGACAGCCAGCCATGACACCGAGGGACCCCCAAGCCCCAGCACCGATGCCGCGCTCCCCGTTGAGTCGCAGGACGGCGAGACCCAGGGCCTCGTCGATCGGATCTATTCGTTCCGCTCCACGTTCGCCGTCATCGCCGGTCTCATCCTTCTATATACGTTTACGATTCGCGCGGTCGAGGCCCACCTCCTCTCGCACTTCGAAAACCGCGTGCGCGACGCAATCGAGATCACAAACTATCGACGCCCCGTCATAACGCAGATCCAGATGCGCATCAACTACATCATGAAGCAGTCTTTGTGGATCTCGATCGGCGGGGTCAATGTCGCGCCGACGATTCTTGGCCGCGACGGCTCGACACTTATATACGTGTCGGGTGGGCGAAGCCAACTGCCCGCTGAGCGGTACATCTACAAAGAAATATTGCTCGATGCCGAGCGGCTTCTCCCCGCGACGGCCTATCTCTCGGTCTCGGTGCCCCACAACTCAATCCTCGCGAATTCGATCTTGATCTTCTACGCGGCACTCGCGATGCAGATCCTTTGGCTGCGCAACCTTGCCAATGCGCGACGCCAGAGAACCATGCTTGAAGAAGCCATGGAAAACCGGGTCGAAACCGAACACCGTGCGAGGACGATCGAAGCCGAACTCGACCAAATGCGGCGACAGTTTCATTCGATCGAATCCACCGACCCCGAACACACCAGTGAGGTCAATCAACTTCGCGACGAACGCAAAACCCTCGAAAGCAAACTCGCAGAGCTCGAATTTCGCGAACTCGAACTGCGAGATAGCGCCGCGCGCGCCAGCGAGCTCGGACGCGAGATCCACGCTCTTGAAGATCTTTTGGAAGAAGCGAGCGAGGACCTCGAAAACCGCGACGACGCGATTCGAGATCTCGAGACGAGCCTCAAACGCGCATCGAAAGACGTTGCCAATCAAGAAGCCGGCCGAGCACGGGAAGCCGACGTCCTCAGCAAGAGATACGGAATGCTTTACCGGAACATTGAGGTCGACGACCGCGCACTGCAGGACATCGTCGCGCTGCGCGACGATGCCATGAAGCTCAAGTGCGAGGAAAAGCTCAAACGCTTGAACGACGAAGCAGAAAACGTCACCGTGCGCCGAAAAGTAGGCGGGATCCCACCGCATCTCACGATCTTTGAAATGGGCTTCGCGGGAAAGGGACGCATTTACTACATGAAGGGAAGCCAGCGTCGCTTCCGTGTATTGAACGTCGGCGCGAAGAACACCCAGAACGCCGCGATCGAATACCTCCGCAAGCTTTAGGGTTCATTCACCCAGGTGCCGACGTGTCGAGATGGGTCCCGACGTGTCTAGATGTACAGGCGCACGCGTTCAACCGCTCGCAATAACAGACGCGGCCTTGCGCAGGAGTTTTTTGAGTTCGGCGTCTTCCCACGGCTTGGCGAAGATGCCGGATATCCCGAGGCTTTCGAGTTCGCCGATCGTCACCGCGTCCGTCCAACCTGTCATCAAGATTCGCGTTGCGTGAGGGTGCACTTCTCCGATCTTGGCGAGCAGCTCGGTCCCTCGCATGCCGGGCATCCTCTGATCGCAAAGCACGATGTCGAGCGTACGAGATTTTGCAATGAACAGCGCGTCCTCTGGCGTCGCAGCTGTAAGGATCTCGTAGCCCTCGCGCCGCAATGAACGCTGCATCGCCGTAAGGATGCGCGTCTCGTCGTCGATGATCAGCAACACGGGATTGCGGGCCGGCTCCGTGGACTCAGTCGTCAAGCACAACCCCTGCGTCAGCTCGGTCCCCTGCGTCCGGGTTCACACTCTCTGGCAACCAAATGTCGAAGGTGGTCCCCTTCCCGACTTCGCTCGACACACTAATGTTTCCGCCGTGCCGCGCCACGATGTTGTACGATGTCGAGAGCCCTAGACCCGTACCGGCTCCGACCTCCTTGGTGGTAAAGAACGGATCAAAAATTCGCGCCATGTGTTCGGGCGCAACGCCCGTTCCGTTGTCTGTAATCGTGATCCCCACACCGCCGTCTTTGCAAAACGTGCGAACGACGACCTCACCTGAGGTGACTTCGTCAATCTCTTCTTCGGCGATGCGCCCTTCGATTGCTTGGCTCGCGTTGTGCAGGAGGTTCATGAACACTTGCTTGAGCTGCATCGGGTAACAGCGCAGCTTGGGCAACACCCCTAAGTCTTTCTCCAGCGTGACCGCATGCTTTGCCATGGTCCATACAATATTGGCCGTCGACTCAAGACATTCGTTGATGTCCGCAAGTTCCGACTTCGCTGAATCTTGCCGCGAGAAATCTCGCAAGTCCTTCACGATGTGCCGGATGCGTTCCGAACCTTCTTGCGATTCGCTCACCGCTTTGGTGAAGTCGCGGCGCACATAGTCGAGGTCGATTTTATTGCTCACGTCTTTCAATGCTGCGGACTTTGCCCGGATCACGTCGGTGTTCTCGCCGCTTGCGATCGCAAGCTGTAGTGCTTCGAGCTCAGTCCAAACACCCTGCATGTCTTCCAGGTACTCGGACATCTGAAACAAGTTCGCGCGAATAAAGCCGATGGGGTTATTGATCTCATGGGCGACGCCTGCGGCAAGCTGACCGATCGAGGCCATTTTTTCGCTCTGCATGGCTTGGCGCTCGAGTTGCTTGACCTCGCTCAAATCCTGAAAGATCGCGATCGCGCCGAGGGTTTCGCCGGCGGCATCGAGTAACGGACTGCAAGAGATCCCGATCGGAATCAAGCGGCCGTCTTCGCGCGTCACGAGAGTTTCTGCGCCTTTAAAGCGAACGCCGTCCATCAGGGTCTGAACAATGAGATGCACCCCCGTCTCGTCGTCGCGGAACCAGTCTGCGATGCGACGCCCGGGCAGCTTCCCACATTCGACACCAAGTATGCTCTCGGCTGCGCTGTTGGCATAGTTGATCTTGCGCGACCGGCTCACCACCAACAGCGCGCTGTTGATGTTCTGAATGATGTTCGCGTTATAGCGCTGCAGTTCGCCGATCTGCTCTGCTTGTCGTTCGATCTGGCTCACGTCGGTGAGAACAAGAAGCACGTGTCCGTTGTCGTCGAGTTGCTGACTGCGCACATCAAACACTTGCGCTGCGCCATCCGCGTTCGTCCAACGTGCTTCTCGGGCGACGACGTCAACGCCACGATGTGTCGCTTCGACCATCTCGTCAAAGCCCGCAGCACGATAGAGCCCGGCGTCGCATACCGCGCTGAAGAGTCTTCCTGGTGCTTCGCCTGCAGCGACGCCCAGCAGCTGCGAAAACAGTGGATTCAACGTAGCGACCTTGCCCTCGCCATCAATGACCGCGAGGGCAGCCGGGATCTGGTTCACAATGGCGTCGTTGAAACCTTCGAGCCACTCAATGTGTCGCTCGACTTGTCCGCGCTCCCGTTTCCGTTGCCAACGATGAATCATTTCAAGCGCGGTTGCCGGAACGACATGCATGTAATCCGAGCCCAAACGAACGCATTGGTCTGCGCCGCAGCGGAACAGCTGCAAAGCAGAGTCATCGTCATCGTCGCGCTGTATCGCAAGAACGGGAGGCCCAATGTCGCGGACGAGTTCGAGCCACAATGACGCCTCTTCGGGATCAATACAGTCGAGAACGAAGAGATCGAGAGCATCGAAGGCCAGCGCAGAGAGGTCGGCGTGCGGGTCCGATATAAGATCGACCGACACCTCGCCACCGAGACGTGCTAACGCGGCACGGGTGTCATGGAGCGCTACGACGCTGGTCCCAGCGTGAGATGATGCAGCCTCTGGAGCGCTGACTTCGGTGAGCCGAGCCGAGCCGGCGCTGTGCAAGACCGTCGACGTCGAACCGAGAATGACAATCCGAACGATTGGAAGTGATGGCTCCACGGCGCTCGCTCCCCCTGTGACATTCGACCGCGTATTATGCCGTGCTGGGTGTCGCAGCCGATGGACTCACCGGCGTTCGAAACTTTGCCCGCTTCTCAGCGCCTGTAGCGCCAGAGTCGTTGCAAACTGCAATGTTCACGCGATGAACGTCCATGATTTAAACAATAATCGCCGCAAAAACTGCGGAGGAAGGCTAACCAAAACATCACTGACGTAACATACAGGTACGCGACCTACCCGTTCACGAACAGGGTTCACTTGATTATGCAATTCGTTCTTGCGGGGGGGGCGGGCTTACGCTCAACTTAGAGGGCAAAGGCAATTTACCCGATCATATGCGGGCCGCAAACCCTGCTCGCAATGCACGCGACACGGGCTTCTCGCTTACAATCGAGCCGATGGGGTTTGAGCCTGATTGAAACAGCACTGAAATTCGCGCTCGACCGCTTGACATCGACTTGACCGCACTTCATTGTGCCTATACGCTACGCGGCCCCCTCCGCTAGCCGGAGAAGAACCCTGCGTAAATCTCACGTACTCGTTGTGGACGATGAAGAACTTTATCGTCGCGCGTTAGAGCGTATTCTGATCAGGGTCGGGCACGACGTCTTAATGGCGCGAGATGCCACCGAAGCGATGGGCATCGTATCCTCGCATCCGGTCGACTTGGTTCTGTGCGACATCAAGATGCCCGGAATCAACGGCCTCGAGTTGGTGCGCCAGATCCATGAGGTTGAACCCGACCTCCCCTGCATCGTCATCACTGGCTACAGCACTGCCGAGAACTCGATCGAAGCGCTGCGCGCGGGTGCCTTCTGGTATCTCGAAAAGCCTTTTGAGCAAGAACGTCTCGACGTCATTCGGCGGCTGGTGGATCAAGCCATCGAACACGGCAGGCTGAAGGTGGAAAACCGCGCACTCCACAGTCAACTTCAGTCTCGCTACAAGTTCGACAACATTGTGGGCAAGAGCCAGGCGCTACAGCGCGTGCTTTCGGTTGTCGAAAAAGTCGCCGACACCGACAGCACGGTTCTCATTACCGGCGAATCCGGTACCGGCAAAGAACTCATCGCCCGCGCCCTGCACTACAACAGCTCCCGCGCCAACCGCATGATGGTCACGGTCAACTGCGGTGCGATCCCTGAAGAACTTCTCGAAAGTGAACTCTTCGGCCACGTCAAAGGCGCCTTCACAAACGCCGTAAACCACCGCGAGGGGCGTTTTGCCCTGGCAGATGGCGGGACCATCTTCCTCGACGAGATCGGGGACATGAGTCCGAACCTTCAAGTGAAGCTGTTGCGCGTGCTTCAAGAACGCACATTCGAACCGGTGGGCTCGTCAAAGACCGTGAAGGTCAACGTGCGCGTGATCGCGGCCACGAACCAGCATCTCGAAGAGCTGATCGAGCAAAAGAAGTTTCGCGAAGACCTCTACTACCGGCTCAACGTTCTGCCCATCGAGTCCCCGCCCCTGCGCGATCGCGCGGACGATATCCCGCTCCTGATCCACCACTTCATCGACATTGGAAACCAGCAGAGGAACATGAAGATCAATGGCATCAGTGAAGAGGCCATGAAGCTTCTCGTACATTATCGCTGGCCCGGGAACGTTCGCGAACTCGAAAACATGGTCGAACGCGTCATGATTTTGCGCGAGACCGGCGACATCTTGGGCGAAGACCTTCCTCCGCAGTTTCACTCGCAACAGACTGGTGCCAATAGGGCAAGCGATGGGAATGAGCGACAGAGTCTCGCGCCGGTCATCTCTTCGGACGGCATCTCGTTCAACGACGTCATCGGTGATCTGGAAACAGATCTCATTCTGCAAGCCCTCGAGCAGACACATTGGAACAAAAATCGAGCGGCTCAACTTCTCGGACTCAATCGCACGACGCTCCTTGAGAAAATCAAGAAAAAGGGTCTCGAACCCCGATCCTCTTGAAGTTTCCAACAGTTTTTTTGGAGGCGACCCGATGAGCTTCTATGAGAACCATTCATAGAAGGCGGGTTTTGCTGCGCGCGCTTGTGGTGACCAATAGCGTCAAGCGAGCGACGAATTCGTAATTCGCCAAACGTAATCCCGTCGAATCTGTGACGCACCTGCCGGTTGATGGAGTGCCCTGCCACCCAAGGCGGCACCCCGACTGCACTTTCTCCCCCCCCATTCGCACTACTGTCGTCAGTTCAAGTTACTGACCTAGTTGGATAATTCCGTCTAGATGCAACGACGGTCTCGTGACCTTGGAACTTCCAAGAATTTTCTCACACCCCATCTCTGTTCTTGGCATGACCCGTGCTTTTACAGTCAATCAAGATCACGCGAAACAGCAAGTGACTGCCTCGCGAAGCAAGCAAACAAGACGTGGCCAAGGAAAAAAATGGAAGCTCTACTCCGAGACGCAAAAGAAAATTACTCCGAAATCCCCTCCGGCCTGAGAGACCAGATCGTCCTCGAGCACACCTCACTGATCCGATACATCGTCAATCGAATCGCGGTCAGACTACCGTCCCATATCGACCTCGACGATCTCCACAGCACCGGCGTGATCGGGTTGATGGATGCGATCGAGAAATACGATCCGGACAAGAACTGTAAGTTCAAGACCTACGCAGAGTTTCGCATCAAGGGCGCGATCCTCGACCAGCTTCGATCTCTCGACTGGGTACCGCGCAGCGTGCGTCAGAAGAGCCGCAAACTCGAACACGCCTACGGCGAAGTCGAACAGCGCCTCGGCCGTCAGGCAACCGAAGACGAAGTCGCCGATTCGCTCGGCCTGCAGATCGACAAGTTCCACGATCTGCTCAACCAGGTTCGCGGAATATCCCTGGTGAATCTCGAAGAGATCCGCGGCAACAACGCAGACATGGACCGCACGGGTAGCTTTGCCGACATCATCGAGGACAAGAACTCGGAGAATCCCTTCGCATCCCTCAAGCTGCTCGAGACCAAGCACGTCATCTCGGACACGATCGGTGGATTGCCGGAGAAAGAGCGCCTCGTCGTTTCGCTCTACTACTACGAAGACCTGAACATGAAAGAGATCGGCAACATCCTCGGCATTACGGAAAGCCGGGTTTGCCAGATCCACACGAAGGCAGTGATTCGTCTTCGTGGCAAGCTCAAGAGTACAGTCGACCGCTAAGCGCCTTCGCTGACTACACCAGAGGCCGCCGCGGGACACCGTCGGCGGCCTCAGGCGCCGACTCTTGCCCCAGCTTTTTCACACCGCACCAGCGCCACCGTGATATTGTCATCGCCACCGCGATCGTTCGCAAACGTCACGAGCCCGTTGCAAGCTTCCTCTAGATCTTCGGTGCTGCTGATCGCGAGGGCAATTTCGTCGTCGCTCACATTGTTCGTGAGCCCGTCGCGAAACATTGCAACGGTGTCCCCATCTTCTGGCGTCATCTCCAACACGTCGCATTCGACGTTCGGTCGAACGCCAAGCGCCCGGGTCAACACGTGTCGGTGTGGATGCTCGAGCGCCGCTTCGGGCGTAATTTCTTGTCGGCGAAGCAATTCCCCAACGAGGGAATGATCATTCGTTAAGGGGCGTATCGCGCCGCGCCGGATCAAGTACGCGCGGCTGTCGCCTACGTGCGCGATGGCGATCTTTCCCGCCGACGCCAGCATCGCGACCAGGGTTGTCCCCATGCCGGAATATTCCGCGTGGGTTTTCGCCATGTTGAAAATTTCGCAATTCGCCGCAGCCACAATCTCGTTGAGCTTTTCGGCCAGACTAAGGCTTTCCCCCTCGAGCGATTGTACAGCGTGGACCGCCCCTTCGGCCGCCAGTTGGCTCGCGAGCTGACCTGCCTTGTGGCCCCCCATGTCGTCTGCAACGAGATAAAGACCGAGATCCGGCACCAGAGCGTAACGATCCTCGTTTACGCGGCGGCGCATTCCCACGTCTGTTGCAGCACTCGTCTGCAGGATCATCGAGACTCCGCTCCTCGCGTCCGGTATCGGTGAATACCCCCGACGCTTGAACCCTGCCCCCGGGACGGGTCACCCCCATTTCCTGCTGAAACGGGGGTGGGGGGTCGGCGGCAGAAAATCAAAAATACTGTTCAATTGCGCTCACTCAGGCGACGATACTACGCACCAGATGTACGCTGCTAATGCGACCCTTTTCGTCGCCTTACAAAGCGAACAATTCGAGTTCGATGGTCTCTGAACTCGTGGGAGATGAAATGCCGACTACATTGCTGCTCGCTGACGACAGTGTCGTGATTCAAAAGCTCGTAGGACTGAGCTTCGTCAACGAGGACATTGAAATTGTAAGCGTGGACAACGGCGACGACGCCGTAACCCGCGCGCGTGAGTGCAACCCGGACATCATCCTCGCCGACGTCGTCATGCCCGGAAAGAGCGGCTACGAAGTTTGCGCCGCTATTCGGAATAACCCCGACCTCGCGGATACACCGGTGCTGTTGTTGACCGGAACATTCGAAGCCTTCGACGAGACACGCGCAAACAAGGTAAAGGCAACCGGACACATCACCAAGCCTTTCGAGGCCCAGATGCTCGTGGATCGCGTGAACGAGATCCTCGCGCAGCGCACACCGGCACAAGCGACACCCGCCGCGGCCGAGCACAGCAACGACTTTTTCGCCGACGAACTTTCGAACGCAGGTGAGTCCAACGCCACTGCCGATTTCACGCCCGACCGGGTGTCCGACCAGAGCGACATTATGACGCCCGCACCACTGGCGCCCGAGTCCACCCATGGGACAGATGCGACTTCAATTGCCATCGAACCGATCGCCGATCTCGACGGCGCAGGCGGCGACCCCACCGTCGCAATCATCCCCGATAAAATTTCCTATGCATCTGAGGACACGGTGCCGCGGGCCACGGACTACACGAGTTCAGAAGACGCACCGACCGTAAGTCCACACCAATCCATGCCGGTCGGCGACTCCTTTTCGGATGCAACACCCCTGCCCGGCGCGAACACCGAACCCGCGCCGATCGCCCCGCCGTCAGTCCCCGTTTCGACGAGTGAGTTCGACGACCTCGGACTCGGCAGCGAGTCCGACATCTCGATCGACCAGCTCGAATCACCGAGTCTCGACGCAAGCCTACTCGCCAACGACATGTTCGGCGACGACGCCCTCAGTGACGATCTGGGCAGCGAATTCGACGACAATTTCGACTCGGGCATCGACACGGGTCTGACCGACCCGGTTGGCTCCGGCTTCCCAGCGTCCCAGGGACTCGACATTGATTTCGGGGCTCCGGCCTCGGACGCCATCGTGCCCGAAAACGTCAACGTTTATGACGTGTCTAGTTCCGACCTCGGTGTCGGCGCAGACGGGGACGCTCCGAGCTGGAGCGCAGGCGTCCCGGACGGCGTTGAAACTGGCCCTGCCCCCATCATGATCCCCACGGACACAACACCGGACGTCGATGTCATGGCCCCGATTCCAGGAGTCCATATGCAAGCCGTAAGCGAATACGACTCGGCCAGCGAAGCCCCGATTACCCTAACGGAAGAACCAGCCGCGCGTACACCCGAAGCCGACATCAGCTTTGCATCGTCAGCACCCAGCGTGAGTCCACTCGACGAAACCATCGGCGCAACCGACACCGCGCCGGTTCTCGACATCCCGCCATCTGCAGCGACAGCGAGCCCGACCGGCAGCCGTCCCGACCTCACTCCGGTGATGCGCGACCGCATCCACGACACCCTCGAAAAGGTTGCGTGGGAAGCGTTCTCCGATCTTTCCGACGACATCGTCCGCCAGCTCATGGAGCGGGTCGAACAGATCGCCTGGGAAGTGATTCCGCAGATGGCCGAGACGTTGCTCCAAGACGAGATCCGCCGCATGAAGGGCGAGGAAGGCGAAGAGTAGCGTCGCCGCCCAAGTGTGACGGGGGAAGACTGTGAGTCGGAGCGCAAGAGTTCTGTGATGCCCTAGCGCGCCGTGGACAAAATGCGGGCTAGACTGAGTCCCCACCGCATTGCCACTCTCTACTTCCACCCCCGGAGCCTTCGTGAGCGATCTGCAATTTCCGCCCGAATCTGCGTGGCGTCCCCTGCTTGAAATCGCGCTCGCGGAAGACATCGGCACGGGGGACGTGACGAGTCGCGTTTCCCTGTCTCCCGATGCGACGAGCACCGCGCGTATCGAGTCACGCCAACCGATGGTCGTCTGCGGGCTACCTCTAGTCGCCGAAGTATTTCGCAGTGTTGACCCATCGCTTGAGATCCAGCTCGAAACCGAAGACGGCAAATCGGTCACCGCCGACGCGCCTTTGCTTCGGCTCCGTGGATGCGTGCATAGCATCATGGCGGGTGAACGATTAGCGCTGAACTTTCTCGGTCGCCTAGCAGGCGTTGCAACCTATACGCGTCAATACGTCGATGCCGTCGCGGGCAATGGTGCGGCGATCGTCGACACGCGCAAGACACTCCCGGGCTGGCGACTCCTCGACAAGTACGCAGTGCTAGCCGGCGGTGGCACCAACCACCGCATTGGACTCTTCGACGGCATCCTGCTGAAAGACAACCACATCGCAGCTGCGGGCGGCGTTGGGCTCGCGGTCAAACGCGCGAAACAAAATGCACCCGACGGCATGTTCGTCCAGTGTGAAGTCGAATCGCTTGAACACGCGCTTGAAGCCTACGAAGCCGGAGCAGACATGTTGTTGCTCGACAATCAGACCCCCGACCAACTTCGCGCGATTGCCGCTGCGTGTCCCGACGGTCTGGTGCTCGAGGCGTCGGGCGGGATCACGCTCGACAACGTCCGCGAAATTTCGACAACCGGCGTGCAGCGCATTTCAATCGGCGCGCTCACCCATTCGGCCCCGGTGGTTGACGTTGCACTCGAGATGGAAACCGAAGGCGAAGCGCGTGGCTAGCGAAGGCGCTACGCGGGTTCTCGAATTCCTCGACGCCGCACCCGACCAAGCCTGTTCGGGCGCGGCGCTGTCCGAACACTTGGGTGTTAGCCGCGCACAGATCTGGAAGCATGTCGAACGTTTGCGCGGTCGCGGCTACACGATCGACGGCGAACCTGGTGGCGGTTACTTGCTAACCGGTCGCCCTGACCGACTTTATTCCGAAGAGGTTCAGGCCGGACTCACGACGAAGTGGATGGCTCGGGAGATCCACTACTTCGATGAAACTGATTCGACCAATCGGGTCGCATTCGACCTTGCTCGCCAAGGTGCGGCCCACGGCACGACTGTCATTGCTGAAGGCCAGACTGCTGGGCGGGGGCGCCTCGGGCGATCCTTCTTCTCCCCGAAGTATCTCAACATCTACACCTCGATCGTACTTCGACCAAAACTCGACACGAGCCAGGCCCCTACCCTCATCCCTGCGACCGGTCTCGCCGTGTCCGAAGCCATCGCGCGAACGGTCTCCGACCCGAAAACCGTCGAGATCAAATGGCCGAACGACGTCCTCGTGAATGGCCTCAAGGCCTGTGGCACGTTAATGGAGATGAGCGCCGAAGCGACCCAGGTCGACTTTGCGATCCTCGGCATCGGAGTCAACCTCAACGTTGAACGCAGCGACCTGCCGGACGAATTCCGCGAACGTGCAACCAGCCTGCGCACCCACGAAGGACGCGAGATCCCGCGCGCCGAGTTCGCGCGCCAGCTATACACTCAGCTCGAGAATGTGCTCGATACGCATCAAAGCGGAGGTTTCCCCGCCCTCAAATCTCGCTATGAGGAACGGTTCGCGATGCTGGGCAAACAAATCCGTGTAAGCGACATGGACGGAAGTCAGCGGGTCGGCCTCGCCCACGGCATCACGGCGGACGGAGCCCTCGAGCTTGATCAACGTTCGGAATCCGGCGGCGAAATCGTGCGGGTTCTGGCAGGTGACGTCACACTGGTTCGCCCCGAAGACAGATAAGCGCAGACAAGGGTTCAAACGGCGAACCCGTGCTGCGACTTCATGACAAGGAGTGCAGATCGTGCCTCAAACAGTTTTGCTCGTCGTCGACATCGGCAACACCAATATCAGCGTCGGGATTTTTGACTACGAATCCGGAAAAATCGCGACCCAGCTCGAACTCGCCCAGCACTGGCGAATCAGCACCCATCGCGAACAAACCTCCGACGAACTTTCCATCACCCTGCGCGCCTTGTTCGAACAAGAAAACCGCGACGCTGGCGAAGTGACGGACATCATCATCTCGAGCGTGGTTCCTCCGCTGCTGCCCGTATGGGAGCGCGCTTGCTCCAAATTGTTCGGGCGGCTCCCACAAATCGTCGGCCCCGGTATGAAAACCGGCATGCCCCTGCGCTACGAAAACCCGCGCGAAGTTGGCGCAGACCGAATCGTCAACGCTGTGGCGGCATTCAAAATGTTTGGCGGGCCGATTATCGCCGTCGATTTCGGTACGGCCACAACTTTCGACTGTGTCTCGAAGAGCGGTGAATATCTCGGCGGCGTGATCTGCCCGGGGATCCACATTTCGATGGATGCTCTGTTCGACCGCACGTCAAAGCTCCAACGCGTCGAAATCGCACGCCCGAAGAGTGTGATCGGAAAGACGACCACGAGCGCGCTTCAGTCTGGCCTGCTCTACGGATACGCGGGCATGGTCGATTCCATGGTCGGGCGAATTCGCGAAGAGCTGGAAGACCAGGCACGCGTCATCGCCACCGGCGGCCTCGCGCGCCGGATCGCAGAAGAAAGCAGTGTCATCCAAGAAGTGGTCCCGTTTCTGACTCTCGAGGGACTCCGGATGCTTTACGAGAAGAACCGAGCACCGAGCCGCTAGCTGGCCGCACAGGCCGTCTGAAGGCGCCTCGCCCGCTGCGAAACCGCATCCGTAACACCTCACTGCTGCAAGCGAATTTCCAAATCGTACCCCCAGGTTCCCAATCAAGTTCGCACCCTGCAAAGCCGAGGGAATGGGCTGGGGAATGGACTACCGCGGCCCGACGATGGCCGTTCGGGTCGTCGATTCGATGGGAATAATTCCAGGCTGACAACTCAGCGCTCTCACGCTGACCTGTGGCTAACCTCAAGCGTGAACGGGGCCAAGAAAACATCCGTGTCCGAACCGAAACCACCCTCTCAGAAAGTTCGTTTGGTCCTTGGACCCGACGCAGAAAAATACGTTCGCAAAGACGCACCGGTATCCGTTCGTCGCATGGCGGCCGGCGGCGCGCTTCCCCTCGAGCCCATCGAACTCGCGAGCGTGCTCTTCGCCCTTGCCCACGACTCGGATAGCGAAGTCAAAACCCGCGCGAACACCAGCCTCGAAGAACTCCCTGAAAGCGTTCTGAGCACGGTTCTCACCGGCCCTACGCATCCCGCCATCCTTTCGTTCTTTGCAAACCACCTGCGCGAAGACGAGGCGGCTTGCGAAAACATCGCACTCAACAGCGCGACCGAAGACAAGACCATCGTATATCTCGCAGGACTGCCCCACCGCCGCGTCGTCGACATCATCAGCCAGAACCAGGAACGCCTGATGCGCTGTGAAGGCATCGTTGATTCTCTGGGCGAAAATCCGCTGACGGGTCGCGCCGTGATCGAGCGAATTCTCACATTCCTCGGGATCAAAGAGCAAAATGAAAGGGACGACAGCGCCAACGACGACGTCGAGGTCAGCGACGAAGACGCCGAAGCCGCGGTCGCCGCGCTCTTAGGCGAAGAATACGCGCACCTCGCCAAGCATCTCGCGAGCGAAGAACAAGGCGAAGTGGCCGACGCGGCTCTCGAAGGCAATCTCTTCGCGGCGATCCAGAAAATGGGCGTGATGCAGAAGATCAAGCTGGCCCGGAATGGGGGCAAGGAGGCCCGGGTGCTGCTGCTCCGAGACCGTAACAAGGTCGTCTACACGGCGGTCATCAAGAGCCCAAAGATCACAGACAACGAAGTGGTCGCGATCTCGAACAACCGAAATTCCCCCGAAGAAATTCTCCGCATCATTTCGATGAACCGCGAATACACCAAGCACTACGCGATCAAACTCGGTCTCACGAAGAACTCAAAGACTCCTCAGCCCGTGGCAATGAAGTTCCTGAATTATCTCCAAGACAAAGATCTCAAGGCCCTGATGAAGAGTAGAGATGTATCCTCTGTAATCTCAAGCCAAGCACGTCGTCTTTTGATGAAGAAGGGAAAGATCTAGTGACAGAGGCTCGCGACATACAAAACGAGATCAATGCACGCATTGTTTACTGGGGAATCAGCGGAGCGGGGATCACCAGCAACCTCGCGATGATTCACAGCAAGCTAAAAGAAAGCAATCGCGGTGCACTCCAAAAGGTGCCGACCCGAATCGATCCGACGATCGAATACGAAGTCCTGCCCATCGAACTCGGCAACGTGGGTGGCGCCAAAGCGCGCATGCACGTGATCGGCGTTCCCGGCACCGCGGCCCAAGCGCCCACGCGCAAACAATTGCTCGACCGTATCGATGGCATCGTGTTCGTGGCCGACAGCCGTCAAGAATGTCTCGCGGCCAATGTCGCAAGCTTGGCAGAACTCGTTGAATTCTTGGCCGACTACGGGCATTCGCCAACCGACCTCCCGTTCGTGATTCAGTACAACAAATGCGATCTCGTCGATCCCTTCATCATTGAACGCCTACACCGAGAAATTCGAGTTCACGGCGCCGCAGTCTACGAAGCCTCTGCGACCCGGGGCACCGGCGTGCTCAAAACCCTGACCACAATTTCGAAGCAGGTCATTCGACACCTCGGACGGCGCGATGGGCTGAGCAATGAATCACGTCAAGCGGCACCGGCCCCGCAACCAGTCCGCGAATCCGTTGCCACTCCTGCGCCCGCTCCGGTTCCTGTTATTGCGCCAACCCCTATTGTTGCGCCGACCCCTGTTGTTCAGCCTCAAGCCGTTACGCCATCGGTCGCTGCCGCACCCAGTAGCCGAACTCCACTCACGACACTTCCGTCACCGGAGCTCGACCTGACTTCACCCTCGCATGCCCAGACCCTGCAAGCGAATCCTGAAACGCCACGCTTGAACGCCGATCCTATCGACAACACGCAGCAGACCCAAAGCAGCAGCGTGCTGAGCCTGATGGAACAGGCGATCCTTTCGGAAGAGATCAACGAAGAAGAAGCCGACGCCGCCGGCGCCGTGACCCAGACTGCCCAAGCCATGCTCGATCAGCCCTGGGATGCAGTGTCTCACTCGGCGAAGCCGAATCAGGGCGCACGCCTTGGTGCAGACCTACGCATCATTTCCGTTGGCGAAGCCCATCGCACGAATGATCGCGCAATCAGCGTCCCTCTCGTCCTCGGCAACGACGACGGCGAGACCATCACCCTGGCACTCTCCATCCAGCTCGATCCATTGCTGGACGGCGAAGCCTGATTCCGCGGACGGCCTATGCATATACGGATTGGTGTCTTCGGAATTAATGAAGAGGTTCTGCGACTCGCAGAGTTGCTCAAAACCAACCCAAACGCCCAGATCGTGCGCTATTGGACCGCCGACAAAGATGCCGCGCGCACCCAAGCGATTCGTGTCGGCGGTGACGTCGCGGCGCATCTCGAACGGCACATGACGGAAGACATGAATGCCTTCCTTGCGGATGGCAACCTCGACGCCGTGGTCGATTCGGGGTCGGGTCCGAGTTTCCTTTCGGTATTCCCCGACGCAGGCGGCGGACGTCTTCAGATCCTGCGCCCTCTCACTGCGCGACTCCTCTGGGCGTACGGTGACGTGGGCCAGGACCGCAAGAGCGAGCTCCTCCAAGCCCTCGCCGAAGTTGTCGAATCCGTTGACTTGGCGATTGATACGGATGAGCTGTTCGTACGCATGCTCGACATCGCGGTCGGGGCAACAGGTGCGGATGGCGGCTCGCTCATGTTGCTCGACGACGATCTACAGGAGCTTCGTATTCGCGTCGCCCACGGCGTGGAGCGCGAACTCTGGTCAAAAATTCGTGTGCCCCTTGGCGAAGGCATCGCGGGACGCGTTGCGGCCGACGCACGTTCCCTGCTGCTACGTGGACGCGCCGACGCTTCCAAGTTTCAGATCTCGCGCCGGCGCAGCGACATTGAAAGTGCGATCTGTGTTCCCTTGGTGGTTCAAGGTCGCATCCTCGGAGTCTTGAATCTCCACCACAACACGCAGACCGACGCATTCGATCAAAGCGACCTTGAGTTTCTCGAAAAACTTGCGGCCCTCGACGCACAAATTATCGACCGCGCACAAGAGCATGAATCGCTTCGCAATCAAGCCGCGCGATTCTCCGGCGTGCGCGAAGTACAAACACTCCTCGCCACCGCGAAACCGATCCTGGAACGCTTGCAAGACTTCTGTCGTTTGATCGCGGATCGGGTCGGAGATGGCATCGCGACGGTGTATTTGCGAGACGACCTCACCCAAGATCTTTCCCTTGCCGCGACGTCCTTGAGCGGCGGCGGTTTCGCGGGTGAATATCAGATCGCACGCGGCGAAGGCGTCGATGGGCGCGTGGCCCAGTCCGGAAACCCTGATTTCTTGCGCGACGCTGAAGGTGCGGTCGCGTACTTATGCCTGCCGTTGTGTGCAGGAGACGAACTCGTGGGCGTGTTGTCCGTTCAAGTGGGTACGACTCCCCCGCGCGGACGCGCCGAAGAAGAGATTCTGTTCGAGATGGCCGCGGCACTCGGTGAAGGTATCGCACGCACCGAACGCGAAGCGCAGCTCGCGGTGCGAGCGACCCGCGCAAGTGCAATCAATGAAGCAGGTGTGCGGATGATCTCCGCCGAAGACTTAAACGATGTCGCCCGTCTTGCGACGTCGTCCGGCGCCATGATCATGGAGGCCGAGCACGCGGTTATCCGTCTGCAAGATCCCCAGACCCTACGCTACGTCATTCGCTCTTACTTTGGCCCTGCGGACGGACGCCAACAAGAAAAGCTATTTCGCTTCGACAAAAAGGTGTGCGTCGAAAGTATCCGCCGACGCGGCCCAATGATCTTGCGAGACATCGTGCACGGGACAAGCACCGACGGCGAAAACAACGGCATCCGTTCGTTGCTGGCCGCTCCACTGAAGCGCGAGGGAAAGGTCGTCGGCACATTCGCAATCTACGACAAAGTCGCGCCCGAACGCTTCCATGCCATCGACTTCAACGAGGAAGATCTAAAAAGCTTCAGGCGGCTTGTGACGTATGTCGAGCGCGCGGTCGACAACGCCATGTTCCATGCTCTCGCTCGCCAGCATCGAAACTTTGACCCTCAAACCGGGCTTCCGAATGCAACCTATTTGCAGAAACGCATTCACCAAGAAGTGTCCCGGGCTGGCGGACAACACGGCGCCCTCGCCCTGGCGACCTGCGTCATCGAAAACATCGACGAAATTCAACGCGAAGCCAACCCCGCCCAGGTCCACCGCGTCATATTGGGGACCGCCGACGCTCTGCGCGCGAAATTGCGCGACTTCGACGTATTGGGACGCACCGATCGCGGTGGCTTCACGATCTTGCTACCCGACCCGGGTATTGCCGCCGACCAACGTATTGCCGAACTGGCAAACGCGGTAGGCGACCTCGTGTGCAAGAACGAAAACCTGAACACGCCCGTTCGAATCGCCCTCGCCTTTGGATATGCGGTCTATCCCGGCGACGGTGCTGACCCAGACACCCTACTCGCCAGCGCGAGCACGCCACGCATCCATTTGCTTTAAGGGATCAGCGAGAGTTTCACGACGGGCACGTCGAGCGATTCGGCGACGCCCTCGCAGACCACGTTCCCGCGCCAGACGCTTACGCCGTTCGCGAGCCCACGATCGTCTTGCACCGCCGCCTGAACACCTTCATTGGCAAGCCGCACCACGTAAGGAAGTGTCGCGTTCGTGAGCGCAAGAGTCGACGTGCGCGGTACCGCGCCTGGCATGTTTGCAACGCCATAGTGAACGATGTCCCCCACCATATAGGTTGGGTTCGAGTGCGTCGTGGCATGGATCGTCTCGATGCAGCCACCTTGATCAACGGCAACATCGACAACCACTGACCCCGCTTGCATCGACCGCACCAGATCTTCGCTCACAAGCCGTGGAGCCAAACGACCGCGCAAATACACAGCGCCAATCAACAGATCGCTCCCAAGCACGGACCGCTCTATGTTGCCGGGATTCGAGCTCAGCGTGTTCACGGTGCCTCGATACTGCTCTTCGATCTCAGAGAGACGTGCGAGGTCGATGTCGATCAGATCCACCTCGGCACCCAGTGCATGGGCAATTCGAAGTGCATTGGTTCCGACGATACCGGCACCAAGAATTGTGACGCGTCCTCGCATGACGCCGGGGACACCGCCAAGCAGTAAGCCCTTGCCCCCTTGGTCTTTCAGCAGGAGCTGAGCGCCGATTTGAGGTGCGAGACGCCCGGCTACTTCGCTCATGGGGGCGAGGAGTGGAAATCGCCCCCGCGTGTCTTGAACCGTTTCGTACGCGATCCCACATACTTCTGCGTCGAGAAGCGAATGAGCGAGCTCGGGCGCTGCAGCCAAGTGAAGGTAGGTGAAGAGGGTTTGTCCGGGATGCAACAACCCGGGCTCGTCACCCACCGGCTCCTTCACTTTCACAACGAGGTCGGGGCTTGACCACGCCTCGTCGCGTTCGACGATGCGTGCTCCTGCCCCGACGTAGTCCTCGTCGCGAAAGCCGCTTCCGGAGCCGGCGCCGCGTTCGACCATCACGTTATGGCCTGCGCGTACCAAGGCGCTGGCGCCATCCGGCACCATGCCCACACGGTACTCGCGATCCTTCGACTCTTTCGGAATCCCGATTTTCATGAGCACTCCCTAAAGACTGCCAGTCCAACCAGAGCTTAGTCTTTATAAGCGCTGATCAGCAGATCAGCTGTCTCCGGGCGCATGATGCGCTCATCCGGACGTTCGCCACCCTTGAGCTGCTCGCGAATGATGGTGCCACTTACTGAAACGGGCTTCTCGCCCTTGTGACGTTCCATGAGGTCAACCCGGCCGACACTTTCATAGAACGCCGCGAAACCGATCTTGCAGGGCTGGATCTGCAACTCACCCTTCAAGTCATTGAAGACTTCATGCGCATCAAAGTCACCCCAAATCGCTTCGCCGTCTTCGAATGGCGCGTCTGCGTGCTTGCGACCAATGACGATGTCACTGAAACCCATGTTCTGGCGATAGATCGAGTGCATCACAGCTTCCTTCGGTCCTCCGTAGAACATCTTGATGTCGAGACCGATCAGCTCGAAGACTTCCGAGATGTCGTAGCCCGCTTCTTTCCAGATGCTTTCGTCCTTGTCGCCCGCGCCGAGCAAACGGTTGCCGTGCAGCGAGCGATAGGTCTCCATGCGCATCCCTGCCGGTACGTCGTCGCCCTTGAGCTCACCCATCAACGGGTTCAGCACGACGCCGGTAAAGTTCCCCGCCTTGGTGAGGTCTTCTGCGCCGGACACCAACGCGTATTCATGCGCGCGGTGAAGCGGGTTCCGGGTCTGGAACGCAAGCGTTCGCTCGTACTGGCGAGAAGCGAACAGCGCGCGGCTTTGGATCGGCGACAACATGTATTCGCCGTACTCAAGGTTGATCGCCTGGGAAAGTGCTCGGATCCTGCCACCGAGAAGCTTGGTGCGTGCATCGCTCTCGGTCATACGGCCACCGGGATGATCAAAGCGATCGGTTCCGTAGACGCCGCTCACGTACTTGTTCTTGTCGTAGTCAAAGACTTCGGCTTCGTCGACAATCGCAACCGCGTTGCCATCTTCGTCACGAATCGCGACGCTACCGCCAGCCGTAATCGCGCCAGCTTCTTCTTCGGAGATCGGGAACGAAAGCGGGATCGTCCACGCGTAGCTCTTGCCACCACGCTCGATGCGCTCTTCGTCGAGCACCTGGTGCCATTCGGCCTTACCCATCGGTCCTTCGAGGGGGGAGAGCGTCCCATCCGCAATGCGATGCACAGTGGAAAGATCGGCGGTCGTGACGACTGCCGAGGGGAGCGCCGACGCTTCCTGCAAGAACGCATTCCGATTCGAAATCGCGACAACCCGGTTAACAGGGGCGTCGAGTCCGCCGTGGACCGGAACAACTTGAATTGCTGACATGTTTACTTTCTCCTTCGTCTTCTTCGTTTCACGCCGATGCTGCTGACTATGCTTCTGACTTCGGTGTAGAACGCTTTCGTTTCGCGGTGTGGGCCCGAGCGCATTTCGCCAGGCGCCGCTTTCGGATGCCGCTATTGCCCAAAATCTTGCAATGCGGGGTCGTTCTTAATCGCCTGCTCTACCAGATAGGTCCCTCTACTGCGGCACCGTCGTAAAGCAGCGTATCTCCGGTTCCGTCAAATCGTTTTACAAACAAACGGTCAAGCCCGTTGTGCTTTGACACGTAGACGACGTACTTGCCGTCCGGGGAAATTGCGGGCGAACCTTCGCTTCGCACCGTGGGTCCGATCGGAGTGCGGCCACTGCCATCGATGCGCATGCGAAAGGTTCGCAGTACGCCGGGGCGGCCGGCGCTGTATACGATCCATTCACCGTCCGGTGAAAACACCGGGTGCAACCCCGGACCGAGTTCGCGTCGGTTTCCAACTGGGTCCACTTCCTGAACCACGATTCGCGGCAGTCGTTCACTGCGACTCGACATCATCTTTAGATCGCGCGGTGCGTACGCGACGTGCCGACCACTCCCCGAGTACGCGATGTGCTGAACCGCCGACTCGGTCGCGAGCAGTTCGTCTGGCTTGCCCGTTTGGGAGCGCAGAATCTTCATTTCGACCTGGCCTTCGTCGTTCATATTGATGGACGAGAACGCGTAGCCGTCGCTGACTGCATAGGATCCAGCGAGGACGTTGCCTCGACCGGGGGCCAGGAGATTCACTTCCCCCGACTTGAGATTGAGTTCGAAGATCTGAAACTTCCCCTTCACGCGATCGCTCGCAATCATCAAACGCGTTCGGTCCTTCGACCATGAAAGCGGTCGCGCGCCGCGCGGGGCTTGATCGAGGAAGGTCACGGCACGCGTGCGCGGATTGATCAGCGCAAGCTTCGCGGGGTAGCGGTCGAGGGCATCCATTGGGTCTGTTTGATCGCCGCTGGAAGAATATTGATTGAGGTCGAGCACACCGCGGCGTTGTTGATCACGGCTCGATCCCTGGAGCTCGGCAATGATGTCGCGGCGACGGCGCGCCTCTTCATTTTCCCACAACTGCACCGCGATGTTGTCTTCGGGTAGCTCTGCGCGGTTAACCGAATTCGTCGCGCAGCCACTGGCGGCGACGCAAAGAAACGCCACAAGGAGGGGGAGCCGCAAGAGCCTGAAGGAAACGTGGAACATCAGGAGGGCTGTGCCTCGAGTTTGCGACCCACGAAGGGTTCGTCTGTGGTGGCGCGCTCGAACACGCCACACACAGGCATAGGCCCCTCGTTCACTGCGATCACAATGTGCGCGACGTCGGGAAACGGGAACAGCCTGTGTTCCGCGAACTCCTGATCCATCTCTGAAAAGTAGACGCCCGCACCCACATGAGAGTGATAGACCGCGGTAACGGCCTCCCCTCTTTCTTCCGCACCTTGCGATGCTTTCAAGTAATCGGTCTCATTCATGTAGAACGCCTTCGTTCCGTCGCGCGGGTATCGCTCGGGGTCTTTGGTGTTGTAGAGCGTCATTTCGTTGCGGCATCGGTAAACGCTGCGAAAGCGATGCTCGCCGTCACCGGTAATCAAGCCGCAACACTCTTCTGGCTGGGTCTCTCTCGCATGCGCGCACAATTCGTTCAGCACCCGCCGTGAAATCTGCAGCGGTGGCCGGCCGTCTTCTAAATCGATTCGTTCGCGGTCCATGTCGTTCGCTCTGGCCACCGTGCGCCGCTCCCGAAGGTGTCTGCGCGTTGATCTTACGTGGCTGATCCGAAGATGTTCTCACGCGGGCAATAGGCTGCAGCGGTCCGCCTACCCTGCACCCGCTTCCCGCGAGACCCCTGCGCGCAGCAATCGGTCATCCACCCACGGGGAGAACGAACGCGCGGGAGTTTACGTGAGGTTCGTCCACGATGCGACCATTACCCCGCCTTCAATGGGTCGTGCAACTGAACCTCGCGAGGCGCACGCAACGGTACGTTCTTGTTGCAAGAGTTCGCTCCGCTGCGCGTTATGCTCGGCCCATGAGCAACGAAACCCAGTGGTCGCCGGTGACATCGAGCAAGAATCGGGCGCCCAGGGTCCTGAGTCCTAGAGGAGCAAGCGACGTTTCCACCTTTTCTTGTTCCGTCGCGAGCAAGCCCGAGAACACCGCCCTGCCCCCCGGTTTGATGCGGGCTACCAGGGGTTCGGCAATCGGGAGCATTTCGCTGCTCAACAAGTTGGCCAGCACGAGGTCGTACGAATCGTTGTTCAAAGCTTCGATCCCGCCGGTGAATAAGCTGAGGCGACTGGCAAATCCGTTCAACTCCGCCCACACCCGCGCCTCGACTCCAGCTCGTGCATCGAGATCGAAACCCACTGCGTGTCCCGCCCCCAGCGCGAGCGCCGACATCGCCAACACTCCCGTCCCGCTGCCAATGTCCAGCACCCGCGTCTGTTCGCTGAGTTCGGGGGACAATTCATCGACCCATTCGAGTACGAGACTCGTCGATGCATGGCCGCCGGTTCCAAATGCCTGCCCGGGGTCAATCATGATTTCCTTCTGCCCTGGGACCAAGTCGATTGGCGCAAAGGATGGCCGGACGACGAGCCGATCGGAAACCACGAGAGGTTTGATGCCGACCTTCCACTGCTCCGACCAGTCGAGATCTTCAATTTCCTGCGCTTCGCCCACGACGCGCGCGCCGGCATCACAACCTGCATCCATCACCTGCTGCAAGACGGAGTGCTCCGCATAGATGACAAGCAAAATTCCGTGGGACTCGGCGCGTTCTTCGACGCCTGCAGCACCAGCCGCAAAGCACTCTGCGCTCACAAATTCGGCAGCTTCTTCGAGCCAACCGTCGGTCGCGACCGTCGAGGCGGGCTCGACAAGTAGCTCCGCAGAAAAGAAGCGTTCGGTCCGGGATCCCATCCTCATCCTCACGATTGTGGGCCTGCTCTTTAGCACTGGCTGCTACTACGGACACCTCGCTGTCGGTCAGGCAAAGTTACTTTGGGCGCGACAGCCTATCGAGGGCCTCCTGGAAGACTCCGAGACGGATCCCGAACTGCGCGCAAAGCTCGAACTGGTGCAGCATGCGCGCCACTTTGCGGCCGAGCTGGGGCTCGATGTAGGGGGCCAGTACACAAGCTTCGTCCCGTGGCCCCACGATCGGATCGTGACCAGCATTATCGCGACTGAAGCCGGTGCGATCAGCCCGACTAACTTTCGCTTCCCCATTGTCGGGGAAGTTCCGTACAAAGGCTTCTTTGATCAGGAGCGTGCCGAGCGCGAGGCTTCGGAACTCCGAGCCAGCGACATGGACGTTTGTGTGAGCGCGATCCGCGCCTATTCAACGTTGGGTTGGTTCGACGACCCGCTGACCGCGCCCATGCTCGACACCAGTGATGCTCGACTCGTTGAAACGGTGATTCACGAACTTGTACACGCCACCGCGTTCGTGAGCAGTCAGCCCGACTTCAACGAAGGAGTGGCCAATTTCATTGGCGAAGAAGCCTCGGTACGCTTCTTTGCCAACCCTCCGTCGGGGCTTTCAGACGACGTGCCGAGTGCCAGCGATGTGCGGACGCGCATTGACGACGACCGGCTGATCTCGCGTGCAATGATGGCGTTAAAACAAGACGTCGAAGAACTCTATGCCCGCGACTTGCCGCGAGAAGAGATCGACCGCGCACGCGCCGAACTCGAAACCAACGGACGTGCCCAGTTGAAAGACCTTCCGCTACAGATCGCCGACCCGGAACGCTTGTCGAAGGCAGCGCGGATCAACGACGCGTGTCTCGCGATTCAAGGAACCTACGTGGCCGACACACCGAAGTACCGCGAAGTTCTTGACGGTCTAGACGGCGACTTACTCCGCTTCATCGCTCGTCTCGACGAGGCGACAAAGGCAGACGATCCGCGCAGGGCTTTCTTCAATCCGTAAAGAAGCTGCGGGATTGACTTGCCGATCCTTTCCACGTCAATTGCGTCATTCCCGAAGAACCCGCGCGAGCCTTCAACGCGATCCCCGAGGCGTACTTTGCTCAGGGATTTGGTGGCGTCGCAGTTCCGATCGACGCATCACAGCTGAAAGCGCTTCGCCGCGAACTTTCGCGCAACCTTCGGCGGGAGAAGCGCAGCAGATAAACGCGAGGGGACTAGACGGCTAAAGAGCGCCGTAGACCTTGTGGGTCTGCGGAATCAACCGCACGTCCTTGAGGATCCCTTCACATGCTCGCATGTGAGGAAGCATCTGACTCGCCGTTGGCGCTTCACGCACCTTGGCCATCGGCGTCACGGGTTGCAAGACAAGCGGCACGGATGCATCTACAGATGCCACTTGTCGCGCCACCGACTTGAGTTCTTCGGTCGTCGTCTGTGCCGTGACCACCACCTTCACGTAAACCTCGCAGTGTTGCAGCGCGGCGATCAGGAAAGCCTCATGGCGGGAATCAAACGAAACGTCTTCCCCGGCCTCAGGCTCCGCAGCCCAGCGCACGTCTTTTGCAAGCTTCCAATCCATCGACACGACATCGATCAATGGCGCCACGCGTTCCATCGCGCCGACCGCGAGCCCGTGGGTCTCCAAGAGTGTGCGCGAACCCATCTCACGAACGATGCGCGCGATGGCTTCGACGCTTTCGACTTGAAGCAAAGGCTCGCCCCCCGTGACGCTCACGAAGCGGTACGACTTTGCGTCGAGCTGCTCAAGCGCGTCTTCAACTTGAGACAGGGAGGCCGGGTTTGCGTGCTCAACGAAGTCCGCGGTGCCGGGGCCCGTTTCGTAGCGCCAACGTTTCGCGGGCAGCCACGTACCGGGCGAATCGCACCAGCTACAGCGCAAGTCACACTCGCCCAAGCGAACGAAGATCGTCGACGCCCCGACGTGCAGCCCCTCACCTTGGGCCGACGCAAAAATTTCGACAAGGTTCATCGTGCTTAGCGTTCTAGCAGCGATCGCCCCATCACGATCTCGCCGATCACCTCGTCGAGACGTTCCGGGTTTGCGACGCGTCCCTTGATCAGGAAGCGCGTCACATGATCGTGATCGGGGAGCGATTTCACCCATTCGAGTTTGTCCGCGAGGTGCGAAACAAGCCCATTGAAGTCGAGGGTGCGTCGACCCACGCCCTCTTCGCCTGAAACGATGATCATCTCGCCCTCTGCCTGTACGGCCAAGGACAATGTCGCCATGTATCGCTCCCGGGCAATTCTCGCAGAAAGGTTGAGGTCGAGTTCCATAGGAACGTCGAGCACGACCATGCGATGCCCTGCGAAGTGAACGAGTCGAAAGTCCTGATTCGAAACGAACTCGACTTCTGGCGGCGGCGGCGGCAGCTCGGCCGACTCCGCTTCCTTTGCGAGGTCGCTCGGACGTCCGGCGAGCAACGGTTCGAGGGCCGACATCGCCGAGCCACTCTGACTCGCGATCTCGGCAAGCCGGGCCCACCAGACGCGTCCCCAACGTTCGTAGTCATGCTCGGTAAAACGCCCAGCAGCGAGATCTACGAGTTTGTCGGAAAAGCGGCTACGTCGGGTGAAGGCTTCGATCATGAGCGGAAGGCATGAGCCCAGGCCCGGAGCAATCCAAACCTGCTCTTCACCGAGCGATTCTTTCAACGCACCTAGGTCTTCCGGCGGCCATTCGCGATGATCGATCCAAGTGAGTCGCCCGGCGTAAATCGCAGCCGCCTGGAGGACGTCGCGGGCCGGCGAAGGCGTAAAGCCAACGACGTAGATCGGAGTTTCTTCACGAAGATCCGTTGCCCCGCCACGGAAGAAGCTCATGAGTTCGGCTTGGGTGTAGACCCAGATCCCATCTACGAGCCTGAGTTCGCGGGCGAGCAACACTGCCGCGAGTACCGAGTCGCGATCCGCATGAGCGACGATCGCGACACGCCTTCGAACCGGCTTCGGAGGTTCGGGTGGCGCTTCTTCGATGCTCTTCTTTTGTCGCTGTCGTCGGCGCTTCTCGCGCTCGTTGCGCACGGCATCATCTTCACCATCATCGTCGTTGTCTTCTTCGTACTGCGGTACCTCGACATCATTGTCGTCGTTCAATTCGTCGGGCAGCTTGGACAACACGCCTTCGAGCGAATCATCATCGTCGACGACGTCGTCAGAGTCGGCACTCGCCGCGGCATCGTCGCTTTCGGCTCGCCTACTTTTGCTGGCTTGAGGGCGATCGGTGCCCTCCTCTGCCTCGCCTTGACCACCGTTTCCACCGCGGCGTCTACCTCGGGGACGTCGACCCCGACCGCGAGGCTTTGAGCCTTCCCCATCATCCTCGCGTTGTTCATCCGCGAGATCGAAGGAAGACATTTCCTCGAAGCGCGGCTTCGCCTTCGCGGACTTCTCCGCTGCGGTATTTTCATCGGATGCCGCGTCGGCGCCCGACTCGTTGCCATCGCGATCACCGCCTCGCGACCTCCTTCCACCACGCCGTCTCGAACGTCCTCGTCCGCGACCGTCGCCTATGTTGTTCTCGGCTTCGCTGTCCTGCGCTTCGGCGGGAGCACTCTCGGCACTCACAACTTCCTCATCGCCCTCGTTCCCGTTGCGGTCATTGCCCTGCCCGCCACGACGCGCACGATCGTTGCCGACAGCACCACGGTTGTTGCGACGCCCGCGACCCGACGAAATCGGAACCGCTTCGCCCGAGGTGCAAATTGCGACCACGAGTCCTTTGTCGCGTCCACTTGAGCGAATCTCGACGATGTCATGAGAGACGTTGAACATGGGAAGTAGCTTTGCGACGCCAGGCGCGAAATCCTTCGCAATCAATGCCAGGCGAAACAGATCGAGGCGAACCGGGGCTTCGGCCTTGGCCAACACCACGGGCAACGCTGCGCGAATATCGAGGGCTGCGTCGAGGATCACACCGAGCGCGGCGAGACTAAGACTGCTGCGCGAAGCAGTCGCGACTGGACTGCCATCGGCATTCACGCCGACCGAGTCAATGACATCGAGGTCCTTCCCACCAACAGGCCAGCTGACGAGCGAACGCAAGTTCAACGTTTCGGCGACCAATGGGATGAGACGGGTACGAACCCCTTCGTCCCCTTCGCGGGTGCGTCGGTCGTTGAGTCGCTTGCGCAAATTGCCTTCGAGCGCATCGAGGGCGCCGGACAGAGTGTCTCCCGACAACCGCACGCTCGAGCGCGACGGCAAGATCGTATTGAGCATGACGCCCGACTCGTCTGCGCGAAGCTCCGCTACACGACGCGCCATGACGACGAGTTCAACGCTTTGTTCGAAGCCACGAATGGCACCGCCATGCTTGGACGCGAGACCGTCGAAGGCCGCGATCGCGCGCGCAAATAAGTCACGGTCTGCGGGACTTGTGAGGCGGCTCTTCACCGCTGCCACCGATACGACGCCAGGCTCGCTGACGGGCACAGGGTTCACTGCAAGCGATGCATCCGCGAGAGACGGGGCCGAGACGGCCCGCAGGCGGTAAGCCGACGGTTGAACCAAACTCAAGCGCCTTCGCGCCGACAAGCTCCATTCGGGCGCCACGACGATGAGTTCACCGCTGAAGGGTTCGGTTTCGGCTTCTGCGAGTTTCGAGGCCACGATCAGCCCGCCGAGTAGCGCGTCACCCGCGTGCCGCGGCGCGTAACTCACGATCACTTTGCCGCCGTTTTTGTCCTCGCCGTTCGCGAGCACGGCGTAGCTGTTGGGAACATCGGGAACTGCGTCTTCGGCCATCGCCTCAAGGGACGCGAGGTCGAGAATGCCTTGTTCGAGGATTTGCGCGAACACGGTCTCGCCATTGATCGCCACGTCGGTCGCGCCGCCGCGACGGCGTCTCGAAAATCGTCTCATCATCACTACTACTCCTCGGAGCTCTTATGGGGCCAGCATGCGGCGCAGTTGCGCTCGATCTTGCGGGCAGTTCCCAGGGCTCCCTTTTCTGTTTTGGTTCGACACAAGCGATGCGCGGAGAATTGCCGCGCCAACTACGCGTCGTTCAATCAGCTCCAACGTCCACGACGGTCAGGGTCAGAGCGGCCGATTCCACCAGCGCTGCGGTTGCGTCGAGCACGACGCTTTGCAACTCACTGAAGAGCCGATCACTGCCCACCGCAACGGAGAGCTGATCTTTGTAATTGGTAAAATCCAACATGATGCCGCCGAGCAATTTCCGATCGGTTCTCGCGTGCTTGAGAACCCGATTCCAACTTTCGAGCGGGACTTCGATTTTAAACTCACGCAGTTCCCGAAACTCTTCGGGCAGCGAGTCGCGCAACAAGGACAGGACGACGACGTCCTCGGCCTTGGATAAAGCTGCATTCCAGAAGCGACCACGTGACAACAACAAGGCTGCTCCTAAGTTCCTGTGCCGGGGTTGGGGGCAGAGGTGGGGCCAGAGAGGGGGGCAGAGTCGGTGTCAGAACTCGCCGACGCATCGTCGACACGCTTGAGCACCGATTCCGTGAAGGCTTCGGTCATGGCGCGAGCAATTGGGTTCTGGCCAATGTCGTCGCCACCCATCGATTGCGCTGCGGCGAGCAGGTCCGCCGCCTCTTCGTTCTTCCCATCGACGTGGGCCACGTAGGCGCTGAGTTCGAACCGCGCGCCGGTATGACCCGGATGATCTCCCTCGAACAGCAAGACCGTTGCCGCACCAACGGCTTCGTTGAGCGCAGTGTCGCGGGCATCGCCGCTCATTTCGATTACGGCATCGATCGCGGTCCCCAAAGATTTCGACACCGCCGTCAACTGGCTCGCCGTCGGCGGCCATGGGCCGATTTCCCGGGCTCGAATTCGCGCCGCGACCCGCTCGATCGCTTCGCTTGCGGCCACATCGGTACCGGTCACCACCGCGCCAACTTGGTCTGCGAACGATCGGTCGCTCGCGCCCGACTCGAGCTTGCGTCGCCACTCACTAAAGGCGCGCGGAAACGGTCGGCTCGTGGGATGGATCCCGGCGATGCGTGCGATCAAACTGCGCGCAAATGCCGGATCGACTTGGACGGCACCTGACGCACCTGTTGCAGAAGGATCTGTGAGCTTACGCAAAAATTTGCGCGTCTTGCTTCGACCCGTTGCGTACACGTCGAACTCGACGATGCCGCGCAATTCGTCGAGCGCAGCCTGGAACAAGCGCGTGCCGCCGCTCGGGTTCGCTTCGACAATGAAGAGCAACACGCTTCCACGCGGATCCACCGACGTGAGGTAAGCGCCCGCAATTTCATCGGACACATCGGTCAGAGTTTTCGAACTGCTCGGAGCGGGGGCGCTCTTCGTAGCCACATCGATGCCGCTCGTGCGCATCCGGTGGAGCGCCTTGCGGAGAAGTTTTTTGCCCGGTTTGGGAAGAGAGCCGACGTCGATCGACTGAACACGTTCGATGCCGCGATCGTCTTCGCACCAATCAAGCATCAGCTCTTCGCCGGCGACGGGTTCATTCACGAGCAGCCAACTGAGCACGCTGTCACAACCCGATTCATCAAGGGTTGAAAGCAACTGGATTGGATCGCCATTCGCCGGTCGGATGAGATCTGCCTGATCGGGCAATTCAACGGCGGCACGTTCGAGTGCTTCGGGGAGGCTCATCGTGCAGCCCGACGCAGCCGGGTTGCGCGGAATGCCTGTTTCTTTTGAAGTTTCACGGGGTTCCAAACTAGTTGCCGAACTGGATGTGCAGTTCGCGAACGTCGAACGAGAGATATACGCGGGTATTTGCGGTTGGAAACGATCGCCAGCGACGCATGCTTTGAGACGCGCACACTTTTCAACGCACCTTGCAGCGCGCTTTCAGAAACGGCTAAATTTTGCTTCCGGCACCCCCCACGGGCCTAGGGCGGAACCATATCCCAACCTCGGCCTACCTTCCCGCACTTAGACGGTTTTTCAGCCTTCGTAGTGCGTTCATTTCGATCTGGGCCGCCGCCCCCCCCCGCAACTGTAGGGGTTTTGCCCTGTGCTCGATCGACGGAGGCTACGCGCGTCCGACGATGAGTCTGCGCACCAGAAGGCGCAGACTCCCCGCGTCACTCGTGGCTGTCGACGAGTTTGGCGTGGCTCGACATCGCGAAGCGGTCGGTCATGCCCGCGAGATAGTCCGCGACCCGGCGCGCGTCGTCGCCGTCCCCTTCCCTCGCTTTGTCGGGCAAGAGCGAAAGGTCCTCGCGATGAACCCGAAACAGGTCGGAGAGGATTTTCTCGGCCCGGTCGGTCATGCGCTGAACCCGGGGGTGGTAGTAAAAGTGCTTGCGCAGGAATTCTTTGAGTTCGCGCTTGCCAACGTGTACGCGGTCCGAATAGCCAACCAATCGCAGTTCGCTCTTTCGGGCTTCGTCGGCGGTGGCCGGGCTCGCGGCGCTCAAGCGCTTCGCCGTACTGTCGATCGCGTCGGTGACGAGAATGTCGATCAATGCGGTGATGGTCTGACGCGGTTCGACTGTGCCGTCGCGCCCGCGCCAACGTTCCGACGCAATCCCCTTTGCTTCTCGCCAGATCCAAATATCTTCGAGCATCTCGAGATCGAGGATGCCGGAGTTCAAGCCATCGTCGAGGTCGTGGTTCGAATAAGCGATCTCATCGGCGAGATTCGCGACCTGGGCTTCGAGGTAGCGCTGGTTTTCAAGCTCGGGCACCGGCACCGGGTGTTGCCAGTTGCAACCGTGCTTGAGCAAACCTTCCCGAACCTCAAGGGAAAGATTGAGCCCATCGAAGGCCGGATAGCGAAACTCAAGAAGGTCGACGACGCGCAGGGTTTGTCGGTTGTGATCGAAGCCGCCGTCGTCGCGCATGAGTTGGTTCAGGGCCCGCTCCCCGGCGTGTGCAAACGGGGTGTGTCCTAGGTCGTGGGCCAGTGCGACGGCTTCGGCGAGGTCTTCGTTGAGGCACAGCGTCCGCGCAAGCGTGCGTGCGATCTGTGCGTTTTCGATCGTGTGGGTCAGGCGATTGCGATAGTGATCGCCTTCGTGATAGACGAAGACCTGGGTCTTGTATTCGAGCCGGCGAAACGCGCGGCAATGAACAACCCGGTCACGGTCTCGCTGAAACACCGTGCGGTAGCGGTGCTCGGCCTCGGGATGAATTCGGCCTCGGCTTTCGCCGCTCTTCACCGCGTACGGTGCAAGACCCTCTTCCTCGACCTTTTCGACCAACTCGCGCGTGCGCACTACCTGCAACTAGGTTCTCCGTCGCGCAATTACGAACCGCCTTCACCGCGCAAAATGTCGCGCAGCTCGTCTCGGCTCTTTTGATCGATTTGATCTCGGTCGTGATCTTGATTTAGGTCGACCGCCTGGATATCACGTGCCCCATCGCCGGTCGCAACCGCGAGTCGGCGGTCGCTCAAGAGCGAAACCACTGCAACCGCGGTGATCAAAACCGCAAACGCCGTGATGACCCACGGAGCGATCGTTGCTTTTTTCTTTCGTTTTGCAGCCACCGTGGACGCTCACTTCGGTCGGCTTTTGAACCGGCTCTTTGGGATTGGATTTCGCGGTCTAGGTTGATGACGCTTCGTGCGTTGTTCTTTGCCTGTTCGAGTATTGCTCGTGTGTTGATTCGGCTGATGTCGCTTGAATTCAGGCGTTTCAGCGTGTCCGATAAAATCTTCGAGTTGGCCGTGCCAAGGTAGAGCCGGGTCCAAACGCTGTCAAACCGACGGACAGTTCGAGCACACCGCAACCCGCGTGGTCGAACGTGAACACAGCAACACAACTCGCCTGACGGAGATCGTGCGAGCTAGTGTTGCGCCATGATTGATCTCAACACGTTGCCCGAACGACTCCTTCTCGGCCCCGGCCCGAGCAATGCCCACCCCCGCGTACTCGACGCGCTCTCGCGTCCACTTCTCGGCCACCTGGACCCGCTCTTCATCGAACTCCTCGACGAAGTCAAGCAAGGCCTTCGCAATGTGTTCGGGACGACGAACGCCTTCACGCTTCCCATCTCCGCCACCGGAAGCGCCGGGATGGAAGCGTGCATGGTGAACTTGCTTGAACCCGGGGACAATATTTTGGTGGGTGTGAACGGAGTCTTTGGCGGCCGCATGTGTGAGGTGGCAAGTCGTGCGGGCGCAAAGGTTCATCGGGTTGAGGCTGCCTTTGGCGAACCTCTCGACGTCGACGCGATGGTGACGGCGATCCGTGCAACACGTCCGCAACTCACCGCATTTGTTCACGCCGAGACTTCGACTGGCGTCCTGCAGCGTGTTCCCGAAATCGCTGCGGCGGCGCGCGAAGTTGGAAGCCTTGTGGTGCTCGACTGTGTGACGTCTGTTGCCGGGGTTGCCGTTGAACTCGACGAATGGGGAATCGACGCTGCTTATAGTGGCACGCAAAAATGCCTATCGTGCCCACCGAGCCTGTCGCCGGTTAGCTTTTCGGACCGCGCCCTCGAGCGGGTCCGCGAACGCGCGACCCCGGTGCAGAGCTGGTACCTCGACGTGTCGCTCCTCGCCGGCTACTACGAAGGTGCCAAGCGCGCCTATCACCACACGGCACCCATTTCTTCGATCTATGGACTGTCCGAAGGTTTGCAGCTCGTTGAAGAAGAAGGCCTCGCAGCCCGTGAAGCGCGACACCGAGAAGCCGCCGCGGCGTTGATCGACGGCGTCGCCGAGTTTGGGTTCACGCCGTTGGTTGCCGCCGAACATCGCCTGCCGATGCTCACGTCGTTGCAGCTTCCAGAAGCGATTTTAAATTCAGGCGAAGCGGAACTGCGAGGCGCCCTGCTCAACAAGCACAACATCGAAGTCGGCGCGGGGCTCGGCTCGTTGGCAGGTCAGATTTGGCGCGTGGGACTCATGGGCGAAAACGCCCGAATCACGTCGGTGGACCGCCTGGTCGGAGCGCTGCGCGAAGAACTCAGCTAGGAGTGAAGTCGGGTGTCAGGGCCCGCTTCTGCGAGGATCTTGGCTTCGACCCCTGCAAGCTCCGCGAGACGCGTACGCACATTTTCGGCCGTGTCGACCTGGCAAGCGAGTTCGACATAGACCTGATGGTGGCGCGCTTCGCTCGCGAGAAGTTCTTTGTAGAAGGCTTGCAACGACGGATCGATGGGCGCTTCGGAAAGCAACTTCATGCGCTCGCAGCTGCGCGCTTCGATCAACGCGCAGGTGAGCAACAGGTCCGTCAGGCGTTGGGGATCCTTGCTCCGAATGCTCCCGTGCAATTTGCCCGCATACGGGCTCGGTTTTTGACGCTCGAACGCAATCCCTCGCTCTTCGAGCAACGCCAGGAGCTGTTGGAAATGCGTGAGTTCTTCTTTGGCGAGATCTGCCAACGGCGCCTGGAGAAAAACCTGGTTGGGGTAGCTGAACAGCAAGCGCAACGCGCCGCCGGCGGCCTTTTTTTCGCAGTGCGTATGGTCGAGCAACACCTCATCGAGATGCGCCACAGCGCGGTCGACCCATTCGGGATTTGAATCTTCGGCAAGGTTCAGCATCGTCGCAGTATAACGACGAAACCAATGGGGATGGCTCGCCTTCGCTTCCCATGCTCAAAATCGAGCTAGAATTCAGACATGGAAACTCGACGGATTGGAAATAGCGGTCTTGAGGTCACCGAGTTGGCGCTTGGAAGCTGGCTTACATTTGGCTCTGCGGTCGACATCCCGGAAAGCGCCAAGGTCATCGAGTCGGCTTATGATCTTGGGATCAGTTTTTTTGATACGGCCGACGTCTACGCCACCGGCGCCGCCGAAGAAGTGTTGGGGCAGACCCTGCGCAACATCCCCCGTCATCACCTTGTGATTGCAACCAAGTGTTTCTTTGCCATGAGCGACCGGCCGAATGACAAGGGCCTTTCCCGCAAACATGTTTTCGAAAGCGTTCACGGCTCGCTCAAACGACTCGGGACGGACTACATCGATATTCATCAATGCCATCGTTACGACTCCGACACGCCGGTTTCCGAAACCGTGCGCGCCTACGACGATTTGATCCGCATGGGAAAGGTTTTGTACTGGGGAGTGTCGGAATGGAGCGCCGCACAGATTCAAGAGGCTTGCGATGCAGCAGACGCGATCGGCGCGCCGCGACCGATCTCAAACCAACCCAACTATTCGATTATGCGGCGCGGGATCGAAGATGGCGTCCTTCCCACTTCGAAGTCGCTGGGGCTCGGACAAATTGTATTCAGCCCCCTCGCCCAGGGTGTATTGACCGGGAAGTACTGTGGCGGCGCCATGCCGAGCGGCAGCCGTGCGACGGACCAGAAGCACGGCCGCTTCATGGGCCGCTACCTCGAAGCCGCTGAGCTCGCCAAGGTAGAAAGCCTGTTCCCGGTCGCAGACGGGCTCGGTCTTTCGATGTCTCAGCTCGCACTCGCTTGGTGTCTGCGTGACCGCGGCGTTGCGAGTGTGATTGTCGGCGCGACCCGCCCAGAGCAGCTCGAAGAGAACTGCAAGGCTTCGGGCGTCACGCTTCCGCAGGAAGCCATCGATCGCATTGACACGACGTTCGAGACGCACGGCAGCTGAGCGGCGTGCCTATAGCGCGACGCTAGGCAAAGCACTTCACCCCGCCCCCTTGTCATCGAAAGCAGCGGCGATGCGGTCATGGATGCGACTCGCGGAACAATCTTGTCGATTGGCATGGCCGTGTTTTGAATTTGGGATCGGGCGCGATCGCGCTTACTCGGCGGGCTGCGAATGGCTTCTCAACATTTTTTCGAACGGCCCTGAACCAAAGCGAAGGCTCGTCTTCGCAACCAGCATGTCGCGGTAGCCGGGCACCCGCAGAACGGCTCGCGAGCGTCTTCCATCACGCCAAAAAATCGACGCGTGCGACGATCCCACTCGAACGAAGAGCCCCTCCCAGCCACTCGACCGTGCAAGCTGTGACGCGCGCTCCCAGACCTGGGCCTCACCCGGCGCAAAAGCAACGCGACCCAATACGGTGCCGCTGGGCAGCGCGTATAGGGCGGCAAGGGTCGGCGATGCAAAGCCCCGCCCCTTGCGTAGACCGCGACCGTACACGCGTACGACATCGGTCGACTTCGACATTACCCCTGCATCATTTGCGAGGTGTCCAGAGAACCCCAGCGCATGTCCCAGTTCGTGAAGCGCCACGCCCACGAACTCGTCTGCCGAAAGAGCAACCGGTCGCCCGATCATGTCTGCACGCGTCGGCCAAAGCAAGACGGTCGCGTGGACCAGGGCGGCTGGCAGTACGCCAGGAGACGTTGAGGCGGAATCGGAATCATGACCCACGTGGCAATCGCTCGTCGTATAACCCGCTTGGCCTCGGGGGCCTTGTTTTGGATTGAGGTCAGCCGCCGGGTCGACGAGCCGAATTTCAATGTTGGCTTCGGCGCTCGGAACCTCGACAAACCGAAGCCCAAGCCCTGCCTCTGACCATCCCTCGAGTGCGAGCCGCAGGCCGATCAATTGATCTTGCGTCGCGTTGTCAGGCAGCGATACGCGGACGGGCTGTTGGGTCTCAAAGCGGCACAAGAACAATAGAGCCGAGTCACCGTCGGGAAAGAAGTAGGGAGGCGTATCGTCGAGTCGTTGTCCGGAATAATGCGCGAGCGTGGCGCCGTACTCCTCGAGTTGCGAAGTATTCCAGCCACCAACAGGGGCAACGCATCCGAACAGGAGAACGATACAGAACGAGATCAACACCAAGTGATTCGGGCGAAGGCTCGTCGACACCGTTCTTCTACTCGCGATCTAGGCCGAGGATGCTCAGGAAAAAGCTGGAATACACCGTCTGCACACCGAGCATGATGAGCATGCCGCCAGGTACGACCTGGCGCATGGTGGTCCGCGGGTCGAGTCCGCCGAAATCCACTTCGCGCCAACCCTCGACCGCCATCCACAGCGTCACGAAGCCGGCGAGCGCCGCGACAATTCCGGCGACTACCCCGGTCTCTAGACGCACGTAATTGAAGATCCAACCGAAGTAGTCCGGCGCCGGATGGAAGCCCTCGGTCACCGCGAACGCCTTGGTGAACATGGCGAAGACGATCAGCTGATAACCCAGCAAGCATAAAAGCGATGACGCGTAGAGGGTCTGGATGTCGAACTCGATGCCGGCGATCACGACACTGCTCTGAATGAGGACGCCGGAAATCACAAGCCCAGCGATGAACATCAAAAGACCGGGGATCAAGAACAACCAACGCGGACTGAAGAGCAGCATGAAGCGCAGATGACGCCAACCGTCACGCCAGGTTCGCAGGTGAGGGGCTCGGCTTCGACCGTCAGGATGCAGCACGATCGGCACTTCTTTCATGTTGAGCCCGAGCAAGGTGCTCTTGATCACCATCTCGCTCGCAAATTCCATCCCCGTACTGCGCAGCTTCATCTTCTGGTAGGCGTCGGCACGAAAGCCGCGCAGGCCGCAGTGGAAGTCGCGCATCGGCGAGCGAAAGAACACACGGCCGATGGCAGTCAAGATCGGATTGCCCACCCAGCGATGGAGCCACGGCATCGCCCCTGGCATCACGCCGCCCTTGAAGCGATTGCCCATCACCAAGTCGGCGCCCGCACGTAGCTCGCGCACAAAATCGTGCAGCTTCGAAAAGTCGTAGCTGTCGTCCGCGTCCCCCATCATGATGAAGCGGCCGCGGGCTGCTTCGATGCCGCCGCGCAGCGCGCTGCCGTATCCCTTGCGCGCGACCTCTACGACCCGAGCACCCAGGTCGGTCGCGATCTGCTGCGAACCGTCTGTGCTTCCGTTGTCAGCAACGACAACTTCGCCAGCAATGCCTTCGGCAGCAAAAAAGCCCTGAATCTTCTCGATACAGGTGGCGAGGGTCTCGGCCTCGTCGAGGCATGGCATCACGACCGTGAATTCAACCGAATCACCGGTGTCGCCGTCGCGTTCATTCACCGCTGGTGGTTCCGGAAAGCATCACGAATCCTCACGAGAGTCGTGAAGTGTACCGCACGCCCTGGCTGTGAACTTGATCCACACGCATCGGGGTCGGATTTGGCCGCGATCAGAACGGCCGAGATTCAAGCGGGGTCGTACAACTTCACCACGCGGACGCTGCCCTCGGGTGCGGCGGCAATACACAAGTCGCAGAGCACGCATTCGTCGAGGTTTTCTTCCACCACTTGAACGCCCTTTGGCGTGGCCTTAAAGATGTCGACGGAGCACGACTCTTCGAGTTTCTTGGCGATCTCGGCGTCGCCGGCGACTTCGTCACTCACCTCTACATTGATAAACAATCCGGGCATCTTCGTTGCTCCTGTCTTTACGCTTGTGCTGCGGTCGGGGCCGATCAAGGTGTCGGCCCCCGCGGTCTTCAGTGGTTTTACCGTGGACTAGTTCGCGAGTCGCTTGCGGATGAGATCGGGAATTTCTTCAATACGCTCGGCAACCGAAATCCCGGCTGCTTCCATGCGTTCGATCTTGTCCGCGGTCGTGTCTTCTTTGCCTTCGACGATGGTTCCGGCATGGCCGAAGCGCATGCCCTGCATTTCATCCATGAAGCGACCGGCCATGAAGGCCACAATCGGAAGTCGTGAATTGTTGACCTTCACCCACTCGGCGAGTTCGGCTTCCATACGACCCCCGGGCTCCGAGTAGATCGCAATCGCGTGAGTCTCGGGGTCGGCTTCGAAGAAAGGCATGAGTTCCGAATACGTGGTGCCAACGATCGCGTCACCTCCGATCGAAACACATGTGCTCTGGCCGAGGCCTGCCGCGGTGAGGGTCGACGCAATTTCCGTCGTCATCCCGCCCGAGCGCGACATCACTCCGATGTTGCCCTTCGTGTAGGCCTGACGCGTGTTGGCGACAGGTCCGCCGACGCCACCCATCTTGGCTTCGCCGGGTGAAATCAAGCCGAGGCAGTTGGGCCCAATGATGCGGGCGCCGCGCAGGTTCGCGAGTTCGACCATCTGCGCGACTTCTTTGCGCGGGATGTTTTCTGTCACGATCACGATGATCTTGATGCCGTTTTCGAGGGCTTCAAAAACTGCGTCCTTGGTGAACTTGGGCGGCACCGACACGATGGAACCTTCGGGCTGCCCCTTCGCCTCGACGACGTCCCGCACACAATCGAAAACCGTAACACCATAAATGTCGCGCCCCGCGCGCCCGGGCGTCACACCACCAATGATGTTGGCGCCATACTCGAGGTTCTCGCGGGTGAGGCTCACGGCTTCGCGCCCCGTAATGCCCTGGATGATGAACGATGTGTTTCTGTTGATCAAAATCGACATGAGATCAGCTCCCCGCCTGCATCTTGGCGACTGCGCGCCCGGCCGCGTCGTACATCGAAACGCTTCGGTCGCAGTAGTCGACGCCGTACTTTTTCAAGATCTTGAACCCTTCGTCTTCCCATGCTCCAGGGATCCGAAAGATTGCGATCGCTTCGGATGGCTCGCGCCCCGCTTCGATACAGCCAGCGATCACGCCTCGCGCGACGATGTCGACCCGCGTGTTCGATACCACGTTCATCATGACGGCAATTTTTTCGACGCCCGGCTTGTTGAGGATCAGTTTGGTCAGGTTCTTCGTCTTGCTCATCGACGGATTGCCACCGATCTCGCAGTAGTTGGCGGGCTTGCCTCCGTGGTTTCGCACAGCGTCAAACAACGTGAGTGAACCGCCACCTGCGCCGATCACCAAGCCCAAGTCACCGTCGAACTCGACAACATTGCCCGCGACCCCGCGATGGTCGACGGCGTTGACCGCAGCTCCGGCGAGTTCGAATTCCGTCGGGGGGCGGGCTTGGCGAGTTTCGTCGTCGCCAATGCCCAAGTCTTTGAGCAGCGCTTTGTGATTGCCACGCGCTTCGGCTTCCATGTCGATGTGTCCATCGAGGACTGCAAAGCTTCCGTCTTCGAGGCGGCAAAGCGGATTGATCTCGGCGAGCGTGAGGTCGTAGTCGAGGAAGATCTGCATCAGCTCGAAAACGATCGGCGTCAGTTTGTTGAGATCGGAACCGGTCACGCCTGTTTTACCGATCGCTTCTTTCGCGACGCGGGGTGTGATCGGATACAGGCTCGAAAAGTGCGTCTTCGATACGTGCTTCGGGTGCGATTCCGCGACCTCTTCAATGTCGATGCCGCCCATGTCACTGAAGATCACGACCGGACTCTTTGCACGCCCATCCCAAGTCACGGCCACAAAGAACTCTTGTGAGATCGAACTCTTTGATTCGACGAGCACCGAGCGCGCGGTTTCCCCGTTCACCACGATGGGCAAAATGGCCTCGTAGTGGGACGCGGCTTCGTCCGGCGAGTCGGCAAATTTCACCGCACCTGCCTTCATGCGTCCACCCGAGAGCACCTGGCTCTTGAGCACGACCGAGCCACCGATCTCGCTGGCCTTCTCGCGCGCTTCTTCCGCGCTGTGCACAACATGTCGGGGACCGAGGGGGAGACCTCTTCTGGCGAAGAGTTCCTTTGACTCGTATTCGTAAAAGCGCATCGATCAACCTCAGAGTTACGGCGATGGGTCAAAAATGAGCGGGCACAGTATTGATTTTGATCGGGAATTTCAACCAGCCCCCGCGACTCGCGTTCAATTGCCGAAACCCATCGATTCCGCTTCACTGAGTCGCCCGGACCGAGGCCCGGCCTGAGCCAGGCCCTTCCCCATCCCGAGCCATCCCTCAGACATTCCTTAAGGAGATTCAAAGATGAAAGACTTTCGCGACAAGGTTGCCGTCGTCACGGGCGGAGCGAGTGGAATTGGTGCCGGGATCGTTCGCGCGCTCCTGGCCGAAGGCGCGAAAGTGGTCGTCGCCGACGTTGAAGAAGCTGCGCTCAAGACCGCACTCGACGCATTCGAAGGGGACGTCACTGGCGTGGTGACCGACGTTTCGGACCCACAGTCCGTGGAGAGTCTTGCCGACCAGGTCTACGCGACCCACGGCAATTGTCATCTCCTCTTCAACAACGCAGGCGTTGCCGCACCGTCGGCAAACGTCTGGGAGACAACGGTCAACGACTGGCTTTGGGTACACAGAGTAAACGTGATGGGCGTGGTCCACGGCATCCAGTCCTTCGTCCCGCGCATGATCGCGTCGGGTGAAGAGGGACATGTGATCAACACGTCTTCCGGGGACGGTGGCATCTCGCCCCTGCCCTATCAGTCGGTCTACGCGTCGAGCAAGGCAGCGGTTTCAATCATCACCGAGTGTCTTGGTGCGCAGCTCGAGAGTGAAGGCACAAACCTTCGCGCTTCTCTCTTCTACCCATCGGGCGGCATGCTCGACACCGGCATTTGGACCACGGACCGCAATCGGCCGAAGGATCTGGCCCGAGAAATCCCGACCGATCCGGTTCCGACCGTGCAGGAATTTGCTGAAGCCGCGAAGAAAGCTGGCTACGAGATGAAGTTTCAGGACCTCGACGAACTTGCCGCGTACGCCCTGGATGGAGTTCGCGAAAAGCGTTTCATCATCATGATCGGTGTCGAAAGTGCTGAGGCCCAGCTCACCGATCGTGCCCAGCGCTACGGACGAGCGGAACTGCCGATCGATCTGGCTTCGATTCCGAAGCTCTAGTCAAGAAGATCTAGCTCGGACCAAACGAGCGTCCGCGCTACGCGTCTATTGAATGCCGTTGCCCGAGCAGGTGGAGTTGAGACCGACTCCACGGCTCGGGCTACAACGCGCGTCGCCCGCGGCGAGGCCGTACTGCAGTCTGCCGCCGCCAGTCACTGCGTTGTCGCGGACCTGAAAAAAGCCTGCGAGGTGGATCTGGTTCGCAGGGCCCCTACCTTCGTCGATGCCGAAACCATTGCCATCCACTTCAATGCGGAACCCGCCACAGCGTGTTCCTTTGATTGCTGGCGAGGCGCGATCGGATATCGTGCGCGACGTGTCGAATGTTGACTCTTCACAGCGCAATCGCGCACCGGGCGCAGGTCCCCACCGCACTCCCCTGCATGCTTTGAGCGCAGCGGACAGTGCTTGGCTTCGCGTGGACCGCGACAACAATCGCATGATCATCACGGCGATCCTTACTTTGGAACGCGGCGTGCCGTTTGCGAAGGTCCAAGCGCGACTCGTCGACCGGCTCCTCCCCTACCCTCGTCTACAGCAACGCATCGTGACCCCAAAGTTCGCCTTTGGAGTTCCTCATTGGGAAGACGATCCAGGTTTCGACATCGCGCGTCAGACTGAAGTCGTGAAGCTCGACGACCCGGCAGATCAGTCGGAGCTCGAGTCTTTCGTCGGTGGACTCATGGAACAGTCGCTCCCGGCCGACCGTCCTCTTTGGCGCATCTACTACGTTGAGAAGTACGTTGAGAAGTACGTCGAAATGTACGACGAAAGAGTTACGTCCGGGGAGCGCGCTTCGGATTCTTCTTCCGCCGGTGCAGCATTGGTCGTTCGCGTCCACCACTGCATCGCCGATGGCATTGCGCTGCTTCGCATCTTATTGAGTCTTTCGGACGAGCCACCGGAGATTACCTTTCCGACCGCCGCCGCCGAATGGGCGCATTCTGGTAAGCGGGCATCCATTGCGCGGCGCGTTGCGCTCGGAACCAGAACCGCCGCGCGCTCCATCGCGCACTTTGCGAATTTCCTGGTCAGCCGTTCCGATCCCGACACCCGGTTCTCGACCCCACTTGGCAGGACCAAGCGAGCTGCATGGTCGAATCCCATTGCGCTCGAGGACATCAAGCAAATAGGTCGAGCAAGTTCGGGCACGGTCAACGAAGTTCTGCTCAGTGCTGCGGCCGGCGCCTTGGGTCGAGTGCTTGAAGAAGACCCTCAGTTTGAGTCGGGCCTTGAACTTCGCGGTGTCGTCCCGGTTAACCTGCGCGGCGACGAACCGCTCAGCGCACTCGGCAACAAATTCGGGCTTGTGTTCATGCCGATGCCGGTCGGGATCGCGGACAGCGAAGCGCGGCTAGACCGCGTCCGTGAATCGATGGCGCGCATCAAAGCCTCGCCCGAAGCGCTTGGCTGGTTCGCGATGTTGCGCGCGCTTGGACGTGTGCCCACTTGGATGGAAGTCCTCGGTGTCGAACTTTTTAGCCGCAAAGCCACGCTCGTGATCACAAGCCTTGCGGGGCCCAAGCAACAACTTCACTTCTGCGGCAGCGCGATCGAGGACGTGATGTTCTGGGTGCCGTGCGCGGGAAATGTCGGTCTTGGGATGAGCATGCTTTCGTATAACGGCCGGGTGCGGTTGGGGGTGACTACGGACGTCGGACAGCTGAACAATCCCACGGAAATTGCATCCGAGTTCGAATCGGCACTTCGTGGGTCCACAAACGCCGGACGCTAGGGCTCAGAAACTAGGCTCAACATTCTGTTCTATGAGTTCGGCCTAGATCACTTCGATCCGTGGCCACTCGCAGTCCGCCCGGAACGATTCCACAACTCTTCGATCGGGACCGACTTCATTAACGAAGATATTCTTTGCGTAATTCGTATGGACTCGACCGTCTGCTGTTTCCGTACTTCCCCCTGTCTTGAGAGTTTGCTTCGGCGCAGTTCGCGATACGTGATATTCCCGCCCGGCTTGCACGTCAAGACTGATCTCGCAGGGAACAACGACCCGCTGATTCGAGCCCTCGAACGCGTCAAAAAACTCACCCGCCATCACCACGACTCGAAACTCAACCCGATACGTCGACGGAAGCAATACATAAGCACTCCCTTCCAACTCCCGTCCCGAGATCGACGTAATGGCGCCATTCACCACCATCTTGACGACACCGACTTCTTCCGCCGGCCGAGCACTCCCGGGATACAACTGCTTCGCCGAAACACACCCGATTGCCACCGCGCAGGTCATCCCAACCATCACGAACAGAACTCGATCACGCATCAAGGTTCTCCCCTATCGAAAGTTGTGTCCCCACTCGACGTTAGCCCCGGTTTTAAACCAACGCGAAAAACTCCAACGACACGCAGGTCGCCAAGCCGAATGCCAATCGCGCAACGTGACCCCACGTCGAAATCAACATTGCGGAACGACAACCTCAACCGATTTCGCCGTGTTACCGCCAAGCAACGACGTCAAACCTCGGTCGTGAACGCTGCGACTCAAAGCGCCCGCGACCGGCCCAGCTCCCACCCCCCGCTTGGATTGAGCGCCGCGGATCGACCCCGTCTGGACTCAAAGGCCGGCTGTTTGCACGATCCTCCCTCCCCTGTTTCGAAACGGCAGGTGAATGGTTTAGATGGAAATCGCGTTCCAACAATGTCAAGATTTCCACATGCCGAACAAGCACGCCGTTTCCGTATTTCTGATCTTTCATCTGCTGATCTCCTGGGGCGCAGTCGCGGCGAGAATCGACCGATTCCCTCTGACGTGGGCGCCGATGTATGCGATTTACTCG
>DUBZ01000155.1:0-311 GCA_012960035.1 Myxococcales bacterium | reverse complement strand
CCAAATCAGCCCGCTCCTGGGGCGAAGTCGAATTCTGCCGGAAGCGAGAAGTCCGCGCGCGAAGTGAGCAGCGCAAGTACCGGGGCGCACCATGCTGATTCTGCTGCCAAAATCATCGTCAAAAAAATCACGATCAAGGATAAGGAACGACTAAAGAAAAAGGGGTGGGTCGCAACACGACGCGACGGGCAAACGATGAACGTTGGCGCTCGCGACCTCAATGTTCCGCGTCGAAGTATGCGCAGACTTTACTATGACCGGACATTCGGCAAAGCCCCTTTCAATTACAAGCAACGTAACTACGACGCGGG
>DUBZ01000154.1:411-1648 GCA_012960035.1 Myxococcales bacterium | reverse complement strand
CAGCCTTCGCGCCACCGATGACTTCGCCAGTAAAGATCAACTTCTTGGCCACGTCGAGCGGAACGAGTCGGCGAAGGGATTGCGTTCCAGAAAGGTCGGGAACGAGGCCCCAGTTGATCTCGACGAACGCCAGTCGGGCAGTCGGCGAAACAAGGCGAATGTCAGCGCCCAGCGCAATGTGGAGACCACCCCCGTATGCGACTCCCTGTACCGCGGCAATCACCGGAACGGGCAGTTCGTGCCACAGCCAGGAGAGCTGTTGCGCACGGTTGGCACCGTCGCGACTCAGATCACGAGTGGCTGCTTGAATGGATTCGGTCTCGGGATTCAATGCGCCGGTCGCCATCTCGCCGAGACTCGAAACATCGAGGCCTGCACTAAATGCGTCACCCTCGCCGGAGAGTACGACGGCACGAAGGCTGCGATCCTCACCCAACTGGCGCGCCGCGTTCAAAATGCCGTCGAACATTTGGGCATCGAGTGCGTTTTTCTTTTCTGGACGGTTCATTCGGACATGTGCGACTCCCTCGCAAATGTCCACGATCACACGGTCGGTCAATTCAATTCTCCTTGTTCGCTCGTCGGCTGCGGCTCTTTGGCACGCTCGGACTCTCCCTGCGGCCATCAAAGAAGCTCAATCCTAACTTATCACTTGATAATATCAATTGATAAGTTAAGATCGACCGCATGGGACGCCCATCCGCTCGAGAAGACCTTCTGGACTGCGCTGAGACGCTCTTTGCCGAACACGGCTTGGAAGGCGTTTCACTCCGGGCAATCAACGCGAAGGCGAAGTTGTCCCCGGCGGCGCTCCACTATCACTTTGGCACCCAGCAAACACTGGTCGAAGCCTTGCTCCAGAGACAGATGCCGAGTCTGATGGAAAATCGGCGGCAGCTTCTCGATGCCTTGGCGAACCGCCCCGCCCCACCCACAACCCGCGACGTCCTCAGCGCGTTGATTCAACCGCAGGTCGATCTATTGGCCGAAGGCGAAGAACCGGGACTGCGGTACCTGCGTTTTATCCATCGCATACAAGCGGATGGAGACCTTGACCAGCAATTTGTGATCGACAGGTGGCCCGGCGGCGTCGATCGCCTAGTCCCGCTTCTTCAGGAAGCGAACCCATCACTCCCCCGATCTGTGCTCGAGTTTCGCCTCACGCTTGCAATCGACGTCATGTTAAGGAGCCTCGCGCAGGGTCCCCCGTCAATGGCAGGGGAGCTCAACGCGTACG
>DUBZ01000154.1:0-314 GCA_012960035.1 Myxococcales bacterium | reverse complement strand
CGGCGCCGAGTTACACGGCCTCGACCTATCCCAAAAACTCGACGACGCATCGGTCCAAACAACCCTGGATGCTCTCTACGAACACAAGGTGATATTCTTGCGCGGGCAGAAGATCTCGCCCCAGCAGCAAATCGACTTCAGCGCGCAGCTCGCTCCGGTCTTCACCGATCACCCCGCCTATCTGCCTGTTCTCGAGGAGCATCCGGAGGTCGTCGTTCTGAATGGGCAGGCGGGAGGTCGGGCGAATCTATGGCACACCGATGTGTCGATCTCACCCAAGCCGCCGATGGGCTCGGTGCTGTACATGAAGGAAT
>DUBZ01000153.1 GCA_012960035.1 Myxococcales bacterium | reverse complement strand
ATCGCGATCGAACACGGCGTGGGTCTACATGTCGATGGCTGTCTCGGCGGCTTCATTCTTCCCTGGGGAGAGCGATTGGGATATGACATTCCAATCTTCGATTTTCGACTACCGGGCGTGACCAGCATCTCTGCGGACACCCACAAATACGGCTATGGGCTCAAGGGAACGTCCGTGCTGCTATGTCGAGATCGAGCTCTGCGCCGATTTCAGTATTTCGCGACGCCGGAATGGCCTGGCGGGAAGTACAACTCGCCCGGGATTGCAGGCAGCCGCTCAGGGGGATTGCTGGCTTCAGCCTGGGCCTCGATGGTCAGCCTTGGACAAGAGGGATACCTGAAATACGCGAAGGCGATCTTCGAGACGAGTTTTGCCATGCAGGACGCGGTCCGGTCTCATCCGGAACTCAAGATGATGGGTAAGCCGACCTTTTGTTTCTCCTTCACGTCCGACAAGTTCGATATCTACCACCTCAACGATTTCATGAAGGAACGCGGCTGGCGATTCAATGGGCAGCAATACCCGAACGCGATTCACATGTGCGTCACTCGACCCCAGACCCAGCCAGGAGTCGTCGAGCGATTCACAAAGGACCTCGCCGAAGCAGTTCAGTACGCGCTAAATCCGACGAACGAGACTCCGATCTCGGCTGCCATCTACGGAGGCGTTCCCAAGGACGTACCGGGTGCACAAGAGATGGTGATGGGCATACTCTTCAAGTATCTCGACCAATGTCAGGATCTTCCAAGCCCACGAGAATGAGTCGTCGGGCCGCTTCAGAATTCCTCGTCAGCAGAGGAGAGCCCGAAACTCTGTCGGAGCCATTCCCGCGAACGGGGCACCAGAAGAGGAATGACGAGCGCACCGGCCATCGCCATTGTCGACCAGACGAGTCGATCGGATTCGAGTAGCGAAGCACCGAAGAACGAGAACGTGGCCGAGCGCACGAGCGACCCGAGCACGACCGCGACGAAGAAGGTGCCAAAACTCATTCCGGCGATCGCCGCAGCGAGATGCGAAAACGTAATCGGACCGAATGGGTAGGCCGAGATCACCGCGATGGCACCCGCGCCCGCCTTCGAGCGCGCAACCGTGAGAACGCCCTGAAAACGCGGTGGTATGCGGGCGTGAAAGGATTGCGGGCCCGCCCATTTGACCAGCCCATAGTTGAGCAGCCCTGAGAGGGTGAGCCCGATCATTCCGAAGATCGAGCCCTCAACGCCTCCAAAGAGCAATCCACCTGCCGGTAAGAGCATCACCGACGGCAGGACCAACAGAACGCGAAATACCAGCAGCGCGATAAAGATGATCGGCGCCCATACGCCTGCATCCGCGACCAGCGCGCGTACGCCTTCGGTGCTCCATTCGATGCCGAGGGCATCGCGTAACACGCCACCGACGAGAATGAAAACGATCACCACGATCAGCAAGCGCCATCGCCGGCTTGCTGGCCGCGCGTTCAGCGCCGTCAGTCGCGTGATCGGATCCTGATGCTCCATATCGCCTCGCTCTGCCACAGGATCTGAATCTAGCCAAGATCAGAGTGGCACGAGTTGTTCAATCGTGCAAGAATATTATTCATGCGAACAAGCAAGGGTCTCTCGGACAACCCGGCGGACGTACAAGGGCGCATCCTCGATGCGGCGCAAGAGACGTTCGCGG
>DUBZ01000152.1 GCA_012960035.1 Myxococcales bacterium | reverse complement strand
CCGAGCTGAAGAACGACAAGGGCGAAAAGGAGTGGGGTCATCCGCTTCGGCACCCCTTCAGCCGAGCCATACCGACCTCGCAATGCATGAACTGCCACATGCATCAGCCGAACATGTTCTTGAATCCGTATCTCGGATATACGATGTGGGACTACGAGTCCGATGCACCACTGATGTGGCCCGAGAAACAGCGCTATCCGAAGATCGACGAGATTCATGAAGTACTGGAACGGAACCCCGAAGAGGCTTCTTATAAGGGCAAGTGGGCCGATGTCGAGTTTACGGCCGAAGTCTGGAAGGACATCAATCCTCTGGCCAAGGACACCCAGTTCGCCGACTACCATGGCCATGGATGGAATTTCCGCGCCGTCTACCAGCGCTCGAGGGACGGAACGTTGCTCGACGCTGCGGGTCAATCGATTCCGGATGATCTTCCGACCAAGGAGAAATTCGAGCGCGCTGTTCACATGCGCGACATCCATGCCGAGATCGGCATGCAATGTGCCGATTGTCATTTTGCGGACGACGCTCACGGAAATGGTGAGCTTCACGGCGAGGTCGCGGCGGAAGTGAATATCCGATGCCGCGATTGTCACGGCACCCCGGATTATTACGCGGACCTGCTGACATCGGGGCCAGCCTCACCCGAAGGTGGCCGTGATATCTCGCGACTCAAGAACGCCGACAATCGAGATCGTTTCGAATGGCGCGGTGGCAAGCTCTATCAGCGACTGATCTTGCCGCCCCACAAGGAATTCCAGGTCAGCCAGGTTCGGGATTCCGTCACGCCCGGCAATCCTGAATACAACGAGAAAGCCGCGCGGGCCAAGCTGATGGCGAAGGGCGACGGCACGGATTGGGGCACCGCCGTCGACAAGGCGAGCCGCGCGCATGGCGACGATGACCTGGCCTGCTTCTCGTGTCATAGCTCATGGGTCACGTCCTGCGCTGGCTGCCATCTGTCGATCCAGGCGAACTGGAAGACCGAGACGCACAAATACGACGCCAAGGTTTCGCGCAATTTTGCGACCTATAATCCCCAGGTCGCCCGGGACCAGATGTTCCAGCTCGGCAAGCATGGCACCGTCAAGGACGGAATCATCGCGCCGATCCGATCGAGTTCGGGGCTCGTTCTTTCCTCGACGGATGCCAATCGAAACCGAGTCTATATTCAGCAGCAACCGACCTCATCGGCTGGTTACAGCGCCCAGGCCTTTGCGCCCCATTTCCCGCATACGGTTCGCAAAACCGAGACCAAGACCTGCTCAGACTGCCATCTCTCCAAGCAAAACGACAACAATGCGATCATGGCCCAACTGCTCCTGTTGGGTACCAACTTCGTCAATTTCATGGGCTTCAACGCCTGGGTCGGCGAAGAACACGAGATTGCTGCGATCCAGGTCACGGAGTGGGACGAGCCTCAGGCGGTGATCGGAAGCTATCTCCATGAGTATGCCTATCCCGACTACTACCAGGAGCACGTCGATCGTGATTTGGAGCTGACCGAGCTCACGCCGGGCTATCAGGACATGGATGCGGGTTGGATCAAGGGACTTCGCCAGTTCTTGAGTAGGCGACTTCCGAAGTGGACTGGCGTTCGAGACGCGCTCTACGATGGCGAGTACACCCATCATTCGGGTCGTGTCGCCTGTCTCCAGCTTCGCGGGGAATATCTGT
>DUBZ01000151.1 GCA_012960035.1 Myxococcales bacterium | reverse complement strand
GCGGGATGCGCGTTCTCTGTATCGAGAAGAACAAATACGTCGGCGGCATGTGCTCGACCGTCGAACTCTTCGATGGCTACAAGTTCGAGATCGCGGGATCGACGATGTTTCCGCTGGCCGACCGTGTTGTCGAGGACTTGAAGCTCCACGAGCACGGCTTCAACACGATCGAGCACGAAATCATGTCGTGCAATATCGGCGATCCCGGGGATCCCCCAGTGATCCTCTACGTCGATGGAATGCGCCAAGCCCAACACATCATCGAAATGCATGGCGCCGACGCCGCCCAGGGAATGCTCGAACTGTTTCAATATGTGCAGGCACCGGCGAACGCGATGAATCGTTTCGAGCCCCTCGCCAAGCCAAAACGTTTGAGCGACATCCTGGACGCCGCCGCACCAGGGCGGGAACGCGAAGCGATCAAGCAGGTCTTTTTCGGTAGCGCCATGGACGTCATCGACCAGTTCTTCCCTGATCCCGGAAAACACAAGGTGATGCGCGCATTCCTGGCGTTCCTGGGTGTGCAGTCTGCGTACAAGGGACCGTACACACCGGGGAGTGCCGCCTGTCTCGCCTATAGCCTGGCGACACCCCCCGGCGGACATGCACAAGTTGAAGGGCGGGCTCGGCGCGGTATCGGAAGGGCTGGCAGAGTATTTTGAAGAGCTCGGCGGCGAGCTGCGATTGCATACGACAATCGAAAAGGTCCTCACCGAGAACGGAAAGGCTGTGGGAGTCGAGCTGCGGGGTGGCGAACGTGTGACTTCGGGAGTCACGGTGTCCAACCTTGACCACACGGCGACCTTCACCGGCCTCATGGACGAAGCGGATCTACCCGCGGATTTCATTTACGCAATCAAACAGATCGATCATCGCGGCGCCTATGTGCAGATGCAGGTGGCACTCGAGGAACTGCCGGAGTTCACTGAAGAATGGTCCTTCCTCAACGAGGGAGAGATGCGTGGGCAGATGGGAATTTTCAACAGCGCCGAGCTGCTCGAGCGCAGTTGGGATCAGTGTCGGCGAGGCAAGGTGCCCGACGACGTCTGCGTGGGATTTCAGATTCCGAGCGTCCTCGACGACAGTCTGGCACCCCCCGGCAAACATGCGGCGACCCTCTTTGCCTATCACTTCCCGGTGACCGCACCTCGGTCCGAACACGGCAAGCTGAAAGACGTGATGGGAGACCGAATCATCGACAAGGTCACACGTTATGCGCCCAACTTCAGAGAGTCTATTCTGCATCACGCCACCTTTGCCCCGTATCATTATGAGTCGATGTTCGGATGTACCAACGGTGACTTCACGCACGGTCTGATCCACCCCGAACATCTGATCGAGTTCAGACCCGTGATGGGATCAGATGGTGGCTATCGAACGCCTGTCCCCAATCTCTACATGTGCGGATCCGGATGCGCACCGGGCCCGGGGGTGACCTTCCTTCCTGGATACAACAGCGCGCACGCGATTCTCGAGGACGTTGCTTGAGTCGGTGACAGGAAAGTCTCGAAGAAACCGTCGCAACTGGCCCGAGTTCTCTACCCTAGAGACCTTCTTCGAACGAAGGCCCTCGCTCGTTCCACAACACGGAGACCCCCGAAATGGCAGAGATGGGATTCTGGAATTTTGCGCAGGCCGACCCCGACAAATTCGCCCTCGCCGACCCGAGCGGGCGCGAGT
>DUBZ01000150.1:1305-1696 GCA_012960035.1 Myxococcales bacterium | reverse complement strand
ACTCTGATATCGTCGGTCCGATCAAGCGTCATTCGAAACTATTGAGAGGGGTGCGATTCGCAAATGGCGAATGGCTCTGCGTACACGGCCGGGATCATTCACTTTGGTGCCGACCCGGGTCTGAAAGAGAGTCTCGCGTCGCTGCGTGCTCAAACGCTTCCGCCGGCGAAGATCATCGTCGTCGACCATGCGGGTCGGACGGACGATTCGGAGAAGCTTCGAGAGGCCAACGCGGACGTCGAGTGGCTGTTCCCCGAGAACCTGGGGTATGCCAGCGGCGCGAATCGTGTGATCGACTGGAGCGAAGAGGTCTGTCCGGGAGCGGAGTTCGTACTCGTGATGAATCCCGATGTGAATCTCGAGGCGGGATTCGCGGAGGCGCTGATTCGCG
>DUBZ01000150.1:0-1295 GCA_012960035.1 Myxococcales bacterium | reverse complement strand
ATCTTAAATCTGGGTCATACTTTTGGTCATGCGATTGAAGCTCATCAGGGGTATGGTAACTGGCTGCATGGCGAGGCGGTCGCCATTGGCATGGTGGCCGTGGGTGAACTCGCCGTGCTGCGGGGCAGCTGGAATCGCGAGGATGCCGAGCGCCAACGCCGACTGATCGACAGCGCTGGAATCGAGCGGGGTCGAACGAGACGCTATCGTGATCGCGGGAGCGAAGAGCCCAATGACGGTCGATTCGACTCGACCGAGACGGTCTTTGCGGCGAGCGGAGCGGCAATGATGATCCGTCGAGCGATCTTGCCGTCCCTCGCGGTCGAGGGTGAGATCTTTGACGAGGATTTTTTCGTCTACCACGAGGACACGGACCTTGCATGGCGAGCCCGGAACCTTGGCTTGTCTAGCCTTTACGTTGCCGATGCGGTGGGGGTTCACGTTCGTGGCTGGCGTCGGGGACAGCGAGATGGGGTTGAGCTGAATATTCGCCGCCACTCGTTCAAAAATCGCTATCTTGAGATGATCAAGAACGAAGCTCTGTTGGCATTTATTTGCGATTTGCCCTTCATTGTCGCGATGGAAGTTGCCAGACTGGGCTATGTGCTCGTTGCGGATCGAGCGGTTCTGGCCGGCTATGCGGATGCGTTTCGCCTGGCGCGGCGCGCGCGACAGAAGCGGCGAGTGATCCGGTGGAAAATCAAGTCGGGTCGCTGAGTCGGAGAGCCAGGGGAGCCCGGGCCGCGGACTCCGATTCATAGGGTAATGTGGGGATTGATCGGTTGAGCGACGAATTGAGAAAAGCGGACCGGCAGCTTCCGATGATTCGGATGCGTCCCAATCTCGAAGAGACGCTATCGGTTGCCACAACGTCGCCGGCCTCCGTGCCGGCGGTGGATATCGTGATACCGGTCCACAATGAATGGCATGTGCTGCGCCCGTGCCTCGAGTCGGTCGAGGCTTTCACGATTTACCCCAACGCTCGAATTCTGATTCTCGATGATGGCAGCGATGCCTTTGTCCGTCGTCGCATCGAGGATTGGGCGGCGATGCCCCACGCCATGCCGGTCGAAGTCAAACGGAACGAAACGGCCCTGGGCTTCGTGAAGAATGCAAATCGTGGCTTCAATGAAACGAGAGGCGACATGGTCGCGCTGCTCAACAGCGATACGGTCGTCACGCCCGCCTGGCTGACTCGCCTTGTGAATGCCGCGACCAGCCATCCGCGCATTGCCTGCGTCATGCCCATGAGCAATCAATGCTCCTTTCATTCAATCGACGTCCCGATGGGCTGG
>DUBZ01000149.1 GCA_012960035.1 Myxococcales bacterium | reverse complement strand
ATAACGCCCAGGCTCGGACGTTGTGCCAGAACCCAGCTTGAATGTCCTATCCCCTATACGCCGAATCGATACTCCGCGGCCACACCTTGCCGTGCTCCTGAACACCTCGATCGGAGATTCGAGTGGGCACCGCCTGGGCGCCTGCTGGCTTCGCCAGTTTCTCCGCTTTGCTACAGGCAAGGGCGAAGATGACAAGGAGAATGAGAGCGCCCGATCGATTGCCATGGTGCATGCTGATGGTCCTTTCATGGGGTTATCGCTAGGGATTCTGACAGTTTTCCGACAAGCCCGCCTGGGCCATAATGGTCTCGCCTTGCCCTAGACTTCAGACGCGAATCTCACGAAGAGAGACGTGGAGATAGAAGCCATTGATCTCGAAGACACGAATGCTCGAAGCGATCAAGGAACTCGACTGGCAGACGATCGCCGTTGGTTTGGATGAGAACCCGACTCTCCGCGACCACCGTGATCCAAAGGGGCGCGATCTATTTCATCTCTGTTGCATGGTCGATCCGTCGCGGCGAGAGAAATCACCCAGCGCGTCCATCAAGTGCGCCAGTGCGCTGCTCGAGCGGGGCTTCGATATCGATCGCGCCGCGTTCTTCGAGGGCGACTGGAGAGCGACGCCACTCTGGCATGCGGTCGGCCGAAGCCACAATCCCAAGCTCGTACGCTTCCTGCTGGAGCGCGGCGCCGAGCCGAATCATTGCCTCTTTGCGGCCGCGTTCAACGACGACAGCGCATCGATCAAGCGGCTCGTCGAGTTCGGTGCCGAGATCGACCCGATCGTCGAGCAGGAGACACCCTTTCTCGGCGCAATTAAATGGAGTCACTTTGCAGCCGCCAAGACACTCCTCTCGCTAGGGGCCGATGTGAACTTCCAGGATCCACACGGAATGACGGCGCTGCACTACATGCTTAAGAAGGGGTCCGCACTCGAGCACTTCAAGATGTTGATCAGGTTCAAGCCCCGTGGCGACCTGCCAGACCGATCCGGCAACACGGCGTATGCAATTTTGCAACGCAAGCGCTCACCCGTTTTCCGCAGTCTCGCCGCACGACTGAACTCTGCTTGAGAGCGTCGGCTCACCACATTCTCGCGATTTCAGCCCGAGGCGCGCTGCGACATCGCCTGATCGATCAGCGCCCCGTCCCCCGGCCAGGAGATAGGAACTTGACACAACGCCCATACCCGGACGCCCTGCCAGGAGCCCGCTTGAACATCCTAGCCTCTACCTCGATACGGCAGTTCAGCAGAGGGCTGCGCAGCGCGCTCTATCTGAAGCAAGGTTACTCAGAGGTCGAGCGAGGGGCCCTGGGCAGCTTCGGGCTCATCTTCTACGAGAAGAAACTCCTACACAAGTGAGCGGTTTAACATGAAATTCCTCGTACTCGCCAAGTCAGAGGGCCTATGACTTCCGAGCCAAACCCGGGCTATTTCCAATTCGATGACATCATCGAAAAACTCCCCGAGCTCTATCACGCGTTCGCACTATCGACCCTGGGCCTGGTGGGCCGGCTCTGCAAGAGCTGCGACTTGCAGGGGAGCACGCTGGCCGATATCTGTGCGGGTACCGGCAGGTGTGCGTTGACTTTGGCCCCAGCTGCGGGGCACGTCTACGCCCCGTCACGGGATCCCCTAGGGATTTAACATAACGCCCAGGCTCGGACGTTATGCCAGAATGCAGCTTGAATGTCCT
>DUBZ01000148.1:4995-9986 GCA_012960035.1 Myxococcales bacterium | reverse complement strand
CACGCAGCCACTCGCCACTCACGCGTCGAACCTACTCCGCGGGTTCTCCAGGACGCAGCTTGAAGCTCCTATCCTCGACGGCTCCCGTTAGGCGTCTCCGGCGCGACAAGGCGTAGGTCCCTAGGGCAACGAGACCCGCGGAAACGAACAGGAGACCTTTGGCTCCCAGTGATGGGACGGCAGCAGCAAGGATTGCGAGTAGGAACGCGACAGGATCTCCGGTCAACTCCGCGGAAGGTACTTTCGGCGGTGTGGAATCAGGGTCGAACTCGAGTGCCGTAGCGAGGTCATCTTGGTAGGTCGCGATCAGCGCAGCAACGGATGCGTCGGTGGCCACAGTCGGAGAGGGGGGCGCGGTTGGGCTTCCGGCGGGCAAGGTGGCGGCCAGTGTGCGTGACAAGTCGAAGAGGTCTGCATTCAAAAATGACGCGAAATCGAGCCCGCTTCCATCCGCGTCGAGTCCCAGGAACAGCGGTTCCTCAACCGATGTGCTGTCGCTCAGCAGGATGGCCGCATCTCGGATCGGGTCGGGTTCCGGAATCAACTGGCCAGGGGTGATCAGGGAGGCGAGTTGCAAAATCGTGTTGGTTGCGAGATCTCGCAGTGCTGCTTCGAATGCGGCGATCGCGGCGAGGTCATGTATCGCGATTGTGATGTCGCCCTCGCAGCCGGCAGCACAGTTCGAAAGATCCCCGGTTCCCTCATCGACCACCGTGTCTCCGGTGGTGGGAATCTTTCCGAACGCAGAAAAAATTCGTCCTGTCTCATCGATGGTCAATAGTGGGTGATGCGGAAACGCCTTCTTTGGCGCTGCGAGCACACGGAAGGCTGCGTTCGGAGGGGGCTCCGTGCCCAGCATCTGGAAGGAATATTGGGAAGGCGGCAGATAGAAGAACGGGAGGTTGGGGTTGGGTGGACCGCAGGGATCAAAGGTCCCATTCAATGAGCAGTGCCCGGCGAGCTGTGAGAGGCTTGGGGCGTAGTCGTTAACGCCATTCGCATCCAGGTCGCCCCCGCGATAAACGGTTTGGGCGAGGGCGACGGTACGCAGCGATTCGATGACGGTGGGTTGGGAATTCAGTCCCAAAGCTTCGATTATAAGGGAGATCGGAATGGCGGCGATGATGCCGATGATCGCGATCACGAGCATTAACTCAATCAACGTGAATGCGGCGCAGCGGGTGAGGGAAGCCGATCGGCCGCTGAATTCGACGCGGCCGCCGTGCGGCCAAGCCCTTCGATTCACCATTGTTTCTTCGATGTCAGCATTTTCAAAGCAGCGCTCTCTTCCACCCAGAACGGTACTCCGAGGTGAGCGGAGAGGCAATATAGGCAGCGTTTGCTGCACCACCGATACAAGGCCTTCTGACAAGTCGCTCCCAGACGAAACATATCAACCCCGTCCCGGGCTCAAGGGCGCTCTAGGGCATTGGGTAAGTGATTCGCTTCCAATCCCCGGCCCGATTGGACTTCCCCTGAAAACGTGGACACGAGGATGGTTAGCATTGGGCTATCTGACGGAGTCCCATGGGTCGTCAACGATTTACCCCCGAATTCAAGGACGAAGCCGTCCGCCAGGTGACCGAATGCTGCTGGCGGGATACAGCCAAACGTGCTGATCCGGGACGATATGTCAAATCGGCGGCCGGGGAGAGAAGCCCGGTGGCGGGCGGGCGTTGTGTCAAGTTCCTATCGGGAGGCACGCGACGGGCTAATATTGCCTATCCCGATTTTGGCCTCTCCATATCGAATCAACATTGCCGCTATCAACTCCTGGCACTGCTTCAAAGGTCAAGCACGAGTTTACCGAAAGCATTAGACCCACAGTCCCAGTTACATAGGGTGCGGCAAACGAAGTTCCAGTCCCTGTCAGGTACCAGCCCGGCGCCACAACCACCTTGGCGGCGTGAGTCCCGAGGCATTTGAAAGCAGTTTGCGGGCGAGGCATTGTCACAGGCAGGTACTCTTCAAGACGAAGATCCGCGAAGGATCCAACTGCATGAACTAAACGCGGAGATCGCACGCCTCTCTGGTCGTCTCGATGAGGCGGCGAGAATTCTCGAGTGCATTCTTGCGATTCCCGGACACGCAGCCACTCGCCACTCACGCGTCGAACCTACTCCGCGGGTTCTCCAGAACGCAGCTTGAAGCTCCTATCCTCGACGCCTAGTATCGGTGAGGCGGAAAACGCAGCTCAAAATTCCTATCCGCCCACACCAGAGAGTAGGAAAGGGGCGACAAACAGGCTGACGAGCGCCCGCTTGCTGTCTGCTAGGTCGTTTTTGGCAATGATGAGGATGAGCATCCACTACGCCCACTACACCCGCTACGGCAGGCAGCCCATCGTGCTGGCAATCACGACCGTGAGTCTGCTGGTTGCAGGCTGCACTCCCACGCCCGACGTGGTTCCGGATCAGGCTGGCGGCAGCGTCGTCGATCAGAAGCCTGGGGAGAACTCTCGCGCCCCCAAGATGGAGCGGGCCCTGGGCTTCGTCTACAAGCTGTACCGTGGGTCGGCGTGGAACATCCTCTCGCATGCGTCGGACGATCGGCGGGCCAACTCGCTCAACGTCGCCATGCCGGATTTCAGCGTCGAGTACTGGGTCACCGCATTCAAGAAGGACACCACAGCGACGCTCACCGGCAGCTTCCCGACCTGGGCGCGGTACGCCGCCCTGACGGCCTACGGCGAGGACGGGATGCCCTTTGCCTCGGTCAACATGGCGGACAAGGGTGCGGGACGGACCTTCACGACGACCTTCACCTCGACCGAGAGCGACTTTGTGGTTCTGGCCCGCATCTACCGCACGAAGAGCCACCCGGCCAGCCTGACCCAGGCCGAGAAGTTCGCCGTGACGGTAGACGGCGAGCCGTGGAAGACCGCGAGCGAGACCAAGGCGCGGCTCAACGGCAAGGTCCTCGAATGGCCGATCCAGCACGCTGTGGGCCACGCTCTCGCCAAACAGCTGACGTCGGAGCGTGACATGCAGATGTTCCGCCCCGCAGACGCGAGCCTGCCCGGCGTGTTTCCCAACGAGGACGCCCGCTACATGATCACCTACCCGAGCCTCAAGGGCGGCCAGTGCGCGGTCTTTCGCGGTCGTGTGCCCGAGGCGGCGTCCGGTCGTGAATTCTACGGTTTCATGGCGGTGGAGATGAAGACCACTGCGACGGTCGCGTCCCTGAGTGACGAGGACCTGGGCGGCTGGGGCAGCACCTACACCGTGTTTGCCTGCCGAAACGAGGCGAACGCGCGCAGCGCCGGCTATGACTCCACAGACGCGTCACATCACTTGTTGCTTGCGGGCGACGTGAAGGTGCCCGGCGTCATCCTGCGCGATCTCAATTCGGCTGCCGGTCAGGGACTCAAGGCGACCGATGCGTGGGCCGAGCGAGGCCGAGTGGCGCCGGAACAGTGCCAGTCTGTGCTGGGCGAGGCGTATCCGACCCTGAGCTTCCAGTAGCGCGTGGCCGAAGGGACGCAGCAGGGCGCGCTCCAAGCGCCGGCCGGGGCCCGAAGCGCGCGTCGCCCCACTCGGTCAGAAAGGGCGAAGCCCGGACACGCAGCCACTCCCGGACTCACGCGTCCAACCTACTCCGCGGGTTCTCCAAAACGCAGCTTGAAGTTCCTATCCTCGACGACCATGAAGCTACCGTGTGCAATGGCATCGAGAAGCAAACCACCAATCGAGACTCGAAATCATGAGCCCAGCAACGAAAGCGCCCGACCGAGAACGAAGAGTGCATCTGGGAATTCTTCGCGACGAGCTTCGCGGGAAGTCCTACGAACGCTTCTTTCGCTGGGAGATGGATCCGCTGCCGGAACACATCGAGCAGGTGTTGGAGGAGGGACCGTCGAACCCGGCCGACGCGCTTCCGCGTACCGAAGTCAATCGGTTGTTGGCACCGGGTTATCTTCCGTTCGAAAACGGGTTCGCGCGTCTGGACGACGGCACGGTGCACGTTGCCGTCCTGACGCAGTTTCCGGGGGCGACCGCCGAGATGATCGACTGGTGGTTCGCCTGGCACGGCGACGAAACCGAACGCTACAAACTCTGGCACCCGCAAGCGCACCTCTACACTGAATGGCGCGAACAGCGCCACGGCCAGGACCTGACGTACCGACAGAAGTATGTTGGCAACACATCGTTCGTCGATGAGTACGTTGGGCCGTCGATTCAACGTCTAGCGATCCAGTTCCGCGAACCTCGTGAGTTTGGCTTCGACGAGTCTTCGTTTGAAGAAGCCCGCATCGGGACCGCCGTGTGCGCCCGAACTGGCTTTAGTGATCGCCCCGTAGATGCCGGGTACCTGATTCACTTGATTCGCGAAACCAACGAAGGTTGCGAAATGCGCAGCCGCTTCTGGATCGGTGAAGTGCATCTTCGCGCACTTCCAGACGAGAACGTGATAGACGGTCTCCTGAATCGGCGCGGGTTGCGAAACCGCATCTTGCCGAGTCGAATTGCGCGAGATCTTTTCATTCACTGCGCCGAAGAAATGAACCACCTCGCGAGCTTCCTTCCACAACTGTTCGCCCAGGAACGCTGATTGACCCTGAAGTTCCGATTCGCCCAAAGCAACGACGTTGCTCTTCTCGCGAAACGCAATCGTGAGTTGATCGAAGAGGAACAGACGGCCAAGTCGTTGTCGTGGCAGGTCCCGCCGGGGCTTAGTCGTCAGAACGTCTAGTATCGGCGTGGCGGAAAGCGGGGTTTATTTTTACTACCCCCGGTGAGATTGCTCAGAGTCAAGTGTCGATGCCTAGGCCAAGACCCTCGGATTACACGATTATGGGTCATGTCCCGGGTTTCTGTTTCTGTCGCGCTGGCACGAACGCCAGCGTGAAATACAACAACGGAAGGGCAGGGGATGAGGACTCGAAAGTTCACGAGGCGGTCCGTGATTGCCGAGGCCGCAGGCCTCACCGCGTCCCGGGTTGCTCGCGGCTCGGCTGCGGCATCCAAGCGCCACGGATTTGTCGTCGTGGG
>DUBZ01000148.1:0-4927 GCA_012960035.1 Myxococcales bacterium | reverse complement strand
GGCCCCGAGGAGCCGGAGGACTGGAGCCAGCACGAGGGAGCATTCGCATCCCACTACGACGAGGGGCGACAATTCGAGCTCGCCAGCTCGGAGGAAGTCCTCGTTCGACTGGCGAAGGACTCCGTTCGTGGATTTCAGGAGGTCGAGAAGGCGACGGGCATCTCGTTCTTTCGTCGACATCCAAACCTTCGCGTCGGCCCGGCCGGTTTCAGCGACGACCACTACTACAACTGGGATGGGATCGACGCGGTTGGCAGAGAACTCGGCGTCGAGACGGTCCACTTGGATGACCAGGGGCTGTCCGACGAGTTTCCCCAGTTTCGCTTCGAGTCGGGCTCTCGTGGACTGGTCGAGCCGAACGGCGGCGTCATCAACCCGAGACGCATGGTGAAGGCGCAGCTTCGTGCGGCGGAAGCGAACGGAGCGACGGTCATCAGGGACGAAGTGGTCGCGCTCAATAGAAGAAGCGGCGATATTGAAGTCGTTCTGAAAAACGGCAAGGCGATCTCCGCGGACCAGGTCCTCATCGCGACAGGGGCCTTCACCAATGCTGCGAAGCTCTTGGAGCGTCGCTTGGCGATGTACCTCTACGGGGTCACAGCCGTACTCGTCGAAGTTCGGGGCGAGTCGCGCCCAGAACTTCCCACCGTAACGTGCCGCTTTGGCAGCGAGGAGAAATCGCCCGTCTGCTTCGCGATGCCGCCGCTCCAGTATCCAGACGGTCGGTGGTATATCAAAGGGGCTACAGCAAGCTCTGTCGATTCTCCCATTGCCGGAGACAGCGGCATCGGCCCGTGGTTTCGCGGGAAGGGTGTCGAGGAAGACCCGAAGCTCGTCGTAGGCATGCTTCGCAAGCTTCTGCCGGGCTTCGAACCGAGAAAGGCCCACGCCCTGCCTTGCATGGTTTCCTACACACCCACCGGCAACCCGTATATCGAGCGAATCGACGATCGCGTAGGCATCGCGGTTGGCGGAAACGCGTGGGGCGTCATGACGAGTGATGAGATCGGTCGTATGGCGGCGGAGATGATGCGAGACGTGCCGTGGTCCGGTCCGCTGAGCGCGGAGCTTTTCAAAGCGCGTTTCGCCTGAAAGGCCCCGGAAGGGGACGTCCGAGTTCTCCGCCGCTTCTCCAAAACGCAGCTTGAAGTTCCGATCCTCTTCGCCATGCTCCAGCGAACCCCTGTTAGTAAAAGTTGTAACCCACGCGAAACCCGCCACTGCGCGGCGGGTCGTAGTAGTGCTGTCGGTAGATGCCCGCGAGCAATTCTTGGTTCGTCTTCACGGACTCGTCTTCGAGGTTTCGTACAAAGAGCTGCACCCAGTACTGCTGGGTTTCAGATTTCCATGTGATGCGTGCATCGGTTCGAGTGTAGCTTGACTGTTCGTCTTCCGGGTCGTTGTACTGCCGGAACGAGACCGTGCCGCGGTAATAGAAGTCGACTCGCGGTGTCAGCGAACCATAGTCGTCGAGCAGGAATTCGTATTGAGCGCCGGCAGAAATGCTAAAGCGCGGGCTGCGTGGCAGGCGATTGCCGTTGATGTTGACCACCGTCGCGCGCGCAGTCGGGTCCGTCGTGATCAAGTCAGGGTTGGCCGAGTCGATGGTCACGAAATCTTTGTCGTAGTTCGCTTCGAGCCACCCGAAACTGCCGTTGAGCGCGAATCCCGCGATCGGTAGCGCGCGCCATTCGAGTTCGACGCCATAGGCTTCCGCCGAAGGCGCATTGGTGGTGAATGGAATGTTGTCTTCGGTGCCTCGGATTTGCGGATCATCCCAGTCGTACCAGAAGCCGGTGATGTTGATCATCAGGCGTCGATCAAAGAACACGCTCTTGATGCGGCCTTCGACCGCGAGGATCTGCTCGCTACCGAAGGAATTCTCGTCGATGAAGTTGAAGCCGCCTGCGCGAGAGCCAGTGCTGACGGTCGCGGACAGGTTGTGGTCTTCGAGTAGCCTGTAGTCGACACTGGCCTTCCAGGTTCCAGACTTCCAGCTCTTCTTTTTGGGGGAGCCCACTTGAAGGACCTGGAGGCCAAAAGGGCCCCCCACCCGGACAAAACTCTGGAATGTCGATTCCTCGTTCCAGTCGCGGTACGTGTAGCTGAACCGTCCGCCGGCGGTGAGCGTCAGGTCGTCGATGACTTCATAGCTGAAGTTTCCGTATGCCCCGAAGACGTGATTCTTGACTTCGGTGTGCGCGTCGAGGAAATCTTCGCGAACCGTGGAAAAGCTGGCGAAGGGACATGCAGGGAAAATGGGCACAGCGTCGGGGTCGCATCCGTCGACAAGGGTATTACCATCGAGGTTGGAGTAGATGATTAACACGTTCTCTGAGTCGGCCGTGTTCTGCGCATTCGGCACAAAGACGTCCGTCTCGGGCGTCCAGTCGTATTGGTAGTTCGTGCCTAGGGTGTAGTTGAAGCGGCGAGCCCAGGTTGAATGGACAAGGAACTCCTGAGAGAGTTGCCGCGACTTGTCCTTCAAGTCCAACGTCGAGATCGGCAGACTCGAACCGTCTGCGTCACGGTGGAGCTTGAAGTCGGTGCTCTGGAAGCCCGAGATCGACTCGAGTTGAAAGTTTTCGGCCTGCCACTTCGTGATCAGCGTGAGGCTGTAGAGGGTCGAATTGGTTTCCTGTCGCTCGTCGAGTGCGACGCGATAGGGACTGTCGGGGTTCGCGACGGCGCCGTCGTAGTCGATGCCCGGCCCCGCTCCCGCTGCGGTGACCAGCGCGGGCGTAAAGTAGTCGCCGTCAAACTTCGGTGCGCGACCCGGGTTACTCGAACGCCCATAGCTGCCAATCAAGTCCACCGTGATGTCGTTGGTGGGTTCCCAGCGTAAGCTTGCCCGCATCGAAGTCGCGCCGGCGCCGTTGAGGCGCTGGTCGTTCGTGTCGGCCACGCTGCGCGTTGCACCGTCGTCAAAAAGCGTGAGGAACGCGATGCGCAGGGCCAGCTCGTCTTGAACCAGCGGCATGTTGAGCATGCCGATCAACCGGGTCGCATCTCCTCCGTGCTTGAACGAGCCGTATTCGGCGTCGCCCGATACGTCGAAGTCGTGTTCCGGGCGCTTGGTCACGATGTTGACGGCGCCGCCGGTCGAGTTGCGCCCCCACAGTGTTCCCTGGGGTCCGCGCAAGACGTCGACGCGTTCGATGTCAAAAAAGTCAACGAGCCCCGTGCTTTCGCGGGAAGAGAATACGTTGTTGACGTGGACAGCGAAACCCGGGTCGATGCCCGGCCCGACGATCTCACTGCCGACGCCACGGGAAGTGATCTGCGTGAGTCCGCCGCTGCCCGCGAACAAGTTCGGCACGCTAAATTGCAAATCGGTGAAGCTTTCGAGTCCTTGCTCGAGAAGATCGTTGGCCGAAAACGACGTGACGGATTCGGGGACGGTCTGAATATCTTCACTGCGACGCTGGGCTTGGACGACGATGACTTCGATACCCTTTGGCAGATCTTCTTCGTCGGGGAGTTCAAGCGCGTCGTCGTTGGTCGCAAGTTCGCCGGGGTCGGGCGGAGTGTCGGCCGCGGGCGGGGCTTCAACGATCTCTTCTTCGACCTCTTCTACTTCTTCTTCCAACCCGGTGTCGTCGACGGCTTCGGCTGTTTCTGTGAATTCAACCGGCGCTTCGGGTTCCGCGACTGCGCGTTGTGGCTCGGCGAGCATGCCGCCAGTCGCGAGCAACAGCGTCAAGCCCAGCTTGAGTGCCGTCGCTTCAGCGAACCGAGTACGCACTTTGTTCACCATCGGCTGGACTGCAAACCGTCTGAACACCATGCCGAACACCTCCAAAGAAGTTGAAGTGGTTATTTCTTTCTAGAGCCTAAGTTGGAAAAATTCAATGTCAATTTGATCTCGCGACTGCGCACGGCTCGTGCCGTGCGCGTTCGTTACGCCTCTTTATATCGGCTGCTAGGACGCCGGCGGCTTTGCCATTGCCTCAAGCCAAGTGCGTAGGATGGTGGCGACGCGCTCGTCGAGGTCCTTCACATTGGTATTGATGCGCGCAGCAAGCGGTCTGCGGAAGATGCTGTAGCCACGGCGGAGCGCGACGAGCGCTACGTTCAGCGCTTCAAGATCGTGGGTACGATCGATGTCCCCGTCGATGACGTCTTGGCGCAGGGCGCTGAGCATTGCCTCGTGTCGCGGTATCGGGTCGACGGTTTTGTCCCCGTCGACGACGAGCAGGGCACGCAGTTGGCTGTCTTGAATTTTGTCGGTCTCGAGGAAGGTCTGAAGCCTCCGGTCGACGAAGGGGACGCCCCGTCGTTTGGCGATCAGAGATTTGACCACTGCGTCGAAGCGATGGGTGATCGCTGCGCGCAGCAGCTCCCGTCTCGAGCCGAAATAGTGGTAGATGTTGCCGCGATTGACCCCAGCACCATCGGCGACCTCGCGCAAGTTCAGACCGGCCAGCACGCCGTTGCGCTGGATCAGGTCGAGGGCGGAGTCGATGAGTCGACGCTCGGTGTCGGCTCGATTTTGCTTTGCCTTCGTGTTGGTCTTCGTGGCCATCGATATGCTCCCGTGCTCTTCACCGGATGTTATGGGGGCTGGCATCGCAGCTTTGAGTCGTACCGCGGGCCGGAGCCAGTCGCCGACTTCTCGCGTAAGTGTGAAGCCGTAAACTCAACCTCCAGTACCTCATACGCTGCCACGCGCAGCGGGTTCGCCAACCTGTTTGCGAGACGACCGGCCATCGTTCATACTTGCGTTGACAAGTTTAGCATAACGACAAAGATAGCTATCGCAACGGACAGTCGCTGCGATGGTTCTTGGAACAGGGAGCGTTAACGGAGGCCAAGTCTTGTAGAAGCTCTTCTACGCCATGGTCGCCTCGGTCGGGCTTTCGCCCATTGTATTCTTAGGGGTTGTGAATTGAGTCATTCAGCACGAAGCGGTTTTGTTTTTTTGATC
>DUBZ01000147.1 GCA_012960035.1 Myxococcales bacterium | reverse complement strand
CCGAAGGCGTGGCGACGGTCATCCTCAATCGCCCCGACGCCTACAATGCGATCGACGAAGACATGCTCGATCGACTGCCGGTGATCCTTGGCGAACTCGCGGCAGATCCTGCAGTCCGGTGCGTCGCAATCACCGGAACTGGCGACCGCGCATTCTGCGCCGGCGGTGATATCAGCAGCCTCGGTGATGCGGAAGTCCCCGATATCGATGCATTGATTGATCGCCTCGAGTCGTGGGCCCAGGCATCGGTCCTCCTACACGAAATGCCGAAGCCCACCGTCGCCATTGTGAACGGTACCGCCGCCGGGGCAGGGATGTCTCTTGCGCTGGCGTGCGACCTGCGAATTGCGAGTGACCCCACCCGCGTCATCGGCTTCGATGACAGTGCGATTGTGCTCGGGAAGGCGGACGCAGTGATCATCGATCTCGCCAACCCAAGCAAGCCGAAAATCGTGTCGCGCCTAGAGCGCAAGGAAATCGGCAAGATCGAAGACGCTGTCGCCGTGAATGGGCGTGTGTTCTTGATCGGCGATCGCGGACTCCAGTTGCTCGATACCAAGCTGCGCAATGTTGTCGAATCCGTTGACATCAAGCCGAAGGAACGCGTCGCGCGAATGGGCCGCTTCCTCATCGCCACGGGCGATGAAAGTTTGCAGGTGGTGGATACCACACCACTCACGGTTGCAGTCGGTCGGTCGGCGCGGAACCAAGGCGCGGCCGCACCGGAGCTCTAACGAGCGATCAGGCGTTTCGGGTCTACGCCATCCGCGATGACGTAGACGATGGGCCCCTTTGAGTAGAGGGGCATGCGGTGCGCGACATAAGCTCCGGGGTCTTGCGTGTTCATCCAAAATGAGATCTTTGGGGCGACCGCCTTCGCGACCCAGCTGATGAAGCTCTTCCCGTCAGGTGCGTAGCGAATCTCGCGAATATGATCGTCGGGTGCGCCGTTTGGTTCTGCCTTGTCTTGCAAGACGGCGTTGAAGCCCATGACTCGCGCGCCTCCTAAACAAAAAAAGGCTTGGGTGTTCACGACCTTCACGCCGTCTTGCCCAAGCGGCCGCAAGAGCAGGTTGAGCGGCACGTTGACCACGCGGTCTGGTGAGGGCAGGGGCATCGTACTTCGGCTGGCCTTGTCTCCTGGATCCGTGCAACTCGCCTCCCCTTCGACGTGATCAATGTCGAGTTTTACAAGAGGCTTCCCATCGGGATCGAAGGAATGCGAACTTTCGCGAAGCACCCGGAGCATGCGAGTTTCGGCAACAGTCACGGGAGCGAGTTCGGCGCCGAGTACGACTCTTGCGCCGTCGTCGTATCCGCTGAGCATTTTCAGCATGACATGGCCGTCTTCGCGCAGAGAGATTTCGATCGAGGCGTCTCCAACGCGCTTGCCGGTTTCATCGAAAGTGGACGCGGGCGTGACGCCGAACGCGTCGGGCGTTGGGTACGGGAGATTGACGACGGATTCGGCGTGGCTCATGGGCGAATAGAGCGCCAGAATACACATGCATAGAAGCATGGATCGCAGCGATTTGCGGGTGCGGCAGGTCGACATGACGGGCAAGACTAACCCAGCAAATTCGACCCTGACCCATTCATTTTCCGAACTGCGAGGGCTGCCAAAGCGCTGAAAAAACGAGAAGTTCGGCGTTCGGGCTCGGTTTGATTGAAAAACGATCATCCCTGGGGGGGAAAGCCTTGACGAAGGGCTCGGACTCCGGGATACCTACCGCTCTCCGGAGGCGATTTAGCAATGTCAAAGATCAAAACAGGCGACCTCGTAAAGGTCATCGCGGGTGCAGACCGCGGCAAGCAGGGTTCAGTTATTGCGGTGGATCGCGAAAGTGGTCGCGTCCGTGTTGAAGGGATCAGGATGCAGAAGCATCACCTGAAGCCCGGACGACGTGGCGCGCAGCAGGGCGGCATCGTTGAACAAGAAGGTTATGTGTCGGCTTCGAACGTCATGGTTATGAATGCAGCCGACGGCAAGCCTTCGCGAATTCGGATCGAAGACCAAGACGGCAGGCGCGTTCGCGTGTTCGCTCGAGGCGGTCAGCCGGTTCCGGACGCAGCGCCGTAAATCGGGCTTCATTCTATCGGCGTGTGTTCCGTAACGCCGAACGAAAACGCCGAGATCCAGCGAGTCAAACCACATTATTCCATCAGCGTTCCGCGTACTTTGTGTTGAACGCGTACCACCAAGGAAAGCAGCAATGGCCAAGAGCAAGCGCGAAAAAATCAAGCTCGAGTCGACGGCAGGTACCGGTCACTTCTATACGACTTCGAAGAACCGGACCAACACGCCCAACAAGCTTGAGCTCAAGAAGTACGACCCCGTTGTACGGAAGCACGTGATCTACAAAGAGACTAAGCTCAAATAGTCTATTGATCATTATTGCTTGTGCGTCGCAGCGGAGGGCCGTTGCGCGGCCGCCAGCAATGAGAGAACGACGAAGCTCCGCGCACGACGGTCGAACAACGAAGACATTGATCGGCGCTCAATTCGGAAGGAGAGGATCGGATGACCTGGGTAATCACAAGCTTGTGCAGGGACAAAGTTGACATGGCATGCGTGGAAGTTTGCCCGGTTGACTGCATTGTTCAGTTCAAGGGTGACGATCCGAAGTTTCCGAATCAGCTCTACATCGACCCGGAAGAGTGCATCAACTGTGGCGTTTGTGAGCCCGAATGCCCTTGGGAAGCCATCTTCGAAGACGAGCAGGTTCCAGAAGTCTTCGTGAAGGACACCGAGTTGAACGCGGTCATCACTGAGCGCCGCGAAGAGTTCGAAGTCCCCGAGCACGAAGACGTGGATCCGCCGACCCCTGAGCAGGTCGAAGAAAATCGCCAGAAGTGGGCTTATTCGGCCTAGACAGAGGTCGAGTAACAGCTCGATCGTTTGGTCGAAAGCCAGATCGATGGCTTGATCGGTGGCTTGAATCGCCGTGAGCCGTGCGGCTTCCTAACTTCTGAAGGCGCTTTCTAGCGTGTCGACTGGCGCTTCGCGTCCGGTCCACGTGCGAATCTGTTCCGCCGCTTGGTAGATCAGCATCCACTTGCCGTGCACAACGGTTGCGCCGCGCTCTCGTGCGTCGCGCAAGAGTCGGGTCTCTTCTGGATCGTATACGGCGTCCATGACGACCGTGCCTTGGCGAAGGTGTTCTGCGGGTACCGGCGAATCATCACTGCGAAGCCCGACACTCGTTGTGTTCACGAGCAAGTCGTGATCGAGGCTCACAAGGTCCCCCATCGCGCCGGCGCTCTCAGCCCCGAGATCCTTCACCAGGCTCTCCGCTTTTTCGACGGTCCGGTTCAACACGTGGACTGTCGCTCCGCGTTCGAGCAAGCCGAACACGACGCCCCGTGCCGCACCCCCGGCGCCAAGCACGACCGCACGCTTTCCGGCGAGTGTCGTTTCACGCTCAAGCGCCCGGTTCGACCCCACCCAGTCGGTGTTGCTCCCGACCAGGCGTCCGTCGCGCAACGTCACCGTGTTGACCGCGCCAATCTGTTGGGCACCCGCGTCGACTTCATCGAGAAGCGCCATCACCTCGACCTTGTGGGGCACGGAAACTGCGAGCTGCTTGAGCCCAAGGGCGCGTACGCCCGCGATCGCCTCCGGGAGCTTTTCTGGTGGGACATCGAAGGCCACGTAGCGAGCGTCGATGTCCATCTCGCGAAACGCCGCGTTATGCATCAACGGAGATTTCGTGTGTCCAGCAGGGTGGAGGACGATGCCGCACAGAGCGGTCTGGGCTGTGATCAGCTGAGGCACGGAAGCCGCCTTTCAAGTTTTTGATCGAAATGAGCGTACCCGCCGCCGGACGTTGGCGCCGCCCCGCTGCGAACTCCACGCAGGTGAGGTATTCAAATGCCTCTGCAAAACCCGGAGGGCGACATGGCGGTGAAAAAGAAGGCAGCAAAGCAGAAGCCAGCGCAAAAGGCAGCGGCCAAAACCAGCAAGGCTCGTGGCAAGAAGGCCCGGGTTGCGGTGCTCATGGGCAGCAAGAGCGACTGGCCGTCAATGGAAGCGGCAGTCGAAGTGCTCAAGGGCATGGGGGTTGGCTGTGATGTGCGGGTTATTTCAGCTCACCGCACGCCAGAACGACATCACAAATTCGTAACCGGCGCCGAGGCGGCCGGGATCGAGCTCTTTATCTGCGGCGCAGGTTTCGCGGCACATCTCGCGGGCGTGACCGCTGCGATTACGCCACTCCCGGTGCTGGGCGTTCCGCTCGACAGTTCCGCGCTCAACGGGATGGACGCTCTCCTGGCGACCGTACAGATGCCGGGCGGGATTCCCGTGGCGACATTCGGGATCGGAAAGAGCGGCGCCAAGAACGCAGGCCTGTTCGCGGCAGCGATGCTCGCCGGCTCCGATCCGAGCGTGCGCAAAGCACTCGACGCATATCGCAAGAAGCAGACCGCCAGCGTTCCCGAGCGGCCGTTCTAAGCGTTTCGCATAGGTCGATGGTGTAGAAGAGCCGCGGCTAGCTTCGGCTCTTCTCGACCGCGGCCTTCAGGTCTTCCCAGACAGAACGGCGATTCTCCGGCGTGTACTGTCGCAGCACGAAGGCCGGATGGAGCGTGGGCATCAGCGGGATTCCGCGATAGGTATGCCATGTGCCGCGCATTCGCGTGATGGCGACTTCGCGTCCGAGGAGCAGCCCGGCGGCGGGCTTGCCTAGGGAGATGATCACCTTGGGTTTCACGGCGTCGATTTGTCCGTCGAGGAAAGGCTTGCAGGCACTCACTTCGTCTGGGAGTGGATTGCGATTCTTTGGCGGGCGGCACTTTACGATGTTGCAGATATAGACGTCGTCCCGCGGTATCTGAATCCCTTTCTCGATCATCTGCGTGAGCAGCTCACCAGCGCGCCCAACAAAGGGCAGCCCCTGGATGTCTTCTTGTTCACCCGGCCCTTCACCAATGAACATCAGGTCAGCGTTTGGGTTGCCGCTGCCAAAGACGATTTCTCTCCGCCCTTCGCACAGGCCGCAGCGCCGACAGTCACCGAGTTCTTCGCGTACCGCGTCTAGGGTTCGTGGAACCGAAGGCGGTGTTTCGGTCGTCGGAGCGGCCGGAGCAGCAGGCGATGCGGGAGTAGGTGCGACGGGTTGCTGCTGGCGTGTTTGAACTTCCGGTGCACTCGGCGGCGCCGTGGCCGCGGTTTCAATCTGGGGGATATCGAGGGCGTCCACGCCCTCGTCTGCGAGTTCGGCGACGACTTCGCGCAACGATGCGGCAATGGCCCGGGCTTCTGCGTGGAGATCGTTCGACACGGTTTAGCGGCCCTTCCATACTGGCTGGCGTTTCGCGAAGAAGGCTTCGATTCCCTCGGTGGCGTCGTCACTACGGGCCGCGATCACGGTCATTTCACGTAAGTACTTCATGGCGGCATGGTCGTCGAGTTCACACATGGTGTACAGCGCTTCTTTGCCCATGCGAAGTGCGGCGGGCGATTGTCCCGCGAGTTGATCTGCAAGGCTCGAGACTTCTGCGTCGAGTTCGCCGTCTGGAACGACTCGGGTCACCATGCCGAGCTGGTGCGCCTCGCTTGCCTGAACCCGGCGCCCAGTGAGGGCGAGGTCGAGCAGTACCTTCCTGCTCCCCACCGCGCGGTAAATCGGCTCGGATACGATCAGGGGTAGCAAACCAAGATTAATTTCGGGCAAGCCGAAGACGGCACCTTCACCGGCGATCGTGAAATCGGTCGCAACGGCGAGCCCGCATCCCCCCGCCAGCGCGAAACCCGCCACTCGCGAAATTGTCGGCTGAGGCGCATTTTGCAGACGCACGATGACGCGCCGGACACCGTCGAAGTGCGCGCGGCTTTCGGCCAGGGTTTCGCATTTGAGCACTTCCCTAAGATCCGCACCCGCGCAGAAGGCTTGGTCGCCAGCACCTCGCAAAATGATGACGCGAACGCCTTCATCTGCCGTTAGCAGGTCGAGGTGATCGCACAGCTCGTCGAGGGTCGCGCGGTTGAGCGCATTGCGTTTGCTTTCGCGGTCTATGACGAGGGTCGCGATGCCATTGCCTGTGCGCTCGATCTTTACGTTTTCCAACTCGGCTCAGCCTTCGCTGTCGAGCGTGCGCAGAACATGGGCGACCGCACCTTCTACCGGACGCACCGGCTCGTAACGTTGTGCCGTCGGCTTGTCGCTCAACGGTTTACCCGTTCCGGCTTCGATCGTTCCGTGGCGCTGCCGTTCGATGCGTTCTTCGACTCGGAATTCAAAGCCCGGGTCGTTCGCATCGTCGTGACACGAGCCGCAAATCTGCAGGATCGCGCAAGAGTCGCATTTGTCTGCCAAGCTCACGATCGTTCCAAGCTTCTTTGCACTCGGCGCAATGTGATTGCCGCCCGGGCCATGACACGATTCGCAGCCCACCGAAGCGAGGTCAGTGTGGGCGGGGTCTTCGCCCTTACCGTTCTCGGGGAAGCCGCCCCTTCGCCCCATGCCGGTGGTGTGACATTTGAGGCAAGTCGCGTCGTCTTGCTTGCCCTTGGCAGCCAAGGTTTCCACCGCTCGGTTGTGCGGGCTTTCAGACCAAGTTTTGAACTCGCTCGGGTGGCAGCTCTGGCACGCGGTCGAGCCCACGTAGTCTGCGTTCTTGGGCAACACGTCTCGCGGCTTGGCGTCGTCACCGAGCAGCGCGGCGCGCTTCTCATTTGAAAGCTGTGCGATCGCGACGTGCGAAATTTTAGGCCGGAAAGTCGCGTAGTCAAAACTGATCGAATGCGTGGGGTTGTGACAAGTCTGACAAACGCTTTCGTAGTTTTTGACCGCGCCATCCTTCGGCACGAAGTCGGGTGAAAGGTGGGGGCCGCCGCGTCCGTGGCACGACTCGCATCCCACATTTTCGAGGTGGGTCGGTGATTCGTTGAAGCTGTATCCGCCGGGCTGGTTGAACCCGACGACGTGGCAACTCACGCACTCTTCGTTGCGGGTTTCGTTGTGGGTCACGATCGTATTGTACGCGGTGGCGTGGCGGGTGAACTCGTATGACTGGGCTTCGAGTTCGTGGCACACGGAACAGACGTCGCTGCCCGTATATCCCTTCGGGTTGAGGAGCATCGGAATCTTCGCGCCGACAATCTTCGTGATCATCATGCGGTTGAGCGCCGGGTCCCGATCTTTGCGCCAGCCCTGGGTGCGATGAACGATCTTGCCCGCTTTGTCGATTAGGAAGACATCGGGAAAGCCCGCGAAGACACCGTAGGTCTCCATGATGTCACCGGTCCGATCGAACACAATGCGTATGCCCTCGAGCCCGCGCTGTTCCACCATCTCGCGCACCGCCGAAGGTCGATTGGCGGCGGACACCGCAACGAGCTCCGGCCGCTGGGCTTCGGGAAGCTTCGCGAGCTGCTCCTTCAAGAATTCCAGGGCTGCGTGGCAGTGCGGGCAGGTATGCAGGAAGAAGATCAGGACCGTGGGTTTGCCCGCGATACTCGCGAGGTCGAAGTCGCCTTCGATGTCCAGTTGGTTGGCTGAAAACGTTGGTGCGGTTGGGCGCGGGTCGAGCTGGCCGGCAGTTCCCGTAACGCGCTTGGGCAATCGCAGGTATTCACGCAATTGATCTTCGGCGATGCCCGCCGGATCGGGCGCATCCTTGGTGAAGTACCCCATGCCGAACTCGAAGTAGCCTTCTTCGTCAAAGCCAAAGATCGCGGCCGGGCTGCGGACTCCGAGTTTGCCCGCGATCGCGGCGCCCGAGTCATCGAAGATCTGAAAGTCGAACAACTTTTCGTTGGCGAACCGCGCGGCCTTCGGATGAGAAGCCCCCATCGCGACGCCCACAATGTTGAAGTTGTTCTTCTGGCGAAGCTTTGCAACTTCCGCGATGGCGTCTCCCGCGAAGCCCGCTTCAACGGTGTCGGGGTTATAGAAGAAGAGCACCAGGCGCTTGCCGATGAACGACGAGATGGATAAGCCTCTGCCGTCGAGGCCCACGCCCGAAAATGCGGGGAGGGGCCGCTCACTCGGATGTCGCTTCGCCTTCGCGACTTCGGCGACGACGTTCGAACTTGCGTCGGCTCGCCCCAACGGCTGGGCGGCTTCGTTCGAAGGTTCCGCGGCTCGGCTTTCGCTCGCGTCCGTGAGTGACGCGGAGGGATCGGGTCCCTCTTGGCAGCCTGCGGCGATGAAAAGGATTCCCGTGGCAAGAACTGCAGCGAGCGAGGAGTTGGTTTTTAGGTGCATCCGCGGAGCATAAGAGGAGGCTCTTCCGCGGGCAAGCAGTGCGTCGGATCGGGACGGCGCGCGCGACCGAGGTCGCTCACGCTGCCGCGAAGAATTGCTGCTCAGTTGGCATTTTCGAGCACGTGGATCGCACACGCACTGTTCGACCCGATCACGTGGGTGAGAAGCGCAGCTTGGCGTCTTCGACTTGGCGTTTTCCGGCTTCGCCGCGCAGGGGAGTCGACACTTCGTAGACGTTCGCAATCCCGGTTGCGCCGAGCGGATGCCCCTTCGAGCGCTGGCCGCCCGAAACGTTGACCGGCGTCGTTCCACCCAGCGCCGAGTGGCCGTCTTGGACGAACTGGCCCGCGTCTTCTGGCGGGCAAAGCCCGAGGTTCCCGTAGTGGAGAACGCGGTCGAACCCCCCACCGGGTCAGGGCGAGCATTGAACGTTGCAGTGGTGAGTCTTTGAATCGGCGCGATTGCGAAACGCAGCGCGGTTGCGGTTGGGACTATTTGCTCTTCGGCTTGCGCAACGTTTCGAGCAGTTCTTTGAACTGTGCGTTGTTGGGCTCGAAGGTCAGGGCCATCTGAACGTTCTGGATGGCACCCGGAGTGTTGTCTCGGCGCATGTCTTGTTCGGCTTTGAGCAAGAACTGTTTGCCCTGGGGCGTCGTGCCCATGCGCTTTTCCGAGTCTTTCTTTGCGTGGGCAGCGCGCGCGGCAGCGAGTTGGATTCGCAGGCCGCCGTCACTCGCGAGTTGTTCGTCGTAAGACTTACGCTTTCGCGGGTCGCGCAGCACGCAATAAGCCTCGGTCATCACCTTCGAAATACGATGATACGTCTCTTTCGCTCCATCATCGAGCGTCGAGTTGGCGTCGGGGTGATGAGTGCGCGAAATCTCGTAGTACGCAAGTTTGAGGTTGCGACTCGAGATGGTCGGCGCCACTTGAAGCAGCTCGTAGTAGTTGAGTTCATCAATGATCTTCGAGAGCGCATCGATCTCCAGGGGGCTCAACTTCGACAACTTCGCTTACTCCTCTTTGTGGTCGCCCATCAAGTTGACGGAGTCAGATCGGTCGAACAGTTCGTCCGGGCTGCCATCGTCGCCTGAGCTGTAGTCGGTCATCGTGGTATCGGGGTCTACGTCTGCGCCGGGTGCTGTGAGTGGCGCCGGAGGAACGGAAACGGTCTTGAGCGCGACCTTTCCGATCGCGGGTCCGTCGGGGTCGTCGTCAGCGGCAAGGGTGAGCGTCGTGTCGTTCAGGTCCGCAACGTCCGTCATGCTGATCGCGTTCGGGTCGTTCTCGACCTCGTTCGCGATTCCTGCGAGTTCGTCTTCGCTGAGCTCGTTGAGGTCGTCGTCGCTCACAAGTTCAAGTTCGTTGTCCATGTCGTAGGACGTGATCAGCATGTCGTCGGTCATGTCGTCCGACGTAATCTCGGTGTCCGCACCTGTTGGCTGGACGTCCGCTGTGCGATCTCGGTCCATGATGGATTCGATTTCGTTTGCACTCAGTCCCGAAGACATGGTGATCTTGGTCGACGCTTCCTGACCACTTTCGGGGTCCTTGGCGATGACTTTCACAATGCCGTTCGCGTTGATCTCAAAACTCACATCGATCGAAGTGTCACTTCGCAACCCGGGCGTAAAGCCAGAAAACTCAAACTGCCCAAGGAGTTCGTTCTGTTCTGCCTGACGCGAGCCGCCCTGATAGACCTTGAGACGGACCGATTCCTGATGGTCTTTGAATGGGCTGAACTTACGGCTCTGTTCGATCGGAAGCGGTGTGTTGCGTTCGATCACCGGCTCGCAGAGTCCGCCGGCAACACCGATGCATAAATCTAAAGGCGTGACGTCCAGCAATACCGCGTCGCTCGTATCGCTAACGAGCGAAGCCGCGTGGATCGCTGCGCCGATGGAAACAACTTCGTCGGGGTCGACGTCTGCCTTGGGTTCTTGCTGAAAGTACTTGGTCACGGCGTCGCGAATGATCGGCAGCCGAGTCGGTCCGCCGACGAGAATGATGCCGTCGAGGTCACGAACCGTCACGTTGGCCTGCTGCATCGCTTCGTCGCAGACCTTGAACGTGCGCTGCACCAAGTCTTGAATGAGGGCGCCGAACTCGACCGCAGTAATCGTGTGTTCAAGGGAGCGGGTTTCACCGTCTTCGCCGACAAGCACGTCGGGGATTCGGATCTCAACCTCGTCGTCGACCGACAAGCTCTTCTTCGCCGCTTCCGCCGCGACCTTCAGCTTTTCGAACGCGTAGGGGTCGTTGCGCGGGTTGAGGCCTTCTTTTGCGACAAAGCCGTCCGCAAGCATGTCGAGGATACGATCGTCGAAGTCGTCGCCACCGAGGAAGGTGTCGCCACACGTTGCCAGCACTTCAAAGATGTCTTGGCCGATCTCGAGGATCGAAATATCGAACGTACCGCCACCGAGGTCATAAACAGCGACCTTCTGGTCGAGGCCTTTACCAAAGCCATAGGCGAGGGCGGCAGCCGTGGGTTCGTTGAGGATGCGCAGTACTTCAAGGCCCGCGATCTGTCCTGCGTCCTTGGTGGCTTGTCGTTGGTTGTCGTTGAAGTATGCGGGCACGGTAATGACCGCTTTGGTGACTTCTTTATTGAGTCGCGCTTCCGCGACCTGCTTCATCTCGCGAAGCACCATTGCCGAAATCTCAGGCAACGAAAAGTCTTCCTCGCGCACGCGGATGCGCACGCCATGGTTTGCGCCCTCAGTAATCTCGTAGGCGCAGATCGCTTGGGCTTTGCGTGCTTCTTCCGAAAAGTGGTACCGGCCCATGAGTCGCTTGGCCGACGAAACGGTGTGCACCGGATCATGGATGATGTTGGCCCGCGCGGCGTTGCCTACGGTGATGGATCCGTCCTCGTGAAACGCCACGACACTCGCGGTCGTGTTTTCGCCGAACGCATTCGAAAGCACTTCGAGCTTTCCGTCTTTCATCGTCGAGACGCACGAATTACTCGTTCCCAGGTCAATGCCAATCGTCAGGTCTGCCACACGCGGCTCCGTCTTCTTCATTCGATCTCACTCGTGATGTGAAGCGTTGGGTCTCCATGACCCCCGAGTGCTTCTCGTTCGTCACACCACTCCCACAACCCCAAGGGGGCCTGCGGGTCGATACCAATGGATATCGGCGAAACGGCGCTGTATCTGAACGCTCTCGACGCTTGCTTGCGCCGCACAGCCCCGGATCTGCGGGCCTTTTGGGGTGAGGAGTCGCGACCCCGGATGAAATTCAGGCTAGAGTGGCCCCATCACAGGGTTCAGGGCGCGGATTCGCGGCCGAGTCGACCAAATCTGCAGCGGGAGAGGGTGCTTTTGGGCTGAATGCTGGGGGCTGGTGCTCTTCCGCGCCGCAGCCCGCACCACCTTTACGTTCCCGTCTCGTCATCAAGAAAGCGAGAAAAGAGAAAATGTCCGGTCATTCCAAGTGGTCCACGATCAAGCGCAAGAAGGGCGCCCTCGACGCCAAGCGCGGCAAGATCTTCACCAAGATCATCCGCGAACTTTCCACTGCGGCTTCAATCGGCGGCGGGGATCCCGACGCGAACCCGCGCCTGCGCTTGGTGATCGACAAGGCTAAGGGCGCGAACATGCCCAAGGACAACATCAAGCGCGCCATTGAAAAAGGTGTTGGCGGTGGCGAAAGCGTGGCGTACGAAGAGTTTGTGTACGAGGGCTATGGCCCCGGCGGTGTCGCGGTTCTGATCGAAACGCTTTCCGACAACAAAAACCGAACGGTTGGTGAAGTGCGCCACGTGTTGTCGAAGCGCGGTGGCAACCTCGGCGCGACGGGTTGTGTTTCCTACTTGTTCGACAAGAAGGGCATCATTCGCTTCGACGGCGAAAGCGTTGACGCCGACGCGTTGATGGAAGCCGCAATGGAAGCCGAAGTCGAAGACGTTTCCGACGATGGCGGCGGTGTCGAAGTGGTGACGCTTTCAACCAAGCTCAGCGCAGTGCAGGAGACGCTCAAGGGTCAGGGCTTCGAGGCTGCTGAAGCTGAAGTGAGCATGATTCCCAGCACGACCGTTGATCTTGTCGGCACAGACGCCGAGTCGATGCTCGCGCTTATGGAAGCCCTCGAAGACCTCGACGATGTGCAGAACGTGTACGCGAACTTCGACATCTCCGAGGATGAGATGTCGCGGCTCGCGTAGGTGGAACACGCGGGTTGAACGCTTCCTGCGCGCAACGACGACCAAGCGCAACAACGACCCAGAACCCTATCCACCCAGAATCCGATCTCCCCAAAAAACAAAGGGCCAGAATGAGAATTCTCGGGATTGATCCAGGTTCGAATGCGACCGGATACGGGGTCGTGGATCAGTCGGGCGGGAAGCTCATTCATGTCGCACACGGCATCATTCGGCCGCCCAAGGACGTTGGCACGGCCGATCGTCTGGCGTTTATTCATCGCGGCTTGACGCAATTGGTTTCGGAATTCGCGCCGGATGCCAGCGCGATCGAAAGCATCTTCGTCGCGGCGAATGCGCGTTCTGCCCTGGTTCTTGGACAAGCGCGCGGAGTCGCTTTGGCCGTGCTGGGTCTGACAGCGTTGCCGGTCACCGAAATTTCCGCGCGAGAAGTCAAGAAGGCCGTGGTGGGTACGGGCTCGGCGACGAAGTCTCAGGTGCAAGCCATGGTGAAGCGACTGCTGGAACTCGAAAAAGTGCCGCCCACCGACGCCGCCGATGCGCTTGCGATCGCGATCTGCCAGGCGCATGCGGGCAAGCTTGCAAGTTTGGGTGTTCGAAGCGGTCGCAGCCGACGCCGACCTAACCTGAGCGGGAACTTCACGTTAAGGAACCGGACATGATTTCGTGGGTTGAAGGCGAGCTACGAGAAAAGTACACCGATCACGTGGTCGTGAATGTAAACGGAGTCGGATACGAACTGCTGATCTCGCTTTCGACCTTTGGGGCTCTACCCGACGTCGGCAAGACGCTCTCGATGTACGCAAAGACCGTCGCCCGAGAGGATGCCCTCTTGCTCTACGGCTTCGCGACGGCCGAAGAACGCGCGATCTTCGAACTACTGCTGAAAGCCAATCGCATCGGCCCCAAGCTTGCGCAAACCATTCTGTCCGGGATCGAGCCGCAGAGGATTCTCGCCGCACTTCGTGACGGCGACATCGAAATGTTGAGCAGCGCGCCGGGTGTTGGCAAGAAGATGGCCGAACGCATGGTTGTTGAGCTGCGCGAAAAAGCGGGAGAGCTTGCCGCAGGTTCTATGGCGGTGGAGGGCTTGCCGCCTTCGGTTGTTCCCGTACAAGACGCGGACAGTGAAACCCGAGAGCAGGCGCTTTCGGCGTTGCTTAACCTCGGTTATCCCAAAGCGCAGGCCGAGCGAGTGGTCGACTCCGCGGCCAGTTCGGCGGGTGAGGGCGCCTCGCTCGAAGAACTCATTCGACACTCTCTGCGGAGGCTCGCCCGATGACCGACCCGCAAGACGATCGCGGCGTGGTGTTTCCAGGGGAGCAGGACGAGGATCTGGGTAGCGAGGAAAGCCTGCGGCCTCAGAGCCTCGACGAGATGATCGGCCAAACCCGCTTGCGCGAGAATCTTGGCGTGTTCGTTCAGGCGGCGCGCGACCGCGGCGAAGCGCTGGATCACGTCCTCTTCTACGGGCCGCCGGGGCTGGGCAAGACTTCGCTCGCGCGCATCGTGGCCAACGAGATGGGGGCTCAGTTTCGGGCAACCAGTGGCCCGGCGATCGAACGTCCCGGCGACCTCGCGGCACTGCTTTCAAATCTCGAAGCGGGCGACGTTCTGTTTATTGACGAAATTCACCGCCTGTCATCGACCGTCGAAGAGATTCTGTATCCGGCGATGGAAGACTTTCAGCTCGACATCTTGATCGGCGAAGGGCCGAGCGCGCGCTCACTTCGGCTGGAATTGCCGCGCTTTACGCTCGTAGGTGCGACGACCCGAGCAGGCCTGTTGACGTCACCCCTGCGAGACCGCTTTGGTTGGAGCGCGCGCCTCGAATACTACCCGGCCGAAGATCTGGAGAAGATCGTGACCCGGTCGAGTCGTGTGCTCGAGATGAATATGGACCAGGCTGCCGCCGGCGAAATCGCCGGTCGTTCCCGGGGAACGCCGCGCATCGCGAATCGGTTGTTGCGCCGGGTGCGAGACTTCGCCGAAGTTGATCAGGGCATTGGGAGTGCGATCGACGACTCCCGCACCCGGGATGCGCTCAATCGCCTCGATGTCGACGAAGAAGGCTTCGACCGCCTCGACCGCAGTTACCTGATGACATTGATCGAAAAATTCGACGGCGGCCCGGTCGGTCTCGAAACCCTGGCTGCCGCTGTTGGCGAAGACAAAGGCACCCTTGAAGACGTCGTCGAGCCGTTCTTGATCCACCGGGGTTTTCTCGACCGCACGCCACGCGGTCGCGTCGCCACTCGCTACGCCCGCCAGCATTTAGGCTTTTCGGCGCTCCCCACTCCGGGTGCTGCCGATGCCTCTGGTCAGGGGCGCCTGATCTAGGTTTGGGGTCCCGGGCCCCCAGGCGAGTTTCAGCCAGCCCTGAAAGTTCTTCCCCATCGATTCCCTGTGTTCCAAAGGCTCTATTCGCCTGTCAACAGAACTCAGGAGTCCTACCGGGATCTCCGATACAGACGGTACAGACGTACGCAGTGCGCAGGCGTGTCTCGAGGTGGAGACGCGGGGCTGCAAGCGGGTTTCGATTGGCCCTGTGCATGGGGTCGTCGCATTCGAAAGGGCGAAGCAACGTTGGCGATCGTAGGAAGAATTTTGTTGGTGCTGTTGAGTTTGCCGTTCCTGGTGACAGGAGCCGCCGGCTTGCTTTGGAAGTACGCACCCCAAGCTTTAATTTCGCTTCGCTTGAGCGACGGTCTCTTCGAGATCGTGGCGAACTTGATCGAAGCGCAAGTTCCGGATCCGTTCGGGATCATCCATCCCGATGTCATTGAAGACGGTCTGTCGGGCGGGATGCGTTTTGTGCTCGCACCTGTCGGCGTGCTCATGTTTTTGGTCTCCGCGTTCATGTTCCGGGACGGTGGACTCGAAGCTGAACTTGAACAGACAGCTTCTCCCGACGCAGCGTTGCTCGCAGTCGACAAAGGGACAGTCAAAAAGACGCGCAAGCGTGCGAACGCGATTGCGCGCAAAGGCAACCATGAAGAAGCGGGGGAGATGTTGTTCGCCGTCGGGCTGATGGACCAAGCCGCCGACATGTTCACCAAGGCCGAAGACTACGGCCGTGCGGCCGAGATCCGGCACGACCAGAACCGATTCATCGAGTCGGCCGAGCTTTACTTGAAGGCCGGCAAGGCCAATTCTGCGGCGGTGATCTATTTCCAACAAGAGGAATGGCAAAAGAGCGCCGAGTGTCATCTCGAAACCGGGAACAAAATCCTTGCCGCTGAGATGTTCGAGAAGGCCGAGCAATACGCGCAGGCGGCAGACTGTTATCGCGAATCCGACTTTCAGCGCAACGCAGCACAGTGTTACGTCAAGTCCAAGTCTTGGAGAAAGGCCGCTGATTGTTTGAACGCGGTCTACACCGAAGAGGGCGCGAAGCTCAATCAAAACGACCCGAAGGCTGTGGCGGACATGCAAAAGCTCGTCATGCAGGCGGGTAAGTTGTACATGCGTGCGAAAGAGCCGGAGCTCGCACTCACGGTTCTTGAAAAGGGTGGACTCAACGCCGAGGCCGGCGAAGTCGCGCTGCGACTCAAGTCGTACGCCCAGGCCGCAAACCTATTCCGCGAAGCCAGTGACCTTCCGCGCGCTGCCGAAGCGCTCCGCGAACTCGGTGAAACCGAAGCGGCCGCACGCTTGCTCGGTGAGCACCATCGCGACCGTGGTGAGACCAAAGAAGCGGCGCAGTGGCTCGAAGAGGCGGGCGATTTCCTGGAAGCCGGTGACTTCTATCGCCAGCTCGAAGACTACGAGCACGCGGGCAGTTGTTATAAGAAGCAGGGTGGCTACATGCAAGCGGCCGAGATGTTTCGAACCGCTGGGCAGCGCGAACTAGCAGCGGAATGCTTTGAACTCGCCGACCGCTTTACTGAGGCCGCTGAGTGTTGGGCCCTGGACGACAAGCCTGAAAAGGAAGCCGAAATGCTCGCGCGGGCGAGTGACTTTGTCGGCGCCGGAGAGGTCTATCATCGCGAAGGCATTGACGACAAGGCGATCTCGGCTCTGCAGTTGGTTGAACCGGATGACGTGGGCTTTGGTCGCGCATCCGCATTGCTTGGGGACATCTTCCGGAGTCGCGGACAAAATTCGCTCGCAATCAAGAAGCTCAAGCAGGCCATTGGCGAGTCCTTACTCGATCGCACGAACGTCGAAGTCTTCTATTCATTGGCGACGCTCTACGCGGGAGCCGACCAACCCCACGAAGCCGTCCAAATATTCGAGAAAATCCTCGCATTCGATTACCACTATCGAGACGTTGAAGAACGCTTGATTGGCGCGCGCGAACTCGCGCAGCAGGTGGGTCCCCTCGATGCATCGGAGAGAAGCGGCACCGGCGGCAATCGCCCGGGGACGTCCGCACAACCCGGTCGCTATCAGATTACGGGTGAGCTTGGCCGGGGTGGCATGGGGATCGTCTATAAGGCGCAAGACACGGCGCTCGATCGCATCGTCGCATACAAGGTTCTTCCCGACATGTTGGCCGAAAACCCGTTGGCGCTCAAAAATTTCATGCGCGAAGCCAAGGCTGCGGCGAAGCTGAACCATCCCGGCATCGTCACGGTGTTTGACACCGGCGAGCAGGACGGCCGTTACTACATCGCAATGGAATACGTCGACGGCACGACGCTCAAAGAAATTCTTCGACGGCGAGGTGTGATTTCTCCACCCGGGATCCTCCACGTCTTGGTTCAGGTTTGTGAAGCACTCGCTTACGCGCATCAAAATAGGGTCGTGCATCGAGACATCAAGAGCGCGAACACCATGTGGACGCGAGACAAGAAGGCCAAGATCATGGACTTTGGCCTTGCCAAGGTGGTCGAAGAAGTACGCAACCACACCACGGTTGTTTCGGGCACGCCGTACTACATGAGCCCCGAGCAAACTCTCGGGCGCAACATCGACCATCGTACGGACATCTATTCACTTGGGGTGACGATCTTCGAGATGGCGACAGGTACGGTTCCCTTTAAAGAAGGCAACATCCCGTACCACCACGTCCATACGGCGCCACCTGACGTACGTGACATACGACCGGAGGTTCCCGACAGTCTCGCCAGCATTGTCAATCGTTGTCTGCAGAAGGCGCCGGGCGACCGTTATCAATCGGCTCGCGAAATCCTCGCCGAAGTTCGCGCGTCCCTCGGCCAAGCCACATCCAAGTAAGGCGGAATCGGTCGCGAGTCGTGGGGGGGCTTCGGCTGCAGATGCAGTCGGCGCAGGATTCCTTACAGTGGTGGCCTGGAGGCAAGAGGCCGTGACACAACAACGCACCCTTGCGCAGCGAGTGGCGTGTACAGGGCTTGGTTTGCACACAGGCCAGCCTGTTCGGTTGAGTCTGTCACCCGCGCGCGTGAATACGGGCATTCGATTCATACGCCATACCGATGGCGTTGAATACGAAACGCCGGTCATCGCGGGTTCTGTCAGTGCGACCCATCATGCCACGACTCTCGGCTGTGGCGACGCAAGTGTGTCGACGGTTGAGCACCTTCTCGCTTCGCTTCACGGGTTGCAGATCCACAACGCGATTGTCGGAGTCGACGGCCCCGAAGTTCCGGTGATGGACGGGAGCGCCGAAGCTTTCGTTCACCTGATTGAGACTGCGGGTGTGTACGAGCAACACGAAGTGCAGCCGGTGCTGCGTATTGACCGTAAAGTTGAATTTCGCTCGGAAGGCCGATCGATCAGTATCGAACCTGCGCGTCACTTCCAGATTTCGTACCGCATCGATTTCAAACATCCGACCATCGGTGTGCAACAAATTGAGATCGATCGGCTGAATCCAGCAATATTTCAAGCAGAAATCGCCCGCGCTCGCACGTTCGGTTTTCTTGAAGAAGTCGAAGCGCTGCAACGGGCCGGTCTTGGGTTGGGCGGGTCGTTGGGCAACACGGTGGTGCTCGACCGAAACGGGGTGATGAACCCCGGTGGTCTTCGGTTTGGTGATGAGTTTGTTCGCCATAAGGTACTTGACCTGATGGGAGATCTGGCGCTGCTCGGTGCTCCCGTCGTGGGTCGTGTTCGTGTCGACCGAGGTGGACATGCGCTGCATTACGGTCTGGTGCTCGAAGTTTTGGCTCAGTCGAGTTCATGGACCATGGTCGGTGAATCTGTGCGAGGTGTGAAGAAGATCACGGCACCGAACTCAGGAGTCCCCAGTCTGTAGGGTTTATCGTGATTGGAGATTGCCCCGCGCACGTTCCGATGTGCGTGATATCGGTAACCCATTTCTGGCTCGGTCGTAACGCTTCAAAGATCTCGGCACACAGCGCGGCATGGTCAAGGGAATGAAGGCCAAGCTGATCGACGGCGGCGACGTGATTGCTCAGCTGGTGATCGAAGAAGTATTCCCCGACGGAAGTCGCCTAAAAGTCGTGGGCGAACTTTCGAGGCTCTTGAGCACCGATACTCGCGTCGATGTCATGATCCCGATTCCCTGAACCGAGCTTGCTAGAGCTCGAGGTCTTCTAATTCGCGCGCGAGCGTGTTCGTGGCGTCGTTGCTGGTGAACGTGATGCCGAAGCCAGGGGCTTGTTGTGCGGTACCTTCGGCTGGATCGTTGGACCAACAGACTCGGCCTTGGATCTCGTGTAGTTCATGGCCACTCGGCAAACGGAAGCGTAGTTTTACCGAGCTATCGAACGCCAAGTCGGATTCGGTCTCGATGAACAATCCGCCCGCGGAGATCGACGTCGCGTAGTCGCAGTGGATGCCGCCGTCACAGCTGTAGTCCACCAGTACGCGTAGGCCCTGGCGGCGAAATCGTCTTGTGTCGTCATGCGTCCGTGCCATCTGCTTCTCCTCGCGAATTGCTTTTCTTATCGGCAGCCGATCTGGGAAATCCAGGCTTGAACGACGGTGGCGAGCAATGAACGGGCTGGATTGCTGTTGCGAACCCGGTCGGAAATGCTTTCGTTTTCTGGAAGCGGGTCTGCCTTCATGTCTTCGGGGTCTGCGGACAGACTGAGGAGCGCGTGTCGCAATTCGCCCTGAGATCGGTCAAGTGCAGCCAATGCTGCGAGTTCCTGAAGGGTGTTTCGCCAGGTTTTCCAGGAGGTGGTGTCGAGGTCAGCGCGCGTCGTTCCCTCAAGGGTCTTGCGCAGCTTGCGGCGCGTCCAGCGTCCAATGGTGCGTTCGAGTTGCTGGGCGATTTCGTCATCCAACTGCGCACCTTCGCCGTCGAGCGCGAGAGACGCAACGTGGGTCACGACCTGGCCGAGCAATTCGGTTGGAAGAACGTCGAAGCCCATGGCGCTCAGTTCACACTCGGCTGCTCGCTGCAGATTCCAGAAGTCGCGTTCTCCGGCATGGGTTGGTGCATCCGTGGCTGCCGTGTCACAGCGTTCGATTTCACTAGCAAGAGCATCGGCGATCTCTGCTGACACGTGGGTGAGCATCAAGCGGAGGCTCTCTCCGTGCGGGTCTGCCAGTTCGCCGCCGTTCGAAACTTCAAAGCCGATCTGTCTGGACGATTCAAGAATCTCATCCGGAGTGGCCTTACCCAGCGCGCGCAAGATCGTGAGTCCGTCCTTTCGGCTGACGATATCGCTACGTCCATCGCAAATCCGCAAGAGCGAGCGAATTGATGCATCTCGCGCCGGGTCTTCCGCGAGTAACGTGGCGTGCTGCTTTACGGAATCTCCCCATCGCTCGGGGAAGTGTGAGAGCAAGTTTGCAAGCGGCGCGATCGCACGGGTGAAGTCGGGATCAATTTCGATTGCGCGTTCGTAACACGCAATCGCTTCTTCGACCCGCTCAAGTGGCCCGGCGAGCAATTGCGCGCGTTCGTATAAGACGACGGCGAGGGTCTCGCGCGTGGGTTCGGGATGATTGCCGATAAACTCGCCGAGAGAGTCAGCAGCGAGTTGCCAGTCACCGGTTTTGGTGTGCAGCTTCGCGTGGGCAAGTGCCGCTTCGCAAAGCGTCGGGTCGTTGGTCACTGCCGCTGCGTAGTCGATCAAGGCTTCGCTGTCGTCGCCGACCTGCGCGCGCGCTTCTGCGCGAACAAATGAGAGTCTTGCGACGTGACAGGTGTCCTCTTGACCGGCCGTGTCGAGTCCCTTGCTTGAAGCCTCGATGGCTTCGTCCGGCTGATCGAGTTTTAGGAGCAATTCGGCCAGCATCGTCCATGCACTGGTGTTTTCCGTGCTCGCTTCGGTTGCCTCGCGTAAGTGCGTAAGTGCAGCATCGGTTTCTTTGATGCTCTGTTCGAGACGCGCGACACGGAAGAGTTGAGCCGACTTCATCGTGTCATCGCTCTGAACTTGGGTCCATGCGAGCAGCGCGCCAATCGCTTCGACGGGTTCGTCGCGCAGTTCGTGGATGCGGGCGATTCCTTCGTGGCCTTGGTCGATGTCGGCTTCGACCTCGATGGCTCGACTGAATGCGCCAAGCGCTTGCTCGAACTCTTCGTCGAGTTCGAGTGCTTCGCCAATGATCGCATGTTGGCGCGCAAGCTTCGTGTTCTTGCGCGATAGCGCAAGGCGTGCTTCGAGGACTTTGCGCGCTTCGCGTTTGTCGCCGGTTATGTACAGGAGTTCGCCGACTGCATCTGCAGCTTCGATGTTCTTGGGTTCCAGCTTGAGCGCGGCCTGGAAGAGTTCGGTTGCGGTGGTGATGTCGTCACTACGCCAGGCCGCTCGACCTCCAGCAAGAGATGCGGTGATAAGGAGTTGAGGTTTGAGCGCCCCATCCCTGACGTTCAAATAGAGGGTCTGCATTGCTGCCGCAGAAGCTTCACTCCATTGTTCGAGGCGTTCGCACACGATGGCGAGCCGGGCCTGGGTTTCTTGACAATTCGTGTTGTGATCAGCGCCTCTGTTCAAGAGCTTGGCGGCGCGATTCGGGTCTTCTGCGTCGACCAGAGCCGCGGCGCGCAAGAGATGCTTTGCAGCACTCGTTGCATCCCGGAGTTCGGCCGCTTCAGCCCAGTGATCCGAAGCCGCGTTAGCGTCGCCTCGTTCCTCGCGAAGGCTCGCCGCACGTTCCCAGGCGTCGGCTCTGCGAGCATCCTTCCGAATGGCAGCTTCGGCGCGTTCGAGGGCTTCGTCCTTGCGGTCGAGATCCTCAAGGGTTTGGCTTAGGACGAGAATGTCTGCACAGCCGGCTGGGCTCCCCGGAGCATCACACCATTGGCCGAAGACTTCCGCGAATCGATCCCAATTTTCATTCGTGCGATAGAGCTCAGACCATTCGCGAACACGCGGGAGTTTAAGCTCAAAGGCTTCGGCTGCGTTTTCGAATGCCTGGATCGCGCGATTGGTCTCGTCGAGTTTGTCCCGGGAGAGTTCGGCAACCCGCAACCATGCGAACTGTCGTCGCTCGGCGTCAGCATCGCCGAGCAATTCGATCTCTTGCTCGAAACGCGCAATCGCCTCGGTATAGGCGGCCCGCTGCTCTTCGATCTGCTGAAGGTTGTGAAGGCTTTCCATGTCGTTGGGCTTGAGACTCAACACTTCGCCAAATGCAGCGACCGCGCGTCCCAGTGCTTCATCGTCTTCGAGCTTGTGCCATGTGACGTCGCCAAGAATGCGAAGAAGTTTACATCGTTCGTCTTCGCTGCCTTGATGATGTGCGAGTTCGCGGTCATAGCTCTCTGCTACATCACGCCAGTCGTAGAGTGATTCGGACGTAGATCTCAGGCCGAAAATTGCGTCGTGGTTGTCTGCGTTGCGCTCGAGCACTTGGCGGTATGCGCGTCGTGCAGCGGTCGGTCGGTGCAGGTGGACCGCTTCAAGCCTCGCGAGTTCCAACCATTCGTTGGTCTGGGCGTCGATCCGGTAGACCCGGTTGTGCAACCGTCGCGCGAGTTCAACGTGATTTCGCTCTCGCCGCAAATGATCGAGGAGGGCGCATTCTACACCGTCCAGTTGACTCGCTGACAAGGGCTCTGCGCCGTCCCAGGAATCGATCAGAGCGAGTAGGTGTTGACGTGCCAATACCGGCCGACCGAGGTCATGTTCGTAACGGCTGGCGAGTTCTCTGTGAAGCGCGATCCGCCGGGTATCGTCAGCGGGGTCGACGCCAATGTTCAGCAGCGCGAGTTCGGCTTCACCCGCACGCGCCCAACCCTCGAGGCGGCCCGATGCCTTCAGCGTTTCCTGCAGCTGGCAGATGAGTGGAAGCGCGTTGCTCGACTGCACGCCAAGGAGTTCAATGCAATGCAGGAGGTGCTGCGTCGCGAGTTCTGGAGCGCGTAGGTTTTTGTGCCACAACGTCGCAGCTTCTACGTGAAGGAAGCCTTTCACCGTTGCGTCGGTACCCGGGCAGTGGATGCGCTCTTCGATCACTTTGACGCGATCCGCGTGGCGACCGAGCACTGCGTACAGGCGGTCCAGATCGGCGAGTATCTGCGCGACTTGTTCGTGCTTGTCCGGTTCGGCGCCTAGATCAATTTCGAGTGCCGCGTAGAGCGTCTGCGCGGCACGGGTGGGCGAATCGAGGTGGCCTTCGAGCACGCTCGCAATTTCGCGATGCAGATCATGCCGTGCGCGATCGTTGTCGACAAAAGGCAGTTGCGCTTCGAGGGCGCGCAACCGTGCGTTATGTCGTCCCGCTTCGCGGTGTACGTTTGCGACTTGGGCGTGCACACTTGCGTCTTCGGGGTCGAGTGCGAGTAAGCGATCGAGCCACGGAAGCGCCGCGTCCTTCGAAATTTCGCGCGTGGCGATGTTGATTGCGCGTTCGATGATGTCACGGTGTGCGTCGGGAGTGGTGTGTTGGAGTTCGAGGAACAGACAGTCGAGCAACTCATTCCACCGTTCCAGTTTCGCCAGGATGGTGGAGATGTTTTCGCGGACACTCGCGGACGAGGGATTGATGCTCGACGCTTCACGATACAAACCCAAGGCGGTCAAAGCGTCGTCTAAGGGGCCCGCAGTCAGGTTGGCTTGTTGTTCGAGTAGTAAGGCCCGGGTGGAGGGCGCGTTGGTGTTTGCAAGGCCGCGCTCGAGCAAGACTCGTGTTGCGTCGTATCGAGCCTGATCTCGCGTGAGATGAAGAGCGAACACAAACGCTTTCGGGTGATTTGGCTGTGCTTCGAGAATCTGCTCGAACGCCGTAAGTGCTTCTTCGTGCTGTTCAAGTGGGCCTGCGAGAAGTGTTGCCCGTTCCAGGAGAGCGGGAATCGCAGCATCTCCGCTGTGGCGGCCGGACTCCAGTTCCAATAGCTCGGCGAGGGGGCCGGCAGTCCCGAGTTTGCGGTACAACTCACGGAGTGCCGATTGTGCGTCCAGGTTTTCTGGGCACGCCTCATAGACGTCACGGTACGCGTCGGCGGCAACGGACAATTGATTGTCTTCGCGTAACGTATCGCCGACTTCAAGCATCCAGCTGGCGCGTTCTTCCGTAGCATCACATGCGTCGGCAGCGCGCCGCGCAAGCGCGACGAAGTCTTCGCGTCTTCCGAGGCGTAGGTACAGATCAGCCAGGGGTCGTGAGACCGTCGCGTCGACTCTGACTTCAAGGGTCACAGGCTCAAGTACCGAAACTGCGGCTTCAAGGTTGTCTAGGGTATCCGCTTCGATCGCGGCAATGCGCAAGCGCAGCGAGAGCACCGTCGACGAGTCGATCGTGTTCGACTCCGTTTGGGACAGGCATGCGTCGAGTCGGCGACGAAGCAAAACAACCATCTTTTCCGGCTGGTTCTCGCGTTCATAGAAGTCGAGCAAAAACTCAGTTGCTTGGGCGTGCCCCGGATCGATTGCCAGCAACCGTTCGTAATGTTTGCTTGCGCCTTGGGTCTGCCCGGGAAGTTCGGCGGACAATCGTGTAGCCCGGGTGCACAGCATGGTTTCGCGTTCTGCGTCGAGATCCAATGCCAGCTCACGTTCCGTCACGCGCAGAACATCTTCGTTGCGGTCGACGTCAGAGTACAAGATTGACAGGCTTTGCCAGATTGCATGGCGTTCAGGCGCGAGTTTACCTGCCGCTTCGAAATGCTCGATGGAACCGTCGCGATCGTCGAGTCGATCTCGACACAGTCGCGCGAGTTTTTCGTGAAGCGCGAGGTCGGCGTTGTCGTTTCCGACACCGAGGCGCTTCGTGAGAAGCTCGCGCAATGCTTCCCAATCACCGCAGCGGTTGAGCAGCCGTTCGAGTTGCGCGTTGGCCTCGACCGCCATTTCGGGCACTTCGCAGACATTCGCGAGCTCGGTTAGTACGTCGCGGGCTTCGTCGAATGCGCCGAGGGTTTGTTCGAGGAGTGCTGCGCGTTCGAGTTCGATAGTTGCGCTGGCCGTTGGGTCCGGCTCTTCGCGTGCCAATTCCTCAAGCAATTCGACCAGCCCTTCGGTGTCATTGCATAGACGCAGAGAACGCTTGAGCCCTTCTGTCGTGGTGGGATCGCTCGCGTCGTGTGCGCGCAAGGATTTGAAAAGTGCCGCGGCTTCTTCAAACTGTCGCAGCTCTTGAAGTAGAAGCTGCGCACGCTTTGTGTCGAGGGTGCGCGCCAATGTGGCTTGGCTCTGCTTGGCGTCGTCCAAGGTCTCGCGTCGTTCGAGGAGTTGTTGGGCGAGTTCTTCGAAACGTCCAGCTCGTTCGAGCAATGTCTCGAGACGTTCATCAATGCCATCCGGTCGCTTACGACCTGGCAGCTTCGCAAGACGGCAGAGAATTACGATCGCGCCATCGAGGTCGCCAAGTTGGTCGACCAGTAGGTGGGCGAGTTCATCCTCTTCAAGGTTGCGCTGCGAAGGGGGGAGCACGTCTGCGAGGCGCCGCATCGTGCGGGCGAGTTCTTCAAACTCCCGCGCATCTTTGTACAAGACCTTTAGAGACTGCAGCGCCTCGAGATGGTTTGGGTCATTTTCGAGGGTGGCCTGATACCACTCGGTGGATTCTTCATTGCGACCTGCGGTGCGATGCAGTTCTGCAAGTCGCAGTCGTACCGAAGTCTGTTCACTTCCCGTTAACACGCGTGCGAGGCGCTCAAGGGGACCTTGGAGTTTTTCGTGTTGTTCAAGTGTTTCGAGTAACCCGATGATCGCCCGCAGCGTGTCGGGCTGATCGGGAACGAGTTCGTTCTGTTTTTCGAGCCATCGCAACGCGTCGTCGGTTCGTCCGCGTTCTTCGAGCATCGGCACCATGGCCGCAACGAGCTCACTGAGTCGTGTTCTGTCTGCTGTAATTTCAGCTTCGCGTTCGCAGATGCGAAGATAGTCATCTTGATTTCCCGAAGATTGATTGATCCGTGCAAGGGCTTGCAAGGCTTCGTTGCAATTCGATTCAAGGGCAAGCGCGGCTTCGTAGGAAACGACTGCAGCATCATTGTTTCCGAACTGTTGTTCGTGCAGTCCACCCAGCGTCATAAGGAAGTGTACGCGTTGATGTGTGGGTCCTTCGGTACTCGCGCGATCCAGTAGTGTCTGTAGTTCAGCCCACGATTCGCGTTTGGAGTAAAGCGATTCGAGTTTGGAGGCGACGCCTTCTGCACAAGGATCGAGTTCGAAAGCGCGGGCAAGACTTGCGATCCCCGTGTCTGCGTCGCGCAAGTCCTCGAGATGGATGCGCGCAATTTCCACCCGTATTTTACTTTCGGCTTGTGGGTCGTCGTCGGTCAAAGCCGCGCGTCGTTCGAGCACGGTGACGAGTTCTTCGGTGTGGCCGAGATTCGAAAGCGCATCGCTCAAAGTTTCTGCGATGATGATGTCATTTGGCAAACGTTCCTGCGCACGACGAAGCAGTACCGCTGCCGCTTCTTCCTGTCCGGATTCCGAATATAAATCGGCAGACTCGAGCAAGATGCTTGTGGCGATGTCGTCACCGCCCAAAGCGATCACTCGTTCGAGTGCGTTTGAAAGCGCTTCGCGGTTTCCAGTGAGTCGCTCTAGGTCTGCAACGCCGTGGAAGACAGAAACGCCGTCGGGGGACAGTTCGAGGGCGCGATCAAACCACAGGCGCGCGCCTTGGGTGTCGTCGAGTTTTTCGAGCGCAATGTGACCCGCCTCGACTGCGATCTCGGTTCGCTCTCGTGCGCCCGAGGCAATGTCGAAACGCCGGTCACACATTTCTGCGACGACCGCCCAGTCTTTGCGCTGCGTGGCGGTTGTGAATAATGCGTTAGCTGCTTTTGCGCAGCGAGCGTCGTCGATGAGTGCGAGACGAAAACACTCGATCGCGCGGTCCGCTTGATCGAGGTGCTTTGCAAGCACTGTCCCAAGTGAAACCAGAACCGGTGCGCGATCGGGGCCTCGCAGTCGGTTCGAAAGACGTTCCCATGCCGCTGCCGCTTCTTGGTGATGACCGAGCCCTTCGTGAATGCGAGCGAGACCCGTTAGCGCCACGCTGTGTTCGGGTGCGATGTCGAGTGCAGCTTGGTATTGTGCGAGGGCTTCGGTCGGATCGTTGAGTTTGCCGCTCCAAATGTTTCCGAGATCCGCCAAGAAGCTGGCGCGCTCATGGGGCTCCATTTCAAGTTGGCCTTCCATCTCGGAGGTCCGGAGAACGAGGTCCCACTGCTCACGCGTCGAATAGATCGTGCGGAGTTGTCGCAGGGCAGGTCGGTTGCGTGGATCGAGCTTGGCGACCTTCCAGTAGATTTCGATGGCGCGGTCATGGTCGAGGCAACGCTCTTCAACGATTTGGGCAAGCCTGAACAAGATGGGAATCATGCTGGCGTGATCCGTCGACAATGCTGGCGCGGTAAGCCGGTGCTCGTAGAGCGCGACTAACTTTTGCCAATTGCCCGCCATGAAAAAATGCTCTTCAAGAGCGGCAAACGCCTGAGCGTTTGACGAGTCTGCCTGAAAAGCCTGTTGCTGTTGGTCAACTCTTGCGCTCACACACCCCTCCCACGGATAGAATTCCGGGTTGTCCGTAAGCAGTATCGACGTAGAGACGCAGCTTCTTGACTGCGAAGTGAGGCGCCGCCCGAAGCATTGGTCAGCTAATTCAGGTAGTTAGATCGGAACTAGCAATAGGGGTGAATACCCTGCGAACTATGAAATGTTCTTCGTTCGATTTGTCCAGTTGAGGGTCAAAGCGGCTTCCGGACCCCACGCCAACGTGTTAAACCTCGGCGCCGAAGCTCCACGATTCGAACGTTGCGCCAGACAAATTCCAACCAAAGATGTGTGTAAATACACACGTCCCTCAGGAGCCGACCATTGGCAAGCGAAGAGCGTAATGGGAGCGAACCGATTCGATCCCAACCCATTCGCACTCTGGCTCGGGTCGGCGAAAACCAATGCGAAGGCGGGACGAACTACCGAATTGTTCTCGAAGTGGACGATTGGCCCGAATGGGGCGCAGGGCAGTTCGTCATGCTCTCGCCTGGGCCAGAAACCGCCGCGGTTCACTACGACCCGCTCCTGCCGCGGCCGATGGCAATCTTTGCCAGCAGCGGTTCGACCGGGAGCCAAAAAGTTGTGGTTCTCTATAAGGTTGAAGGCCGAGGTACCCAGCTTTTGGCGGCCGCAAGAGTTGGGGACCACGTTCGCATAGTGGGTCCCCTAGGCCGTGGATTCGAGATCCCCGAAAAGGGAACGCATTCAATTCTGGTCGGAGGCGGGACCGGAACCGCCTCTTTGTATGGACTCGCGAGCGCCGCTCTGGCTGCGGGGCCCGTGACTGTCATCTTGGGAGCGCGCCGCGCAGAACTCCTGATGGCCCCAAGCGATTTTGAAAAACTTGGGGTCGAACTGAAGATCGCGACCGAGGACGGTAGCTCGGGAAGCCGAGGACTCGTTACCGACGTCCTGAAACCGATGCTCGAAGCCACGCCAGACACCGGCTCCCAAACCCGAGTCTATGCTTGCGGGCCGACGCCAATGATGCGCGCTTGTAGCGAACTCGCGAAGGCAAGCGGCACGCGCTGCGACGTCGCGCTCGAAAACCGCATGGCTTGCGGCTTCGGCGTGTGCCTTGGATGCGCCGTCCCGATGGCCGAAGGCGGCTATACGCTGGTCTGTAACCAAGGGCCGGTCTACGACTCGCGCGATCTCGAATGGGCGGGCATTCCATGAAGGCGACTTCTTCGGACAGCGTCGATACCACGACCAACCTCGCCGGAATCGAGCTGCGGAATCCCGTGCTCACCGCATCCGGGACGTTCGGCTATGGCACCGAATTTAAAGCCTTTATGGACTTGCGGCGAATCGGGGGTTTCGTCGCAAAAAGCCTGACGTTGCAACCGCGCTTCGGAAACCCGCCTCCGCGCATCGGTGAGGTTCGCGCGGGGATGCTCAACGCAATCAGCCTCGAAAACGTCGGCGTCGACGCATTCATCGAAACTAAATTGCCCGAGATTCCGGAAGGCGTCCCGGTGATCGCGAGCCTGTTCGGAACAGAAATCTCCGACTATGGCGAGGTGGCCAAGCGACTCACCGGCGTACCCAAAATTGCCGGCCTCGAGGTCAATGCGTCATGTCCCCACGTGAAGAGCGGGGGGATCGAGTTCGGGCAAAACCCCGTCGTTCTTGCCGAATTAGTCCGCTGCGTACGCGCGGCGACCGACGCCCCGGTTCTCGTCAAGCTGTCTCCAAACGTGACCAGCATCGCGGAAATGGCGAAGGTATGTGAAGCCGAGGGGGCCGACGGGATCAGTCTCATTAATGCCGTTCAAGCGATGGACGTTGATGTTCGAACCCGACGCCCGGTGTTGAAAAATATTCTCGGAGGTTTCTCCGGCCCCGCGATTTTGCCGATTGCTTTGAGAATGGTCTGGCAGGCATCTCAGGCCGTGAAGATTCCGATTTGCGGCATCGGCGGGATCACCGAGTCTGACGACGCGGTGAAGTTCTTGCTGTGCGGGGCAACCGCAGTCCAGGTCGGGACAGCGAATTACAGCAATCCCATGGCCGCTGTAGAAATTGCGGACGGCATCGCGGCGTATGCCCGAGACGCGGGATTTTCTCGAACCGCTGATCTCACCGGTGCGCTCGAAACCGGGTGATTCGATTCCCCCCCGAGTTGCTATCGGAGCGACTTTCAATTAGCGTCGGCGCGCTTACAAAGGTTCTAGGTGAGAGATCGGGGCGTTTTTAGCGTTTTCGGTCAACGCATTTCTACCTCGGATTGTATGAAAGTGATCCAAGCAAGTGGAGTGTCGAGCAAGGCCGTGAAAGTGGACGCGCGTCCGCTTTTTTTTATGCACGCAGTTTGGTTTCCAGATCGCTCGGCAAACTCCAGATTGGGAGCGCCGGGTCAGGTAAGTTGGCGAAAGATTAAAGGAAGTAAGGAAGCACACGGGTCAGGCGAGTAGAAGGAGCGGAGGTTTTCTGTGTACCACGACATTCCAGAAGACCTGAAGATGCTCATCGAACCCATTGTTGACGAATGTGATTGTGAGCTCGTCGACGTCGTTCTAAATGGAAGTGCGAATAGAAGTGCGAATAAAGGTAAGGAAGGCAGTGGATCAGAAGGACTGGTTCGGATCGTGATCGACCATGTGAACGGAGACGGGCGAGTGCCCATGGGAAGTATTGAATCCGTATCACGAGAAGTTGACGTCCAGCTGGATGCAGCGGATTTCATGAGTGGTCGTTATCGACTCGAAGTCACATCACCAGGGTTAGACCGAATACTGGCAAGGGAAAAAGATTTTATCGCGGCGATGGGTTCGGAGGTCAAACTTCAAACCAAGAGGCCGATCGAATCACGAAAACGATTCAAAGGAACGCTCAAAAGCTTCGAAAATGGCACAGCACTTCTTGAAGTAGACAACGCGGAAGTGCGGATACCTTTCGCGGAAGTGGAAAAGGCAAACTCGATTTATCAATTCAGTCGCGAAGACTTCGCCGGTGAACGAACCGGCGAGGCTTCAAAGTGATTGAGTGGAGTCAAAATGATGCTCGGTGGCAGTGGCAACCTAAAAAGAGAGATCGATCAGATCGCCAAAGACAAAGGCATCGATACGAACGAGATCATCGCAGCCCTCGAAGAGGCGATGGTCCAGGCGGCGCATAAGCGTCACGGTGCCGATCGAGAGATTGAAGCTCGTTACAACGACGAACTCGGCGAAATCGAGATCTTCGAATTTCGCGAGGTGGTCGAAGAGATCACAGACTCCACCAGGCAGATCCTTGTTGCCCCCGCGCGCGCTGACTTCGACCCCGACGCAGAAGTTGGAGACGAAATCGGCGTAAAGCTCGATACCAAGAGCTTTGGTCGCATCCTCGCGCAAACCGCGAAGCAAGTGATCATCCAGCGGATCCGCGACGCCGAGCGAGACAATACCTTCGACGAATACTCCGACCGCAAAGGCGAGATCGTCAACGGCATCGTGCGCCGCTTCGAAAAGGGTTCGCTCGTCATTGACTTGGGACGCGCTGAAGCCGTGCTTCCGCCCAAGGAACAGGTGCCCCGCGAAAACTATCGCCCGGGTGATCGCGTTCGTGCCTATGTGTCGGCGGTAACCAAGGAGACGAAGGGTCCGCAGATCGTCCTTTCTCGCGCTTGTCTCGAGATGCTTACGAAGCTGTTCGAACAGGAAGTTCCCGAGATCTACGAACGCATCGTGACGATCGAGTCGGCAGCCCGCGAACCGGGTGGCCGTTCGAAGATCGCAGTCTCCTCTCGAGACAGCGACGTCGATCCCGTCGGCGCATGTGTCGGGATGAAGGGCAGTCGCGTTCAGGCCGTGGTCCAGGAGTTGCGCGGTGAGCGCATCGACATTGTTCCGTGGAGTGCCGACCCGGCCCGCTACGTGTGCAGTGCATTGTCGCCGGCTCAGGTCTCCAAGGTCATCATTGACGAAGAAACGCAGTCGATGGACGTCATCGTCCCCGACGATCAGCTGTCACTCGCGATCGGTCGCCGCGGCCAAAACGTTCGCCTCGCGGTGCAGCTCACAAACTGGCGCATCGACATCAAGAGCGAAACGAAGATGCGCGAGATCGCGCTCTGGCTTTCGGAAGCGGTGTCGGTCGTCGACGGTTTGGGCGATCCAGAAGCAGAACTGCTCTTGCAGCAGGGCGTGACGTCTCTCGAAGACCTTTCGGGATGCTCCGATGAGCTGTTGCTTCAGTTCCCGGGGATCGACGAAGTCAGCTCAGCTTCGATCAAGCAGCGTGCGGCCGAATTGATTTTGCGCCGAGACTCAGAAGAAGAACAAGCACGTATCGACGCGGCGGCAGCCGACGAAGCGGAACGCGAAGAAGCCGCACGCGTTGCGGCGGGAGGTGCTCCAGCCGAAGCTGAAGCCGAAGGAACAGAAGCAGCAGCCGACGCAGCCGACGAAGGCGACGCCGCGCTGGAAACAGAAAGTCCCTCGGCCTAACGAAGGCAGTGGCGTAAGTCATTATGTTGAACACCGCCGGCGCGCGATGGCTCGCCGCGGCTACTTGGAACGGGCAACAGATACTGAATGGCGAAGATCAGAGCGTATAAGCTCGCTGAAGAGCTAGGGATCGAAAAGACTGAGTTCGTCGAGAAGGTGAAGGCCTTCGGCATCGAACTTCGCGGGCCGACGTCTGCACTCGAAGAAGAGCAGATTGTGATGATTCGCGAAAAGCTCGGTGAAACGAAAAAATCGTCCGGCAAAAAAGTCGACGAGAAACGAGTCGTTCGCAAAGGCGGCGCCGCCGTCATTCGCCGCCGTCGCCGTGTCGAACCCGACCCCGAACCCGAGCCCGTCGTGGTTGCGGAAACGTCCGCGCCGGTAGCCGAACCCGAAAGGGATGGACCCGCCGACGGACCGCCCGCATCGGCGGAGCCTGTCGCAGAACCTGTGGCTGCTGCCGCACCGGCCAATGCACCTTCAACTGCATCTTCAAGTGCGCCGACTGCGAAGTCAGCGCAAGATGGAGGGGGTGCTGCCGGAGAAAAGAAAGACGCAGGACGTGGGGGGGCTCAGCAGCCTGCCGGTCCCGCCGGTACGGGCAAGGGCAAACAACGCAAGCGTGTGCGCGAAATCGTCAATCTTCGCGAGCAAGAACAATTTGGGCGACAGATTACGAGCCGAAGCGGTGGCGCCCCCCGACGAGCGTCTGGTGTGGGCGGAGGTGTCGTTAACCCGCGTCGCAAGCGTCGCGACGCTCTCAATCGCCCGGTTAGCCCAGTGGCCGCCGCGGACCAGTCGCGGATTGTTCGGGTGCCCGGTGAAATCGGGATCGCCGAACTTGCCAAGCAGGCCGGCGTCAAAGCTCCGCTGATTCAGGGCAAGTTGATGGCCCTCGGCATCATGGTTTCGGTGAACCACCGGATCGATGTCGAGACGTGTCAGAAGATTGCCGACGAGTTTAAGTTTGAAGTCCTTGATACGGGCTTCAAAGAAGCAAAGTTCATCACCGTCATCGAAGATGCGGCAGAGAAAGAATCCGCTGGCGAAGTGCGTCCGCCGGTGATCACCGTGATGGGCCATGTCGATCATGGGAAGACCTCGATCCTTGACGCCATTCGCAAATCCAAGGTTGTCGACGGCGAGGCCGGCGGGATCACCCAGCATATTGGTGCTTATAGTGTCGAAACGTCGCGCGGTGCGCTGACGTTCATCGATACGCCTGGCCATGCTGTGTTTACACAGATGCGTGCTCGCGGAAGTCAGGTGACGGACATGGTCATCCTTGTTGTCGCGGCGAACGACGGCGTAATGCCGCAGACGGTCGAAGCGATCGAACATTGCCGCGCGGCCGAAGTGCCGATGGTGGTTGCGATCAACAAGTGCGACCTGCCCGACGCCGATCCGAAGATCGCGCGTCAGCGCTTGATGGAACACAACGTGGTCTCCGAAGAATTCGGTGGCGACGTGATCTGCGTGAACGTGTCCGCGGCTACCGGCGAAGGTTTGGAGCAGCTGCTCGAGATGATTGCGCTGCAGGCCGAGCTCATGGAACTGCGCGCGGACCCGGCACTCCCCGCAAAGGGTGTCGTGCTCGAGTCGCTTATCGACAAGGGGCGCGGTCCACTGGCGACGGTCTTGATCCAAAGCGGCACGCTCAGCCGTGGGGAGACCGTGGTTGTTGGCACCGAATGGGGTCGCGTTCGTTTGATGGAAGACCACGATGGCAAGCGCGTTGATGTAGCTGGGCCCTCGGCGCCGGTTCGTATCCTCGGCCTTTCCGCTGTCCCCGAACTCGGTTCCGTGCTCGACGTTGTAAAGAACGAGCGTGCGGCCAAGAGCGTCATTCAGCATCGCCTCGATCAGCTGCGCAGCGCTCCGAAAGCGTCGCGACCGCGTTTGAGCCTCGAAGAATTCTACGCCCAAGCCGACGTCACCGAGGCGAAGGAGCTGAAGGTTGTCCTCAAGGCGGACGTCGCAGGCACGATGGAAGCAGTGCGCCAGGCAATCGAAGACCTCGCAACCGACGCGGTGAAACTCATCGTCCTTTCTGCAGGCGTCGGCGGCGTGAACGAAAACGACGTAATGCTCGCTTCGGCGAGTGGTGGCATTGTGATCGGCTTCAACGTACGTCCAGACAACGCGGCGATTCGCGCTTCGGATGCACACGGTATTGAGATCCGCGGCTACACGATCATTATGAACTTGATCGACGACATTCGTAGCTCGATGGCGGGCTTGCTTCCGCCGACGGTCAACGAAATTCGACTCGGTCGCGCCGAAGTGCGCGAAACCTTCGTCATTCCAAAGCTGGGTACGATTGCAGGTTCGTATGTGAACGATGGTCGAATCAAGCGAAACGCGCAGTGCCGCTTGATTCGGGATGGCGTGCAGATTTTCGAAGGCAACATCGCTTCGCTGCGACGCTTCAAGGACGACACAGCTGAAGTCGGCAACGACTACGAGTGCGGTATCGGGATCGGCGGCTTCAACGACGTCAAGGTTGGCGACGTCATTGAAGCCTTTGAACTCGAGGAGGAACCGGCAACTCTCTAACACTTGTTGCTTGCCGCGGTAAATGCCGAGGTTTGCAGCCAGTTGGAGGTCTTTGCATGGTCGTCGGTGCAGCGCTTGTTGAAATCCACGTGCATGCTTCGCAATCTCTCAAACAGAAGCGCGGTGTGGTTCGTTCGATTCAGCAACGGCTGCGCAATGAATTCAATATCTCGGTCTCCGAAGTCGGCGGCCAAGGGACGTGGCAGCGAGCGGTTCTCGGCATGACTGCCGCCGGTTCCGAAGCGCTTCAGGTCAAAAAAGTCTTGGAACGGGCGATTCGATTCGTAGAGAACATCCACACTGCAGAAGTCTTGAACTCGGACCTTGAACTTATGGACCTTCCCCACGAAGGGTCGGCGACTGACTCAGATTGGGACGCCTGCAACGATGACCGCAACGACGACAACCCCGTGGACGAGGACTAACCGGTGTCCCAGCGCACAGACCGAATCTCGTACCAACTACGCGAAGAGATCGCCCGAGTCCTGCGGGAGGAAGTCGCGGACACGCGCGTGAACATGGTGACGATCATGCGCGTCGACACGGCACCAGACCTGAGCAACGCAATCGTGCTCTGGAGCTTGTTCAGTAAAGACGGTGAACCGGACTCTGACCAGCTTGACACGATCGAAGATGGCCTCGAATCTGCGGCCGGCTTCATTCGCAAGCGCGTCGCAAAGTCTCTAAAAACACTGCGCCGAAGCCCGGCGCTCCGATTCAAATATGACCCTTCCCAGCGTTTAGCCGGGGAGACGAATGAACTCTTGCAGGAAGTCAAAAGCGATGGCGAAGAGACGAAACAGTAGAAGGGCGGCTTCAGAAAAACCCGGGCCCGCGGGTTTTTTGATCGTCGACAAGCCTCCCGGTCAAACGAGTCACGACGTGGTGGATGCCGCGCGCAAGTGGCTTGGCACCCGGCGAGTCGGCCACATGGGCACCCTCGACCCCCAGGCGACCGGCGTGCTGCCCCTCGCTATCCGTGACGCGACCAAGCTGATCTCGTTCGTCACCAAAGACACGAAGAGCTACGTCGGTGGCGTACGCTTTGGCGTCGAGACGGACACCCTCGACGCGCAGGGGAAGGAAACTGCGCGCTTTGATGGCGCGCTCCCGACTCGCGATCAGGTCGAAGCGGTGCTCGAGAACTTCCGCGGTGAAATTCAGCAAGTACCCCCGATGTACAGTGCTGTGAAGAAAAATGGGGTGCCGCTTCACCGGCTCGCGCGCCGCGGCGAAGAAATTGAGCGAACCCCCAAAACCGTGACAGTCTCGCGCCTCGATCTCACCGCTTTCGAGGAGGGGCTGGCCGAGATTCGCGTCGACTGTTCGGCCGGGACTTACGTTCGAGTTCTCGCAGCTGACATTGGCGAAATACTTGGATGCGGCGCTCATCTCGAAAGTCTTCGTCGGCTGACGAGTGGGCCATTCGACGTCACCCAGGCGACCTCCTTCGAGACGCTTACGGCGGAAGCCAAAGATCAGGTGGTCGAAAAACGGGTGATTTCTCCGGCAGATGCAATGGGACTGCCCGTTTTGGAACTCGCGGATGAGGGCGCCCGCCGTGTGAGGCACGGCGGTGACATTTCGCCGGGTGCGCGGCTTAGGGTTGCCCCAGGGGAACGCGTGGTGGCGGTCGATCTCAGTGGAGAGCTCGTTGGACTGCTCGAATTTCGCCCTGATCGCAGGCTCTGGCCGCTGAAGGTTTTCGGCGCGGAGATCGGTTGAGAAATGCTTTGCCACCAAGCAGTTGCGGCGCCTTGAGGGCTGCGTCAAACTCTGCGCCACTCGAGCGCCTCCCCCGGCGCCCGACGGTCGAATTCGCTTTCACACTGATCTTCCAAACAGACCCAACCAAGAACTCGGGCTCGATGCCGGGTTCACTTGCGAAGCATGGTGTGCGAAGAAGCGACTTTATCGGTGCCGATGCTCACGAAGATCTGGGCACCAACCAAGAATTTTTGCAAACCGAAGCTAGTTTGAACGTCAGTTTTTACCTGCATCTACTACAAAATTTTGAATTGTCGAAAGCCTGTCGCGCGCACAACAGCAACGATGGCAACGACTTGAAAGGAAGTACCCGTTGATTTCCGCTGAAGCAAAGCAAGAAACAATTTCACAGTACCAGCGCAAGGAAGGCGACAGCGGCTCGTCCGAAGTCCAAGTCGCACTTTTGACGCGACGGATTAACGAGCTTTCGGACCACTTTAAGGACCACAGTAAGGATCATCATTCGCGCCGTGGTCTGATTCGGCTCGTAAACCAGCGACGTCGGCTTCTCGATTATCTCAAGAAGGACGACGCCGAGCGCTATGTGGCGTTGATCGGAAAGCTTGGGCTACGCAAGTAGATTGCGCTGCTTATTCGCGTCGTTGCAAGATCATCGTCGCAAGATCAGTTAGGGAAGGCCAAGCAGGTCAAGTAGGTCAGTAAGACCGCAATACCCGTAGTTTACGTCTACTCAATATGAACAATAGAAGAAGCGTTGTAGGCGTAGCGTCGTAAAAAACGGCGCACCTTTGCTCCCAAGGTTGGGAGCATCTAGCAAGACCATCAGTGGGCGCCGTGGGGGGGTCTGCCGTGTTGGGTGTGGAGTCGGCTATATCCGAACGTGTTCCGACGGTTGCAATGAAACTGTCCACGTTCTTTCAAAAGCGCATTCGCGTATAGCTGATCCCGCATTCGATACGAGCTCTCCTCCCAGCACTAAAAGTGCCCACACCAATGCGGACACCCAATTTGTGTCCGCGAGGAGATCCATATCAATGCCTAGTTGGTTTAAAGAAACCACGGTGACCATCGAACTCGGTGGGCGCCCTCTTACAATCGAAACCGGACGTATTGCAAAGCAAGCGGCCGGTGCAGTCCTCGTGACCCAGGGCGACACCGTGGTGCTCGTCACCACTGTTCACTCGAAGCCTCGCGCTGGCATCGACTTCTTCCCACTTACTGTTGATGTCGTGGAGAAGTTCGCTGCAGCAGGGAAGATTCCCGGCGGCTTCTTCAAGCGCGAAGGTCGCTTGAGCGATCGCGAAGTCTTGAACTCTCGCTTCATCGACCGCGCGATTCGCCCGCTCTTTGAAGACGGCTACAACGACGACACGATGGTGACCGCCACCGTGTTGTCCGCGGACCCGGAATGCCCCGTCGACATCCTCGCCTTTATTGGCGCATCGGCGGCACTCAGCATTTCTGAGATCCCGTTCAACAATCCAATCGCTGCCGTGCGCGTTGCGCGCATCGATGGCGAGCTGATCATCAACCCCACGCCCGAGCAACTGCCCGACAGCGACATCGAATTCATTGTCGCCGGTCATCGCGGCTCGATCGTGATGGTTGAAGGTGGCGCCAAGCAGGTGCCGGAAGCCGAAGTGCTTGCGGCCCTCAAGTTTGGTCACGAAGCGTTGCTTCCGATCATCGACACCATCGAGGACCTCAAAGCGCAGGTTGGCGTTCAGAAGATCGTTCCCGCAGCTGCCGAAGACCTAACGGAGTTGTGGGCCGACATTCGAGGCAAGGCCGAAGCGCGACTTTCTGAGGCGTATCAGATCAAAGAGAAGTTCGCGCGAGCCAAGGGCGTGAAGGTGATCGAGAAAGAGATCGTCAAGGAATACGTCGAAGAATACACCAAGGCGCCGGTCGAGATTAAGTCTCTTGGAGACTACGAAAGTCGCGCCAATGGTTTGAAGAGCCTGACCCGGAACGCGAAGGACATCCTTCACGATCTCGGTGCCGAGATCGTGCGCGAGCGCGTGATGGCGAGCAACGAACGCATCGACGGCCGTGGCCCGAGCGACATCCGACAGATTGCTGCCGATGTTCGCGTCGTTCCGCGACCCCACGGTGTCTCGCTGTTTACTCGCGGTGAAACCCAGGCGATGGTGACCACCACGTTGGGCAGCGGCTTCGACGAGCAGACGATCGACGGCATGGGTGGCCGCTTCAAGAAGACCTTCATGCTGCACTACAACTTCCCGGCATTCTCCGTGGGCGAAGCGCGACCGTTGCGCGGCCCTGGACGTCGCGAAGTTGGACACGGCACGTTGGCCGAACGGGCAATTACGCCGGTGCTCCCCGAGCACGAAGACTTCCCGTACACGATTCGTGTGGTCAGTGAGACCCTCGAGTCCAACGGTTCGTCTTCGATGGCGGCAGTCTGCGGTTCGACGCTTTCGCTCCTCGATGCAGGCGTTCCGCTGAAGTCACCGGTCGCGGGTATCGCGATGGGCTTGATCACGGACGGCTCACGCACCGTGGTGTTGTCGGACATCCTTGGCGACGAGGATCATCTCGGCGACATGGACTTCAAGGTTGCCGGTTCGAACGAAGGCATCACGGCCTTGCAGATGGACATCAAGGTCAAAGAGATCAATTGGGACATCCTGGAGAAGGCACTCGCTCAGGCACGTGAAGGCCGATTGCACATCCTGGACTGCATGAACAAGGACACCGAAGCCGAGCTTCATGGCTTGAAGCCCCGTGCCGAGCTGCATGACTTTGCACCGCGTCTTGAGGTCTTGTTCGTGAAGCCCGACCGCATTCGCGACATCATCGGGCCTGGCGGCAAGGTGATCCGCGCCATTCAGGAAACGACGGGTGCGAAGATCGACGTCGACGACAGCGGACGCTGCTCGGTCTTTGGACCGAACGCTGATGCCGTCAAGGTTGCGCTTTCGATGGTGGAAGAACTCACCCAGGAAGCAGAAATCGGTCGGGTCTATCTCGCCAAGGTGAAGCGCATTGCAGACTTCGGCGCCTTTGCCGAAATTTTCCCCGGCACGGACGGCTTGATTCACATCAGCCATCTCGCCGCGGGTCGCGTCGACAATGTGACGGACGTGCTCAACGAGGGAGACGAGGTGCTCGCCAAGTGCATCGACATCGACCCCGCTGGTCGCATCCGGCTTTCGCGCAAGGAAGCGCTGGCCGACCTGGCAGCACGCGAGGAATAAACACGTATGACTGAGGAAGGTACGCGCACTTCCAAAGGTCAGATTGTGAGCGACTCTCGCGAGTCGAACGATAATCGAGCCGTCGGTGCGCAAGCGCCGGCGGCTCGTGTTCGTTTGAAGCGGTTGCCACATGCCGAAGGACTAGCGCTGCCGAGTTTGGCCACGCCCGGTTCCGCCGGCGTTGACCTGGCAGCCGCGATCGAGGGCGAAATCACAATCGCACCGGGCGGGCGAGACATCGTGCCCACCGGCTTCATGCTTGCCATTCCGGCGGGTTTTGAGGGACAGGTTCGACCGCGAAGTGGTCTTGCCCTGCGAAACGGCATCGTGGTTCCGAATTCTCCGGGTACCATTGACGCGGACTATCGCGGAGAAGTGAAGGTCATTCTGCTCAATGCAGGGACCGAGCCCTTCGTGATCAAACGTGGAGACCGCATCGCCCAACTCGTGATCGCACCGGTTGTGACGAGCGAGTTCTGCGAGGTCGAAGACCTGGACGAAACTGAACGCGGCGAAGGCGGCTTTGGTCATACCGGGCGGGAATAGGGCAGGGAGCAAGCATGAGTGAAGAGAACGGCGGCGAACCGAGTAACACAACAGACACGCAGCCTGCATCCGCCGCTTCAGAACCCGCACCCCCACAGCCCGCAACGCCACTACCCGAATCGAAGAAGTCCAAGTCCAGCGAATTGGTGCTTCGCTTGGTTTCGTCGGCGATCTTGATCCCGACCGTGCTGTACGTGATCCACATCGGCGGCCGCATATACCTCGGCGTTGTGATCGCGTTTATCTTGATCGCCCTGCGTGAGTTCTACGGGCTGATTGAGGACAAGGGCGCGCAGCCGCTCGTTGGGTTGGGGCTCTGCTTTGGGCTCGCGGTTTCGCTGATCGCATACTTCGGCACCGAATACCACACGACCTTGCTCATGACGGCGTCTTTGCTGGTCTTCATGATTGCCCAGCTTGGCAAGAAAGATCTGACCGAGTCGCTCGCGAGCATTTCGGGCACATACTTCGGCGTCTTCTACGTCGCATGGCTTCTTTCGCACGCGATTGTGCTGCGCTTCTTCTACGACTCTCTTATTACGCGCTATGACGAGTTTGATGTCGAATGGCTGAAGATCGTGCCTGAGACCGGTGCCTTCTTTATGACGTATACCCTCGCGGTACTCGTCGCCTGCGACGCCGGCGCATACTTTGCGGGGCGCGCCTACGGCAAGCGAAAACTGGCGCCGCGCATCAGCCCGAACAAGAGCGTTGAAGGTGCGATTGGTGGCTTGTTGCTCAGCATTTTCGTTGGCGCCGCGGTCAAGGGCTTGTACGACTACGCGCTGCCGTCTTACTCGGCCGCTTTTCCATGGGCGCTCGCGATAGGATTCGCGCCGGTCCTCGCGGTTGTTGGGATCGTTGGCGATCTCGTTGAATCGCTCCTGAAGCGCGATGCAAAAGTCAAAGACACCGGAGACCTACTGCCGGGTATGGGCGGGGTGCTCGACCGCATCGACTCACCGCTGCTCGGCATCCCGATGATGTACTACATGCTGCTGGCATGGGTTGAATTCAAAATCGGGTGACGAACCGACTTGGTGCGATTGTGAGACTTCAGCTTCGCAGACTTACGGCCCTCATTGCATCGGAGAGATTTGAATGTCTCATCCCGCGCTAACAGAAGGGCGAGCTGCAGTATATTTCATTCAGGCATGCATAGAGAGGTTTGAACGTGTCGCACCCCACATCCCCTGAGCTCGACCCGGAACTCATCTCGGGACTCCTTGAGTCGCTTGCAAGTTGGGACCCGCGCGCGTCGGTGCCCCTCGCTCATACGTTTATGCGCGTGGGAGACGAAGACGCGCTCAAAGCGTTCGACGACATGGCGCTCGCGAGTCCGGGCGCGGAAGAGATGTTGAAGGATCGCTACCTGAGTCCGGCACCCGACCTTGCGTATCTGGCTGGCCTACCCGACGGCACACTGGGTAAGGAATTCGAGCGCTACCTCACTTTGAACGAGCTTGATGTCAACCTGCTTCGCGAGTCGGCGTTCATCGAAGCACATCACAAACGCGGTGATGACGTGGGTCATCTGGCTGAGCGGGGCTTTCAGCTTCACGACTTGTTTCATGTGCTCACCGGGTATGACACGACGCCGCTTGGTGAGGTTCGTGTCGTGAGCTTTACCGTGGCCCAAGTTCCTGCGCCTTATCCCGCAATGATTATCGCGAGCCGCCCGCTACAAATATTGTTGTACCGCCCCCAATTGCTGCCGTTCATCATGGATGCGATTACGGAGGGCTGGGCGCTGGGTCGCAAGGCGAAGCCCCTGCTCGCCGTGCACTGGGAAGAACATTGGGAGCAGCCCCTCGCTGAGTTGCGCGAGGCATACGACCTCTTGTAAGTGAATGCGAGAAGTCCGAAGTGATTGAGGAAATTCAGCACCTCGCGTCGTAAGCAGACTTCGTGCACAGAGGGATCCCTCGAAATGAGTCGACCATTCGTAGCCGGCGTGTTTTTTATTGTTGGTGCGGTAACTGCAACCACAACGAGACGGGAACCGAACAGATGAAGGTCACGATCTTTGGTGCCACGGGTGCGCTCGGTGCCGAGTGCTTGAAGCAGAGCCTCGAAGCCGGCCATGAAATTACGGTGTTGGTGCGCAGCGCGGCGAAGCTTTCCGAAAGTGTGCGCAATCACGTGACTTGCATCGAAGGCGACGGGCTCGATCCTGCAAGTGTTGCGACGGCGCTCTCGAATGGTGCCGACGCGATTCTGTTCGCAATTGGTGTCGACAAACATTCGCCCGAAGATCTCTGTGCCGACGTGACCAAGAACATCTTCTCGTCCATGCGCGAGTACGATGTCGGCAAGTTCATCTGGTGCGGGGGTGGCAGCAATCTACTCAAAGAAGATCAAGTGACGTTCGGCGCGAAGTTCGTTGAGTTCTTCGCGAACACGTTCCTGGGACTTCGGCAGCGCGACAAGACGCATCAGCTCGAGTTTCTGCACGAGAACCTCGACCTGAACTGGATCGGCGTTCGGCCTTTGCAAATGCGCACGGGCGCAATGAAGGGCGAGTACCGGCTGGGCTTCAACAAGTTCAGCGGAATGTCGGTGATCCACTTTGCCGATTGCGCGCACGCGATGGTGGGTATGCTCGGCGATGACACCTGGCTCCATAAGGCGCCGATCATCCAATACTAAATCAGCGTGCATGACCTTCTGCGCTGACTTCACCGATCGGAAAAGCCCGGGATCTGAATGCCTGTCAAAAATTCGATGCAGCGAGCAGAACCACGGAGCGGTTCCGTCATCGATACAAATACCGGAAGCTCTGCGAAGCCAACGACGCCAACAACCTAGAACGAGTAAATGGCCTCAATTAAGAACAGGTTCTGGTGATTCGATCCGCGATCGGCAGAGTAGGGCGTGCCGGCTTTCTTGTACTTGCCGTCGATGCCCCAGTCGAAGCGCATTTCACCGCGCAGCGTGAGCTCGTCGGTAAGCTGGCGATCGATCGTCGTGGTGATCGCGTACTCGTCTTCAGAGCCAGAATTGCTCGGATCCACCACGACAACGTCGAAGCGCGCTGCCAGTCCCGTGACTTCGCTCACGGCGAAGCGAGCGGCCACGGACGCGCCGTAGGTGTTTCTGTTTGGAACGCCGTGGTCCGGATGGGCCCAGACGTAGTCAAAGTTGAAATAGACACTCAGCTCAGGCGTCGGATCGCCTTTGATCAATAAATCGAAAATTGCGAGATCAAATTCGTTGCGGTCTTCGTTCTCGGGGTGTTCGATACTGATCGGCGGACCTTGTTGGCTCCCCCAGATCATGGCTCCGGCAATGCTCCAGGCTTCTGCCTCGTATGCGATGCGACCGGTTAGCGCCTTGTTGCGATCCGAGTCGATCGCGGTGTCGCTGAGCACAGCATTCACAAAACCCGCAGAAAGGCTGACCGGACCGATTAGCGTTGAGGCGATGACCCCGGTATGGCTCGTCGGCTGCAAGTTCCAAACGAGGCCGCGGGTGATGTTCCAGTTGTCGCCAACGGGGATCGCTTCTGCGCCGAGCAACGTCCAGACCTCACCGGCGTCGAACTGAATGCCGCTGTAGCCAAGCGGGGCTAGGTAGCTCACATACGCGGTGTAAACCGTGACTGCGTCATTGCCCCCGAAGCCGATGTCGCTGCGCGCGGTTTCGCCGAAGGCGATGTCGGTGTGAAAGCCGGCGCGACTTTCATTGTTCACGGGCTTGTCGAACTGAAACCAGATCTGGTCAACCTGCACGGTGTTGCTGTCTTGGTGAAAAGCGGTGTTGCTGTTCTGGCCGATTTGATGGTTGTTCCCGTTGCCCCGCGAGTTGTACGCGTAATTGACGTTGATCCACGAATCGATTTCGATGGCTTCGAGGAAACCCGAAAGACCACTTCCCGCTGTCGCGTCTTCCGATCGCGCTGCGGCGTTTGCTTCGGCAATGACTCGGGCTTCTTCGGCGGATTGGAGTCGGAATGCTTGCCGTTCTAGTTCTACGTCTTGCTGCTCGACTTTTTGTTTCAGGTCGAGAACGGCTTGCTGAAGCTCTTTTACCGCGGGGTCAACGTCGGCGGCTGCGGTTGGGTGACCCGTGGCAACGACCAAGGCGAGAGCGATCACGGTCGCCTGGGCGCTACGGATCGTTGTGACCAAAGGCTTCGACAGCATCATCTTTATTCTCCTGACTGAAATCTTAAATCTGGGCAGGTTTGAAACCGCCGCAACAGCTTAGGCCCATGGCTCACAACAACCCGAGCCGTGCATCAACGCGAGTTACGGTAATGCATCCTCCCACCCGTCGCGCGGACTTTTGCGGGCTCGCGTGGGTCGGCGAAGCGCGCAAACGAGCTTCGGCCGAACAACGGCCAAGTGGCTGATTCGCTGCAAAGATTTAGCCTGATCGTCTTCGAAATACGTCACGTTGCAGCGACTGGCTTTGCCGCAGTTCAGCGGGCTCCAAGGTTTTGCTTGATTCGGGCGATCGGCTCGTCGAGGTTGGGTTCGAAGGGCTTGCCGCTGATCAGCTCATAGGCCTCGATGTATCGACGCGACGCTTCGCAGCGCACTTCGATCGGCAGCGCCGGCGGTGGGCCGTCGCCCTTATACCCCTGCTCGCCGAGCCACTGGCGAACGTATTCCTTGTCGATCGCACCCGGGTTGCGGCCCTCGGACAGCGCCTTTTCGTAGTCGTCCACGTACCAGTATCGCGAAGAGTCGGGAGTGTGGATCTCGTCGATGACGATGATCTCGCCGTTCTTCCCCAGCCCCATTTCGTACTTGGTATCCACCAAGATCAGGCCGCGGCTCGCCGCGAACTCCGTTCCAATGGTGAACAACTTCTTTGCGATCTCGGCCGCGCGGTCGTACTGCGCTTCGGAAATCGCGCCGAGGGAGATCAATTCTTCTCGGGACGTGAGTTCGTCGTGCTGACCGAAGTCGGCCTTGGTGGTCGGGGTCAGGAGTGGTTCGGGAAGCTTTTCGTGGCGCTGCATTCCGTCGGCGAGTTCGTGGCCGCAGTAGCTTCGCTTGCCACTGTCATATGCGGTCCAGATCGAAGTGGAAGTCGAGCCGGTGAGGTAGCCGCGGTAAACGAATTCGACCGGGAGCAATTCGCAGTTGCGAACGCGGGTGACGTTCGGGTCGGGGACGTCGATCACATGATGGTCGATTGCGCCGGTAATTCTGTCGAACCAGAATGCGGCGGCCTGGTTCAGCACCTGGCCCTTCAAGGGCAGCGTGCCGATCACGACGTCAAAGCTGCTGACGCGGTCGGTGACGACGATGTTGCGCTCGTCTCCTTTTACGTAGCTATCTCGGACCTTGCCGACGTGGCGATCGCCCAGGCCGGTAAATTCGGTGTGGTCCAGGGTTTTTGCGCAAAGTTCTTCTAGCAGCTTGATGTCGACTCCCACGAGGGTCTCCTGCGCAGCGCGATTGGGCTGCGTTGTGTGCGGGTTTGTATTTGACGGTGTGGTCACGAGTGAATCACGGGAAATTAGCTTCACCGCGGGTCGAGGTTCAAAAGGGCTGGGGGTGTCTCGACGAGCGCAGATCTTAGCCCGACAAAGCCGTGCTGGCGCGTTTGATTCACTTGATCGTCACAGTTGCATATTGGCGGTGGCGGTGCACCCAGACAAACGTCGAACCGATCGCGTTCCGCGTTGACCCCCGTATTACCGCCGGGTAAACTGCCGCCTTCTTCCGTACCGGATTCGAAAGGCAAACCCATATCCCGCTCTTCCCGTGGGGCGATACAACTCTTTTTTGAATTGGCCGAGCGTTACAAAACCCGTTCAAGGCCGTATCGATAGACGCACAGGAAGCTGATTTTTGGCGAACCTTTTGACGATTGGAGTGCTTGAGTGACTGCCCGTCCCCCTGCGAGCGACACCCCGATGTCGACGCCTGCGTCCGCCGACTCGAACCGGGTTGAGCTTCGTCCCGAGACCGCCGGTGAAAATGCCACGTTCGAGTCCCTGAGCGACGAAGAAATGGAAGCACTCCGACTCGCTCGAGAAGCCGATCATTTTCACGACGAATGCGGCGTGTTTGCGATATCGGGACACGACGAAGCCGCAAACATCGTCTACCTCGGGCTATACGCCTTGCAGCACCGCGGCCAGGAGAGCTGTGGAATCGTGGCAAGCAACGGGCGCGAGCACACCGCCCATCGCGCCATGGGGTTGGTTGCAGACACCTTCGGCGACAAGGTGCTGAAGAGACTTCCGGGTCGGCACGCCATTGGCCACGTTCGCTATTCCACCGCAGGCTCGAGCAGCCTGCGAAACGCTCAGCCCATCTGTGTCAATACAGACGGCGGTCCGGTCGCCATCGCGCACAACGGCAACATTGTGAACGCGGTTGCGATTCGGCAAGAGCTCGAAGGGCGTGGGTCGATCTTCAGTTCCACGTCGGACAGCGAAGTGATCCTGCACTTGCTCGCGCGTTCCCGTGAAGCGTCCCTCGAAGAGCGGTTCATCGACGCGCTCTCCCGGGTCAAGGGCGCGTTCAGCGTCGTGTTGCTGACCGACGAAATGCTGATCGCGGCGCGCGACCCTAGCGGCTTCCGCCCACTCAGCCTCGGGCGCCTCGGCAATTCATACGTGGTGGGCAGTGAGACCTGCGCGTTTGACCTGGTCGGCGCCGAGTTCGAGAGAGACATCGAGCCTGGCGAAGTCGTCGTGATTCGCCGCGGGCGAATTCGGAGCATGCGCCCGTTTACCCGGAATGCCCCGAGTCACTTCTGCATTTTCGAATACATCTACTTTTCGCGACCGGATTCAAACCTCAACCGTAAGAACGTGTACGCCTATCGCAAGGATTTAGGGCGCGCACTCGCGGACGAACATGCTGTACCGGCAGACCTCGTAGTCCCTGTTTTGGATTCGGGCACATCGGCTGCGTTGGGTTACGCAGAGGCCGCCGGCATTCCATACGAAACGGCCCTTATCCGGAACCACTACGTGCGAAGAACGTTTATCGAACCCGCGCAGTCGATTCGCATGTTTGGTGTGAAGGTCAAGCACAACGCCATTCACAATATGCTCGAAGGGAAGCGAGTGGTGTTGGTCGACGACTCGATCATTCGTGGAACGACGCTGGTGAAGATTGTTGCGATGTTGCGCAATGCGGGTGCTCGGGAAGTGCACGTTCGCATTTCGGCACCGCCCACCATCGGTCCTTGCCACTACGGCATGGACACGCCCACGCGAGAAGAGCTGATCGCACACAACCATTCGGTGGACGAGATTCGCGACATCATCGGTGCGGACAGCCTTGGCTTCCTTTCACTCGCAGGTCTGCGTAAGACCGCCGAAACAGAGCTGAAGCGCGGTATCTGCGACGCGTGCTTTTCGAACGAATACCCGATCCCCATTGATCCCGAACAACAGATCCCACAGCTGTCGTTGTTTCGAGCCAACGAAGAAGAGCGCTTCGAGGATGATTGATAGGCACAGAGGGGAAGCCTGACCATGCAAGTCCGCGGCATGCTGGACCTTGAAACGCTTACGCGCCTCATCAACGAAGGTGAAATCGAGACGGTGATCACGGCTGTGCCCGATTTGTATGGCCGGCTCATGGGCAAGCGGATCGTCGGTCGCTTCTTTTTAGAAGAGATCGCCGAAGGCGGCATGCACGCCTGCGACTACTTGCTTGCCTGCGACATGGAAATGAACCCGACCCCGGGTTATGCGTTCACGAGTTGGGAAACCGGCTACGGCGACATGCGGGGGCTGCCTGACTACAACTCGCTGCGTCATGCCGCCTGGCTGGACCGGACTGCCATTGTGGTTTGTGACGCTCTCGAAGAAGAACGGGATGAACCTGTTGCAGTTGCGCCGCGCAGTATCTTGAAGCGCCAGGTGGAGCGCGCCGCGGCAAAGGGCTTCGTTCCCTATATGGGGAGCGAACTCGAGTTCTTTCTCTTCCGCGAGACGTACCGCAGTGCGCGCGACAAGCACTACGCCGACCTCGATCTTCGCCAACAGTACAACGAGGACTACCACCTGCTTTCAGGGGGCATGGCGGAAGACGTCGTTGGAGCGATTCGCAGCGGTGCCGACGCGAGCGGGATCCCGGTCGAATTCAGCAAAGGCGAAGCGAGCCCGAGCCAGCATGAGATCAACCTTCGCTACGGCGCGGCAATCGAAATGGCGGATCGACACGTGATTTACAAACTCGCCGCGAAGGAGATCGCCGCGCGTCGCGATGCGGCGATTACCTTCATGGCGAAGTGGCACTCTGAGCACGCCGGAAACAGTCTGCACATCCACATGAGCTTCACCGACCCCGAAGGCGGCGCGGTGTTTTGCGACCCCGACAAGAAGGGCGAGCCCATTGCGGGAACCCACGCGTACCCATCTGACACATTTCGCCACGCTGTCGGGGGGTTGCTGAAGCATGCGAGCGCGCTCTCGCTCCTGTTCGCACCCAACGTGAATTCCTACAAGCGGTACATGGAAGGTACGTTTGCGCCGACGCGGATCGCGTGGAGCTACGACAACCGTACCGTTGGCTTTCGGGTGGTCGGCCACGGACCGTCGCTGCGCATCGAATGTCGGATCCCCGGTGGCGACGCGAACCCGTACCTCGCGTACGCAGGCATGATCGCGGCAGCGCTCGACGGGATCGAAAACAAGACCGACCCGGGCCCGCTCTTCGAAGGCGACGGTTATATGGCCGAAGCCCTGCCACGGGTTCCGCATTCGTTGCGGGACGCGATCGACGCCTTTGGGAGTAGCGCGTTTATGCGCGAGGCCCTCGGCGAGGAAGTGGTCGAACACTTGCTCCACTTCGCACGAAGTGAGCAAGAGGAATACGATAAGGCGGTCACCGACTATGAGCGCGCGCGGTACTTCGAGCGCATCTGACCGCGTGGTTGTGAACAGAGTCTCATCACCCTGCGCTGAAGGTTCTTGCGGCGATATCGGTCTTTCCAACCCAGCCTTGGCTATAGGTCTTGTGCGCGCCAGCTGTGCGCTCGAATCATGGTCTTGTGACGAAGGAGTTGGGTTTGGCTGAAGGGGCGAACGAACTAGAAGGACGCAACGCGCTCATTACCGGAGCGGGCAGCGGCATCGGGCGCGAGGCCGCACTTTTGATGGCAGGCGCCGGAGCTCGGGTGATCGTTTGCGACGTCGATGAAGCCGGCGGGACAGAAACGGTGTCGCGAGTCGGCGCAGCTGGGGGCGAAGCCGATTTCGTGCATGCCGACGTTTCGAAGGCAAACGACATCAAAAACGCCGTTGAGTTCGCGAAGAGTCACGGCGGCTTACACGTCATGTTCAACAACGCCGGCATCTTCCCCGACGACGATGGTTCGCCGCCCGACACGACCGAAGAAGTTTGGGACTTGGTGATGAACGTCAACTTGAAGGGTGTCTTCTTGGGTTGCAAGTACGGCATCCCCGCCATGATCGAAGCGGGCGGCGGTTCGATCATCAACACCGCTTCCTTTGTTGCGGTGGTTGGCGCGGCGACGTCGCAGATTGCTTACACGGCGAGCAAGGGCGGCGTCTTAGCGATGACGCGGGAGATCGCCGTCGAATACGCGCGCCAAGGCATTCGCGCGAACGCGCTTTGTCCCGGCCCAGTCAACACGCCTCTACTCGAAGAGTTCTTGCGCGACCCGGAAAAGAAGGCGCGCCGGCTCATCCATATCCCGATGGGACGCCTCGCGGAAGCCAGCGAGATCGCGCGAGCCGCTCTCTACCTCGCATCGCCGTCGTCATCCTATGTGACGGGCACAACCTTCATGGTCGACGGCGGAATTACGGCGGCGTACGTCACGCCTGAGTAGCGCTTCAGTTTTTGGCGCGGCTCAAGCGCGGTTCATCTCCGCGTTGCAGGAGCGTGTCACGCTGGAAGTGTTCGTCGTCGCGCTCGGGGTGGTCGAGATTGTAGTGCAGACCGCGACTTTCTTTTCGGAAGAGTGCGGCTTGCGTGATGAGCTCGGCCGTCGTCGCAATGTTACGTAGCTCGATCAGATCCGGCGTGAGTTTGAAGTCCCAGTAGTACTCGTTGATCTCGTCGCGCATGAGCTCGATGCGGTGCTTGGCCCGAGCAAGGCGCCGGTCGCTGCGCACGATGCTGACGTAGTTCCACATGAAGCGCCGAATCTCGTCCCAGTTCTGGGTGATGATCACGGCTTCGTGGCTTTCGGTCGCATTGCCCGATTCCCATGCTTCGAGTTCACCGGGCGGGTCTACTTCGGGTAGCCGCGAGATCGATTCCTCTGCGGCGTTTTCCGAAAACACCATCGCTTCAAGCAGGGAGTTTGACGCCAACCGGTTTGCTCCGTGAAGGCCGGTGTTGGCAACTTCGCCCGTTGCGAACAAGTTCGGGAGATCGCTCTCGCCGGAGAGCCCTGTTCGTACGCCGCCGCAGCTGTAGTGCATGGCGGGGACCACTGGGATCGGTTCTTTGGTGATGTCCATCCCGAATGACATACAGCGCTCGTAAATTGTCGGGAAGCGCGTTCGGATGAACTCCCCATCTTCATGGGTGATGTCGAGGTGCACAAAATGATCACCCGATTTTTTGAGTTCGGTATCGATCGCGCGCGCCACAATATCGCGAGGTGCAAGGTCTTTGAGTTCGGAGTACTCGCCCATGAAGGCCGCGCCCTTCACATTGCGCAAGATGCCGCCTTCTCCGCGCACGGCTTCCGTCACCAAGAACGAACCGGCGTCTGGGTGAAACAAGCACGTCGGGTGGAACTGCATGAATTCCATGTTCGCGAGCGTCGCACCCCCGCGATACGCCATCGCGGCACCGTCGCCCGAAGCAATGTCGGGGTTACTCGTATAGAGATAAACCTTGCCCGCGCCACCAGTGGCCAGCAGGGTGATGCGCGCCGCCATGCGGAGCACTTCGCCCGAACGCGTGTCGAGCACATAAGCACCGAGTGCGCGGTTCGGCTCGGTGCGGCCCGTCTTGTGCGCGGTAATGAGGTCGACTGCGATGTGATAGTCGAGCAGTTCGATGTTGGGGTGACGCGACGCCCGGCGAAGCAGGGCGCGCTGGATCTCTTTGCCGGTCGCGTCCCGGTGATGCAGCACCCGGCGTTTGCTGTGTCCGCCTTCGCGACCGAGGTCGTAGTAGAGCTGCGACTCGCCGCCGCGGTCGAAGTCGACGCCGTACCGGAGCAACGACTCAATTGCTTCGGGCCCGCGTTCGACCACGTGGCGAACCACGTCTTCGTTGCACAAACCCGCTCCGGCATTGATCGTGTCTTCGACGTGGTCCTCGAATGAATCGAGTGGGTCGACGACCGCCGCGATCCCACCCTGGGCGTATTGGGTGGCGGAGTTCGAGGCGTTCTTCTTGGTGATCAGCCCGACCTTGCCGTGGTCGGCGACGCGCAGGGCGTAGTGGAGGCCAGCGATTCCGCTGCCGATCACGAGGAAATCGAAATCGCGCCGGTCGGCCGGTACAGGGTTGATCGTCATGGTTGGCTGAGTGGCTCCGTGGAGGGGGGCATCGCGGGAGAGGATCACCGAATTCTGCGGCGCTGGGAAGGTCCTGAGGTTGATGCGGAAAGCCCTCGTTCGGAGCAGAGGCGAAGGATGCAAATGTTGGGGGCAATGGGAAAGGCCCGGCGAATCGATTTGGGTTCTAAGGCCGGCAGGGAAAAGCTCCGATGGGAATAAGGTTAGGCGCTTATCCCCGCAACTTGCGCGGCCACGCCCGCGTAAATCAATCGATTCGGCTTTTGGAAAAGCCTGAAAAGTTGCCGTCGGGTGGGAAGCCAGACGCGAACCCGTCCCCAAATCGTTCCATCGCAAACACCAGCCCTGGAGTATTTCTCATTGCAGAACCGGTTCGTCCATATTGCCATCGCAGTCGCGATGACATGCAGCGCGGCTTCGAACGCGCTCGCGAACCCGCCTTCTATGTATCGCTTCATCGACGACCGAGGCGTCGTGCACTTCAGCAATGTGCCGAGCGACCGCCGCTACCAGGCCATCAAGGTGCCGCGCAAAGTCAACGCGCTAGGCAAAGAAGCCCCGAAACGAACGATACCGGTCAACTACGGCTACGACTCGCTGATCGTTCGCGAGGCCAAGGCGAACCAGCTCGACCCCGCCCTTGTCAAAGCGGTGATCGCTGCGGAGAGCAACTTCAGCGCGAAAGCCGTCTCACACGCGGGAGCCCAGGGACTGATGCAGCTGATGCCGAAGACAGCCGCAGACCTCGGCGTACAAGACCCATTTGAGGCGCCGCAGAACGTCAGCGGCGGTTCTAGATATCTGCGAGCAATGCTCGATCGCTACGGGGACCTCTCGCGGGCTCTCGCAGCCTATAACGCGGGTACCAAGGCGGTTGACCGATATCGCGGCATTCCCCCGTACCCCGAAACGAAGGCTTACGTAACGCGCGTGTTGGCTTACTATCGCGGCTACCGAGGCGACTTTCAACGATGAGCTTTTGGCTCGACCGGCGGGAGTCGCGGAACTGCGACGGTGCCCCGCAGAAGGGCAGGCGATTGGAATGACTGCAGCAATGACCCAACCCGAGGCAATTGAAAACGTGAGCACCGCGCCTATGCAAAGTGCGCAAAATGCGCAAAGTGCGCAAAGTGTACAAAGCGCGCAAAGCGAAAGCGCTTTGGGTGAGAACGTCGGCGATCAGATTCTCAACGTCCCGAACACCATCACATTGATTCGGATCGGTACCGTTCCCTTCCTTCTATTCATGCCGCTCATGCTTGGCGAACTTGGAAGCCAGATCATGGCTTGGACCTTCATCGTCGCGATCTTGACCGATGTGCTCGACGGCTACATCGCGCGTTCGTGGAAGATGGTGACTCGGCTCGGCAAACTGCTCGATCCACTTGCCGACAAGTTGCTGGTCACGACCGCGCTCATCATGATGTTGGCGGTCGGTCGGCTGGGCGTTTGGGAAGCCGGAATGGTGGTCGTCATCGTCGCTCGCGAGCTGGCCGTAACCGGCCTCCGCGGCATCGCGTCGGCGGAAGGTCACATCGTTGCCGCTTCGGGATTGGGGAAACTCAAGACCCTTGCGCAAAATGCGGCGATTGTTGCGTTGCTTTTCCACTACCCGACCTTTGGTCTGCCGGCTCATGAAATTGGTTTGGCACTTTTGGCCTTCGCATCGGCACTTACTTTGTGGTCCGGCTGGGTCTATTTCAGCAGTTACTTTGGCTGGCGCCGCATAGTGTCGAATCGCTAGGCCTGGGCGCTGCCCCGCCGGGCGAACTACTCTCACAGATTACGTTTCGATCGAGATCGTTGTTCGAAGTTGATTCGAACGTCTCGAACGCAAGAAGGGGAACACCAATGAGCCGTCTTACCGAACTGGCGGATCGAATCGATTCGCGCGAAGCACGCATTGGCGTGATCGGTCTCGGCTACGTGGGGCTCCCGCTCGCAGTCGAGTTCGCAAAGATCGGCTTCGACGTTACGGGCTTCGACATCGACGCGAACAAGATCAATGCGATCGAAAAGGGCGAGTCCTACATTGAGGACGTCCCCAACGCAGACCTCAACGAAGTTAAGGCGGCGGGCCGTCTGCACGCTACGGCTGACTTTGGAGATCTGACGCGCCTCGACATCATCAACATCTGTGTTCCGACGCCGCTTACGCGGACGAAGGACCCGGACGTTTCCCACATGGCGCGCGCCGTTGAAGAAATTCGCCGCCGCTTGCGCACGGGCCAGTTGATTATTTTGGGGAGTACGACTTACCCGGGCACCACCCAGGAACTCTTCGTGCCGATGCTCGAAGAAAGTGGCCTTGAAGTCGGCGAAGACTTTTCGCTCGCCTTCGCGCCCGAGCGGATTGACCCCGGCAACAAGCTCTTCACGGTGCGCAACGTGCCGAAGGTCGTAGGCGGCCAAACGCCGCTATGCACTGAGCTGGCTTCCAAGATCTTCGGAACCATCTTTGACGAGATCGTCCCCGTGTCTTCGACACAGAGCGCAGAGATGGTGAAGCTCTTGGAGAACACCTTCCGCGCAATTAACATCGGCCTCGCGAACGAGATCGCACTCATGTGTCAGCGCCTTGACCTCGACGTGTGGGAAGTGATCGAAGCCGCTGCGACCAAGCCCTACGGCTTCATGAAGTTCTTGCCGGGCCCAGGCCTTGGCGGACACTGCATCCCCGTCGACCCGAGTTATTTGTCATGGAAGATGAAGAGCCTGAACTTCCCGGCCCGCTTCATCGACTTGGCCACCGACATCAACAGCCGCATGCCCGAACATGTATGCGAACGCGTGGCCGACCTGCTCAACCAAGACCGCAAGAGCGTCAACGGCGCAAAGATCTTGATCTTGGGCGCGGCTTACAAGAGTGACGTGGGTGACATGCGCGAATCGCCGGCCCTCGACGTGATCCGTATCCTGGCAGAGAAGGGCGCCGACCTAACCTACGCCGACCCGCACGTAGCCAGCCTGGAAGTCGAAGGGGTGACCTACAAAGACGTCGGCACTGCGGACAAGACCTTGGCCGAAGCCGACCTGGCCGTGATCCTCACCGACCACAAAGCCTTCGACTACAAGAGCATCACGAACAACGCCAAGCGCATCTTCGACACCCGCAATGCGACGAAGGACGTGACGTCCGGCCGGGAGAAGATCACGAAGCTATAAGGTGGTGCGCGGCCTACCCGCGGCTGCTTGGATCACCTGCGTCTATTTCGATCACCTGCGAATATATAGAAGAGAGATTTTCGAGGAGGCCCGGCACCCCGAGGGGCGTCGAGCCGAAAGTGAGCAGAGGAGGCTTGAAGCCGTCTCGCGAGATTGCTAACTCCTCGTTTCGCCAGCGAAAGATCTCGGCGGGGTGAACTCTAAAGCCCCGTGATTTCAAGCACGAGTAGCTCAGCTGGTAGAGCATCACGTTGCCAACGTGAGGGTCGCCAGTTCGAATCTGGTCTCGTGCTCCACTAAA
>DUBZ01000146.1 GCA_012960035.1 Myxococcales bacterium | reverse complement strand
CGATTAAAAAGCAACCATCTCCCTGGAAAAAGCGGAGCCGCCGCATGGGGGTCGGCGACACTCGACTCGCAGTCAAGTTGGCCACGCATCCGTTGGGGAAGGTGAGACGCGCATTCGCGATGTCGACCTTGTCTGATAGAACTGAAATCCCCACGGATTCAATGCGACTGGGCTCGGCGCCCACGATCCGCTGCAAAATCTCGATATCGTGAATCATCAAGTCGCGCACCACATCAATGTCGGTCGCACGATGCGAAAACGGGCCCCTGCGGTGTGCCTCGATGAAGCGCGGGTTTCGAATCTGGTCTCGAATTGATCGCATCGCGTTGTTGAACCATTCCAGATGCCCCACCTGCAGAATTCGTCCAGCGCGCTGGGCAATTTCAACTAGCTCTTCGCCTTCGGCCAACGTTGCGGCCATGGGCTTTTCAACCAACACGTCGCAACCCGCCAGCAATGCGTGCTTGACGACGTCGTAGTGACCCAACGTCGAAACGGCGACGACTGCCGCGTCGGCTTGGGCAAGGAGCTCACGCGCATTTTCCGAGTGGCGAACACTCAGCCTCTTGCCGAGATCGGCAGCACGTTGCGCGACGATGTCGACGACGCCAATGAGCTTCACCGGGTGGCCGGCGTCGGCCAGGGCCATCACCTTTTGTGCGTGCCGCCGCCCCATGTGTCCCGCGCCTACCACAACGATCTGCAAGTCGTTCACGAACTCTCTCTTTCAGCTTCGATTGTGATCCGTGGTCGCAATCGGTTCGGGACCTAACGCTCCGATTGCAACAACCGAGACCCCATGTGCATCTGCAATTCGCATCAACTCTTCACGGTCGAGGATGATCGTGCACGATGCCTCAAATGCCAAGACCGCAACATTCGAATCGAGCATCGTACGCAATGTAGCCGGGCCAATGGTCGGCACATCGTAGCGAGGGTCCTGGTCTGGCTTTGCAACTTTGACCAGCGCCGCCCCGCCACGGCTCAAGGCACCACCGCGTCGAATCGCCGCATCCGTGCCCTCAATAGCCTCAACGGCGAGTACAGCCTGAGACTCAACGATCAGAGACTGCCCGAGATCGAGGCCGCCCACGGCCTTCGCGATCGGCCAGGCAAAGGCGATGTCGGCCCAATGTGCCGCGGTGGGCTGGGCTTTCCCGAGCACACCCGGCGTCGCAACGAGCTGCGGACAAAAATGCAATTGTGGAAGTAATTCGATGCCATCGTCGGCGAGCACCCGCGCAATGGCTTCTAGAATCGAATCGTCGCGCAGGTCCGAGACTTGTGAGATCAGTTCGAGCGCGCGCGCGTCTGGGCGCAGGGCTGCCGTATCTCCGTAGAGGTGTTGCTTCGACACCTTCCCTGCCATGATGGCCTGCTTCACGCCGTTGTCCGCGAACACGGCAAGGAGCGCGGACAACTCACCGAGGTGAAGCCAAGTCGCGCTGTCGACTTCGTCCTGCAGCGTAAGGTCCGTGATCCCGGTGTACGCCACCGCGCAAACGTTTCGGCCAGATGCCTTGGCGCCACGAGCCACTTCCAGTGGGAGAGATCCGTCACCTGCGATCAAGCCGAGACAAGACGTTGGATCAGCGGCCACGTAGTTATCCCCCACACCGGTTATCTCCCTGGTTCGTCAGGCTGAATGAAGCTAGCGACAGAACCCGCGATCGCTGTTCTCTAGAAAATGCAGCAGGCTCTCCACATCCTGAGACTCCTTGCATTCTCCTCGCACCGCTTCGAGCGCGGCACCGAGTTGAATCTGGGAGCGAAAAAGAATGTGGAATGCACGCTTGATGTATTGCTGTCTTTTACTCGAAAAGTCCCTTCGCTTGAGCCCGACGTTGTTGACACCAACGAGTTTTGCGCGGTCGCCCGCGACCATCGAAAACGGCGGGGCGTCGAGAGACAACTTCGTATTCGACGCGGTCATCACGCTTTCACCCACCCGGGCAAACTGATGCACGCCTGTATAAGCGCCGAGAACGGCATAGTCACCGACGCTCACATGACCGGCGAGCCCGGAGAAACTGGAAATCACACAATGAGAACCAATTTGGCAATCGTGACCAACGTGGGCGCCATTCATGATCAGGTTGTGATCGCCCACCGTCGTACAGCCACCGCCAGCCGTCGTGCCGACATGTATCGTCACGTGCTCTCGGATGACGTTGTCGCTGCCAATCTCCAGACGTGTGGGCTCGTCACCCGCCGCCTGATCCTGGGGCGGACCTCCAAGACACGCGAAGGAATGAATCTCGCTGCGTGCACCCACCCGAGTTCGACCCATAACGACCGCGTGCGGCCCGACCACGACGCCGTCCGCGAGCGCAACGTCACGGCCCACGTAGGCGAGAGGGCCCACCTGTACGGAGTCCGCGAGTTGCGCCGCCGGGTCTACGACCGCGCTCGGGTGAACTGTCGCCACCGAGGGCTCAGCCCTTTTCGTTGAACTTCGCGATCACGAGATCGGTAATATCGAGAGCTTCGCGGGTGTACATCAAGCCGGGCGTGCCCCGCATCATGATGAACGCATAGCCATCGTCTCGCCCCACACTCTCGACGATGTTCGCAAGCTTGTTTCGCAGGGGGCTCACGAGGCGTTCGCGCGCGACTTCGAGTGAACTCTGCAGGGTCTTCTGCTTGTTCTCGATTTCGTTTCGGAGTTCCTGCAAGTCAAGCTGCTTCTGAAAGCGAGCCTCGTCCGACAGCACGAACTGCTTTGCGTCGAATTCTTTGCCGAGTACCTGATAGCGCTCAATCAGCGGCTGCAGGGACTGCTCCGCTTCGCGCTTCTTGCGCTCGAGCTCTTCGCGCGCCGCCTTGCCCTCGGTCGTGGAGGAAACCGCCAGGTCGAGATCGACGATGCCGATCTTCGTTGTTTCCTTTGAGGCGCCGAGCCCCCACACGAGCAGTAGCGCTGCGGCGATTGCGACCAAGAATTTGCGAGAGGTGTCGTTCTTCGTCCGCGTCGTCATCATTTTCTCCATTGTAAAATATCTCCTTATTCAGATTGCGAAGCGTCGCTCGCAGAAATCGTCAATTTTAATCGAACCATCAACCCAGGCGCCTTATTTCCGGTCGGGCGCCAAAGCTTGTCTGGGGCCGTCCCTTATCGGGCGAATCCGCCCACTGAAAATTCAAATACGGGGCTTTTTTCGATGGAAAGCGGGTTAATCGGAAAGCCTAGGACGAGCTGAAGCGGTCCAAATGGAGAGAACCACAACACGCCGCCGCCATAAGCGTAGCGCCAGTCCGTCACATCGAACAGGGTTTCGCCCTCGCCGTAGGCATTGCCGCCGTCCACGAAGAAGACGGCCTGCAGCCCCACCTCCTCCGACAACGGGAAGCGATATTCGAGGTTCACCAGCACGAATTTGTTGCCGCCGACCACGTCGGTTTCGTCGAGATCGTCGAAGTCCTTGATCTTCTTGTCCTCGAGATCGTTGCACTTGCCGTTCTGATTACCCTGGTTGTTGCCGAAGCTGACCGGTTCGTCCTGGCACGTCGCTGACTTCGTATCCGAGTCGAACCGGCGGCCGACGGGGACGAAGATGCTGCCGCCACTCGGGGCGAACGGGTTCGCGCGGTACAAGATCGCGCGCCGGGGCCCCACGGTTCGGGCCTTGTAGCCGCGTAGCTGAAATGCGCCGATGCCACCGAGGAAGTATCGCTCGGTGAGGGGCAGTGTGAGGCTCGTGTCGATTTCGTCGATGGGCGCCGCGTTGTCGCAGGCACCGTTGTCGCATTCGGTTTCGGCGTCGAGACCCTGAAAGTCGAAGTCGCTCAATGTATTGAAGCTGTACGTGTAACCGATGCGCGAGCTGATCACGAACGACGACCGATCGAATAGCCAGCTCGGCGCGCCGAGATACCAGGTGTAGCGACCCTCAATACGAACGAACTTGGCGAAGCCACCCAACCCCGCCACTTCCAACGTTCCGCCGTACACCGTACCCGCGTTGGGCGAGAAGCGGTCGTTGCGCGTATCGCTGCGCGCGGTCAAGCCCACGAGACTGCTGCTTTCATTGCCCTGAAGAACCTGACGGAAGACGGGCGCAGATGCGTTGACGTTGGTGTCCTGTTCGATCTTGCGTTGGCTGTAGCTGTATCGCAAAAAGCCCGAAGCCGTGTTGTCTTCCCGCAAGGCGTGCCCGAGGCTAATGTCAAAACCGCGTTGGCGTTGCTTGAAGTTGTCGAAGTTGACGTCGGAGAGAAATAGCGAGGCGCCGGCGCTGAACTCGCTGCCCAAGAAATGAGGGTCGCGAATCGAAATATTGTAGCGACTCGTCTGTCCACCGAGGTCCACTTGCAAGTTGACCCCGTAGCCGCGACCAAACAAGTTCGCCTGACTCAGTGATGAAGTAAATACCAGCCCGTCCTGGGACGAAAAGCCGGCACCGAAGCTAAATGAGCCGGTGGGTCGTTCGGCGACACGCACGTTCAAGTCGAGCTGCGCGGGGTCGCCCGTCGGCTCAGGCTCGAACGAGACGTCTTCGAAGTAACCGAGACGCGACACCTTGGAGTTACTGATCTGAAGGTCTCGCGCACTGTAGAGCTGTCCCTCGACGAGTTTCAGTTCGCGCCGAATCACCGGATCAATCGTGGTCGTATTGCCCGAAACGTTGATGTGGCGAATGAAGTAGAGCGGGCCCTTCTTGACCTGGAACTCGACGTCGATGGTGCGGGCTTCCGGGTTGAGCCGGGTGCCGGGTTGAACCGCAGCAAAATAGAAGCCTCGATCCGTGTAGTGGCGTTCGAGGATCTCTACATCTTCGGTGAGATGAGAACGATTGAAGATCTCACCGGACTCGAGTTCGAGCTTGGCAAGGAGCGCGTCGAAGTCCATCGATTCGTCGCCCGTGATCTCAATTTCGCCCACGCTGAACTGTGGCCCTTCTCGGATCGCGACCTGAATCGCGAGTCCCTCTTCCGACGCGTCGATGACGGGTTCGGCGATCTCTACTTGCAGATACCCGATGTCGCTGTACTTCTTTTCGATGCCGCGAAGGTCCCGCATAAAGACGCCTTCGGAATAGGTCCCGGACTGGTCGAACCACGCCGTGGCGTACGACCACGGCCGCCACAATTTCGTGGCGAAGTCTTGTTGCAGCTCACCGTTGTCGAACTCGGTGTTGCCCACGAACTCGACGGTCTTGAGTCGCAGCTTTTCGTTTTCTTCGACCTCGAAGTGAACCACCACCGAACCTTCGACGATCGGCTCGATCGTGAACCCCGACTTCGCGAGGTAATATCCCTCCTGACGATAAAGCGCGTTGATGCGCTCGCTGTTCACCTTCAAGAGCGAGCGGTCAAGGGTTGAGCCCGTGGTCAGGGTGAGGATTTCTTTGATCTTGTCGCTTTCGATGTTGTCGTTGCCCGAAATCGAGATCTGGCGCACAACGGGGTTCTCAGTGACCTCGAAAATCAGCTGCTTGCCCTTCTCGCCGCTGCTCACGTACGCGCGCACGTCACCAAAGAAACCGAGCTGAAACACCGAGCGAATGTCGGCCGCCACCAGCGATTCATCGAGGGGGCCACCCACTTCAGAATTGATGCGGCTGATGATGGCGTCGGAATCGATGCGCCGGTTCCCGCGAATGACCACCTCGCCGATGCTTGCACCCTGACGATCGCGGGCCGCCGACCCAAATAGCCGTTCGCTACGGATGACGCGATAGATCAACTCCACCCCGTCCGGTCGTCTTTCGACGTCCAGCTTGACCCGCGCGACGCCGGGATGTTCTTCGATGCGAGCCCGATCGCTTCGTACTTCGGCGGGTTCGTAAACGGATCCGGCTTTGTATTCGAGCACCTGGCGAAGTTCGCCTTCAATTTCGCCCGCCGCTTGGAAGCTGACCTGCACGATCTTGTCCGAATCGACGCCCGACAGTGCCGCCACACTTCGATCTGCCAATTCGCCGATGCGGCCCACCAAGTCGTCTTCGCTCTTGGCGATGATCGCGATCGATTCACCGCGCGATCCGCCCGCCGGAGTTAGTCTCACGTCGAGGCTGAAGCGCCCCGCCAACTCGGTGACGCTTCCCGAAATAATCGCCCGCACCCCGAGGCGCTTCGCCAGAGCGCGAAGTTCTTCCTCAGAGAGTTCGGTGCGGTCGCTGCCCCCGAGCGCGTCGATCACGAGGGCCTGCGGCGTGACCGCCACTTTGCCTGTCGTTTGAAGGCGCGTCGCAAGCAGATCCGAAAGAGATTGGGTCAGGTACCCGAGCGGGCGGGCGCTGTGGGTTCTGAAGGGAAGAACCGCGATCGGAATTCGATCTGCATCTTCGGCGCCGTCGTAGATTTCGACCCGTTCCGAAGCGGAAGTCGTCTCGCCTTCTTGTGCGCTCGCAACCCCGGGCACCGCGCCTAGGCACGCAACGCAGAGCAAGAAAAACCATCCCGCATTCCATCGTGGGGCGGTCACCTGTGTTCTCCAACCTGCGTGCCGTACATCGGTTCGGTGCGGAATCTGTATTTCGGGGGTGGCAGAGTCTAGCCGGTCTTGCGCGGCTGTCTGTCTTGAAACGTCCCGAACTCCTCCTGGGTTCACCGAAAATGCCGCGGTGATTATCGTCAATCGGCCCACCTGCCGTCGTCCTCGACGAATTTCCCGTTTTCGAGCACCACGATCTTTCCGAGTTTCTCCGCCATGCGCTCGTTGTGGGTGACGACCACGAGGGTCGTGCCCCGGGTGCGATTGATTTCGAACAGCAGTTCCGAGATTTGTTCGCCGATCGTCGGGTCGAGATTCCCCGTCGGTTCGTCGGCGAGCACCAAAGGCGGATCGAGCACCAAGGCCCGAGCGACCGCAACGCGCTGACGCTCACCGCCCGAAAGCTTCCCTGCACGCTGGTCGAGGCGATGTGAAAGACCCACCTCGCCGAGGATTTCTTCCGCACGCTCTCGCATTTCGTCGCGGCTGCGACGTGCGATCAAGCCTGGGATCATCACGTTTTCGACCGCACTGAACTCCGGGAGCAAGTGATGGAACTGAAAGACGAAGCCGAGAAACTCGTTGCGAAGACGTGCGAGGCCAGAGTTGTTTTCCGCGAAGACGTCGGTCCCACGAAACATCACGCGGCCGCTCGTGGGGTGATCAAGCGTCCCCAAAATATGTAAGAAAGTCGACTTCCCGACGCCCGACTGTCCGACGATCGCGACTCGCTCGCCGCGCTGGAGTTCGAAGTCGAGTTTGTTCAGTACGCTGAGCACGCCGTCGCCGGTTTGATATTGCTTAGTCAAAGCGTCGATGCGGACCAACGGTTCTGCCTGTGCGGTTGCGATCGCCTTTTCGTTGTCCGCCGGCGTTCCGGTTTCGAGCGGCGCATCACTCATATCGGAGTGCCTCCGCGGGATCGAGCCGCGCGCCTTGGCGACTTGGCAGCAAGGTTGCGCCAAGAGACAACACCATTGCGATCGTCGCCATGAGGCCTACCTGCACGGGGTCGACAGTCGATGGCAAACTCGAAAACTGGTAGATGCTTGCCGGCAGGGTGTCGATGCCGGTGAGGTCTTCGATGGTCTGCTGGAACCACTGTAATTGGTTGGTGACCGCGACCCCGCCCACAACACCGATCGACGTTCCCATGAGCCCGATCAACGTCCCTTCGATGGCAAAGATCCGTTCGATCGCCGCGTCTTCCGCGCCCATGGCTTTTAGGATCGCAATGTCGCTCGCCTTCTCCATGATCATCATGATCAACGTCGCGACGATCAAGAACGCAGCGACCACGAGGATCATCGTGAGCAACATGAACATCATCACGCGCTCGCTCTTGAGCGCCTGGAAAAATGTCGGAAAGAATTCTTTCCAGTCACGGGTGTAGTACGGGTAACCGAGGGCGTCGCGCACCAAGGAGCCGACGCGCCGGGACCGATAAAAGTCGGTTGTCCGAGCTTCGATGCCGTCCACCACGTCGCCCGCGCGCCGGAAGTCCTGCGCTGCGGAAATGTTGGTGTAAGTGAAGACTTCGTCGTATTGAAAGAAGCTCGACTGAAAGACTCCGACAACGCGAAATCGCTTGAGTCTGGGCGCGGGCCCCAACGGCGTCTGCGGGCCTCCGACCGGTGAAATCAAAATCAGCTCGTCGCCGACCGTCGTTCCGTTCGCAACGGCCAGTTGATTGCCGATGATGATGCCCGGCACCGGATTTTGATCTTCGGCTTCGGCTTCCGTATCGGAAAGCGTAAGACCGTCGACCGAGCCATCGATCATGTCCTCCCGTAGATCGGTCACGTCGGCGACGGACCTGGGATCAATGCCGCGTAGCCGCACGCTGTAAATTTCAGAGCCACGCCCCCGCACCATGCCCTGGGCATCGAGGAATGGCGATGCGCCCGTCACACCCGGCACCGTGCGAACCACTTCGAGGACGTCTTCGTATTTTTCGAACGAGCCGGTTCCACTGTGAACGGTGAAGTGTGCGCGGTTGCCGAGGATCTCGTCGCGCCAAGTCGCCTCGAACCCGTTCATCACCGACAGCACCACGATGATGAGGCTCACCCCTGCTGCAATGCCGCCGACACAAATTGCGCTAATGGCCGAAATGAATACTTGGCGGCGCTTCGCAACCAAGTACCGCAGCGCGATGAACCATTCGACCGAGCGTCGCATTTCCAAGAGTCCCGCGGCCGCTACAGGCACCAAGCCGAGCACGACAAGGACGCCGAAGACCGCGATGATGGCACCGCCCGACGACGCCACCGCGTCTTGTCTCTCGAGCGGAACCAGAAGGTTCACAAAGCCGAGAGCCCAAGGTGCCGCGAACCACAGAAGAACCGCCTCGAGTTCGCCGGGCTCGCTTTGTCCGCGCCCGACACGGCGGTGACGCAACCACAGGGTGCCCACGATCGACACCCCCACCGGCGCCATCAACCACACCATCGGGACAACGACGGACACCGAACACGAAATGCCGAAACTCGAAAGCCCGAGCACCCAGAGTCCAAGACGCTTGCCTTCAACGCGGCCAAGAACGAAGCGGAGGATCAAGACCGAGATCACGCTGCCAAGCGCCAAGCGCCCGGCGAACCCAAGATAAATCGGCAGCCATTCATCCCAGGCTTGGCCACTCGCTTCGGGCTGCATATTTCCGAGCAGGATCAAGCCAACCAGCATGCTCATCACAAGGCCGAAGAACACGACCCAACCGCCTTTCGTCGACACCCGGGCGAAGCGTTCGAGCACAACCACGGCGGAGCCCAGATACAGGAGCGCCACCATTGCGATCCCGATGATCAACATGACGATAAAGGCCAGCGCGAGCGACGCGCCGAACGCCACAAGCGCAGCGCCGATCCCAGAAGTGATTTCCATGCTGTCGAGGCTTCCGAGGTAGGCCGTAGGGGAATGGCTTCAGTTTAACTTCAGACTTGCTGGTGACGTGATTCGAGTCGCGATGTGTTCGTGGTCTGCTCTAGCTGCATTCTTCAAGCATCGTTCATGCATTCGTCATACGGATTTGGAATCCCGCGCTTTCGGATCGAGCGGTATTTCGTCTGGGTTGATCGCTCGATCACAGAGCTTCCAACCCGCGGCCGACCAAGTTCTACAACGTTCGCGGCCCATTGGGAACCGCTTCGGTCACGGGCGGTACTTCGAGCGGTATACCAGGCACTTGGAGGGCACGAACCCGAGGTCAGTTCCGCCGCTCAACCATTTGGCGTGTTTGCGGATTGATGCAGCAGGGTGGCATAAATCAGGCCGTCGAGATCGCCGTCGAGAACGCCATTCACGTTACCCACTTCGTGATCGCTGCGGTGATCCTTCACCCGCTGCTGAGGGTGCAGGGTGTAAGAGCGAATCTGACTCCCAAAACCGATCTCGCGCTTCTCACCGGTCAACTCAGCAATCTTCCGGTTCTGTTCCTGGCGCTCCCGCTCGAACAGATGCGAACGGAGAACCTTCATCGCGGTGGCGCGATTTTTGTGCTGGGAACGTTCATTCTGGCACTGCACCACGATGCCGGTCGGAACGTGGGTAATGCGAATCGCGGAGTCGGTTTTGTTGACGTGCTGGCCCCCTGCCCCGCTCGACCGGTACGTATCAACCCGCAGATCTTTGTCATCGATCTCGACATCGATGGCGTCATCGAGTTCAGGGACCGCCGTCACGCTCGCGAATGCGGTGTGGCGCCGCGCCTGCGAATCGAACGGCGAGATCCGCACCAGGCGATGCACCCCTTGCTCCGAATTGAGATAGCCGTACGCGTAGTCGCCCGAGATCTGCAGCGTGACGCTGCGGATCCCCGCTTCGTCGGCGTGTTGGATGTCGAGAATCTGAACCTTGTAGCCTCGTCGCTCTGCCCAGCGCAGGTACATGCGCATGAGCATCTCGGCCCAATCGCAAGCGTCGGTGCCTCCCGCGCCAGAGTTCACCGACAAGATCGCGTTTGCGATGTCGTGCTGGCCCCCGAGGAGCTGTCGAAGCTCGGCGGTTTCGAGCACCGATTCGACGACTTCGAATTTGGCGACGACTTCCAGACGCGCTTCGTTGTCATCGACCTCGTTGGCGAGTTCAAGCAGCACTTCGGCTTCTTCAAGGCCGTCGTTCAGCTGGTCGTAGAAGGCAAGCTCTCGTTCGAGTTGGTTCTTTTCTCGCGTGACGCGCTCGGCGTTTTCGCGGTCGTCCCACAGGTCGGGGCGCGCAGAATCGTTTTCGAGTTCTTCGAAGCGTGCGCGCAGGCCACCTAGGTCAAAGCCGCCCCCGGAACTCTTCAAAGCGACTTCGTAGTTGGCGCAGGCGTTCGGCGAGTTCGGCCGCATCCACAAGCCCCTTGCCGGTGGCGTTGTCGCTCGTGCCTTTGGACGTGCTGTCTTCACTCATGGCGGTTCCTCGTGCTGTGTTTTGCGATTGTTCTTGGCTGGGATTGGTGAGTAACATTGACGTGAAATTGCTGAACCAAAATGAATCGACGGGGCTGATCGGACTGAACTTTGCCACGCGGATCGTTGCGAATCTGTTCAAACCGCGCGAGTCGGTTCGGCTCGAAACCGCGGCACAAACGCAATCACCAAAACGAACGCCCAACACAACCAAGCGAAAACATCACCGTTTCGCGCGTAGAAGGTCGGCGGGGCATCGGCAGGCGACAGGGAGATATCACCGACGACGACGTCTTGCACGTAGATTTCGCTCTGATGGACCACTTTTCCCCGAGAATCGATCACCGCCGATATCCCCGAGTTCGCGGCGCGAACCACAGGAAGCCCGTTTTCGGCCGCGCGCACCGCTGTCATCGCGAGGAACTGGTATGGGGCACCGGTGCGTCCGTACCAAGCGTCATTGGTGATCGCAAACAGCACCCTGGCTCCGTCGACCGACATGCGCCGCACCAGGTCGGGGAAAAGCAGCTCGTAGCAAATCGGAACGCCGACCCTGACGTCTTCGTCGGCGCCGATTCTCGCAATGGACATGGCGCGCGGAAACTCGCCCGGGCTCACGTCGACCGTGGCGACCCCCCGGGCGACGGCTTCGATGATACCGCCGAACAACCACCGAAACGGCAGGAATTCACCAAAAGGAACCAAGTGTGTCTTGTCGTATCGATCGGTGAGCGTGCCTTCTGAGTCCATCAGGTACGCGCTGTCGTAAAACGCTGCGGGTTCGCCGGTGTCGAGGTCGAGCGTGGCAGCGACCGCGCCCAGCACGAACGTGGCATTGCCACCGCGAACGAGCGCGCGGATGGGCTCGCGAATCTCAGGGTCGAGATCGATGAACCCCGGCACTGCACTTTCGGGCCACACCACGACGTCGGCCCCAGCATCGATGGCGCGCTGGGATAGCTGCAGATAGGTCCCGAGATTCGCGCCAACGCGCGCGGGACTCCATTTTTCATTCTGGTCGATATTGCCTTGCAGCGCCGCGATGCGAACTGTGGTGTCGCTTGGAACGGGTGCGCCAAGCGGTCCCAAAAGCACGCCTCCAAAAACAGTCAACAAGGTGATGCCAAAGGCGATGACCGTAGAGCGGCTGGGCTGCCTTCCTAAGCGAACCGTCTCATAAAGTTGGGCCAGCCCTGCCCCCGCGAGCACGAAAACAAATGTCAGTCCGTAAACCCCAGTGAAGCGAACCCACGGAAGCAGGAAGAACGTGTCGTGGCCGGCGTACCCAAGGCTGCCCCACGGAAAGCCACCGAGCGCCATCCCCCGGATGTAATCGATGGCCGTCCACAGGAACGCTGCGGCGACGGGCGTTGCGCCCCCGGTGCGCCGCAAGTGTTGCCAACCCACACAAAACAGCGCGGTAAAAACAGAAACGAACACACTCGGCAGCAATGGAGCCAGTAAGCCGACCGCGACCGGCGCGTGGCCGTAGTCCACAGTGACGACATAGAACCAATGAAAGAGCGCGTAGTGGGCAACAAGGCTGACGAGGAAGCCCCAGACGAATGACTGGCGCATTGAACTGCCAGTGATTGAACGGGCGTTGAGAGACGCGAGCAAAAAAACAACCGTGAAAGGAGCAATGGCCCACCCAACGTCAATCGCACTCCCGGCAAAGGGCAACCGTTGGGGAAACGAAAAGAAGGTGCACACAACGTACGCGGCGCCGTATGCGAGATGTCTCTTGGAAGTCATCGCGGACGCGGGACTTTCCTTGTTCACGACCTGCACACGGTCGAAAGACGACGCTCTTCGGCGCGCATCGTTCGCGCCTCTTCATCTTCTTCGTGATCGTGCCCAAGCAAATGCAGAATTCCGTGGATCAGCAACCGCGTGACCTCTTCGTTAAGGCTGCGGTGTCGGGCGCGCGCTTGCCGCGCGGCGGTTTCGATCGAAATCACGACATCCCCAAGCATCGTGCCCCGAAATCCGGACCATTCGCCTTCAACTAGCGAAAACGAAAGCACATCGGTTGCGCGATTTTTGTCGCGGTAGTCGCGGTTGAGTTCGCGAATTTCGACGTCGCCCACCAAACCAACCGAAAGGTCGGACTTCGCATGTCCGAGTGCTCGCAATACCGCTCGCGCGCGCTTTTTCTGGAGCGGAATGTCAAGCCTACACGCATCGACGTGTTCGGGTGGGTTGCTTACCGCAACGCTCATGCGTCCGCGTCGCCGTTCGAGCCAGAACCACCCTTGCTCTTTTTCTTGCGCGATTCGTCTGCGCGGTCGTATGCGCGCACGATCGACTGCACGAGTGGGTGCCGTACCACGTCCTGCTCCGTGAACTGGGTAAAGCCGATCCCTTCGACGCCGTCCAGGATTTCCAACGCCTCCGCCAAGCCGCTGCGTGACTTCGTGCCGAGGTCAGACTGGGTGACGTCCCCCGTGACGACTGCAACCGAATTGAAACCCAGCCGCGTGAGAAACATCTTCATTTGCTCGGGGGTCGTATTCTGCGCCTCGTCGAGAATTACGAACGCATCGTTGAGCGTACGACCGCGCATGAAAGCAAGCGGCGCAACTTCGATCACGTTCCGCTCCATCAACCGTGCGATCTTCTCGAAATGCATCATGTCGTTGAGGGCGTCGTAGAGCGGGCGCAAGTACGGGTTCACCTTCTCCGCGAGATCTCCGGGCAAGAAACCCAACTTTTCGCCGGCTTCGACGGCGGGCCGCGTCAACACGACGCGACTCACGTCTTGACGGTTGAGGGCCGCGACCGCCATCGCCATCGCGAGATAGGTCTTGCCGGTGCCCGCAGGCCCCGTGGCAAACACGATGTCGTTCGCCCCAATCATCTCGACATAGTTTCGTTGGGAAAGGTTTTTTGCGCGGATTCGATGCCTGGAGCCGACCGAATCGAGAACGCTCCGCGTCACATCGTTGAGGTTCGTGTCCGGTTCTTGTTCGAGCATGCGAATCGCTTCGCGCACATCAACCGGACGCAGATCCTGCCCACGACGCACCATCGCGTAGAGTTCTTCGAGCACGCGCTGCGCCTGGACGACGTCGGGCTTCGCACCCTCGATTCGAACCGTATTGCCACGCGCGTGGACCTTCACGCCGAGCTGGGCGGACACGAGACGCAGGTGTCGCTCACGATCGCCATAGAGGGACGCGGCCACCTGATTGTCTTCGAAGGTGATGCTCTGCTGAATATGACCGGTTTCGTTGGCCACCCGGGGCTCCCGCGCATTCGTGACTGGTGCACTCGGCAAGCCACGAACCACCCAAACCGGTGATCTTTGACCCTGCTCTGTACGTAAACCGTGCGGGGTTCGCCTGGCACGCGCCGCCGCAACTTCCGCGGTGGTAGCGAACCTAACTATTCAGTCATGAAGACGAACTATCGCTCGGGAGCCAACAGGACCACGTTGTCCTCGCTGGGGGCGTAATAGTACGCAGCCCCCGCGCGGCTCGCCATCGCGTTGATGGGCAAGAGTCCCTTCACTTCGAGGTCTTCGAGCTCGGCAGGCCATTCGCCAACCAAGTATCGGTGGGCCTCAATCGCGTGTCGGATTCGGCGTTTTTCGAACATCGCCTTCGCATCCGCCAGGGTGTCCCGCTGAATGCGAAAAGCTTCGACCCGCTCGGGCCGGGCCGCGCCCAGCATGAAGACGGCGTAGACCATCCCTGCCAAAATCACGAGCGGCGCGCATGCGGCGATGAAACCGACGACGCGCTGCCCCGCGCTGGGACCGCGCTTCACCGGATCGCGCTTTGCACCCTTCGCCGCCTTGGTGTCGAGCGCGACAATAAAGCCACTGTCCATCATTTCGGCCACGACGCGGGTGGCATCGAACCTGCCGAGACGCGCGAGGTCGATCACGCGCTGAAGGGTCAAGCGACCGTCGATCAGGTGATCGATTTTTTCGAAATGCTCCGCGTGCTGGCCACCTTGGCGACGAACGCGTTGACGGGTTTCGTCGACGTCGGGGGCGTGCCCCACGATCGTGTCCAGCGAAGGGACCGAACCGCGAAAAACCTGCCATTCGTCGACCATGCGCAGGCCGTTCATCAAGATCTGTTCGGCGCCCAGTAGCTTTTCTTGGGGCCGCTCATGCACCACGCCCTGGGACAAGAAGTGAAACGAGCCGTCTTCCCAACGCAGCACCTCAAAAATCGTATCGTGGGTGAGCAAACTGTCGACAGCGTCGAGGTCTTGCTCCGACGCTACGCCCGAACTCACGAGCAAGCCTCGAAAGGGACGACCGGATGAGTTGGCCTCGGCGTGAAGAGACGCCAACGACTGGGCAGTGACGTAGCCACAGCGGATCAACCGTTTGCCAAGGGTTTCATCTTCACTCTTCGCCGCGGGCGCCGCCCAGACGACCGCACCGTGATCAAAGGCCAAGCACACTTCTGCGCCATCGTTCGAAAATTTCAGCATGCCCGTCTTTCGCTGCTGACCGATCAGTTGAAACACTTCGGCGATGCCGAAGTCTTGGAGGTTGCCTCGCAGTGCGACTGCCATGACTAAAGGCTCCTTCGGATCATGAGACCGCGACCCACAACAACCAGGTAGGCGATCGCCGAAAGGCTTCCGGCGGTGATAAATGCAAGGGCACCCGCGTTCCCGACTGCAAGCGGATCGGGAACGATGCCGTCATGCCAGCCGAGGAAAACCGCCGCAAACCCGCAGAAGAGAATCCCAGAGAACGCCAAGTCGGGCCGTCGCGCAAACAAGCCCGCGGCACCCGGAACCAAGAGAGAAGCAATTGTCATCACGTGCCCGAGCCGTGAATCGCGCTTTTGAAGTTCTGACAACCGGGTCACGCGCAACGTCGCATCCGTAGTCTCGGGTCGATGAAACAGGTGATAACACGGGTTGCAGGTCTCGCTGTTCCAAACGGTCCCGTCACACCGGCCGCAGATGCGCTTGCCACACCGGGTACAAGAACTCGCACGGTCGAACCTTCCGCGTAACATGATCGCGCCAATCGCAATGAGCGCAAAGCTACCCGCAAGGTTCATCCAACGGGCACCGAGCCAACCGGGCATCAACCCATCGATCGCCACGTTTGACATGCGGTTCGCCCGCGCCGTCGTAAGCAGCCGCGTGCCGAGTGTCGTCAGTGGAAAGGCCAGGTCGGCGACAAATTCTGCATCGCCCACCCGAGACAGTTCGGCCACCGCGTCTGCATCGATCGCCTGGGCGGACCGAAGCGCGGCTTCGAATTCTTCGATCTTGAACAAGCGCGCGTTGGCCTGGGACAAGTTGAACATCAGCCGCGGGGAATCGATCAGCGCCGCGGACCTTTCGTAATACTCAACCGCGTCCTTGTCGTCGCCGTTGCTAAACAGAAGATTCGCATAGTTGGTCAACACTTCGGCGTTGCGTGGATGGGATTCGACCAGTGCCGCATAGCGTTCGATAGCCGTCTCGACATGGCCCTGGCGTCGCTCCCGCACGGCCAAAATATGTTCCGCCAAAAATTCGGTCTCGCTGGCCTCTTCCAGCAGCGCAATGTCGCGCTCCGATTCAACGCCCTGCACCACCGCAAGCGTCGCCGCGGCGACCGGGTCTGAATCCAGCGCAATTAAAACTGTGCTCGCCGTGTAGGCCACCGGGTAAAGCCCCACCACCAAGAGCACGACTGCAAGGGTGAGTGCGATGCGGTGACGCGCGTCGCCGTACAAGAACGCCAAGCCAAACAGCGCAAGCATCAACCCCATAATCCCCTCCCCCAAGGCGAGCGGAATGAGCAGCAACGCTCCGAGCAATGCGGCACGGGAAAAACTCGGCATGGCCTTGGTGAACAAATCTCCGAGGTCGTGAGACGCCCGGGCATAGACGCTCACGGCGACGCTGACGATGAAGACCAGTGGAGCAACCGTCAATACAACCGCGATCATGACCAGCAGCGACCCGAACAACCAAGCCGCTGCCTCAAAGTTTCGAAAAATTGCGCCCACCCCGGCAACCGCTTGCTCCGCAGCTTCACCGTACGAACCCTGACGCCAAAGCTCCCGGGCCAGACCCGCGCGAGCGATCGGGAGATTGGGAGCGAGCCTGGCGGCGAGCTTCGCGTTGGCGAGCGCTTCGTCGGGAGTGCCGCCCTCGGCAACGAGGGCACGCGCCGCGGAATCGACGTCTTCCATGCCCATGGACATCGCGACAACCTTGGCGCGAGCGCCCCGGGCCGCAGTCCCACCCTCGGTTTCAAACCAGACGCGCTCAACTTCCGAGCGATAGCGTCTTACGGGCTGCGCTGATTCCCCGTGGGGCAAGTTCTCTTCTGCCCCGGCCATGATCGTTGCAGCGGCCACCGCGTCGGGAGCGGATGCCGCGAGCGCCGTGGCTTCGTCGATTGCGGACGCGGGCAAAGCGTTTGCGAGAATCATCGCGGTCGCCATATAGAGCCAGAACCTAGTTCGGTGTTTTGTCGTCACGCTCACCCTCCGCGCCGAAATTGCGGCGCCCCCGTAATATCGGCGAATCGAGCATTTGGCTGAACTCCGGAACGAAAATCCGAGGGCCAACTCAGTGGAAAGAATGCTCATTTGGGGGATCGACAGCCTTGACGGCTCCGACTATGCTGCGGCCCCGCTAGACAAATGGAGACGGCTTTGGCCACGCATAAATCAGCAATTAAGCGACACCGACAATCCCTCAAGCGCAAAGTCCGCAACGGACACATTCGTGTCGGTATGCGAACCCTCGTCAAGCGCTTCCGCACCGCGATCGACGCCAAGGACGCTGGGGCAGCAACGGAAAACTTCGCTGCCGCTGAACGCGCCATCCGCAAGGCTGCGACCAAGGGAATCATTCCGAAGCAGCGCGCAAGCCGACAGATCAGCCGCCTGGCAAAGGCGTTGAACGCAGTCGCCGCCGGCTAGCTCGTTCGGGACCCCGGGACGTGCAATGCGTCAGGACGTTTTATCGGTCACGACGTTTTATCGGTCACGACGTTTTATCGGTCACGACGTTTTATCGGTCACGACGTTTTATCGGTCACGACGTTTTGCCGGTCACGACGTTCGGGAGCTACCTCACCAAACAAATTAACCTGGCAGCATCAAGTCGATTCGACTTGAGTGTGCGGCCTTGTGCGCATTTTGCGCTTGCGCGGTGCGACCCACGGCTGGGCCGATCGGTCTTAGCCGGCCAGCCCCACAACCAAACGTTCAAGCGCGAGATCCGCTGGCAGCGTACCCGCGCCCTTAAGCGCAGTGTCCGTGTCGTGAATCGCTTCGAGGCATCGCACGAGCCGACTCGAATTGAATCTTCGCGCTTGATTCTGAAGCTTTTTGACGACGAACGGCGGGCCGGGAACAGCGCCCCCGCTTCGCAGCCGGGACAACTTTCGAAAATGCGAAGCCAGCGACGCCAACACCACGGGCGCCGGCGCACCCTTCCCTGCCATGCGCGCCAAGAGCATCAACGCCAAAGCGCTTCGTCCATCGCCGATCGCGTCCATCAGGTCCCAGATCGAATCTTCGGCGATGTGACTGGTAGACGCGGCAACGTGCTTTCGCGTCACGGGCTCACCGAGCCCTGCCAACAATGAGACCTTCGCGATTTCTTGGCGCAACATCAGAAGCTGCGGACCAATTCGCTCGACGAGCATTTCGGCGACACCGTTTGCGAGTTCGACATCCTGGGCCGAGGCCTCGGCGTTGACAAATGACACGACCGCTTTCGCGCCTTTGGGCGCTTCGCATGGAATGACCATCGAGGGGTCTTTGAAGGCTTTCACCCAAGCAACTCGCTTGTCGACCTTGGACGCGGTCACAACCAACACGGTCTCGGTCTGTTCGGCGAGTTCCTTCACGAGCTCGCCCAACGCCACACCCATTTGCTTCCCGGCCGCCCCGCGTGCCGCTTCGGGCTCGGTCAGAATCACAAGGCGGTGTGGTGCCATGACCGGGAGAGCGCGGACCGAATCGCGCACTTGATCAATCGTGCTCGCGCGCCCCTCGAGTCGATCCAGATTGAAGTCGTCCGCCGTTCCGTCGAGAACCGCTTGCTGAATGGATGCGAGCGCATCGTCCCGAAGCAAGGGTTCGTCTCCAGCAAGTAGATACGCCGGACGTAGCTTGCCCTTGGAGAGCTCTTTTTGGAACGCTGCGACGGTCATCGGTGCTCCGTTCGACAGAGGTCCCGGCGACACGCCAATTGGCTCGCATTGTTCGCCGTCATTGCATCACGCCCAATACGTCGCGATCGATCGCGTCGTGCACTCGACGCGCCAGCACCCCACTCAGATAGCGTAGGGCTTCTCGGCGATTCTTCCGCAGCACGGCCGAATCGGCACTCGCGAGATAAATGTCGGTCTCCGCGAATTGGGTGCGCGCGACTTTCCCCTGCTCCGCCTTGGCGGCATCGACGCGAAGTTCCATCCGCAAGGTCACTGAGAACTCCCGGGCCAGAGCCACACCGGTAAAACTTCTACTGCGCGTTCGAATCGGGAGCACCCGGCCACGCAGTATGAAATCGGCCGTCGCGGGATCTCCGGTAAGACTCAGGCCACCGCGCGACAAGATTTCGTGGCGAAGTGCCTGGCTGGCGAGCAACTCGACACCCGGTTCCTCGGAATCGTTTTCGAGGGTCAATACCGCGATCTCGCGTCGATCGGCTCCGTCGCTGCGATACTCGACGAACCGATAGCCGCACCCACCGGCACTTCCGAAGAGCAGAAGTGACAGGGCGAGCAAAGAGACGATCGGGGCTGTGGAATGGCCGAGCACCCCGGCACTTATAGCACGCGCAAGGCCGCTACGACGCGCCTAGGCGCTTCTATCGCTCAGGATTCAATCTTGAAGGAGCGCCTTCGCGACGGACCGCACCCGGCTCGTTTGGATCGGCTTGGTGAGATACTCGTTGCGCCCAGTGACATCGCGCGCTCCCGATCTTCGTTCGCGCCCTCGGTGGTGATCACGCAGATCGGCATCCGCTGCAGGTTTTGTTCGCCCCGGATCAGGCTGATGAGCTTCAAGCCGTCCATCAAGGGCATGTTGATGTCAATGAGCGCGAGGTCAAAATGGTCGCGGGTCACTTTGCGCACCCCGTCATTCCCGTTTTGCGCTTCCTCACCCTCTGCGCCAAAAAACCGTGCCGATCAAACTACTGGAACTCATTCGTCAAAAGGTCAATAACCCCTTGGATCGCCACGAGCTGTTTGGTGTATTTGGCGCCGCGCTTAAACATCGACAACACCGCTTCGCCGTGCTCTTAGCCCTGCTCCTCTTCGCATTGCTTGTCCTGGGTCACGCTGACCCCCTTCCTGTTTCGGGCAACACGGCGTCCGAAGACACGCGCGCTTGAATGGATGCCGGGACTTCGTGTAACGGAACCACCTCGTCCACGGCACCTGCACGAATCGCTTGTTGGGGCATTCCAAAGATCACTGCAGTTTCTTCTGACTCGGCGACAACGAAACCTCCGGCCTTCTGCACCGCGAGCGCTCCAAGACAACCGTCGTCACCCATGCCTGTCAAAACCACACCCATCAATTGTGCTCCGTAGTGTTCGGCCGCTGTTGCGAACAATCGATCGGCCGAAGGCACATATTTTTCCATTGGGTCACTAGGCACAATTCGCGTCTGAATTCGACCTCGGATCGATTCGAGCTCCAGGTTCAGACCGCCTGGAGCAAGAAGTACAGTTCCAGGCGTCGGTATTTCTCCACCCTTTGCTTCTTGAACCGAAAAAGATGTCGATCGGTTGAGTCGTTCTGCGAAATCAGTCGTAAAACCAGCTGGCATATGCTGTGCGATTAAAATTGAACAGGCTGGTGGCTCTGAAAACGCGCCCAAGGTCTGCATGATCGCCGCAGGACCGCCGGTTGAGGACGCAATGACAACCACGGTGGAATCGAGTGCGGGGGCCGACGCTGGCTCGCATGTCTCGATCACCATTGGCGGCGCCTTCACGATGCGTTCTTTGACACGTTCGATTCGAAGTTCTCGGATCGCATGAACCTTGCGAATCAGTTCGGCACGAATATTTTGAAGTTCGGGCGTCGCTTTGGAGGTCGGCTTCACAATGAAATCGATCGCGCCTAGGTCGAGCGCCTTGAACACATCACCCTCTCCCGAACGCCCACTAATCACCAGCACAGGAATCGGACTCTTCGCCATCAAGACGCGGAGAAACGTAAAACCGTCCATCCGAGGCATTTCAAGATCGACCGTGATGAGGTCGGGTTTCAGCTCGAATGCCTTCCGTAGCGCTTCCTCACCGTTTCGCGCAGCGCCAACGACACGCACGATGGGCGAGGACTCCAACATTCGAGTGATGGTACGCCGGCTAAAAGCCGAGTCGTCGATCACGAGGACGCGAATCATTCCGGAACTCATCGCGATTTGCGCCTTGGTTCATCGACTTCGTCGATCGCCGCCTTCGCGAGGGTTTGCCATGGATCGGCGATCTCATTGCCAAGACCAGGACGTCGATAGACAAGGTCATCCGTAAGCTGTGCAAGTTCAAATTGATTCGTGACATTGATCAACGACTCTGAGTGTCCCAGCAGCAAATAGCCACCTGGAATCAACTTGTCGTGAAACGTCCCGATCACTTGTTTCTTGGTCTCCAGATCGAAGTAGATAATGACGTTGCGACAAACGATCGAGTCCATAGATCTCAGCAACGCGACTTTCGATCGGTCTATCAAGTTGATCTGGATCAAGTCGATTTCTTTGCGAATGCTTTCGGAGACTTTGTTCAGGTTGTCTTTCTTGGTGAAGTACTTTTCCCGCAGAATCGGTTCGGTTTCGCGGAACGATGCTTCGCGATACAAGCCCGCCCTACACTTCTGGAGCATGTTGCTTGAGATGTCTGACGCGTAGACGCGAAAATCGATGCCGGGTCGTAAGTTTGCTTCGAGCCCCAACATGACAATGCTCAGGGGTTCCTCACCGCTCGAACAACCTGCCGACCAGATGTTGACCGGGGTCGTAATTCCGGCGTGGCGTTTGCGGAGAAGTTGTTCGGGAATAATTTCGTGGATCAAGGCGTCGAGTTGACGACGTTCACGGAAGAAGTACGTCTCGTTCGTCGTGAGCTCGTCAATCACGCAGGCAAATTCGTCATCGCCGCCCTGGCCATTTCGCAAGTAGTAGTGATACGCGCCAAAGCTTCCCAGCTCAAGCTTTGCGACACGACGCGCCAATCTCTTTTCGACGATGAAACGCATACTATCATCGAAATACAGTCCACAACGAGTGCGTAACAACTCGCAGAACATGCGGTATTCCGCATTGGACATGATCAGATTGTCGGCGTCACCGAGCATTCTACGGGCTAGGCCTCCAACCGCTTGAGGCCCTGCAGAATGGAGTCGCGCACAAAGGTGTCTTGCTCCGTCTCGAGACGACGCAGAATCGTCGGCAGCGCCCGGGTCACTCTTCTGGCTGCGAGCACGTCGATCACTTCTGCGCGTACAGCCCAACTCTCATGCGCCACCAAGGGAAGTAATTCGAGAAGTTTTTCCTTGGTCCCATGCGCTGCGAGGCAGCCAAGCGCAGCTTGCACGAGTTCGGGATCCGGCCGATCAAGAACAGACACTGCGAGCTGAACCGCGCCTTCCCCACCGACGCGCGTCAGTGATTCGAGGGCGGCGACACAAACGGCGCCGTCGTCGTCGAGCCCTGCTTGCAGCAAAGCCACTTTCTCTTCGTACGTGAGTGCAACGTCTTCCTGCGTTCCGATCACGCGGAGTGTCGCGGCTCGCACACGCCAGTCTTCATCTCCTGCGAGTCGTTCAAAGTCAGAGCAGAGGTTCTCCGCACCAGACACCACGAGCGCGTTGAGCGCGGCGATGCGGACCCTGTAGGATTCATCCGCCAGCGCGAGACGCAGCGACTCAACATTGACGTCCAAAGGCAAGCGCGTGATCGCTTCAACGGCAGCACTACGCACCCGGGCATCAGAGTCCTTCATCAGGGTGGTGACGATCTCCATGTCCTCGCGTCGTCCGATCTGGCCCATCACCGCAGCAACGGCCAATCTCGTCTGGCTACTCGCGTCGTCCAGCAATTCGGAAATAAGGCAGACGGCTCGTTCGACCGTCTGCGGTGTCGCCCCGTTTTCAGGCTCGCACACTGCAACCAGCGCGGTCGTAAGCACCGCGCACTCTTCTTCGGCTTCGAATGCATCTCCGTTCGCGGCGATCACCAGTCGTTCAACGAATCGCACGAGTGCGCGTTCGCACCCATGACGTCCCAACGCCTCTGCCGCAACCATGCGTTGGTTCGCATCGTCGGAATCGAGCGCCTCTAACAACCGCTCCATTGCGCGCGGACCCAATGTCTGAGAGAGAACCCGGCAAGCACTCGCGCGCAGCCCTGGGTCGATGGCGTCCCAGGCTCGATCGATCGCGATTTCGCTGACTTCGCCCATCTGTGCCAGGGTGGACTGTGCCACCTCGGCGACGGCTTCGTCGCTGCTCGCTTCGAGAATCGCAACAACGCCTTCGGGCGCACCGACGAGCCCCAAAAATTGAATCAATACGAGACGAGTCGAAAGGTCCGCTGACGAAAGTCGATCGATCCAGTTTTCTACTAACTCGGGCTCAGAAACTCCCACGTTTCGGATCTTCCCTGCCAAGTCATCGAAGTCAGCGTCGTCACGCCGCGACAAGACACGAAGCAACGCCTCCATGGCGGCCTCTCGACTTGCCCGCGATCTAGCCATTAACCCCTTGAGCAAACACGCAGCGGCTTCGTCATCGTCATCGTCGTGGTTACCGAGCACCGCGTAGCCCGCGCCCGCAAGGAAAGGGTCTTCAAGGACGCCGACAAGATCCGCGACCGACATCGTCGCGTCGAGATTAACGAGGGCCCGCAAGGACGAAAGGCGTACAAGCCGGTCTTCGCTTTCATCAACCGCCGACGAACATAGTTCCGGTTCTGCGCTTCTGTCTCCAAGCGAACCCAACGCATCGGCCGCTGAAGCGCGAACGTTTACATCAGGGTCACTCAAGGTTCTGATCATCGCTGGGATCGCGACGGGGTCAGAGACGGCGCCGATCGCGTCGACGAGCAGCTTTCGAACGTCCACATCGTCCGCATCAAGCGCTGTAATCAGTCGATCGACAATGGGTGAGCCGATCCCGATTAGCGCTTCTACGGCCGAATTGCGGCGCCCAGGGTTTTCACCATCCCAGAGTGCCGCGATGAGCGCATCGGCAACAGCATCGGATTCGTCGCAAGCTTGCAACCGACCAACGCTCGACTTGCGAACTCGCCAACTCGAGTCGCCAAGACTCTCGATCAAATGCGGGATCGCTTCCGAGACCGGCAAGCACAAAATTCTCTCAACGGCGAGGCGACGCAGTTCTTCATCGCGACTCGCCAGTTCTTCGATCACGCTTTCCCGTTCGCGAGCTCCGAAGTCAACACTCATTGCATCCCTCTTTTCCGAGCCACGCGCATAAGTTCATCGGCGATGAAGTCGCGTTCGTTCCGCATCGTCTCGCTCACACGCTGCGCGAAGAGCGAACGACCCTCTCCGATCTCGACACCCATTGCTTCCATTGGGTTCCCCACTCGAATCGCCTCAGCAAACTTGTCGGGTTGGTACAACGCAATGTCCGACACAATGATGCGCGCGAGACGTTCGGCGTTGGACCGCTCTTCGGCCAATGCCGGATCTAGCTCGGGCATTGATGCGGGAGCCGCACTGAATTCTGGCTGCGGGGGTTCGGTCTCGGCTTCGATCGACGTGGGCGGCGGCGTGGGCGACGGCATAGACGGCGGCACGGAGAACACCGGTTCCGGCGCTGCGGGCGACGGGGGCATCTTAGGTTCCTGTGCTGGAGTCGGGGTCTGGGTCGCCCCCGAGAGTTCAAGGCCCATCTGCTCGAACAACAGCCCTAGACCATCGGGCAGATCCGCTTGTCCGATGTAGTGGTCCGCGCCGTAAAGTTCGACGGACTGCCGTCGGGAGCGGTCGCGATTGTGGATCGCACCGACGAGGATGACGCCCGTGTGTCGCAAACTTTCGTTTCGCTTGATGACTTCGCAGACTTGAAAACCGTACATCTTGGGAAGCCCAGCATCGAGCACCACTACGCGCGGCAACAGGCGTTGAATCGTGAGCATGGCTTCGACGCCGTCGTGCACCAATATCGGCGTGAGTCCCCATGCCGATAGTTGATTGATTGTCGCCTTCCCTGCTTCAACATCGGAGTCAGCCACAACCACGAGTCGGTCGCGATCAACGTTGCTTTCATCGATGCCTTCCGGCGCACTCGCTTCTGTTTGCATCGGCGGAGTCAACCTGACGTCGTCATGCTGCATGGCGGCAGGAGACGGTGGTGTCGGCGACGCGGCCCGCGGAGCCACGGCCGATGATTCGGAGGCTTTCTGGGGCGCGTTCGCCCGGGCTTGGGAATGAGCGGCCGCAGGAGCGAGTACGCGAAATAGCGCCTCGCATCGCGAACATTTTAGCTTCGCACCTTCGGACCCAATTCGACTTTCATCAACTCGGTAACGCGCCGTGCACTTAGGACATGCAGCAATCATCTTCACTCCCTCTCCATCGCACCCCCTGACTTGTGCAGGGGTTAAGTCGCCCTTTGATCTAAACTTAAACCTTGAACTTCGCTACGTGCTCTCGCAGGGCCTCGGCTTCGGAGGCCAACCCACGTATCGAACTCCCCATCGACATCGCAGACTCTTCGTTCGATCGTGTTCGCTCGAATACTTCCTCGAGAACTTCAGCCACCTGGCTACAAGCCGTCGACTGTTCGGTGAGGGAACCGTTTACGTTCTCCACCACTTCTCGCACACCCTCGATACTGCCGCTAATTCGTCCGAACCCGCGTGATTGTTCCTCAGTGGTTCGTCGCACTTGCTGGGTCACTTCGCGCATCGTGACCGACAATCGATAGACCACCTCGTTGCCACGGTCTTGATCGGCTGCCGCAGACACAATCGCGGTCACGCCGTCGCGAACGGTGTCCATGAGTGCCACCACATGAGAGGCTGCCTTGGTCTGTTCGCGAACGGCCGACACGATTTCTGCGATGCGTTGACCACTTTCGCGAGAAGAACTCGTAATCTGTTCCAGGGAAAGGCCCGCTTCAGCAGACAATGCGACGCCGCTCGCCACACTTCGGCTCCCCACCTCGATCGCGCCAACGGCGTTATCACTCTCGACCTGGACCGCACGAATCAAGCCGCCAATTTCCTTCGTACTCGCGAGTACCCGGTCCGCGAGTTCTTTGATCTCGTCGGCGACGACCGAAAACGCACGACCGTGCTCTCCGGCCTGGGCGGCAATGATGGCTGCGTTGAGTGCAAGCAGGTTGGTCTCTTCTGCCACATCGTCGATCACGTCAAGAATGGCGCCAATTTCCTGAGTCCGAGCACCGAGGCCACGGATCACCTGCTCGGCAGTGTCCGTCGCGTCTTGGATGGCCTGCATGCCGTCGATCGTCTGTGACACTTTGGCCTGACCGAGTTCGGCGCTGTCGACCACATTGCGCGAAAGATCGGCGGTGAGTTCCGCAGTGATGTCGACCGCGCGCATCGCGCTCGCCATCTCTTCCATACTCGCCGACGTTTCCGCCGCAGCGTCCGCAAGACCGTCACTACTTGCACTGACTTGCTTCACGCTCCGCACCATCTGTTCGATCGAGGTTGACACTTCTTCGACCTTGCCACCGAGCACGGAGGCCGTCTCGTTGAGTTCGTCTCCCGCAGCACTCAGTTCGAGGATCGAGCTGCTCGAATCTTCGACGGAGATGTTCAGGTTCTGCGCAGCACCGGCGACTTCCATCACCTGGCTGTTAATCGACACCATCAGCTCGCTCGCCTGCTGGATTCGACGCACCTGCTGCTCGCTCGCATCCGTGACGCCGTCGGCGACGTTTGCAATCTCCACAGCGGTGGAATCAAAGCGGTCTGCCGAATTGGACAAGCCGATCACAGTGGCGCGAAACCCGTCTGACAACGACTCGAACGCACGCCACAGCTCGCCGACTTCGTCATCCGCGTCGGAGATTCGCCCCTTGCGCAGATCTCCACTCGCCATCACCACAGCAGTCTCGCGCAAAGACGAAACAGATCTCAATACATCGCCTGAGATCACTTTCGTGACCATCATCGCCGCGGCGATCGCAACCAAGAGCACGAAGGCCAACGTGGGAAGCCATGACGCCGCTCCAGACAAAACGTCAGACCGGCGGACCTGAGCCGCAGCGATACGTCCATCTGCAAGGCTGCGAAATACCAAGAGCACGTCTTGATTCGGGGGGGCGACCCGCCCCGAAGACTGGCCAGCGACTACGAGGGCGCGTACTTCTTGGCGAATCAACTTCTGCGCCGGAGTACCCACTGAAGAATTATCACTCGCCACAATTTTGAATTGAACCGGGTATGGCAGCGTGGTTCGATCGCCAACGACGGCTTCGACTGCGTCGTCGAACCCAGCGGAATTCATCTTCGACACGACAGCTTGCAGAACGGTCTCTTGCCACTTGAGCGCAACGCTGTACAGCGCGCGATCCGACCGAACGTGCGCGAGCGTCAACGCGAAAATCAGCGCACACGCGACCGTTGCAACGGTTGCAAACGCGAATCGGTTCGAAAGCGAAGCAGAGCGGATGTGGTTAATGCGCTCAGCTGGGTCGGGAATCACCGTGACGAAATCGCGAAGTATTGGATCAAGATCACGACGGCTCACCCCATAATGAACAACACCCGCCAGAAAACCTGCAGTGGCCCCGCCAAGAAGGATCGCAAGCCCCGAAATTCCGAGCGACACCTCGGTCCCAACTGCGGCGGTAAGCACCACATTCATGGCGATCGCCGAGGTGATGGACACCACCATCGCGGCGCGCTGCGTATCGGCTGGAAACGCAATCGCGACCGAAAAGGCTTTTGTTGTGAGCGACGTGGACACGTCACCTAGATCGCGCTCGTCGAGCCAGTTCAGCAACGGCGCCAACGTTCGTTGCGACCAAATCGTAATGCCCGCGGGCGCAAAAACCGCGACGAGCGTCATCGCGACGATGACCTTCGTCCAATCGCTTGCGGCAAAGTCTGCCAGCAGCGCCAGGTAAATGGCGCTCACAAGCGGCATCGCCAGACCGACGGCGGCTGCCTGTATCGAAAATCGAGTGCGCAGTTCGTCCGCGCGTGGAAGGCTGCGGCTTTCCATCAGTTTTCTCCAGAAGGCTCAAGCGCTGAGCGATAGACTTTTTCCATAATCGCCTTCACCGAGAGAACCATGACTGGTGGCTCGCTCTCGCGACGCACCACGGCGCGAACAACGTTGTAACCGGCCTGAGTTGCTAGGTCGGGAACATCTTCAAGAATGGACGGGTTCACTGAAAGAACGTCCGTTGCAGCGTCTACACACAACCCCATCAATAACCCGTCGCAGTCCAAGACCACGATTCGAGACTGATTGGTGATTTCACTTCGGTCGCCGGTGAGCACCCGACCGAGATCCAACACCGGAACCAACGCACCGCGCAGTTCGACAACGCCGTCGATCAGATCAGGTGCGCTCGGCAGCGGTGTCACTTCGTGACTCCGCACGATCTCTCGTACCAGCGAAACGTCGACGGCATAGCTGCGCCTCCGCGCCTCGAAACAGGCGAGGCTTACTTCGATTGCTTCCGGCGTGTAATCGGTTTCAAGGTTCATCGAGCGCCAACATGTAATCGAGATCAACGATTGAAACGAACTCGTCGCCTCGCTTGCAGAGTTCGCTAACAACACTGCTCGACTGGGTCGGGAGTGTGTCGATTTCTTCTTCGTTTACGCGCAAAACTTCCTGCACGGAATCGACGGCGATCCCGGTAACTCGATCGTCGTCGCCATGCAGAACGATGATGCGGCTGCGTCGCGTAGGTGCACCCATTTCGAGGTTCAGGCGTATCCGCATGTCTACGACCTGAACTACGTCACCACGCAGCGCCACCACTCCAGTGATACAGGCAGGGACGCGCGGCATGGGAGTCACTTCTCGCAGGCGGATAATTTCTCGGACCCGCTCGACCGGGATCGCATACGTCGCACCCGCCAGCCCGAAGCTCAAAAACTCTCGGATCAGCTCCGGCTCGGACTCTTCAGACTGTTGGTTCGCCCCGCTTCGCGCGATGCGTTCCCATTCCTGGTCGCCGGTCGGGACCGCTTCGCTTCCGTCACTTCCAACGGCTCTCATGCTGCATCCCTCCGACGGAAGGCGTCTTCAACGATTGATGAGACATCGATCACAAGAACCGCGCCACGGTCGCCGAGTTCGGTCGCTCCGGCGATCCCGCGAACGTTAGCCACGGGCCCCTGAATCGACTTGATCACCGTATCTTGCTGCCCTTCGAATCGGTCAACCAGCAAGCCGAGTCGCAATTCCCCGAGTCCGAGGACTACGACGTATTGGCGCTCGTCGTCTTCGGGCTCGATATCAAACTCGTCGGAGAGGCGGCGCAAGATCAACGCTTCGCCGCGCACATTGAGGATCTCACGCCCTTCGCTGCGCTGAATTTCGCTGGTTTCGATGAGCAGCGTTTCGAACACCGAGTTCAGCGGGATCGCGAAACGCTGATCGCCAACGCACACGACGAGCGCCTGAATGATCGCAAGCGTGATCGGCAAGGTCATCGTCAGTGTCGTGCCTTCGCCAACCACAGAGCTGATGTCCACGATGCCGCCGAGATCACTCAGGTTGTTCCTCACCACGTCCATCCCGACGCCACGCCCACTTGTGCCCGAGACTTCATTGCGGGTCGAGAAACCCGCTGCGAACACGAGCGCCAAGCATTCTTTGTCAGTCAGGACCGTGTCGGGATCGATCAAACCGAGGGCTTCAGACTTGGCGCGAATTTCGGCGGGATCCATCCCGCGCCCATCGTCCGTAACCTGAATCACGACATGATTGCCACGCTGCAACGCGTCAATGCGTACATTCCCATCTGGACTCTTTCCGGCAGCGATGCGCTCCTCGCTAGATTCGATCGCGTGGTCGAAGCTGTTGCGCACCAAGTGCATCAATGGATCGACAAGCTGTTCGACGATCAACTTGTCGAGCTCCGTGTCCACGCCGGTGAATTCGAGATTGACGTTCTTCTTTAGATCGCGGGTCAGTCGCCGTCCTACGCGGTTGAGCTTTTCGAAAATCTGTCGCAGGGGAACCATTCGAACGTCGAGCACACTTCCCTGCAATTCTTTGAGCTTACGATCGAGGGCCTTGTGGACCTTCCCGAGTTCCGTGGCAACACGCGCAGTCGCGCTGTCCCCAGCGAGTCGTTCGGCGATGCGTGAAATTGCGCTGCGCTGAATGACAAGTTCACCGACGAGGTTCATCAGTTCGTCGAGTTTCCGGATGTCGACGCGAACGGTGTCGCTAATCGACTTCAAAGTCTCGATGTCGGCGGAACGCGCGGCCATCGCATCCGGGACGGGTTCCGCATTAGGTTCCTGTGTGGGCTCAGCAGCGGTCACGGATTCAACGTCAATCGGTGCAGCCGTGGCTTCGTCCTGCGACGCGTCCGGTTTTTCGTTGGATGCTGCAAGTACGAGCGAGACCTCGGTGTTGGGAGAATCGAGACGTTCCGCAAGATCCACGACCGAAACGTCGGAGGCGACAAGCAACGAAAAACGAATTTGCGATTCGGGGGCGTCCCCAGGCGAGGGGAGTGTTGAAACGATTTCGCCCACTTCGCGAGCGGCACGCGAAAGTTCCGAAAGCCCATCCTCGAAGGCCATGATTTCGAACGTCGAACCGACCAGAACCAGATGGCGGCCCCGGCGAATATTTTCGCAAAGTCTGTGCTCTTCGTACTCGGTGAGTGAACGCAAAATCGAGGGGTCGAGGTTCAGTCCCTCGAGTTCGTCGAGAGATTCGGTGGGATTTGAAACAGCGTCATCGATCTTGGCAACCATGTCGACGATCAGCTGCTGACCTTCTTCTTCGAAGCTCGCATCGCCGACGCGCTGCAGAAGCAGCGTAAACAATTCGACCGCTTGGTCGAGCAATGCGACACTCGAGTTTTCCATGGACATTCGTCCGAGACGCATGCCGTCGAGAATATCTTCGAGATGATGAGCGAGATCGCCAATCCCTTCGAGACCGAACAAGCCGGCTAGACCCTTGAGTGAATGGGCAGAGCGAAAGATCGCGTTGACGAAATCTGGCTCAACTTCTTGCCCAGCGTCAAGCTGTTCCGAAAGAGTTGCGAGGTCCTCGCGCATTCGCTCGAGAATCTCTTCCGCCTCCGCGATGAACTCGCGATCGGCCTTGCTCCTGCGGCTCGGATTACCGCTGTGTTTCTTAGCTGCCACGGCGGCGCCCTATTCCCGTGTCCCAGCACCGGCGAGTAGGTTTCGAGCAACCTCTCGAAGTGCCTCGGGTTCAAAGGGTTTGACTACGTAGGCATCGGCGCCGAGTCCCAGACCCTTGTCGCGATCACGTTCGGACCCTTCGGTGGAAACGATGATGAGTGGAATAGATCGGTACTTCGCGCTGCCTTTCATGAACGACACCAACTCGAGTCCGTTTATGTCGGGCATGTTGATGTCGGTCACGACGAGGTCGTAGTCTTCGCGCGGTAGGAAGCGAAGCGCTTCGAAGCCACTGCACGCCTCGCTCAGCTTTACCGGTACGTCCAAATCTTTGAGCGTGCTTGTGAGAAGCGACCTCATCGTGGCCGAATCCTCAACGATCAGAATATTCTTCACGCGGTCCCTCCCAGACGTGAGTCGTGTGCTTGCGCGGCGTCTTTGGGTATCGGCGAGCAAGCAAGATTCTTGAGTCGTGCTCGGCACTTCCGGGGATTCCCGCGCCGAGGTGACCGGACATTTGCCCAGGACTTACGGGGTGATTTCCCATGCGTGCATTTCGGCCGAAGGGTCAGAATCAACCGTAGCTTCAACCCGAGCGATCCGTTCGGCTCGGCCACTTCGGCGAGCGCGCGCTCAAGGGCAGCGCGGTCGAGCGCGAGCCCCGCATGTTGCACGACAACCTCAAGTCCACTCGATTCCGCAAGATCACCAGCACGTGACCCCATTGTCGGCGAACAAAATTACAACCACGTTCTCACCGCTCAAGATGGGTGCGATATACGCCTTGCCGCCCGATGTGCCGCCGTTTCATTCGCAGATCCGACGGTCGCCGTCGTTGCGGATGGCTGACCTGACGGGACGGCGCGTTTCAATCACTTCCTCAAACCCGCCCGATTCGGATCGCCCAAAGCGCAAGGCCCGCATTTCTAGGTCTGTTCGCCCCCCGGGCGACTCGATGCCGTGTTCGACCAGCCCGAGAAATTCGTCTCCGCGAACCAGAAAAATCGCCCCCCGGGCGAAGGTTTCGGCGGCGAAACGAATCCCCTCCCCGGCAAGATCTCGCCGCAATTCGACGCATCGCTCAGCGCCCGCGTTTCAGGTGTCAATCGCTCGAGGCCGCCGTCGCGCTTAGGCTCGACACGTAAAAGCTTAGTTGTCTTGCGTAGCCGTAAAGGTCGGGACTTTGCGACCCCCGTCTGGATGGGCCGCAGTCGCGTTGATCAGCATCCTTCCGACTTGTCGGCTGAGTTCTTCGTGACCCTCCGCGCCACCGGAGCGAGCGAGCAAGTTGATCGGAGGGTGAATCACGCTGGGCAGTGCGACCGGCGCGAGGCTCTCTTCGGCTTCGACCTGCGCGACGAGCCATAGGATGGGCATGCGCGGCGCTTGTCCCTGAAGGCGCAATACGAAGTCCGCAGCGTCCACGATCCCACTAAGCGGGTTGCCTTCGATACGAGGAGACACGAGCAAAATCGGCGACTGCGCTCGGGCAAGGTATTGGCGAATGCGACCAAGACCTTCCTGCGACCGCTGAAATATGTGGACACTCGCAAATTTGTCGGAGAGCGACGATCGAACCCATTCGAGCACGCTCAATTCTGGCGCGATCACGACGACGGGTTGCGACGACACGTTTGGGACTTCAACGTCTGCCGGACTTTGGATCTGTTCGGCTGTCGCGGGAGTGGCTTGCGGCGTCACAGTCGGCGCGGGCTGCACGACCCGCTCGGACATCGGCGCTTCGTTGGCGACGGCATTGTCCTCGGCCTCGGCAGACGGCGTCTCACCCAACCCAGTTTCAAGGTCGAACGCGGTGAGTCCGAGAGACGGAAGCGGTCTATCAAGACTGGGGTCGATCAGCTCGGCAATTGGCGCCAATTCCACTTCGCCGCCACCCAAGCTGGCCTCGGGTACGCTCGGTTCTCTGGCATCCGACTCAAGTACGGGCTCGACATGGATCGCGGTTGCTTCAACCAGGGAGTCAACCGCGTTGGGTGCAGCGGTGGGTTCCGATGCAGACTCTGCAACGCCAAACATTTCTTCCGCCGACATGTCGAGATCTACATCTTGTTCGGACTCGTCCGCAGCCCCCGCGTATCCGGGGTCCTCGCCGGCCTGCCCGCGTCCGACTTCGTCCCATATGCGTAGGCTTTCCATTGCGAGATATTGGGCATTCACGCCGGTAGACAGCGCCATATCGGATTCGATGTAATCGTCTTCTGCGCCAACATCAAAACTGAAGTCACCTGCGGACCACGAGAACATGGTTCCGACTGCGCGCTCAATGCATTCGCGCCTGAGCGATTCAATGCGTTCAAGAGACACTGCTGTCGAGTTTGCGATGGCGACCGACAACTCACAGCCAGACTCGCCCGCCGCAGCGGACGCCTTGTCGAACTCATCCGTGGTGACAAAACCGCCGTCGACGACTAGCTCGAGCAGATTTTCGGGGTCGCCCTTGAGACTCGCGAGTCGCACCAGGCCACTTTGAAATACAAGTCGACCTTCTCCCGCATCGCATCGAATGCTGAGCACACCAGACTTTCGCGATAGATGGATGATCTCAAGAATGTCGCCGAGGCCTAGGTCCTCGAGACTTCCGATCAAACTCATTTGGCCCCCAGCCTGTTATTCAGCAATCCGCGCATCAACCACTCCGAACAAAGCGCCTTTCCCCATCGGCAAACCGTGTGCGCAGCTAGCGCGGATTGCGAGAAGAGATCGGGCCAACCAGCGGGACTGAGAAGGCAAGTCTCACGCACAAGATCGGACGAACGGAGCAACACTTGAATCAGCCGCGGGGTTTCGCCCGTCTCGGCGCGAAAGCGAATTCCCGTTTGTTAGCGGGTCGTAAGCTTCGGCGATGCAGGCGCGTGAGGGCTCAGTCGCATTGACTGGGCAGCAAGACTCAGATGCTTGAATCGAAAACACTTCGGCCCGAGGTCGGCGATTGCTGCATCGATGGACTGTGTCGCTTGGTTTATCTGAGCTGGTGGCAATATCACGCGCAGCCGAAGCGACGTTTCGCTCTGCGCGAAACCAGCCGTCGCTCCCTCTACAAACGCTTCGGCGCAGCGAGGAAATTCATCTTCCGCGAGTCCGAGTGGTGTCATCGCGAGCGACGGGCACCCGAGCCGAATTGCCCGCGCAATGACGTCGCTGACCGCATCGGCCACTTCTCCCAGCCGGTACAGTGCTCTGGGCCCAAGCCCGACCAACAAGACATTGTTGGCGCGCAGCTGTCCGGAACTCGGAATCATAATCGCGTCTCCGGGAACCCCAGCGATGCGCCCGGCCAGAATCTGTTCCGAAACCAAACCGCAAAGACGCCAATCGACTCGCCCGGCTCCGCCTCGAAGTGGATGTTGGTCGCTGAAGAAACCGGCGACGACAAGGTCAACTTTGCTTCGTTCGAGCGCTTCCGAGCCAAGTTCGAAGTCGAGCATGGTGCTCACCTTGTGTCCTCCCCACGAACCTCACGGGCGACCGCGTCCAAGACGCCATTGACGAAGGGCGGAGACTCATCGCTGCCAAATCGTCGCGCCAACTCGACGGCCTCGTCGAGAATGACTGCCGCGGGCGTTTCGGTATGCATCAACTCGAAGGCCGCGAGTCGCAATACATTACGATCGACGATCGCCATCCGGTCAACCCGCCAATTACGCGCATGGGAAGACACGATTTCGTCGAGGGCGTCCGCGTGCTCGATCACTTTCGCGACGAGATCGCGCGCAAAGCCATGGGCGGCGTGGGGCATTTCAAAATGTTCGGCGACGTCGTTGAACACCTCGTCCACGGTCGAGGATGGGCGACTTGAAACCGGAACCGGTGGCGCCTCCGGATGGGGTTCATTGCGCGTTTCGATCGCAACGGCCACGCGCGCTTTGCGCCGCAGTTTGATCGGACCTTTGCGAACGGTCTGCGGACGAACCACTTCGACTCGAACATCGCGTTCGGGCCGCGCTTGCAGGTCCATCGCGAACAGCGTCTGCAGTGCGACTTCGCGGGCGCGATGCCGCGCGCTCGAATTCGAATTCGGCTCGGCGGTCATTGGCTGTCCGTTCGATTCGATGGAGTGTCGGCCGCGGGCTCTTTTTCGAGGATCGGACAGAGATTCGCCATTTCTACTGCGGCACGGGTCACGTCTGAGCCCTTGTTTCCCTCGCTCCCACCGGCGCGATCCATGGCCTGTTCAATGTCGTTCACCGTTAGGACCCCAAAGGCCACCGGGACATTCGTGTCCCGCATCACCTCACGCACGCCGTCGGTGACACCATCGCAAACGTAGTCAAAGTGAGGCGTGCCGCCCTGAATGACCGACCCGAGGGTCACAATCGCATCGTATCGTCCGGAGCTGGCCAAGACCCGGGCGGCTTGAGGGATCTCGAATGCACCGGGAACCCAAGCCACATGAACATTGTCTCGCTCGCCACCGAGTTCGCAAAAGGTATCGACGCAGCCTTCGAGCAGGCGCGCGCTAATCAGATGGTTGAAACGCGCGACGACGACACCGAGGCGCAATCGCGTTGCATCAAGATTGGCGGGGTATGTCTTCACTGGATCATTGCCCCATTGCCCGTCCCGTAATAGACAAGCACGTATTCAAAGTTTGCTCCAAGTTCGACACCACTTATCGGCGCTTGCGGTTGCGGACGCTCGCTGTGATGTGCACGTCGTCGCCCCTGCGCCTGACTGAAACGTCTTCAAGTGAAACCGCATCGCGCAAGCGTTCGAGAGAAAGCGGCCCCAATGCGGCTCGGCCGTCGCCCCCGATCAAGGTTGGGGCTTGGAACCAGTGTATCTCGTCTACTAGGTTCGCGCGGAGTAATGCGGCAGCCAATTCTCCCCCGCCCTCCACAAACACGTTGGTCAAGCCGAGCTTTCCTAGCTGTTTCATCGCCGCGCTGAGGTTGAGATGCCGACCTTGGGTCGGAACGTCGACCAGCTTTGCACCCGTAGCCGCGACCGCGCGGCGTCCCTGCGATTTGGATTTACACAGAACCCACGTCTCGAAACCCGCAATTTTATCGGTGCGCCCCGGGTGAAGCCCCTTATAAAGCTTCGCATCTGTCGCCACCCGAAGCTTTGAATCGACTAGGAGCCGAACGGGACGGTGGATAATACGCTTGCCTTTGCGCGCCGAAAGTTCCGGGTCGTCTGCCAACGCAGTACCCGACCCCACCATCACGGCGTCGCTGCGCGACCTCGCCTGGTGGACCCATTCGCGGGATGCCGGCCCGGTGATCCACCGCGATTCGCCCGCGGCCGTCGCAATCCGACCGTCAAGTGTCGTCGCAAGCTTGAGCGTGACGAAGGGGCGACCCTTTACACACAGTGAAATAAACCCACGATGCTGCTTCTGGCATTCGTCTTCGAGCACCCCGACTTCAACCTCAACCCCCGCGCGCCGAAGTGCCGTTGATCCGCGACCATTCACCCGCGCGTGTGGATCCTTGCAGCCCACAATCACCCGACGAATGCCGGCGTCGGCAATTGCTTTCGTGCACGGCGGCGTACGCCCGGTAAAGCAACAGGGTTCGAGGGTTGTCGCGACGCTTGCGCCGCGAACCTTCGCCTTGCCATGCTTCGCGATGGCCTTCGCCAATGCCACGGCTTCCGCGTGGGGTCCACCGGGAGGTTGGGTGGCTCCGCGACCGAGCACCGTCGAACCCCGAAAAACAATCGCCCCAACTGCGGGGTTCGGATAGGTGGTCCCAAGAACGCGCCGCGCCTGACCGAGAGCAAGTCGTATTGCGGCCTCTGGCGTCACGACGGTTTTTCCTCGTCCCGGTCGAGCCCAGCAAAGAACGCGATGTAGTCCTCGCCGCTTTGAAAGTTCTTGAAGACAGAAGCGAAGCGCACCGCTGCGAGTTGATCCATGTCGATCAGTCCACGCATCGACAGAGAACCGATCTCTGAGCTCGTGATTTCTTTCTCGCCGCTTTCATGGGCGGTGCGCTCGATGGTGTCAAGCAAACGCTCGATCGCGTCCGCACTCACTGGTCGTTTGACACACGCCGCTTCGATCCCGCGCTGCAACTTGCTGCGGTCGTAATCTTCGCGACGTTTGTCCCCCTTGATCACACGCGGAAGGACGGTTTCGAGCCGTTCCCGCGTTGTGAAGCGACGCCCGCACTCTTCGCATTCACGACGTCTTCGGATCTCCTCCCCGTCCTTTGCAAGACGGGTGTCGATCACCTTGTTTTCTTCGTCCGAGCAGAAAGGACAGCGCAAGGGTTAGTCCCGGCCGTTCCATCGGTCCAAGTAGAGCGGAAACTTTCGGCACAAGCCTTCGACGTCGCCTCGAATTTTATCGATGGCTTCGACATCGCCGGGGTTCTCAAGAACACGGTCGATCAAACCGGCGATGATTTCCATTTCCGCTTCTTTCATGCCACGGGTCGTCACCGCAGGCGTCCCGATCCGAATGCCGGAAGTCACCATGGGCTTGCACGGATCGAAGGGCACCATGTTCTTGTTGGTCGTGATTCCGGCGCGGTCGAGGGCGATTTGTGCGGCCTTGCCCGTGGTGTCTCGGTCCACCAGCGATAGCAAGAACAAGTGATTGTCCGTACCTCCTGAAACGACGGACCAACCGCGGTCGCCGAAGCTCGCGGCCAAGGCCTGCGCGTTCGTGACGATCTGCTGGCAGTACACCTTGAACTCGGGCGCCAACGCTTCTTTGAACGCAACCGCCTTGCCCGCGATCACGTGCATCAACGGTCCGCCCTGGCTGCCGGGGAAGATCGCGCTGTTGATCTTCTTCTTATATTTCTCGTCACACAAGATCAAGCCGCCGCGCGGACCGCGAAGGGTCTTGTGCGTCGTGGTCGTCACGATGTGGGCATGTCCGATCGGGCTTGGATGAACCCCGGTCGCAACCAAACCCGCAATATGCGCGATGTCGGCAAACAAGATCGCACCCACTTCGTCGGCGATCGATCGGAACGCCGCAAAATCAATCGTCCGTGAGTAAGCCGTTGCGCCGCACTGGATAAGTTTGGGGCGATGCTCTTTGGCAAGGTCGCGCAGTTGGTCGAGGTCGATGCGCTCGTCCTCTTTCCGAACTCCGTAAGGAATCACGTTGTAGTGCTTGCCGGAAAAATTGACAGGGCTTCCATGGGTCAGGTGACCGCCGTGATCGAGGTTCATCGCCAAGATCGTGTCGCCCAACTCGAGGACCGCTTGATAGACTGCGGCATTCGCGCCCGACCCCGAGTGCGGTTGAACGTTTGCGTGATCCGCACCAAAGAGCTGCTTGGCGCGTTCGATCGCAAGGGTCTCGACTTCGTCGACCACTTCGCAACCGCCGTAGTAACGGCGCCCGGGATATCCCTCGGCGTACTTGTTGGTGAGCGTTGAACCCACAGCTTCAAGCACGGCATCAGAAACGAAGTTTTCTGACGCAATCAGTTCGAGGGAAAGTCCCTGCCTCTTCGATTCGCGTCGGATGATGTTCGCGACGTCGGGATCGCTTGCGTCGATGTGAGGGGTAAGGCTCGCGCCTTGGGTCCGAGAGGGGTCAACCATGATTTGCCTTCAGATCTAGAAAATGACGGGGGGGAGGGTCTTGCGGCGGGGCACAATATAGCGACCACAGGGCCGAATGGCCCGATCTGCAACGCGCAGAATTGTCCGGTGCGGCCGAGCGAATTGATCGCCGGATGCGCGCCTTAATCGCGCACAGCCCCAAAGATCAAACTCGCGTTCGTCCCACCGAAACCGAACGAATTTGACAGCGCGGCGGTGACCTGCGCATCCCGCGCCTTGCCGATCACGTGGTCGAGTGCGCACTCCGGGTCGAGATCTTCAAGGTTGATCGTTGGCGGCAACTGGCCGGATTCCACCGCACAAACGGTCAGGATCCCTTCTACAGCACCAGCCGCACCAAGCAGATGTCCCGTCATCGACTTCGTCGCCGAAACCGCAACCTGGTCGATATGCTTGCCGAAGACCCGGCGCAGGGCGTGGACTTCCGGGGGATCGCCGGTCGGGGTGCTGGTCGCGTGGGCGTTGACGTAGCCGACGTCGGACGCGTCTAGTTGTGCCGAGTCGAGCGCCATCTGCATACAGCGCACGGCGCCATCACCTTCGGTCGGCGGCTGCACCATGTGGAAGCCGTCCGCGCTCGCGCCAAAACCGAGCACTTCTGCATGAATCTTGGCGCCTCGGGCGCGCGCATGTTCGAGGCTTTCGAGCACCATGATGCCGGCGCCCTCCCCCAACACGAAGCCATCCCGGCCGGAGTCGAAAGGACGACTGGCCCGGGTGGGCTCGTCGTTGCGGGTGCTCAAGGCTTTCATCGCTGAAAAGCCAGAAACCGTAATGCCGACAATTGGGGCTTCGGCTCCCCCTGTAACCATCACGTCCGCGTCACCGCGGGCGATCAGGTTGGCCGACTCACCAATGGCGTGACTTCCCGATGCGCAGGCGCTGACATAACAGAGGTTCGGCCCCTGCAGACCGTGTTGAATCGAAACGCTTCCGGCGGGCATGTTCGAAATGCACATCGGGATGGTAAACGGAGACACTTTGCGCGGGCCGCCCTTCGCCAACGCATCGTGGTTGTCGAGCAGGGTCGTGATCCCGCCGATCCCAGTGCCGATGCCCACGCCGATGCGGGCGCGATTTGCGTCGTTGATTTCCAGGCCGCTGGACTGCAAGGCTTCGCCGGCTGCAACGAGGGCATACCTGACGATAGGGTCCATGCGACGGAGGTCTTTGGCCAGCACGTCGTTCGGCACGGGCATGCCGGGCAACTGCGCTGCGATCCGAGCCGGGTAGTCGGTGACATCGAATCGCTCGTTCGTTCCCACACCACTTTGGCCCGCACAAGCGGCGGCCCAAGTCGTCGGCAGATCGAGGCCCAACGGTGTCACACAACCCATGCCGGTAATCACAACACGCTGGGCTGGAGTCTTGGACATGGCTTGGGTCTGGCGATGGCCTTGGGTCTTGGAAAGAGACCGCGATCCGGACACTATTCGCCGCTTCGCTCTTTCACGTACGTGATGGCGTCGCCGATGGTCTGAATTTTTTCGGCGTCTTCGTCCGGAATTTCAATATCGAACTCTTCTTCCAAGGACATGACGAGTTCGACAATGTCGAGGGAGTCGGCGCCGAGGTCGTCTAGAAACGACGCAGCCACGACTGCTTCTTCCGCAGAAATTCCAAGTTGTTCAACGATCAATGCGGTTACGCGTTTTTCCAATGGCATGTGACGTTTTCTCCAGAACGAGCTGCCTGGGCAGCTTCTTAAATACCTTGAACCCGCAAAGGATGGTCCGCCCTCAGTCGGCGGGAGCATACTACGGATTCTCTGTAACAATGCGAATTGGGGTTCGGTTTAGATGCCGGTTTCGTTTATGAATTGAACTGCCTCTTCGAGATCTTCGAGCCCGCATACGTTCGCGCGCTTCGACCGGCGCTCGATGCGCGCGAGCAGGCCGCTCAATACGCGCCCCGGCCCCACTTCCAAATACCGACTCGCGCCACTCGCACTCAATTCCCCAATCATATCCGTAAAACGAACGGGTGAGGTGACTTGGCGACCCAATAGTTCGGGCAAGCGTTTGCCGTCCTGGTTCGCGGTGGCTTCAACGTTGGTCACAACCGGCACCGAAGCATCCGAAAATTGAACACTTTCCATTTCTGCGACGAGCTGTTCCGCGGCAGGCTCCATCATGGAGCAGTGGAAGGGAGCGGACACCGATAGCGCAATGGCCTTCTTTGCCCCAAGTTCGAGTGCCTTTTCGCCCGCCAGCGAAACGGCGCCGGCTTCCCCGGCAATGACGGTCTGCTGTGGTGAGTTGTAATTTGCGGGAGACACGACTTCGCCGGTCTCCGCTGCGGCTTGCTCGCACGCCAGGGTTGCGACGTCGGGCCCTGCCCCAATGATCGCCGCCATTGCGCCGTGGCCCTCGGGCACAGCTTGCTGCATGAACCGACCGCGCGCATTCACGAGTCGAACCGCGCTTTCAAATGAGAGCGCGCCGCCAGCGACCAATGCGCTGTACTCGCCGAGGCTATGACCGGCCAAAAAAGCCGGTTTCACTTCGGTGCGCTCTTCAAGCGCGCGCAATAGCGCGATGCTTGTGGTCAGAATCGCGGGCTGTTGGTTTTCCGTCAGCGTGAGCTTGTCTTCTGGACCCTCGAAACAAAGGCCGCTGAGCGAAAAGCCAAGGGCGTCGTCCGCGGCTTCGAATACGGCGCGTGCGCCAGCCGACGCTTCGAACACGTCTCGACCCATCCCTACATTTTGGGAACCCTGCCCCGGGAACAACAGTGCGAGCACCGAAGCTTATTCCTCTTGGGTCTCAATAACGGTGCGACCGCGGTACTTGCCGCAGTTCGCGCAGACGCGGTGCGGCTGGCGGGTGGCCCCGCAGTCGGGACACGTGCTTCGGCTCTGCAACACGAGTGCGTCGTGGCTGCGTCGTTTGTCGCGCTTTGATTTCGATGTCTTTTGCTTGGGTACTGCCATTTTCTAATTTCCTTTTGCGCTTTCATCGCGCAGCTTTGCAAGTACGGCGAACGGTGATTTCTTTTTCTCTATTTCGATGACTTCGGGAACACAGCTGCAGCGACTCTCGTTTTTCGAAACGCCACACTGCGGACACAGACCTTTGCAGTCTTCATCGCATAAAGGATGTGCTGGAATCGCCCCCGCTACGACTTCCCCGAAAACGCCATCCAACTTGATGACGCTGCCCTGATACCAGGCTGATTCAATTTCTTCTGCAAGACACAACCCCTCGCGGGCGAGGCTTTCGACGCCTTCGGGATCCGCGGGAACTCGTCCCCTTGCTTCTTCCGCAACCAGCCGGAATTGATCGTGAAGCGAGTGACAATAGCGTGTCAGACAGCGTCCGCATTCCACCTCGATCTCGCTCGCAAAACTGCCTTCGAGAATCACGTCCGCCGCCGTTTTGTAGCTCCGCAGCGTAAAGGTCAAGGGCGCGCGGAAGTCGTAGTCGAATTCCTGGGCCAATGCTGTGCGCTCGCGCCACCAGCTCTCGGGGGCTTCGAAGACTTCTTCCACTGGCGTGCGTGTAAGACGATCGAAGATGATCTTCATGGCTTGTGGGCTCGTGCAAGAGGGCTCTGCGCCGGTTCTCACTTAAATTTGAGGTCACGCGGGATGTTGGAATTATGGGAGCAGGCTTGGAACCCGCGGCATCGGCCGGCTCGATAAGCGGCCAAATTGGGTTCGCGGGATGGGCCTCGACGATAAAGCCAATAAAGTTCAGCGATTTGGCGGCTCGCCGTCAACTTGGGGCGGGCAACCAATTAGCAGAAGCAGGGGCTTCCAGTCAACCGAGATTTCCCCCGCGGAAGGCGCTGCCGATCCGACGCCCTGCGTTATGCTGCGCCGCCATGTCACAACTCAGGACGCGATTCGCACCCAGCCCCACGGGGTTCCTTCACCTAGGGAGCGCCCGAACGGCACTCTTCAACTGGGCTTACGCCCGCCACCACGGCGGCGTCTTTCTATTGCGCATCGAGGACACCGACCGAGAGCGCTCGACGGCCGAAAGTGAAGCCGCCGTTCTCGAAGGGATGCGCTGGCTCGGCCTCGACTGGGACGAAGGCCCCTTCCGCCAGAGCGAACGCGCCGACCGCCACGCCGAAGTCATCGAGCGGTTGCTCTCCGATGGGAACGCGTACCGCTGCGTGTGCACAAAAGACGAACTCGAGACGCGCAAACAAGCGACGCTGGCTGCCGGCGGCAAGTGGACCTACGACGGCAAGTGTCGCGACGCGGGACACGAACCCGACTGCGGTGAACACACGGTGCGGCTACGGTTGCAAAGTGAAGGTGTGATCGGCTGGGACGATCTCGTCTTTGGGCCGAGCGGACAGGACGCGAGTGAGATCGGAGACAAAATCATTCGCCGAAGTGACGGCGGTGCCCTCTTTCACCTGGCGGTCGTAGTCGACGACATCGACATGGAAATCAGTCATGTAATTCGTGGCGCGGACCATCACCCGAACACGCCCTTTCAGATCGCCATCTACGAAGCGCTCGGCGCCACGCCTCCGGCCTTCGCCCACGTTCCCTTGATCGTGGGGCCTTCCGGCAAAAAACTTTCGAAACGTCGCGATCCGGTGTCGATCGAAGAGTACCGCGACAAAGGCCTGCTCCCCGATGGTCTGCGGAACTGGCTCATTCGCCTCGGCTGGTCTCACGGTGACGACGAAATCTTCAGCCGCGAAGAGATCGTCGAAAAATTTGATCTCGACGGTGTCGGTCGCGCAAGCGGACAAGCGGATCCCGACAAACTGCTTTGGGTCAATCAGCAGCATCTCAAGACAGCAAGTATGGATGTTTTGATCGAAGCGCTCGCTCCGCACCTTGAACAGCAGCTCGGTCATGTGCCTGCGCAGGACGAGCGACTCACGATGGTCATCGACCTTATGCGCGACCGCGCAAAGACCCTCGTCGAAATGGCGGAGCTCGCTTCGATCTTGTTGCGAGAAGAGGTCGACCTCGGGAGCGAAGCCGCCGCCAAGGCGGTAAAAAAGCACCTAAAGCCGGCTGCCCTGCCCCTAGTCCAAGCGCTCTACGCGGCGCTCGAAAAACTTGACCCATCGCAGTGGACCGAAGCCGGGCTCGAAACCCTTTTCGAAGAAGTCGCTGCCGCCAACGGCGACGTCAAACTCGGCAAGATCGCTCAGCCTGTTCGCGTGGCCGTGACCGGAGGCCCCGTATCACCGGGAATCTATGAAACCATGATCGCGATCGGCCCCGCGCGCTGCATGCCCCGTCTCGCTGACGCCCTTGAGTTCATGCGAAAGCGCGCTGCAGACGCGGCGGCAGGCAATTCGTAACGCCTTCCTCCGCCATGCGAGAATCGCACGATCAATCGTACGCGGCACGTTGAGAAACCGAGAGGCTTCCTATACGTTCCCGCCTCGCAAGACCTTGATCCCCGGTCGTCTAACGGCAGGACAGCGGATTCTGATTCCGTCAATGGAGGTTCAAATCCTCCCCGGGGATCCACGTCGTCTTCCACCTTCCCACTCGCCAGACTGGGCTGAACGAGAACACCTGGATGTCGAAACGGAAGAATCCGTCGCGGAGGCTTGTGCAACTTACGCTGTCGTAGACCGACCCGATTTTGAGACGGAATTGCGCCATCGCATTCACAGCTGATTTCTAAGCCGTCCTACTGCACGAAGCCTTCTCCGACGTCGATATTGAGGCTTCCGTTCCAAAAGACACCCTGTCTTCCCCTGCATCGATGGACAGCGCTTCGATGTCAGCATCCTCGTAATTCGGATAAACGACATGACTGAAGCATTCACTTGCTCTCCGTAGATCGAGTCGACACCCAAAATTCATCGCCCCAACATGATCTGCTCAAAGAAGTCGCTTTCTTCCAGGCTTTCTTCGAGATGATCTTCGGCGCCAGAATCCGAGACGAACGAGCCGTCAAAACCCTCTGGTCAGCGTTTCGATTACAAGTCAGTATCTGTTCGGCTTCAACGACACAATCAAAACGGTTTGTGAAGCCCATAAAATTTTCGTGATCACACAAAACCAAACCATCGCGCTTCCGCGGGGAGGCGAAGGAGAAAGACCCGAGTCATGACGAACAGGGAACTGGAAACAGCGAAGGTTCTACGCCGCGCATCTGCGGGGATTGTTGCAGGTGTCATGCTGGCGACGACCGGCGCGATTCTGATCTTCGCCCCCACGGCCTCCGCAGAGGAAGAAGCAAAGCGTTGGTTCGAACGGATCGATTTCAAGGGCGACTTTCGCGCACGAGACGAAGTCTTCGTGATCGATGGCATGAAGGACCGCCATCGCCTCCGCTATCGCCTTCGACTCGGCGCAGACACGGAAGTGAACGACCACATTGCTGTCGGCTTTCGGCTCGCGACGGGTTCCGACGCAGACGGAGGCAATCAGACCTTCGGTGACGGACAAGCCGCTCGCGGCCCCATAGATGACGAACAAACCGGCATCGACTTTGATCCCGATGGCATTTTCATTGATCGCGCATTCCTGATCCTCAAACCGCACGGCAACGAAAAGCCGATGTTTGGCGATTCGTTCGACATTACGATCGGCAAGATGCCGAACCCGTTTCAACCGAAGGGAATCGGACCGGCACTGCTGCTTTGGGATGGCGACCAGATGCCAGAAGGCGTAGCGCTTAGCTGGGGGGCGTCTCCGTACGATTACTGGACCATGAACCTTGATGTCGCGTATTTCGTTCTCGACGAGAACAGCATCGACCCGAGTCGAGATCCGGCGATGATCGCGGTCCAAATGGACGAGAAGATTAAGCTCAACGATCAAGTTCAGTTCAAGTCCCAAGTCACCTACTACGCAATTCGGAAGCTGACGAACGAATACCTGGAGACGCTCTCGAACACTGGCGGCCTCACCTCGAACAATCACCTTGACCTGCTCGAGTTCCACGGCGGAACAATCTGGGCCGCCCACGAAAAATGGCCCGTTACGGTTTGGGGCAACTTCGTTTACAACGCCAGTGCAGAGGGCATTGGCGAGGGCAAACAGAACATGGGCTTCGGGGTTGGCATCGAGGCCGGCAACAAGAGGGACTTCGTCAACGTCGGCGCTGCCTACTTTGAACTCGAAGCCGACGCGGTACCGAGTAGCCTTCACGACAGCGATGTGTTCGACGGGGATGCCAACGGAACATGGCTCGTCTACGCCACCAAGCAGATTTGGACAAACACAGACATTGATGTTCGCGCCTATTTCACGGAAGAACTCGACAAGGACGTAACGGCGCTAGGTGGGGCCACGCCCAACGACCGCATTCGGATCCAGACGAGCATCCTCGTGAAGTTCTAGTCGAACAAACAGGCAAAAACCCAAAATGCCGGCGCTGTTCTAGCGGAGTTCCGTTAGCGCGACGCCGCTTTCGTTTCGGGAGGCGTTTCAATCCACGAAGCGATCCCCGAGTCGGGCCATTGCGTTTCGATGCCAAGCAAGCCCGCACGAATGCGTGGTACGCCTCGCAGGTCACCATGGTGGCCGACATCGCCGACAAAGAAGTGAAGCGCCGATACGACTTGACCAAGCCACAGGATGTACGCGGAAGAAATAGCGACAACGTCCGGCTGCGAGAAGCATTGGCCTGGGTTCCGCAGCTCAGCCTCGAACGGGGTCTCGGGCGAACCCATCCGTGGATCGACCCTCCGTTGAAAAATCGAGTCCATTGTTCGAATAGACGTCCCCAAACGAGACGTCTATTCAGAAACGGTCCAGGCCAGGGGTCTGCCGTGCAAACTTCTAGCGAACGAGTTCGAGTTCCACTCGCCGGTTGCGTCGCATGGTGTTGGCGTCGGTTCCGCTCATCACAGGGCTCGACTCGCCCAAGCCGATGGGGTCGATGCGATCGGGGTCGATTTCGTACTTCTCGATCAAGTACTGACGCGCCGACTCGGCACGCGACTCCGACAGCTTCATATTGTAGTCCTCGTCACCGCGATGGTCGGTGTGACCGATCAGCCTGAAGCGCTTCTCCGCCAAGCGTTCGTCCACGAGGGCTTGCCCCACCACGTCGAGGTCATTGCGCACGTCGCCCGCCAGGTCTGATGAACCCGTTTGGAAGTTGATCTCGAGTTCAAGCTTAGGACGATGGACCGAGCGCGTGGCCTCGGTGAAGTACTGAACGATGCCACCACGGGTGTAGCCGTTCGCGGAGGACCTCGCGGGTATGATGTGCAGATCAACCCGCGCACCCGGTGCCGCGTCTCCACCCTGGGCCACGATGTCGCGCAGCTTCTGCGCTGCTGCAACGGCTTCGTCATGACTCAGCACAGCGTATGCATCCTGGGAATCGATGCCCAACGCTTCACGTGTAATCGGAGTCTTGCTGCCAACGACGAAGAGAGATTCGAGGCCGTACGGGGTGGTCGCACCTCCGGCTTCGAGGTCGAGTTGTTCGTTGCCGTTCAGCATCGTGCCGTTTGGTGCAGGATACAGAAGTACCAGCTGGCCGTCGGCATCAAGATACATCGCAGTCAGGTGCACATCCTCTTGCGACTGAAAGTGAAACGCGATGGGCGAACCCTCTTCGAGGGGAAGGTTGTCGCCTTCGTTTGCCCAGACTTTGAGCCCCGAGTTTGCACTGCCGGGGTCGTCGGCCGTAGCGACGATACCTTGGAGGACTTCGAGCACCTCGTCGCGCGAAGCCGCACCGGCGGTTCCGGCGACGGAAAAAACACAGGCGATTGCGATCAATATCACGGTCACCGAAAAACGATTCGAGGATTTCTTCATGGAAACACTCCCTTGCAGTATCAATTTAATTTCAGACACCAGTAGGTATCCCAAGCGGGCCAAAAGGTTCCTTACAACTCCCGCACGCAGCGAAAGCCCGCATCGTCGCTGCTGAAGTCGGGCGCCTCGTCAAAGCGAATCGCCGAACGGACATGTGCGGGGTTTTCGGTATTCCATGCGCCACCTTTCAACACGGCTTTACCCGCATTGGTGCGACTCGATGTCCATTCCATCACGTTTCCCGCCAGATCGTGTAACCCTTCGGGGGTTGCGCCATTTGCAAACGAACCAACCGGCGCAGTTCCACCTAGGCCGCCAAGCTTCGAATTGGCGAGACCGGGCTCCCAATCATTGCCCCACGGAAAAGTGCGGCGATCGATCCCGCGCGCCATGAACTCCCACTCGACTTCCGTTGGCAAGCGTGCCCCGGTCCATTCGCAGTAAGTCTGAGCGTCCTTTTGGCTCACATGCACGACCGGAAGATCCAACTCGGGGCGCGCGCCTTCACCATCAACGCTGCTCCATGACCAACCGGCCCTTTTCAGAAAACCGTCCTTGTAACTAAAACCGGCGAGTTCGGCCTCGGTGACGTAGTGGGTCTCCGTAATGAATGCGAGAAATTGTTCGTTCGTGACTTCGGTTTTGTCGGGCGCAAGGTCGGCAACGCGAACCGCGCGCAAGATCTCCGATTCGTAATCGCGGACGTCACAGGTAGCGACATGCAGCTGACACAGCTTCATGGCGGCCGAAATTTCTTCGGGCGTGCTCCCGGCTTCGAACACGGTTCCCGGTGGCTCTGCAGGAACGATGACCACCGGGATTTCTTCGGCCGGCTTCAGCATGTAGACGCCAACCCCAACGGCCAACGCGGCGACGAACGCGATGCCCGCGGCGATTGTGTAGTTCGTCTTCAGCGGGGAATCGGGGGCGATCGCGCGACTCAGCGCACGAGCGAACTCGCTGCAAGACTCGAAGCGATCTTCGGCCTTTTGCGCGATCGACTTCATCATCACCCGCGAAACTTCGGCCGGCAGATCGGGCAGCACCTCATTGATCGGTCGCGGCTCCTGGCTGGCCTTCAGAACGAGCGTCTCTTCCGGCGTCGACGCTCGAAAAGGCATCTCCCCCGAAAGACCAACATAGATCGTGACCCCAAGGCTGTACTGATCGTATGCGCCCGACAGCTCGCGCCGAATCGCTTCGGGCGGCGCATAGGCAGTTGTCCCGACGAACGACCCCACCTGGGTGAGCTGCCCGACTTGGGTTTCGTCGGACTCCATGTCCTGCATCACCGTCGCGATGCCGAAGTCCGAAAGCAATACATTGCCTTGCTCGTCAAATAAAATGTTGTCGGGCTTGATGTCGCGATGCACGACGCTCTTGCTATGCATGAAATCGAGGGCGCTCGCGATCTGTGGCACCCATTGGTCGAGCTCTTCTAGTTTGAGATAACCGCCCTCTTCATTGATCTTTGCGCGCAGGTCGCCACCGGAGAAGTAGGCAACAACCGCAAAGGGCACGCCTTCGAACTCGCCGTAGTCTTGGATCGGCAAGATGTGGGGATGCACCAGCGCGATCAAGCTGCGCACTTCTTCAATGAAGCGTTCGCGAAAACCGGGCTGTCGCAACAACTCCGCGTGCGGAATCTTGATCACGACCTGACGGCCGAGAGTTTGATCCATCGCCGCGTAAACAGTCGCCATGCCGCCCGCGCCGAGTTCACTCTCGACGACGTATCGGTTGGACAGCGTCTGCCCAATTAAATCCCAATTGCCAATGCCAGGTGTCGGACCGACCAATTTTGTCTCCATTCGCTCGCGCGGGACGTATCGTATCGAGTCTGACCAAAATGCGAAACTAGTCCCGCAACGCGACGGCGTCCGCAGGGTTCGTCGATACCCCGACCCAGCGGACTTGCAATCCGACTTCTTTTTCAGTCGATGGCTGCCATCCAAGCCAAAGTGGACCGTCCCCCTCACCGGCAACGACACGGTGCTCGTTCGTCGCGGTGTCGAGTGGGACCGATTCAACCGCGACAGACAAGGACGCGGGCGATTCTCCGCGCAAGACCCACATGTGCGGCACTGGGTTCGGCGGCCCCAGGCCGAACTTGCAGGACAACGGTTTTTCCGGGCGTCAACGCGTCAAGGTGAAGGGAGAATGTCCCAACGACAGAGCGAACCGCTCCTCCTTGCTCATCAAATTCAATCGGACCGAAAGATCGTGGGTCGCGAAAGCCCGCGATCGCACCACGCAAATCAAATGGCCTGTGCCATGCCCGGAATCTTTCGCGGGCACGAGCGGACCCGTTCGTCACCCAGATCAGCGCGCCCTCAACGAATCAGAAAGAGGGGGTCGGGAAGAAAGAGTGAAAGCAATGCGGCGCTCGCGATCGCAGGGCCGAAGCCGAAGGGGCTATTCCAGCTTCGTGTCGCAAGCGCCCATGCGCACCCCGAAAGCAGACCGAGCACCGACGCAAGCAAGACGGTGGTCACCACGCCAACCGGACCGACGAATGCGCCGATCATGGCGAGGAGCTTGACGTCTCCAAATCCCATGCCGGGAAACCACATCCAATAGTCCGCTTCACTGGGACGCGGGATCGACTCGCCCTCCCCCGGCCAATGCTCGAACTCACGTCCCATCGCCACGCAAAACCGGGCGTGACCAAAACCCACGATCCAAAGCATCCCGCCGCCGAGCAGAGCGCCCACGAAGCTATGCATCAGCGCAACGGAAACGGGATCCCCCGAATAGACCATCCAACTCGGAACGGCCACGAGGCCCAGCACAAGACCCCCGAGTGAAACTTCGTCGGGAATGATTTGATGATCGACATCGATCAATCCGGCCACGATCAACCCCGCTGCGAAAACAACAAAGATGAGGGTCTCAAGACTTGGCCCAAAACGCATCGCAATCGCGGCGAAAACAACTGCGGTCAGCAGCTCGACCGCCGGGTAGCGAAGAGAGATATGGATCTTGCATTGACGGCATTTCGCGCCGAGCAAGATGTAGGAAATGAGCGGAATGTTGTCCCACGGCTTGATCGCAACATCACAGCCCGGACAATGCGAGGGCGGAAATACGACGGACTCATCGAGCGGCAATCGGTAGATCACCACATTGAGAAACGAGCCGACAAGCGCACCAAACAAAAAGCCCATGGCGCAGAGCCAGAGCGGTTCGCTCATGATCGCGCGCAGTGCCTCGGCCTCGTCGCTCATGCTTCCCCTACCCATGGCGGTGTTCGTTCAACGGGTGCCCACAACCCGCACCACCAACCTAGCGCGGCCTATTTGAAGTCGCGCCGCTCGAAGATGAACCCAGCGATAAAGAGCAGCGCGATCGCGTATCCGACACCGTAAATCACAGGCCAGACGACTTCCGCCGTCGAAATCGGCAATTGATGAACGGCCTGGACACTGAGGTTGAAGCTCTCGAGGTCTGGGAGCACCTGATACAAGACACGCGTCATCGCCCGGAGCCCAGCGGCTTCGCTGTTCTCACCGATCTGCAAAAGATCGCGGGACAAATGACCCAAAATATAGACACCCAGGGTGAAGCACGACGCGAGCATCGGAGTTGTGAAGGCGGAAAAAAGCGTCGCCACCGCGACGATCACCGCGAGTTCCATCCCGACGAGCGCAAGCGCACTCATGTGTCCCATGTCAATCGGAGCGTCCGACGCCAACGACACCAGAACGAACGCAGCCGTCATAATCGCAAGCTGCAACCAGATGGTCATGACCAAGCCGACGAACTTGCCTACAAGGAATTCAGACCGCGACACCGGCTTCGACAGAATCGTGTAAATCGTGCGACGCGAGACCTCACCATGGATCAGGCCGACGCCGACGAAGATCGCGATCCCCGTACTGAACAGTCGGATCGAAGCCAGGCCAACATCTTGAAGGATTCGTGATCCTTCGACGTACGAAATGGAGCCGACGATGACGCCGGTGCCGATCATGACGATGGCGAAGAAGAGCAGCGTGTAGAGCAACTTGTTGCGAATCGCTTCACGTACGGTGTTGATACCGATCGCCCATACCCGTTTCGGAGAAATCATTTGCCCTCCCCTCGGACGGCGTCCATGAAGATCGACTCGAGAGAGACACGTTCTGGCGTCACAGCCAGCACGCGACCTCGGGATCCAAGCACAGCTTCGAGGATCGCTTCGACGTTCTTGTCTCTTACCCGCATTTCGACTCGCTCTCCCACACCGCGCAATTCAGCGTCGTACTGTTCTTCGAACCTGGCTGCCGTTTCCGGACTGACGCCTGAAACCACGATGTCGCACATGTGTTCGCCGTCATTCAAAAACTCTTCGGTTCGTCCCTGATACATGATCTTGCCAGCGACGATGATCGCGACCCGGTCGCACACCATTTCGACGTCGGACAGAATGTGGGTGTTCATGAAGACCGTCTTGCCTTCTGCGCGAAGCCGAAGGATCAGGTCACGTATCTCTTTGCGTCCGAGCGGATCGAGACCACTCATGGGCTCGTCAAGGAAAACCACACTGGGGTCGTGTACTAAGGCTTGTGCGATGCCCACACGCTGCGCCATGCCCTTCGAGTAGGTGCGAATGCGGGCGTCCGCGGCGTGCTGGAGCCCAACCCAATCGAGCAGCGTATTGATCCGCGCTGCACGCTCATTCGACGCCACGCCGGAAAGTCGCGCGTAAAAGTCGAGCAATTCGCGCCCGGTCAAGTAGTCGTAGAAGTAGGCATTTTCGGGCAGAAACCCGATCTCTTTTCGAAAGGCCGTCTCGTTGACGTCGTGACCGAGGATCGAGGCCGAACCCGACGTGGCCCGGATCAAGCCCATCAACACTTTGAGGGTCGTGGTCTTCCCCGCCCCATTGGGACCGACAAAACCAAAGATCTCGCCCGGCATCACACCAAACGAAATTCCGTGCAGTACGCGCTTCTTTCGAAGACCGAACCCCGGACGAAAGTCTTTGACGACATCGCAGACCCTTACAATCTCGTTAGTAGCAGTCATATCAAATCGTCTCCGAGGACACGACGTCCTCTTTCGGTTTGTTGCGCCATTCACCGCTGCTCGCGCGGGCGTTCACGCGATAGCGGCGGTTGTAATAGGTCGATGTGAGCTCACCGGTCTTGGAATCGATAAACCACCGATCCCCCTTACGCATTGCAGGCGGCAAGTCCTTCGGTTCAGGAGCTGGAAGCTGCGCAAGGATCGGATGTGCACCCGCAACAAGATCTTCGACCCGCGCGATGTCGCGATCGTGAAGCGCGTTGTAGGACTCACGCGCGCGATCGAGATAGCGAGCCTTGATCTCGACATCAATTTCGTCGAGGGCACCCTGATAGATCGCAATCGCATCGTCGCTTTCAGCGGTCTGCAACATCTCATTCAAGAAGATCGCCGCCGACCCGAGGTCCGCATATTCCGACCGAAGACGTGCAACGAGACGCGGAAGGTAGGCCGGCGATCCCTCGATCTCAGTGGCACGCTCAAGCACTTCGGCCGCGGCTTCATTCTCGTTCAGGTAGTAGAAGAGGTTGTATCCAAGGTAAAAATAGTTTCGCCAATCGTCGGGGTGGTATTCGATTCCCCGGCGCAGCAGGTCATTGGCTTTGCGGACGCTTTCGGGGCTATCCGTCAGCCAGGCCGCACCGAACCGGTACGGATGTCCGACATAGGGATCGAGGGTCGTCACGACATCAATGATTTTCGAAATGTACGGCGCGAACTCTTCGGGGCGCTCGTGGGTGGCTCCGACCTTGTAGATCGCCTGAATCCAATAGTAGTCGGACAACACCGCATCGAAGCCGAGCGACGCAAGCTTCGCGAGCTCGGGCTTCGGCAAGAAAACTTCTTCTCTCGATGTGGATCGTGTGCTGGGGATCTGTTGGTGCACACCAAACGTTACGCTCAGTGCTAGCAGCCAACATGCCCAACGAATGGTTGCGACGCTCACATTCCCCCCGGATGTGTTCGACGGGATCAGCGCCCCGTCAGTTTTCGATCGATCTGAAAATCCGCGCGCGACTAAAAGTCGTCCGCACCGATGACGAGGACCGGTTCGTCATAAACCGTTTCGCCGTTTCGAATCTGAGGTATCCCCTGCCCCGAAAAATAGAGACTCGTGCAGGTGTCGGTCATATCAATATTCGGGTGGGTAAATAAAATCAACGCGACCGAGCCATCTCCATCGACGTCGCCATACGCCGTCGAGGTAAAGCACGTATCGCAGTTGCAAGCACCGGCAAAACTGCCGGTGTTCGTGTCGTAGTCGTAGTAGACGTCGCCTTCTGGGGACCATCCGACGCCGGCGAATTCAGCGGCAATCGGAGATGAATCGCGCTTCTCGGCGCCCGGGTTCACGCTGGTCGTTGTCGAAGGAACCATCTCGGCACCCACGAACAGACCGTACTCAGCGAAGTAAGCTTTCTGAGCCGTACCGAGACCGGAAAGATTCACGAAGGACTCTGCTCTTCGCGCGCGGTTCTGGTATCGGGAAAATGAGGGCACCGCGACGGTGGCGAGGATTCCAATAATGGCGACCACGATCATGAGTTCGATCAGGGTGAAGCCATTGGCACGTCGCACGGCGATGGGTTGGACGATCACGGGGCTTTCTCCTCAGTCGGAACGATCGAGATTTGGGGGGAGGGCCTCGAACAAAACTGTTGAAATGGATCCGTCTTCGTGGAACGGGTTGGGGGAGAGGCGGCCCAAGTGCCGACCCTCCCCGAATTTCCCGCTAGGACTTCTTAGAACTCGCTTTGGCCGTAGGTGGGGTCGCAGGCTATGACCTGGTTCGAGAGGCTGGTGGCAACACTGCACTTTACCAAGCCGAGGGTGCCTACCACGACCGGAGGGGTGGTGGCGGTTCCTGCCTGCACGTACCCCCAAGACTGGTCTGTACCATTGCCGTCGATGTCTGCACCGGCGCTAGCAACGTACGCCGCGCCATTGACCACGACTTCGTAGTTGAAGAAAACCTGGCCTTCGGGTGCCCAACCGATGATGCCAAAGCCTCCACCAACAACCTCCGTGAAGGCCCGCTTCGTCGTGCCACCGATCGTCGTCGGAGTAACAGCGGCGGCAACGTAACTACCGAACTCGGAGAAGTAGGCCTCTTCCGCCGTGCGGATCGCGGCAAGATTCACTTTGCCTTCCGAAGTCTTCGCCTTCAACTGAAAGCGGACGAAGTTCGGAATTGCGATGGCGGCCAAAATACCGATGATGGCGACAACGATCATCAACTCGATGAGCGTAAAGCCCTTCTTGCTCTTCCCAAGGAACTTATTCATTCTGATTATCCTTTTACTTACATTTGCCTTCGGGCCTGAATCGCCTTCGGGACATTCATTTTTTCCGGTGTCGGAGACGGCCCGACAATCCGTGCTGCCCCATCCCCATTGCAGTCCACGTGCCAAAATGGCATCGCACTCTTCTCTCATCGGCAAGTGGGCCCACTATCCTTAGGCTGCACTCGCCGAATACAAATTCAAGCAAGGGTCGGGGGTCTCGCAATGCATCCGAGGGGACCTCGCCGCAGTGACGTTTTGCGTCACTCGCCGAAACAAAGTTCGGCACTCCGGTCAAAGCCTGTCGTCCCCTTTGAACCGCTCAGAGGCTTTACGGGGAACGGGGAGGAACCGTCTCGGGAGAAGACGCTGGCTTCGGGTGCTGCAATTGAACGGAGTTTCCGCGCCGCCGTTTCCAATCAACCCGGAATCTTCGACCTCCAAAACAGCGGAGATACGAGAATATCGCCCTGCGCGTGTCCTCTGCGTGCGCAGTTGACATGCAAGGGGGCGGGTAGCTACGTTGCGCGCGCTGAAAATGGCGCGCTCCCATCGTCTAGCGGCCTAGGAC
>DUBZ01000145.1 GCA_012960035.1 Myxococcales bacterium | reverse complement strand
CCGGTGTGTCGCTCGTCGGCTGCGCGCATAGCACGACTGCCGAACCTGGATCGGCCATCGTCCATCCAACGCTGCCGACGCGCGATCAGGTGGCCCCCAAGGTTTTTGCGATTTTGAATCTTTCGTGGAGCAAAAGGAGAGCGGAGATCAATCTTGGCGCACTGAACACGTCGAAGCATTCGTAAGTCGCGACCTGAAATTCGACGCCGGGATTGACCGCTCAGGGCCCGTTTTGCCCCGGACGCGCGATGATGCCTCGATCAGACCATGGTTGTCATTTCAGTACTTACCGGCGGTACCGAAAAGGGGCCTTGTTTTTCCGGTGCTTCAGGCTTTCGTGTGGGTTGATTTCAGAGCGTCCGGATAGAGATCCAGATCAGCGAGGTGGAAGTAGATGGCATTATGGAAGCGCTGTCGATTCCGATAGCCACATGCCTTTCGTTTGATCCACTGGATCTTCGAGTTCAGTCCTTCGCTTCGGGCGTTGGTGACGTTTGTGGTCGCAGCGTTGATCACGCCGTCCCAGTAGTACTTGATCAACCGAGCCACGCGCTTGATCGGCTCCAGGCGTGAGCGGATTGCCCAGTCGTACCAACCCTTCCATGCACGTTCCGCCCAGCCTCGACGAACATAACCCCAGAGTGTCATGGCGGACTCCTTGATGGCCCAGGCGCGAGCCACCCGCAGCTGACTATCGCGAAGCGGAGCGAACCCCTCCCATCGCTGGGTACTCATCCGATCAGGGTTCGTAAGCCACAGATACTTCGTCTTCTTCAGGCGACCGTCTCCCTCGCGAACGAGCTCTCGGTTCTCCGCTCGTCGCACCTCGTCTACGGCTCGGCCGAGATGTTGCGCGATGTGGAACTTGTCGAAGACGATCCGTCGGTCCGCGTCGGGAACGTGCTCGCGGGTCGAAGAGATGTATGGCGCCCACATGTCCATCGCGATCGACTCGAGTCTCGCGCAGCCACTCGAGCCGAGCTCTGTGTAGAAGGCACTCAGCGTTTGCTTCTTGCGCTCGTCACCGATCCAGAGCACGCGATTGCGATCGAGATCGTTTACGACTGTGATGTACTCGGCGCGCTTACGGAATGACGTCTCGTCGACTCCGATGCGGCGCGGACGCAGTTTCTTTCTTCGAGCCAGTCCTCGGCGAACGGCCCGGTCCTGGATCCCAGCGACCTGATCCCAACTGAGAGAAAGCTGACGGGCCACCGCCGAGAAGCTCGCTTCCTTCAACCAGTCGATGACGAGCGCTTCGAACAGCGCCGTGAAGCGGGACTTTGGATCCGACCACGGAACCGCGATCTGGATCACTCCGTGTTCGTCGCACCGGACTCGAGGGACGTCCGCCATGAGAATCGTGCGGTACTGCATGGTATCCAGATGACGCCAGCGCCGTTCGCGGGAGTCGTAGCGGGAACCTCGACTTTGACACTTCGGGCAAACAAGTGACGCATCTGGATCCATCGCCACCGACACGACGACCGCATGCTCTTCATCCAGACGGAGTGTCACTTCCGTCACTCGCCATGGATCTTCGATCCCCAGGAGTCGCGCATAGAGAGTTCGATCTTGCATCGAGACACTGTACAGACCACACCGAAGCTCGATCCAAGACGGAAACCTCTCCGATTTTCACCCTCATCGACCCACACAAAACCCGGAAGAGCCGGAATTTCAAGCCCCGTTTTCAGCACCACCGGTAAGTAGGCATATGACAACCATACTCCG
>DUBZ01000144.1 GCA_012960035.1 Myxococcales bacterium | reverse complement strand
AGTCCGCGAGACATCTCTTCTCGAGCGGCGAAGGAGGTCTGCGACGAGTCGCGCGGGGTCGGAGAGATGGGCCGGGGGGTCTACCTAGATTTCAAGGATGCGATCGGACGTGTCGGACAGGAAACGATCAAGGCCCGCTACGGGAATCTCTTCGACATGTACGACAAGATCACTGGAGAGAACCCATACGAGCGACCGATGCGGATCTATCCGGCTTCGCACTATACGATGGGTGGGCTGTGGGTCGACTACAACCTGATGAGCACCATCGAGGGGCTCTTCGTCATGGGGGAGGCAAACTTCTCCGATCATGGCGCCAATCGCCTCGGGGCGAGCGCACTCATGCAAGGCCTGGCAGACGGTTACTTCGTGATCGCCGATTCGATCGGCAATTACCTAGGCGCCAATCGGCTAGAGAAAATCGACCCGGATCTTCCAGAGTTCCGCGAGGCGGAGGCCGAAGCCCGTGCCGGACTTCAGAAGCTTTTGAATGTGAACGGAACCAAGTCGGTCGATTCTTTTCACAAGGAACTTGGACACATCATGTGGGAAGGTTGCGGGATGGCGCGGAACGAACAGGGGCTCACAAAGGCGATCGGGCAGATCGCGGATGTACGCGACCGCTTCTGGAAGGAAGTACGGGTAACCGGGGTAAACGAAGAGTTCAATGTGAATCTCGAGCAGGCCGCGCGGGTGGCCGATTTTCTCGAATTCGCCGACGTGCTCTGCTACGACGCACTCGATCGCGACGAATCGTGCGGCGCGCACTTTCGGGAAGAGCATCAGACACCGGATGGCGAGGCGAAACGAAACGACGAAGATTACACCTACGTTGCAGCCTGGGAGTACAAGGGAGTCGGCAATCGGCCCGAGCTCACCAAAGAGCCACTCGTCTTCGAGAACGTCGAACTCTCCACCAGGAGCTACAAGTGAATCTGACACTCAAAGTATGGCGCCAGGAAAATCACGACGCCGAAGGTCGGATGGAGACCTACGAGGCCAAGGACATCTCGGTCCACTGCTCCTTTCTGGAGATGCTCGATCAGGTGAACGAGGCGCTGATCGTCTCCGGAGGCACGCCGATCGCCTTCGATCACGACTGCCGTGAAGGGATCTGTGGGATGTGTTCCCTGGTGATCAACGGCGTTCCACACGGACCCAAGAAGGAAACCACAGCCTGCCAGCTCCATATGCGCCACTTCAACGACGGCGACACGATCACCATAGAGCCGTGGCGTTCGAAGGCATTCGGTGTCATTCGCGATCTCGTGGTCGATCGACGCGCGCTCGATCGAGTGATCGAGGCCGGGGGATATATCTCGGTCAACACGGGATCCGCGCCGGACGCGAATTCGATCCCCATCGCAAAGGAAGACGCCGAGGCGGCATTCGAAGCCGCCCAGTGCATCGGCTGTGGAGCGTGCGTTGCGGCTTGTCCCAACGCATCGGCGATGCTCTTCGTGGCAGCGAAGACCGCGCAGCTGAGCTTGCTTCCCCAGGGACAGCCGGAACGATTGAAGCGCGCCGTCCACATGGTCGAAGCAATGGATCGCGAAGGCTTTGGCAATTGCACGAATCACTATGAGTGTGAGGCGGTGTGTCCCAAGGGCATCCCGGTCAAGTTCATCGCGGATCTCAATCGAGATTTTTTCAAGTCTACTCTCGTGGGTCGAGAGTTCAGCGCGTTGCCACCCCCGATCGAGATCGACGAGTAGCCGCGCGGGATTCGCGCCCCGAAGCAATCGTGCTGGATCCGTTCGCGAACCA
>DUBZ01000143.1 GCA_012960035.1 Myxococcales bacterium | reverse complement strand
ATGCGGTCTCGTTCCGGATGTCGAACGACATAAAGGTAGAAGGCGTGTTCGTTTCCTTGAGCGACACGGGGAAGCGCAAGCCCGGTGCCAGATAGCTCGCGATCGTAGGTTTGCGCGAGCTCTCGACGCCTTTGAATGTACGCGTCCAGATGCGTGAGCTTTTTGCGCAGGATTGCCGCATGCAACTCATCGAGCCGAGAGTTGTAGCCGTGTTCGAGCGCGTAATAGCGCCCCTCCATCCCGTAGAATCGCAACCTGCGAAGTTTGTCCCGGATGCTTTCGCGATTCGACAGGACCATGCCCCCGTCCCCATACCCCCCGAGTAGCTTTGTGGGATAAAACGAAAACGCCGAGGCATCAGACATCGAGCCGGCCTTATCTCCGCCCTGAGTCGCACCGTGACTTTGCGCGCAGTCCTCCACGATCTTTAGATCGTGCTTCTGAGCGACAGCCTGGATTGCCCGCATGTCGGCGCACTGACCGTATAGATGAACGGGCAACAAACACTTTGTACGTTGGGTGATCGCGCCTTCGATTTGCTCCGGATCCATCAAATAGGTTTCACTTTCGACATCGACAAAGCGGGGATGCGCACCCGTCGAGACGATCGCGGCGACGGTTGGTACGGCAGTATTCGAAACTGTAATCACTTCGTCTCCCGCACCGACGCCCAGTGCGGTCAGAGCCAAAAACAATGCGTCTGTTCCGTTCGCGACTCCCACACCGTGCCGCGCACCGGAGTAGCGAGCGAACTCCTCTTCAAAATTCGAAACTTGGCTCGAGAGGATCAAATTGCCCGATTGCAATACCTCTTCGATCGCGGCATGAATTTCGGTCTTCTCCTGCTCATACTCTTCGAGATAGCTCCAAACTCGAATCGACATCGCGATCAATCCCTTTCTGCGGCAGCGCGAAGTGAGTCGATCGCTCGTGCATCAGCGAGAAGATCCGCGCGCAGACCATCAAGATCCTGGCTTTCGATCTTCGTCATGACGTCCATGACGAACAACTTGAAGCAATCGTGCGCTGGAACCGGCTCGATCGAGTTCCCGGTCGGTGCCGAAACGCGCAACTCATTCGCAAAATTTTCCGGAGTGGTGAAGACGCGATCGACGTCGATCCCAAGATCGCTCCCAAAGATCGAAAGCCGGTTGCAGTACGCCGTGTCGAACCCGAAATTCCCAACCAAAGAGCGGCCCTCCGGGTACTCAAGCATCACGCTGAAGGCAGTGGGAACTCCGTCTTCGCCTCCAGTTGAAAGCACCCGGCACTGAACGTCGATCGGCTCGGCACCAAAGAACAAGCGGCCGGGTGATACGGCATACGGCCCAAGGTCGTAAATCGCGCCGCCCCCATTTGCCCGCCGATAGCGAAAGTTGTCTAGTGGGAGCGGCGGGAAGGAGAACATTGCGTTGATTCGAGTAGGTCGACACTGCGCCGCCGCAAAAAGCTGGGCGATCTTCTGGATCTGAGGATGGGCTGCGTATGCTGTGGCTTCAGCCAGGCATAGGCCGCGTTCGCACGAGAGTTCTGCGAGGGCTTCCGCGTCTTCAGCGTTGAGCACGGCTGGCTTGTCTACGATGACGTGCTTGCCCGACTCCAAAGCACGCCGGGCCCAGTAGGCATGATCACTATTCGCCAGCGATACATAGACGAGCTCTGCGGAGCTGGCTTCGATTGCGGTTTTGTAGTCGGCATAGGTGGTGCCTGACGAACTCCGCGACGCGACTTCGATTCCATCGATAGCGGGAATCATCTCGAGCGCCGGAATCATCCGCTTTTGCGCGATAGAAGAGTTTCCGAGGATTAGGACTCGCAAAGTTGTGTTCCTTCCGAGACCAAACTCGCACAGGCAAGCAACGTCCGCGCATCAACGCTCAGGTAGCCAACCTTCAAGAACTCAAGGAGTTGAGCAAAGGTCATCCAGGTGTAGTGCTCCGGAAGTTCGAGGACTTCATTGGCCTCGAGTTCGAGGATCGTGTTCTCGTTCTCCAAATGGAAAAAGCGACCGCCTTCTTCCGACTGCCGCACGCTGTAACGCACGCGGGCAGGTTCTGGATCAAAGAAATACGCCAAGAATGGGCAGTCTTCTCCGCGCTGCCGGCGAAGTTCGATGTTCGATCGCGAAACCGTTGGTGCCAAATCGATCACGTCGAGATTGCCGGGCTCAACCTTCGCCTGTACCAAGAAATGCAAAGTCCCGTTGTGCTTTTGGGTGATGAAGCCGTGAAGGCCGGCGGCAGCATCCTCGAGCAGTGGCTGCGTCCATCGAGATACCTCTCGGGAGCCGGCCGAGACGTCCACCGCAATCACTGAAAAATGCGCTTCCGAATCGTGGAGGATCTCGTCCTCGGTGATCGTCCAGTGCTCAACCTCGGCGAGCGGGATAGAGGTCGTACGCAGCATGAAGCGACGCTTCATGTCCGCGATCCACTCACGAAGAAATGCCGTGGTGGAAACAGCATTCGCCGTTGGATCGATGGAATCGAGAAGATCAGCAGCGAACCCGCTAAGGGCATTCGCCTCGGGAAGCTCCGCCAGGGTCGAAGATGAATCTGAGAATGGAACGCATGAGATCACCGATCTTGCGTCCATGTTGACGAAGTTCTCGAGTTTTTGAAGCTGCTTGATCTCGCCGAGCGTGAGCCAGCGGAAATCATCCAATACCGGCACGTCTTCGTCGGTGTCGACATCAACGATCATGTTTCGGTTCTGCTTCTGCAGGAAGCGGCTGCCTTGTTCGGTCTGAAGTTGATCGACCAGGATACGATGAGCGGGAGCATTGACGAAATGTTCCAAGTAACTGGGTAAACGCCCGCCGTGAACCTGACTGTAGTTGCTGCGAGTGGCCTGCACGGTAGGCGAAAGCTGTACGGTATTCAGGTTGCCGGGCTCGGCCTTGGCTTGCATGAGAAAGTGGCGCACACCTTCAAATTGCTTTGAGAGGATCCCAAGGATCCCCACCTCGGGTTGATTGATGATCGGCTGATCCCATTGGCCCGCATTCTCAAAATTTGTTTCGACGCGCAGACCTTCGATGCGAAAGAATTTGCCTGAGGCGTGTACGAGGTTTTGAGCCTCGGATTCAAAGTGCCACTGCTCCATTTCACCAAACGGAATTCGTCGAACGCTGAAAGAACTTGCCTTCGCTCGAGCCTGAAACCAGTCGTGAAAGTCAGCGTTGTCGAAGGATGCGCTCTCGGCGACGAGCGCCGACTGTAGAAACGATCGTTCCTTTGACACATTGCTCATCTCAGATCGGCTCAAGGCCCAAGGCTTCGAGATAGGCTTCGTGGCTTCGCAGCGAACGAGACATGTCGTAGTGCGTACTTGCAAGCACCAGACACACGGTTTCCACGTGCATCCCGAATATTTTGATAAACAACATCCGCGGCACATACACCCCCCGTGCCGGATCGTCGAGGCGAAAGGTCACGGAGGACTTGCCGTCGGTGAGCTCCATGTCGAAGCTTCCGGCGACAGCGGTTACGACTTGGTCGGTGTCCATGTGCGCGTGACCACCACGGTCCGCGGCGACGTGGTGCATGTAGAAAATTCGTTTGATCGGAAACGGCGTATCGTGATCGCTTTCGATCGAAGTCAGTACGCCACGCGGGTCTCGATTAGACGGCAAATCAATCCAACGGGCTTCGTCGAGGCGGGGTGCTGAGAGTTTCATCGTGGACCAAGCATACGCCTTTTTTGCACCGACGACTTGACCCGAACCATCCGAGTTGCGGGTTCTTCGCGCGCAAGCCGCGTGACCTAGAGCCGGAATTTCCAGACACGACCGGAAAATTGACTCGATGGAACATCGCGCCAGCGTTTGGTATTTAGGGGCTGTGTCGACACGCTATTTCGCGACCGGGTGAGATATACTGGCGTCGTGAATGCATCGCGTGAGTGTTCGCGTACACGAAAACACCACATCAAAGGAATCGTTTCATGCTGTCGCAAGAAGTCATCGGAATGCTGTGCTGTCCGAATTGCGAGGATTCCCGCCTTTCCCATGAGGTGTTCGAGCAGGCTTCGCCAGACGACATCATCGACGGCGTGGTTTGGTGTGTAGGTTGTCGGTACTGGTATCCCGTCGAGGGACGGCTACTCGATTTCATGATCGGTGCCCTCGCCTACGAAGACGACCGAACTCGGTTTTGGACCGAGCACGAGACGCAGTTGGTCTCGTTGGGACTAGAGGCCAACGCGGCGGTTCGTGATGACGCGAAAGATTTACAAAAGATTCAACAGAAGCACTTTGACTGGTGGGCTGACGAAAATAATCAGTCGTACTTCGAATACGAAGGAAGTTCATTCTGGCGCGCTGCAGACTTGATCGCCTTCGAACCCTGGAAACAGGAAATTCCGAAACGGACCCGGCTCCTCGACGTCGGATGCGCGCAGGGTCGCAGCACCTTCAAGTTTATGAACTGTGATCTCGACATCATAGGGATCGATATTTCGAAGGCGCTGATTCGCCAAGCGATCCTGCGCTACCAGGCCGGAGACTTTGTCGCGCGAGCTGTGTTCATCGCCGCCGACGCCAGTCGGTTCCCGATTCGCAACGAGCAACTCGACACAGTGCTGGTTTATGGGGTGCTTCATCACCTTGCCGACCCCGGCGCGGCGTGCCGAGAAATAAGTCGCGTTCTAAAACCCGGTGGCTCGTACATCGGACAAGAAAACAACGAAACAATCTTTCGAAAGATCTTCGATCTGCTGCAATTCATCTTTCCGCAGTGGCAGGAAGAAGCCGGGCCCGAGGCGACCATTTCTGCCGAGCGTTTTCGAGAGTGGTTTCGCGAAACTCCGGTTGAAATCGATTCGGAAACAAGCGTTTTTTTGCCGCCCCACCTGTGCAACATGATGTCGCTCGCGGTGAGCCACCGTTCGCTCGTTTTTACTGACCGAATCGCGCGAGCGATTCCGTTCCTGCGGAATCAAGGCGGCGTGATTCTGGTTCGCGGGAACAAAAGCTAGCCTCTCCTCGACGGCGGCTAAAATCTCACGGATCTGAGGTCCACTGCAACACGTGGAAGTTCCCGAACTTCTTCTTGACCTGGTAGTGGGTCGACACGAGTTCTGCGAGCTTGGGGAACATTTTGCGAATGTGGGACGCGCCCTCGTCGTGGTAATCGTCGACGATAAGCGGACGAGCGGCTCTGAGCTTTTCGACCAATAGGTTCTCGTCGACGAGTTCTCGAGCACTCTCGATTTCGACGAGATTGAACGATGTCATGTACAAGACGAATTCGTACTCCTGCACCAAAGACTTGCGTTCTGCCAGGAAGTAGAGCAATGGCTTTGCGGACATGATGAAAATTGGCTCGTCTTTCCGCACGTCTTCACGCAGGTAACGAATGACCCTTCCGCCATTCTTGTACGAAGAGTACTGGCCCGAATTACCTCGGACGTGCGTAGCCCGAAGCAAATCGATTTCGAAGGCTGGCTTTTCTTCGCGCTCACGGATCAAGTCTCTGACTGCCGGTAGCAAGGTCGTCAAGGACAACACGACGATTGCACTGGCCGCCGCAAAGCGAAAGACAATGTTCGGCGATTCATTGCCCTCTTGAAGGGACCAGAATCGTTCAAACAAACCGGCAACGAGAGGGAGGCAGCTCGGAAGGAATGCGATCACGTGCCAGATGTCGGCGGACGGGAAGAGCCAAAGGATGCCCATGGTTGTAAAGCAGGTGAAGAGTAGTTGCGGGGATTGGCCAACCGGTGATTCGACGTCGTCCCAGCGTTCATCATTCCAGAACCAGGTTGCCAGTCCGAGCCAGACGATGACAAAGGGTGCGCAGAATAGGAGGTCGGATGTGCCCCAGAACCACCAGTCGCTCGCCTCGACTGGCCACCCGCGCAAAGCGAGGGCAACGAAGGCGGCAGAGGAAAAGCCGGCTGCGGCGACCGTCAGCCCAAGCTCGAGTTTCGGGATCGTCCACTTTGGTCGTCCTCGCCAGACAACAAGCGAGGTGAACAACCCCGCAAAGGCGATGAAGAGCAACACGAAACGCAGCGACGGAACCGGGAATGGCGAAGCCCAGTTTGTGACGGTCGGGATGCCTGTCAGAGTATTGAAGAGGATCTCTTCCCCATGGCCCATCGACACGTAGAGAAGCGCATATGCGGCGATCGGTGTCACGAAGCCTAGGGACAGAAAGACCGTTCCCGAAAAGCTGTACATCGCGCTCGTAAGGTCGGGTTGATGCTTAGCCTCTCGTACGACAAGAAATGTAAGCAGCACGATGACCGGACTCGCGATGAGCAAAAAGTTCCAGAACGGATTGTTTGGAATCAGATAGACGATCGACACGACCGCCGAAAATCCAAGCACGAACCAACGGCTTGCTTTCGATAAGAACGCGAAAACTCTCGATGGATTCGATGGCCAGCTTCTGCGGTTCGCGATCAGGAAGAGCGCAAGTGCCAGGAAGGCGAATGCGCCGAAGGTCTGTTTGAAAGTGGCTGCAAGTCCAAAGCACAGACCCGCTCCCGCGCAAGCGAGAAAATAACGCCGCTCAAACGAGAGAAAGAACAACAACCCCGAAAGACAGAGCAAAGTCGCATGGTGGCTTGGATAGGGCGTAGAGGCATTGGGCCATATGAGGCCCATCCAAACCGCACACATCGCGAACGCGAGCAAGGAGAATGCCTGCCGCGCCATGCGTCGTGCACAGACATAGACAAGCACGCAAGTCGCTGCTTTGACTCCGGCAAGGAAAAACCGCAGAACCGACAAGTCAACACCAAAGGTCTTGAAGAGCCATGCGTTGAGATAGAAGACTGACGGGGGATAAAGGTGTCTGAAGTCCGCGTAAGGCGTTTCGCCCTCCGCTACCCGCCAACTTGGATAGACGATCGTGCCCTCGTCCATGAAGTTGATCGAGAGGAAGATCCCGAGCCGCTGGTACGCGTAGGCGACTAGAAAGAGCAGGACGAGGCCGACGGCGCGATTCAATTCGATTCCCTTTCTGTGATCACGCGTAGGCCCCGAATTGGATCGAAACGGCCGAGATGCATTCGTGAGTAGACTCGCCGTTGTTACGTGAGCATAGGAACTTCAGTGCGACCCGGCACTGCGGGTCGCAAGGCTCACGACCGGTGCCCGGACACGCAGCCACTCCCGGACTCACGCGTCCAACCTACTCCGCGGGTTCTCCGAAACGCTGCTTGAAGTTCCTATCCTCGATGAGAAACTCAAATGATCCCGCTGTCGCGAAGCGGCTCTGGGAACTCCGCGAATGTTGGTGCGGGGCCGAGTAGGCTTTTAGTTCGTATGGAACTAAAGCGGGATCTGTTCGAGCCGGCTCAAGCATACTGAGTGCGTGAATCGCGCCGGTCTTCCGCACAGGGTTCCATGATCACCATTGTCAGGCGATCCGGTCACGATCATCGTCCGCGTGGCGCGCTTGCTCGAACACGAACCCTTCGTAGTCCTTGTCAGCCACGTCGGCGATACGCTGATAGTAAAGGCTGCCACCCAGATACGCCGAGAAGCCGCGCGGCTTGCCCGGGATGTTCGCGCCCGTCCACCAGGAATCGGTTCGGGGGAAGAGCGTGAAGCTCGCGATCCCGGTGACTTCGTTGCCCCAGGCCTCTTCGCTTTCGGTCGTGGCCTCGACGGTCCCCATACCGTGCTCTCGCAGATGGTCCATACATTTGCCGATCCAGTCCAGCTGGCGCTCGGCGCCGAGGGGCATGTTGTAGAACACGCCTGGCGAACCGGGACCGTGGATCATGAACAGGTTGGGGAAACCGGTGATCGTCATTCCTAGATAGTTGTGGAAGCGGTCTTGCCATCGGTCCTTTAGGCTCATGCCATCGCGGCCCTTCGGGTTGAGGCGCAGCATGGAGCCGCTGATGGCATCGAAGCCCGTCGCGAGTACGAGCATGTCGATCGGGTACTCGCCGCTTGCGGTCACGACGCTCGTTTCTGTGAATCGCTCGATGGGTTCCTCGCGCAGGTCGACCAACGTGACGTTGTCGCGGTTGTAGGTTTCGAAGTAGCCATTGTCGAGGATCGGTCGCTTGGTCATCACGAAGTGGTCGGGCATCAACATCTCGGCGGTCGCTTTGTCGCGCACGATCCCGCGGATCTTGTCGCGTACGAAGTCGGCCAGCGATGCGTTTGCTTCCTCGCTCGTCGCGATGTCGTTGAAACCGTTCAGAAAGAACATGAAGCTACCGCGCTCCCACAGCTCTTCGTATCGAGCTCGGCGCTCTTCGGGGGTGTAGTCCATGGCCATGCGCTCATGGGAGTCGACGGGGAAGCCGCCCGGATGGGCGATCATCTTCTCGCGGGTCGCGCCAAATTCCTTTCTCGCCTTCGCCATGTCATCGGGGGTAATGGGACGGTTCCCGGCCGGAAAGGCGTACTGCGCTGTGCGTTGGAGCACGGTCACGTGCTCCGCTTCTTTCGCGATCTCGGGAATCGCCTGGATGCCCGAGGAGCCTGTACCGATCACAGCCACGCGTTTGCCCTTGAACGAAACCGGTTCATGGGGCCACTGACCGGTGTGGTAGGTCTCGCCCGAGAAGTCCTTGATCCCCGGGATGTCGGGCAAGTTCGCCGTCGAGAGGGCACCGACCGCACAGATCAGGTACTGCGCGGAGGCGCGCACGCCGGTGCGGGTCGTCACCGTCCAGCGCTGCGCCGCTTCGTCGTAGCGAGCGTCTTGCACCCACGTTTCGAACTGGATGTCGCGGCGGAGGTCGAACTCATCGGCGACATGTTCTAAGTAGGCCAGTACTGCGGGCTGGGCGGACTGGGTTTCGGCCCAGTCCCATTCCTCCATGAGCTTGTCCGTGAAGGTGTAACAGTAGAAAGGGCTGCCCGGGCCATCGACCCGCGCCCCCGGATAGCGGTTGTACCACCAGGTGCCGCCGACGTCGCTGGCCCCGTCGTACACCCGCACCGAAAGGCCCATCTCGCGTAGATGGTGCAGGGCGTACATGCCGCTGACACCGGCTCCGATGATGACCGCGTCGTAGTGTTCGATTGACCCGCTGTTTCGCGATGGCTGATTCTGACTCGTCATTCTTTGCTCCTACGCGCATGGCGCGCGTGGTGATTCCGCGAGGTGGGCCAGTCGTCCGCAGCCGCACGGTCTGAAAGCACAGTCACCTCAATCTAGATGCACATCCAAGATACTACGACCGCAGTCCGATGGGGCGAAAGCGAGTAAGCAGCCGGGCCCTTGTCAGGATGATTTCAATCTTTTCTTACCTGGTGGCCCCTGGTTGGCGCTGATTCGGTCGGGGCAGCAGGTTCGCTCCGATGCCGCTGTCCCAGCTGGCTGTCGCCCGAGGTGTTGCTACCGCCTGATGGGTCGGTGGATCTGGGCAGCAAGGCCTTCAACTCGGCCGCCGCGCCTGTCGGCACGAGCTGTCGACCGGGCCCCGCCACCGGGCGTCCCTCTCCTCGGCCCCTGGTTTGACATCACGTGCCTTATCAGCACGTTTGGCGAAAAGGGGTTTTGTTTTCTCTATCCGCACCGGCCCCCGAATGGCCGAGCGGCAATGGGGGTTCCCGTGTGCTCATCTAGGGCGTGCCTTCGATGCGCGTCGAATGCCAGTTCGCAGACGAACACGGCGACCCCGCAGTCGGGGGCGTAATCCTCACCGCGACCCGCATCGTGTACGCGATTCCAGCGCTGGTGGCCGCCGAGCCCCGGCCGCTCTCGGCTCTCGACCTGCCGCTGATCACCGGAAAGGTCTTGTATAAGGCGCCCGCCGCCTGAATGCTGGCGCCAACCGCTTTGTGGAGGGGCGGGTCATTCGATAGACTTGGAGTCCCAAGTCCCCGATTTAAAAGGGCTTGGAAGCAATTCAGCCAGAACGGACGCTTCGCGTCTCGAGCAATCCGAGGGGGAGCGACCGCATGAATCGACAAGAGATGAAGCGCTTCGACCTCGAAGACCAGCGAGGCTTCGCGCGGCTCTCCGGTGACTTCAACCCGATGCACGTCGACCCCGAACGAGCCCGCCGCGAACTCTTCGGCGAAGTCGTAGTCCACGGGATCCATGTCCTGCTCGCCTCGCTGGATTCGCTCCTCGCTCAGTCTCCACCCGCAGCACGGATGCGGATCCAAGAAGTCGAGTGCCGCTTTCAGAACCCCGTGCTCCTCGGGGGTGAAATCCAACCGAACATCGTCGAACGCGAGGGAGATTCGCTTTGCTTCGAAGTGCGGGACGTCGAAGGAGTCCTGCATCTCGATGCGCGTATCGTGTTGGCGAACGCGGGAGCGGAATCGGGAAGCGTCGACGGCGCGCGATACGAACCCGCCGAGCCTCGAGATCTCGGCTTTGCAGACCTCGAAGGTCTTTCGGGTCACTTCGAACCGGGTTTCGACGCAGCCGAATTCGCAGCTCGCTTTGCGACGCTCGCGCGCTTTCTGGATCCGGTCGATTTGGCGGACGTTCTCTCGCTCACCCGACTGGTGGGAATGGAATGCCCGGGATTGCAGTCGATCTTCGCTGGCTTCCGTTTGCAGAGAACGAGCGGGAAGGCGTCGGCATCCCGTTTTGATTGGAAGGTGCGCGAATGCAACGAACGATTTTCGATGGTGAAGCTCGATGTCGTGGGCGCGCACTTCGAAGGCGCGATCGAGACCTTCTTGCGGCCGCGCGTCGAGGCGCAGCCGTCGATCGAATCTGTTGTCGCACGGATCCCGAGCGGCGCATTCACGGGCCAGCGCGTCCTCGTCGTTGGCGGCAATCGCGGGATCGGCGAAGTGACGGCCAAGGTGATCGCCGCGGGCGGAGGTCGACCGATCGTGACCTACCGATCCGGCGGACACGACGCCGCACGCCTGCAGGACGAGATCGTGACGGCCGGATTCTCGTGCGAGATCGCCGCGGCCGACGTCCTCGAGGGCCCCGGGGCCATCGACGCAGCCCACCTCGCAGCGCTCCACAGCCTCTATTTCTACGCGAGTCCCCGCATCCTCAAACAATCCGGAACGTTTCGCCGCGCACTTTTCGACAACTTCTCGGGCTTCTACGTCGAGGCTTTCCACGACTGGGTGAAGCGCGCGGCCGAATCGGCCGATGAGGGACTTCGCGTCTTCTATCCTTCGTCGACGATGGTCGAAGACCACGACGCCGGATTCGTGGAGTATGCTGCGGCGAAGCGGGCGGGGGAAGGCGTGTGCGGAACCATGAATCGGCACTGGAAGAACGTGAAAGTCCACGTCGAGCGCCTGCCGAAGCTTGCGACCGACCAGACACTCAGCTTGATTCGTAGCCGCAGAATGCCGGTGCTCGAGGCGATCCAGCCGGTAGTCGAGACGGTCCAATCGATCAAGTTCTGAGAGACCGAGGGAAAGGTTCGCAGTTTCAATGAGTCAGCCCGAATTTCACATTTTCCGGAGTCACACGGTCGAGCCGCTCTTTGCGTCGTGCCCGACCGCGACCTTCAGCGGTTACGGCGAGGTCGCGATGCCGGTCGAAACGCCGCGCATCATGGTCTGGTTCCATACGGTCGGGGTGGATTCGTCCCGCGAGCGCTTGCTCGCGGAAATCGCCGGCATGGGGGCGAAGCTCGACCTGGTTCTCTCTCAGGCTGAAGGCGCCATGCCTTTCTGGCTCGTCACTCTCTTTCCAGGCGCCGGTCCCATCACTGCAGACAGTGACGTGGAATTTGTGCGCGCGGTCGCGGACTACAACGCGCATTTATACGACGTCGCCGAAGCGCGTCCGGCGGTGCGGGTCCTCGATCTCGGAGACTTCCTGGGGGACCTCGCGCGTTCGAAAATCGTCGACTGGAAGTACTTCTACATGGCGCAGATGTCCATCAATCCCGCCCTCGCGAGCGAGTTCGCCGTCTGGTTCGAGGGATGTCGCCGTTCGATCGAATCGATTCGCAAAAAATGCCTCGTGCTTGATCTCGACAACACGCTCTGGGGTGGCGTGCTTGGCGAGGAAGGCATCGAGAGGATCGCGCTGGGGCACGACTACCCGGGCAACGTCTTCCGCGATTTCCAGGCGGATCTGCTCGAAGCGGCGCGCCAGGGCGTGATTCTCGCGATCTGCAGCAAGAACAACGAAGAGGACGTTCTCGAGGCCTTCGAGAAACATCCCGACATGATCCTGTCGATGGAAGACATCGCCGCGCACCGGATCAATTGGGACGACAAGGCGAGCAACATCCAGCAACTGGCCGACGAATTGAACATCGGGCTCGACAGCATGGTGTTCATCGACGACAACCCGCGAGAGCGAGAACTCGTCAAATCTTTTCTGCCGGACGTGGTCGTGCCCGAGTTTCCGGAACGACCCCATCGGCTGCGCGTCTTCTTTCAAGAGGTCTACCGCGAAAATTTTCGGCTCTATCGACTTACGGACGAAGACCACAAGAAGACGCAGCAGTACAAGGACAATGCCGCGCGTGCATCGAGCGGCCGTTCCTTCGCGGACTTTGACGAATACCTCCGAAGCCTCGAGATCGAGGTCGAGATCCAGGTCGCCAATACGTTCAATCTGCCGCGGATCGCGCAGATGACGCAGAAGACGAATCAGTTCAACCTCACCACGCGTCGCTACACCGAAGGCGACATCGAAGCGATGCGCGACGATGGAGCCCTGATCATCTGCGCGAGCGTGGGGGACCGATTCGGAGACAGCGGGATCACGGGTCTTCTGATCGTCAAGGATCTCAGCGAAGGGATGGCGACGGTCGACAGTTATCTGCTCAGCTGTCGTATACTCGGCCGCGGCATCGAGAATGCGGTCTTCAAGCATGCGTTGAATTCGCTGATCGATCGCGGTGTCGAGTGCGTGCGGGCCGAATATCTCCCCACCGCGAAGAATGCACAGGTCGAGAACTTCTACGATCGGATCGGTTTCGAATTAGAGCGCGAGGAAGACGGCGCCAAGCACTATCGCATGAAGCTCGCGGACCGATTTACGATCGAAGACTATTACAGGATTGAGGTCGCCGATGGGTGAGCGAGAGATCAAGGAAATACTGGCCGAAGCGCTGGGGATGCCGGCTGCGGAGATTCCCGATGACGCCAAGCAGGGCGAATTCGAGAAGTGGGATTCAGTGCGGCATCTGAATTTCGTTGTCGCGCTCGAGAAGAGATTCGACATCGAGTTCGAGCCCGAAGAAATCGCTGAGATCCGTACGCTGGGGGAAGTCGTGGCGGTCGTGGAAACCAGGAGGCGCTGAAAAGCCCCGATGGAATTTTTCGGCCACAAGAGCTCGGAACTTTCCTCCGACGACTTCGACCAACTCGCCTCCCTCTTCAATCGGATCTTCGAAAAGTCGGTTCAAGGAGACGACCTTCGCGCGAAATACGCGAATCCACTCTGCGGCGAGTCACACCACGGTCTGATGCGCGGTGACGACGGCCGGATCGCCGGTCACATGGTGGGCATCCCCTTTCGCTACGACTTCTTCGGTCGCCCCGCAGTATTCGCAAACGCGGTCGACCTCATGATCGACCCGGACCAGCGCGCCGACCTGCTTTCCTTTTCCAGGATTTACGACGCGATGATCTCGGCCTCGCAGGGGCTCTACGACTTCGTCTACGCGGTACCGAACGCGAATTCGCACCTCTATTTCAAGAAGCTGCTTCGCTGGAAGGACATCGGCGATCTCCAGTACTACTTGCTGCCGCTTCGGGCGTCGAAACTCGATGCGCGCCTGCGGGGATTCGACTGGGCTTCGAAGATCGCTGCGCAATCGCTTTCGGCGCTGCCCTTTGGCGGCGGCATAGAGGAGGAACGCCCAATTGGGAAGCGCGCGGATCCCGATTTCATCGCCTACCGATTTCGGTCGGGATACGAATGCTTCACGGAGGGCGACGCGTGGGCGTACGTACGCGTAGTCGACGAGGATTCGACGTCGACGGCTTACGTGGTCGGCGCCCGGCCGCTCGATGGTGCCTGGCTGCGTGAAGTCGTGAAGCGTGTCCTACGCCGCTTCGGGGCGACGATCGACGTCGTTCTCTATGTCGGAACAGAGATTGCCGCGCCCCTCAACCTGCGCCGGGTTCCAGAAAAATTCGAACCGCGCAAACTCACACTCGTGGGTCGTCGGCTCAGCGACCAAATCGACGATCGCGTTTACGACCTCGCGAATTGGCGCTTCGATCTGATGGATTGGGATACCCGCTAGCGCGCACAGGCCCGATCGATGCCGCTCGAGACGCGCGCAGAAAACGGATTGGGATTGAGGAGCGAGCGGACGGCTCTTTGAGTTTCTGGCACGGCGAGGAGCGTGATGAGCGCCGCGCGCTGGATTGCGCAAGCGCCTTTCAATCCCGCGACGCCCGGCGCCTCCACCGTTCAATTCCGGCTCACTCGCGCTATTTCTTTGTCCTCCGCGACTGCGGGAGCCGTTACGCCTACGATGCAAGGGCTATTGAAATTGGAGCGACAAAGATGAGCGAGAGCACAACGGAGCCACTTCAACCGACGACGGCCGAGTTCCGGACTCCCGAGATGGAACAAGCGAAAGCGGGTCGCGGCGTCCCCGAGGCCCACGAGCTCGCCCTTGAGGACATCAACCCGCTGAATGCGAACCTCTTCAGCGAACACCGCTGGCATGGCCACTTCGAACGGCTGCGAAGAGAAGACCCAGTTCACTTTAACGAGATCGAATCGGCGGGTCGGTATTGGTCCGTTACGAAGTACCAAGACATCAAGACGGTGAGTTCAGATTGGGAGACCTTTTCTTCGGCCCGGGGGATCACCCTGGGTTTCCCCGTGGGTTCCCCGGCTCCGACTTTTTTTTCGCAGGGAAGTCCCGCGTTCATCTCCCAGGACCCGCCCCGGCAAACCGAACAGCGCAAGACGGTCCGTCCCTCCGTGGCGCCACGCAATCTCGCTCGGCTCGAGCCGATCATTCGTGAGCGAACCTGCGTGCTACTCGATTCCCTTCCCGAAGGCGAGACCTTCGACTGGGTGGACACGGTTTCGGTCGAGCTGACGACCGCGATGCTCGCAACGCTCTTCGACTTTCCCTTCGAGGACCGCGCGAAACTAACGCGCTGGTCCGACATTGTTTTCGCGATTCCCCAGCCGGGCGGTGTCGTCGAGTCCCAGACCCAGAAGCGCAACGAGTTGATGGAGTGCGTCGACTATTTCTCCGGGCTTTGGGAGGACCGCAAGAAGCGCCCGGAAGGGAACGACTTGGTGTCGATGCTCGTTCATGGCGAAGCGACCAAACACATGGCCGCCGCGGATCACCTGGGCAACCTGCTTCTGCTCATCGTGGGCGGAAACGACACGACGCGAAACACGATGTCCGGGAGCGTCTATGCGCTCAATCAGTTTCCCGAGCAATACGACAAGCTGACAGCCAACCCGGGGCTCGTTGAGAAGTTGGTCCCCGAGATCATTCGCTGGCAGACCCCGCTTCCTTATATGCGAAGGACTGCGACGCGCGACTGCGAACTCGCAGGCAAGCCGATCCGCAAACATGACCAGCTGCTCATGTGGTACGTGTCCGGCAATCGCGACGAAGATGTCTTCGACAACGCAGATGCCCTCGACATCGAACGTCCCAATGCGTCCCGCCACCTCTCATTCGGCCACGGCACCCACTTCTGCATGGGAAGCCGCCTGGCGGAACTGCAGGTCCGAATTCTGTGGGAGGAGATCCTTCAGCGATTCAAGAGAATTGAGGTGCAGGAAGAACCGAGCCGCACCTTCTCATCTTTCGTGAACGGCTACACCCGTTTGCCGGTCTCGCTGACACGCAAGTGACGCCGCTGCTCGCTGGATCTTCCGTGCAGCTCAGTTCGGGAGCTGGATGATCTGCCCGGGATAGATTCTGCTCGATCGCGAGAGGGCATTTGCACGCAGGATTTTTTGGACCGAGAGGTTCTGGGCCTGCGCAATCCGACCGACCGAATCGCCGCTTTGCACCGTGTAGGTTTGCGAGCCCGCCGCATTTCGGGTTCGAATCTTGATCTTCTGTCCGATTGCGAGGCGGTTGCTGCGCAAGTTGTTGTCCCGCTTGATGCGGTCGACCGTGCTGCCATAGCGCGACGCCAGCAGCCATAGGCTGTCGCCCTGGCGAACGGTGTGGGTCAGTTGGGGAAGACGACTCCCGCCGCTCCCTTTTGCTGAGACGACCGGCGTCGAGCGGCCTCGTTGGGGGACTTTGAGACGCTGTCCGGTTCGAATACGGTGGCGGCTGCCGATCTTGTTGGCGCGCATGATTGCGTTCACCGTGGTCCGGTGACGGCGGGCGATGGTCGATAGCGTGTCGCCGGGGCGCACCTTATAGCGCGCGAAGGTGACTTCCGGCGGCGGGACGTAGGCGGGCAGGGCCGCGACCTTCTCGTCAAACAATGCGGCGACGGTCGCGGGTACGCGAAGCGCATAGCGGTCTCCAGGGGTCGTGCCGTGACGCAACTCGGGGTTTAAGCCGACGAGCGTTTTTCGCTCGAGCGCGAGGGCGGTATCCAGATCGCTCAGGCGCAGGTGTCGGTGCACCTCGATCGTCTCGAATTCGATTGCCGGGTATGGCTCCGGGAGTTCCATGCCATACGCCTCGGGATCGCGCACGATCGCGACCGTGGCCAGGAAGCGGGGCACGTATCGGGCCGTCTCGGTGGGCAGGCCACCGTAGATATCCCAGAATCGGTCCAGGTGGCCGACCTCCTGACGGCGGATCAGTCTCTTCACCCGGTTCTCGCCGCAGTTGTAGCTGGCCAGCGCCATCATCCAGTCGCCGAACATCCCGTGCAGATCGCTGAGGTAGTGAATCGCCCCATCGGTCGACTTGTCCGGGTCCATCCGCTCGTCGATCAAGTGGCTGCGATCGAGGCCGTATCGGGTTCCGGTGGACGAGATGAACTGCCACATGCCCAAGGCGCGAGCCGAGGACAACGCGCGGTTCTTGAAGCCGCTCTCGACGAGCGGAAGCCAGCTCAGCTCTTCCGGAAGTCCCGCCTCACGAAGCTTGCTTACGATCATGGGCCGATAGCGTCCCGAGCGCCGATACGACTCGATAAAGAATCTGCGTTCGGGGCCGGTGAATCGCGTGATCTCCCGCTGGACGTGGTCATTGATCTCCAGCGGGATCGGTGAGTTCAGGTCGGCCGCGGTCGTCAGCTGCGAGCGGTAAATATCAACGACCCGGAGCGAAATGAGGTGGCGCAGGTCTTCCTTCTGCTGGATCAGGTTCGGGTCGTCCGGGATCTGCAACAGCAGCTCGTAAGCCGCGTCCAGCGTGGCGAGTGAGCCATCGATGTCGCCCTGCTGCCAGAGTGCTTCGGCGGATTCACAGGCTTCAAGCGCTTCGGCGATCAGAGAATCCGAATCCACCGGGCTCGCGAAATGGGCCGACGAGTCGAACGCCGCTCCGTCCGAGGCGCTGTCGAAAGACTCCGAATTCACCGCGTGGCCACCGTTGGCACAGCCCACGACGGCCATCAGGACCAACAGCGGCGTCAGCAACACACAGCAGCGCGAAGAACGGTTGTCGCTCGTTAGGCTTGACGCCAATGGTGCCCCCTCTCGATTCAATTGCTTCACGTGATTTCATGCCTCGACGGCGACGGAACAGACCCTAACCAAGGCTTTCGGATTCCAAACGACTTGGGGGATCCGCGGAACCAAGATGCGACCTCACGTCGCTCTCTCCGACTGGACCCTGATCGGCAAACGGGGGCACAGAATGAAATGGTGAGTCAAATCGGTTCGTCGAAGCCGCAGACTTCGATTCCAGCTAGGCGGGCACGCGATACCCGTCGACGTCACATTTTCCCAATGGAACCAATTACTTCAACGGAAATCGATGTGGCCTTGGGCCGTTCTCGCTGCCTTTCCGCTTGGTCCGATACCGGGCTGGATTCGCAGCGGCAAGCAGCGTTCCTCCGCTGTCGCCGTCTTCGGGGAAGCATGTTTTCGCTGCCCACGATCTCCCCGATCAGTGCGAGACCCGTTGCGGAGATCGGGCTGCGTACGGTGTGCGGTGCTCAGGGGGTCGGATCGCTTGCCGGGTGCGATCGAACGACACAGAACCATTTGCAACTGGCTAGGAGTCTGCGCGGCAGAAGGCGCACGCGCCCAAACGCGGATCCAATGCCGCTGGCTGCGTTGCGAAAGCTAGCTGTGCCAGCCAGAGCGGCGCTTCCGCGCCTTGCCATCGACAGGGTCTCCACATCGGGTCACGCACACCTTCCACCGCGCAGACTCCTAGGCCTTGGTCGCCACGCCCCGATACAGGCTCGAAAATATCTTCGGGCCTTTGCCGAGGAAACGGTCCATGGAGCTGAGTTCGAACCCTTCCGCTTCGACGATCCGGTCGATGCGTCGATTGATGTTGCACTGGCCGGTGAGCTTGAACCAAAGCGGTTTTAATCGATCCTGCCAGCGTACTGTGCCTTCGTCCTGAGCCAGCTCCCGAATCCCATCGGTCCTCTTCTTTCGTCTTGTTTGGTCTTTATCGGCGACAGCATGAGGTTGCAGTGGAATGCGGAGGATCACAACCCAAATGGCTTCGTCGGAGGCTGCGTGTCTGGAGCCCAGGGAAACGGCCCCATCTCAAGGTCGGCCATCATCCGCAACGTGTTCATCTCTAGCCACTCTTCATAGCCGACCCAGTGCGAATACTGCGGAAGTCGCACGGCTTTCGGAACGTCCATGAAGACGGTTCCCTTCTGAAACTCGGCCCGCACCGCGTTGCGCAGGTCGCGGATGTACTGGCGTTCTTCTTTAGCATGGGCACGGGTGCAGCCGTTCATGGCCTTTGCGTGGGGAAGTTCGTTGTGCGAGCAGACCGCAATTTCGAAGTCCATCTTCAGCACTTCACCCAGGCTGCGCTCCCACTCACCAATGTTGAAGTCAGGCACGACTGCAAACATGACACGGTTCGGTGTGACCAGATCCGCGATATAGGCCGCGTGTCGTTCGGGGATGAGGAATACGGTCATGCCCATCCCGTGGTTCATGCCCAGGTAATGCATCTGGACGGCGAAATCGCCTAGATCAAAGTCCCTTCGAGCGCCCGACCAGGTCACGTCCGGCGGGCTGGTGTCACGTCCGGGGTTCGCCGCGAGCCATTCTGCGGCGCGCTTGTGCATCACCGTCTGCGCACCCGCATCCGAAAGCACTTTCCCGCCGCTCGCGTGGTCCCAGTGGTTATGGCTGATGAAGGCGAACGTGATGGGTTTGTCCGTCACACTCTGGACTGCTTCTAGAAGCTTCCGTGCATGCCCCGAATCGAAGGGCTCAAAAACGGCGACACGCTTCTCGCCCACGACAAACATGGAGTAGTTCCCCGCACCGGCCGTAAAACTATAGACCCCGTCTCCGATGAGGCGCGTCGTGGCATCCCGATCGGCAGCAAAGGCCGGCGTCGTAGCGAGAACTGCGATGCACGAGATTGCAGCGACGTAAAATTTCAGCTCGAACATGTGGGTCTCCTCTTGTCACGTGTGCGTCGCCGCATCCGCTTCTCGATAAGCCGTTCTAACCCGGACGGCCGTAGGCCGCAACATCGACCCGATTCGCGATCGGGTTCCGAGCCCGTCCCATACGCAGCTGCCGGGTTCCGGAGACGGCGCGTTCTGAAAGTGTCGATAGGGCTCATAAATGATTTTTGCACGGATCTCGGTGTGAGACCTTCGAACGGCCGACTTTCGAGCACCATCACCTGACGCGTTCGGGTCGAATCTAAAAAGCGCGCAAATCCGAGCTGCCGACAAAATGGTGCATATCTGCGTGGGGCGCGCGGGTAAGTTGCGGCAAGTACGTCGCCGGGTCGCGACCCATTCGAAAACGATCTGCCTTGCGACACGTAGATTTGGTGACGAATCGCACACTTGTCGAATGTGCGTTGCCCGAAACAACTCACATATTAGTAACGACAATCCGAAAGCAAGACGGCTTAAGTCAACAGAACCATTCAACCAAACGGTGCGTGACATGTTCCACTTCGCTCAATCGACATCGGCCACTCGCTGGCCTCATACCGCGCTAGCTGTTTGGAACGCGAACCCTGCAAATGGGAAGCGTCGCTCGCATGCGCTCGTAAGTTTAACTTCTGCACTCGCCTTTGTGCTGATTATGTGTTCGAGTGGCGCATTCGCAAGCTCGAAAACCGAGATGCAAGGACTCGACGAACAGGTCCAAGAGATCAAGTCTGACATTCTTGGCATCGCCGAAGAACTGAGACGCCTCGAAGAGAAGCTTCTCTTTCCGTCGAACACCCAGGTGGCCGTGTTCGTGTCTATGCCCTCTGGGATTGGCTTTCGCCTCGACTCCGTGAAGCTCCAGATCGACGGGAAGCCCGCCGCGAGACACATCTACAGCTTCAAGGAACTCGACGCGCTCAAGAAGGGCGGAGTACAGCGTCTATATACAGGCAATGTCGCAACCGGAGCGCACCAACTCCAGATCGAAGTGGCGGGCCAGTCGGAGACCGGTGCGGAAGTTCTGAGCAGTGAAGCCATCTCCTTCGACAAGGCAGCGGAACCGAAGCTGATTGAATTGTCGCTTGCGGGTGGCGATGTTGGTGGCGTTCGCATCGAGCTCAGCGGCACCTCGCCGTGATCAGGGGCTCGTTCGGAATCGCAGCTGCGGCAATGTGGAGTTTTGCGTTTGCGGTCCCCGCGACGGCAAGTCCATTGCGCGATCTCCATTTTGGCGAGGCGCTTTTCTATGCGCATCAAGAGGATTACTTCGAGGCGCTTGAGCGGCTCGATGCAGAAATCGTTCAGCATCACCGCGTCGATGAACCAACCCTCGACTCCATGATTCACCACATCGAAGAAGCCGAGTTCTCAGTGGGCGATTTCGAACTCTTCTATCGCATGCACCATCGCGCGGGACGTGCGATTAAAGCGGTGCTCGAGGCCAACGTCGCGGACGAGGTCCGAAACGACGCGGCCTATCGCTTGGCGAGAATCCATTTCCAAAAAGATCAACCCGCGATGGCACTCGATGTTCTCGATGCCATGAAGGGGAAAATTCCTGAAGCCCTCGGGGCCGATGTGGCGTACTTGCGCGCCAATGTCTATCTCGCGTTGGGGCGTCCAGGAGACGCCATCGAGACGCTCACACCCGTGCAGGATGCAAAGAGTCTCGCTGGCTTTTCGAACTACAACCTCGGAATTGCGATGTTGCGCGACGGGAAGCCGGAGCTGGCATTTCGCCAACTCGATCGCGCTGGCCGTGTGCGCTCGACCGATCGCACGACATTGGCGATTCGCGATAAGTCCAACCTCGTCTTGGGCACGTTGCTCCTCGAAGCAAAAGAGTTCGATCGTGCGCAAACGTTTCTCGATCGCGTGCGCCTTTCGGGGCCGTTCTCCAATCAAGCATTGCTTCGCGCGGGCCGCGCCGATCTTTCTGCGGGTCGTTTCGACCGAGCCCTCGTTCCGTGGAGCGTTCTGGTCGACCGCGACGTAACCGACAGTGCGGTGCAGGAGGCGCGTCTCGCCCTCCCATACGCGTATGGAAAGCTTGGGGTTCATGGACGGGCCGCCGTGCTGTACGGCGAAGCGGTTGAAACCTTCCAAGGCGAACTGCAAAAACTCGACGCTTCGATTCACAACATTCGAAGTGGTGATTTTCTCGAAGCCCTGGTGCGCGAAGAAATTCGCCACGACAAGGAATGGGTTGTCCGGCTCCGCGAGCTGCCGGACGCGCCAGAGACCTTCTATCTGGTGGGTCTGATGGCGTCGCACGATTTCCAAACCGCACTCCAGAACTATCTCGACCTTGATGATCTGCGTGGAAAGTTGCTGGTGTGGGATACAAGTCTCGACGCATTCGGCGATGTGATCCGCCTTCGTCGCGGCTTTTACGAGCCGCGCCTTCCCAAGATCGATCGCGCTTTCCGACGCCTCGACGCGCAGATGCGACTCCGACTCGAACAACGTGAGCACGTCCGAGCGCGACTCGAAGGGATGTTGACGGCGCCGCGCGCGGATTATCTCGCAACCGCAGAAGAGCAGGGCGCCCTGCGTGTTCTCGCTCAGCTTGCAGCACAACTCGTGGAGAATTCGAGCCCAGAAGGCGCATCACTTCGCGCGCGTACTGAGCGGCTCGAAGGGATGCTTCGCTATCGACTCGAAACCGACTATCACGTGCGCCTCACCGAAACGCACGAGCATCTGCGCGCCCTCGAACAAGATGTCGAGGCCCTCGATACCCAGTACGACGCGTTCGTTCGCACGCGTCAATCCGCCCGACATAGTTATGTCGGCTACTCCGAGCTGATCAAAGAATTGCGTTCTCGCGTCCAGAGCAATCTCACGCAGGTCGACGACGTGATGGCGCGTCAAGGTCGGGTGCTGGAGAGCGTCGCGATCAACGAACTCGAACTGCGGCGCACCCGCCTCACCGATTTTCAAAACCAGGCTCGTTTCGCATATGCGGACAGCTATGACCGCGCTGCAAAAGCGCAGGCGCAGTGAGGCGCGAGCGATGCGTGGTCTACATACAACCTGGCTGCTCTTGCCCACGATGGCGATCGGATGTGCGGGCAATCCCGATCGTCAGACTTTGGCTGGTCTCCAACGCGTGGAGCCGGACATGAATGAAGTGCGCGTCGAGAACGGACTCCAGGAAGCCATGCAGGGTTATCGGGACTTCCTCGCGGAAGCGCCGACTTCGAGCTTGACGCCCGAGGCGATGCGCCGTCTCGCCGATCTTCAACTCGAGAAAGAGTTCGGCATTCTTGGCGCTGACCCATCGCCGCCGCCCGCTTTAGCGACGGTGGAGGTTGCGCGCGTTGAATCGGAGTCAGTGCCTGCGCGAATGGATCCCGGAGCGGAGTCGGGCGGATCGTTCGAACAGCGCGCAACAGCTTCGCCGACTCAAGCGATGGCACCGGCCGCTTCCGGTCTTGATCTTCCCGATGCTGAAGACGTCGCATGGGCGGGCCCCGAAGAAGCCATCGTTCTCTACGACAAGATTCTTGCCGCCTATCCCGACTACGCGCAGAACGACCAAGTGCTCTATCAAAAGGCCCGAGCCTATGACGAACTAGGCCGAAGTGATGACGCGATCGCGGTGATCGAACAGATGATCATGCGCTATCCCAATTCCGCCTATCTCGACGAAGTTCAGTTTCGTCGCGGCGAGTACTTCTTCACGCGACGCAATTACTACGAAGCCGAACTCGCTTACGCGTCGGCAGTTGACGTCGGGAAAGACTCTGCGTACTTCGAACTGGCTTTGTACAAGCTGGGGTGGTCTCTCTATAAGCAAGAAATGCACGAAGAGGCGCTTCACCGTTACATCGCGCTCCTCGACTACAAGGTCGACGCGGGATACGACTTCGACGAGGCGGGTGATCAGTCCGAAGAACAGCGCGTGTCGGACACCTATCGGGTGATCAGCCTCAGCTTTTCGAGTTTGGGCGGCGCAACCGTGGTGACCGACTACTTTGCGACGCATGGGCGACGGAAGTACGAAGACCGGGTCTACCGACGGCTTGGTGACTTTTACTTTGAAAAGCGCCGATATCAAGACGCCGCCGAATCCTATTCCGCCTTTATTACCCTGAATCCGCATCACCGCAGTGCACCGCAGTACGGCATGCGAATTGTTGAGATCTATGAAGCGGGTGGCTTTCCGAAACTCGTGCTCGCGTCGAAGAAAGAGTTCGCCGAGCGCTACGCCCTCGATGCAGAATACTGGCAGCACGTTCTGGTGGCAGATGCGCCGGAAGTTGTCGGATATCTACGTGACAACTTGGAAGATCTCGCGACCCATCACCACGCCGTCTTCCAGGACAAGAAGTATCGCGCCGTACGCCCTCTCAACTTCACCGAGGCTTCGCGTTGGTATCGCGCGTATCTGAACTCATTTGCGAGTGAGCCGGAAGCGCCAGGCATTCACCACCGACTCTCGGACCTTCTCCTCGAAAACGAAGACTTTGGGGATGCGGCTCTCGAGTACGAGCGCACCGCCTACGGATATGACGAGCACGAGAAGGCGCCGGCCGCAGGTTATGCAGCGATCTTTGCACACCGCGAACACGAGAAGCAGGCGGAAGAGGGCGAGGCCCGCGAGACCGTGCGTCGGGCCGCCGTCACCAGCACTTTGCGATTCGTCGAGTCCTTCCCGCAGCACGAACACGCAGCGGTGGTACTCGGCGCAGCGGTGGACAACTTGTACGCGATGGAAGATTATGCGCGCGCCATCACGCACGGTGAGCAGCTGATCGCAACGTATCAAGACGCGCAACCCGCGATCATTCGAGCTGCCTGGGCCGCGGTGGCACATAGCCACTTCGATACCCGGGACTACGTGGCGGCGGAAACCGCATACGCCCACGTTCTCGAATGGACGGATGCTGAAGATCCCGCGCGAGCCGACGTGACCGAGAACCTGGCCGCTTCGATCTACAAGCAGGCCGAGGCCGCACGCACGGCTGGAGATCACCGCGTGGCCGCTGATCACTTCTTGCGTATACGCGACGCTGCACCCAAGAGCCCGATTCGGGCTGCAGCCGAATACGACGCCGGTGCCTCGCTCATTGTGTTGGAAGACTGGGCAAAGGCCGCAGAGGTGTTGGAAGCGTTTCGGGAAGCACACCCGGAACACACGCTGCGTCGAGAAGCGACCAAGCAGATCGCGTCGGTGTATCGCTCCGCTGGAAATCTGGAACGCGCTGCTGAGGAATACGAGCGCGTCGCCGACGAGGCAGAGGCCGCAGATGCCCGTCGCGAAGCGTTGTTGATCGCGGGCGAGCTCTACGAGGACGCCGATCAAACCAAGCGCGCCCTCAAAGTCTACGAGCGGTACGTTGACGCTTTCCCTGAGCCCCTAGAAACATCAGTCGAGATCAGGTTCAAGGTCGCTTCGCTCTATGGCGCGGACGGACAACCCTCGAAGCAAAAGCGCGAGTTGCGCGCCATCGTCGCGATCGAAAAACAATCGGGCGCCGCGGCCGAGGGCTCGGTGCGTTACTTCGCGGCGAAGTCTGCGCTGTTCCTCGCCGAACAAGACTATGACGACTTCGCGTCGGTCGAACTCGTTCAGCCCTTTGAGAAGAACCTCGCCAAGAAGAAGAAGCGCATGGACGAAGCGCTCAAAGTGTTTGAGGGCCTCATCGAATACGAGGTGGGTGAGGCCACGGCGGGAGCGACCTTCTACATCGCGCAGGTCTATCTCGAATTCAGTCGCGCGTTGCTCGCATCTGAACGGCCCCAGTCTCTTTCCGACAGCGAACTTGTTGACTATGAACTCGTGCTCGAAGAAGAGGCCTACCCCTTCGAGGAACAGGCGATCGAAGTCCACGAGAAAAATCTTGAGCTGATGTCGGTCGGGGTCTACAACGACTGGATCGAGAAGAGCTTGCGCGAACTCGCGAAAATGATGCCGGGTCGCTACGCGAAGTTCGAAGAGAGCACAGGACCGATCGCGTCGATCGACGAATATGCCTATCGCACACCGGATGCCGCGGTTCCCGTTTTGCCGGAGTCGGTCCCGGAATTTCTGCCGGAGCCGTCACAGGCCCCCGCCGAGTCGGTGCAGACCACGTCGGTGGAATCTCTCGTGGAGGCCGGATAGATGAAGCGTGGCATCACGGAAAATGAATTTCGAGCGTCGACCCTGCACGTTGTTTGTGTGGTGTGCGCGATGTGGTTCGCTTCGGGTTGCTCGACCAACGGTACGACAAACTCGGGTCGGTTCGAGAGCAAGGACGATCGCGGGTTCGTGATCATTCAAGAGGTCGGCGTCAGCGGCACGTTGCGCTCCGATTTTCGGCGTGCGGTTGGCTTGATGAATGACGGCAACTACGCCGAGGCCGTGATTCTTCTCGAGGCTTTGACGAAGAGCGCGCCCCATGTCACCACGGCCCATATCAATCTCGGCATTGCGCACAGCGAGCTTCGCGAGTTGGAAGCCGCCGAGGCCAGCATGGCGCGGGCGGTTGAATCGAATCCGAACCATCCGGTTGCCCACAACGAACTCGGCATCATCTATCGCAAGCGCGGTCGCTTCGAGGAGGCGCGTCGCAGCTACGAACGCGCCCTCGAGATTTACCCCAAATTTCATTTCGCGCGACGCAACCTAGCCATCCTCTGTGATCTCTATGTGTCGGACCTCGACTGCGCGATCGACAACTACGAGCAATACCACCTCGCGATGCCCGACGACACCGAAGCCGCCATGTGGATCGCCGATCTTCGCAATCGTACTGGGAGGTCTGTTCGATGATTCGACACTTGTTCATTGCATTCACGTTGGCCTCGCTCGTCGCGAATGTGGCCGCCGCCGAAGACAAGAAAAAGGCGAAAGCCGCTGGTGTAAATGCACAGCACCTCAGCGGGATGTCGATCGTTGGCAATGACGAGGCTCCGAAATCTTTGGCCATTGTGCCGTGGAAGGGCTCTCAGCTTGGTGACACTCTCAACGCGCTCAAGGCGCTTGACGGGGGTCGTCAGCCTGTCGACAAGGACGTCTTCAGTCGCGCTCTTGCGTACTACGAACTTCGCGTTGATGCCGTTCCTTCCGGCGGCGCGACGCGTAACAAACCTCAACCCTGAACCACTGGCCCCCTGGGCTTATAGGAGTACATCAACATGGATCTCATTTATGGCATTGTCGGATTCTTCACAACGGGTGGTCCGTTCATGTATCCGATCTTGATTGTCTTCGCCGTCGGCGCTGCGATCGCGGTCGAACGTTACGTGACTCTCACGATGATTCGGACCAAGAACCAGACGGCTTGGACTCGGGTGCAACCGGTACTCGAAAGTGGCGACTTCGCCGAAGCGCGCGCCATGACGTCTGACGACGACTCGACCATCGCGAGTCTTCTCGGCATGGGCTTGGCACTTCAGGGTGCAGTCCGCCGACGCGAGGACATCGAAATCGCGATGGAAGAGGGCATGATGGAAATCATCCCAAAGCTCGAAAAGCGCACGCCCTATGTGGCGCTCGCTTCGAGCATTGCCACCCTGCTCGGGTTGCTCGGGACGATCATGGGTCTCATCGAAGCCTTTACTGCGGTGGCAAACGCGAACCCGGCAGAGAAGGCGGACCTGCTTTCGGCCAGTATCTCGGTCGCGATGAATACGACGGCCTTTGGGTTGATGGTCGCGATTCCGCTTCTGGTCACGAGCTCTGTGCTCTCGGCGAAGACGGGTGAAATCATCGACAGCCTCGAAATGGCATCGGTGAAGGCACTCAACGTGATCTCTTCGAAAGCCGCGCGCAAACAGGCCGAGGCATAACCCGTTATGCGAAGGCGACATCACTCGAGACGACACAAGGCTGAAGTAGCAGAACTGGACATGACCACCTTTCTTAATTTGATGGTGGTGCTGGTCCCGTTCCTGTTGATTACGGCCGTGTTTTCGAGGATCACGATCATCGAGCTCAGCTTGCCCACGACCGAGGGTGGCGCTGCATCGGTGGAGCCGCAGTATCGCGTCGAAGTTGTCGTACGTGAAGACGGCCTCGAGGTCCTCGACACCGGCGGTAAGATCGCGACCTTGCCAAAGGTTAACGGGGAATATGACTTTGCCGCCCTGCAGCAACACGTGATTGCCCTCAAGCAAGGTCATCCCGACAGCGAAGACGCTTCGGTGCTTCTTGAACCCGAGATCGAGTACGACCACTTGATCCAGGTCATGGACACGCTCCGGAGTGCGGACATCCCGTCCGAGTCGACCGACGAGCCGCCGATTCGCTTGGCGTTGTTCAGCGATGTCGCGATAGGAGACGCCCCGTGAAACCCTCACGTCGTATGAAACGCATGTCTCGCAACCGCCAGGTCGCTCCGAAGTTGAACCTCACTTCACTGATGGACGTGTTCACCATTCTGGTGTTCTTCCTACTCGTGAATTCGGCAACGACCGAGGTGCTCGAAACGCCGAAGCAGATCACGTTGCCAGCGTCGGTGGTGGAGGACAAGCCGCGAGAGACGGTCGTCATTTTTATAAGCCCAGAAGAGGTGACGGTCCAAGGTGAGCACGTCGTGCGCACTGAAGACATCCGAACCTTTGATGGTCAGAACATTGCGCCAATCGCCAAGCGCCTAGAAGAGATAGGCAACCGAATCATTGGCCTCAAAACAGAGGCGGTCGCAGAGAGCCGTGAAGTGACGGTGTTGGCCGACAAGAGTGTTCCTTTCGATGTCATCAAAAAGGTGATGTCAACGGCAACGGGGCAGGGCTACGGGCGTATCTCGCTTGCAGTCCTCCAGAAAGCTCCGAAAAAGCCTCAGACTTAGTTGGAATCCGTGGAAGAATCCAAGACAACCGATACGAGCGTTTTAAATTCGCAACTCGATCAGTCGCAGGCGAACCTCGATAGCCTTGAGGTACATCTGCGTGCAATCGACGCCGAGTTCGAGCAGCACGAGATAGAGCGACGGCAGATCGCGGTACTCAGCGAAGTGTGCCGTGGGCTCGATGAGCTGCGCGACCTAGGTGCCGACGGGATCTTCTGGTCGGCTGCGAACGCTGAGATCAGCGGCGAGGAGCATCTTCTTGTTGTTCGCCGCAGCATCGACGCATTCGGCGAGCGCTTTGCCGAAATCGAAAGCCGTCGCAGCGCTGTGCTCAGCAAAATCGCCGACGAACAAAACAACAGCGATGAGATCATCGACGATCTTTACGAAGTCAAACTTGAAGAAGAAGAGTACAAGCGCGAATGGCTGATCGAACGCGAACTCGATTCTGGGTTTCGACACGAAACCAGCATGCCCTGGGCGCGAGGCGGCGAAGAAGACCAGCGATTCAGAAAAGCGATGATGGTTTCGTTGTTACTCAGCCTGTTCCTGGGGGTGGTGCTTCCATTGATCAATATTCCGCTTCCCGATCCTTGGACGCAGGCCGACATCCCAGAGCGCCTTACGCGACTTGTACGCGAAGCGGCTCCTCCTCCTCCGCCGCCGCCCAAAGAGGTGGAGCTGAAGCCGACCGAAACGAAATCGACCACGTCGGATGAAACTCAGGTTGCGGATATCAAGACACCCGAACCTGCGGCCCGCCCCGAGCCGAAAGTCGCGAAAGTAAAGAAGCCCGAGTCCACCGGAATTCTGGCTTTCCGCGAGAAGTTCTCTGGCCTTGCCGCCAATAAGGCGACCGCCAAGCTGGGCGCGCAGGCGAAGATTCAAAACGCAAAGCCGAAGCCCGGCCATGGTGCCGTACGTTCGATGGTGGCGACTCGCGCAGCAGGCACCAGTGGTGGAATCAATCTTGCCGCTGTGAGCCGCGATATCGGCGGCGCCGGTGGCTCGCTCAAAGGCGTCGAAGTGGGGATGGCCACAAGTGGTATCGGCGAAATTGTGGGGGATGCGCGACCTCTGAGCGGTGGCGCTGGCCCTGCGCGTACCGATGAAGAGATTCAGATCGTATTCGATCGCCACAAATCTGCGCTCTACCGGTTGTACAACCGTGAGTTGCGTCGTGACCCGACGCTCAGAGGCCAGATCGTGCTGAAGTTTCAGATCGAACCCGACGGCAGCGTTTCCCTTTGCGAAGTGCAGTCGACGGATATGAACGCGCCGAAGCTCGCGCAACAGGTCGTCTCCCGGGTCGGGAAGTTCGACTTCGGCGCCAAGGACGGCGTACCGCCAGTCTTGATCGTCTACCCGATCGATTTTCTTCCAGCTAGCTGATCTTTATTACGTGATTCTCGCGCAGACATTCCGATATAGACGTCACAGATAGGAGCAAAACAAGCGCGACGCGCTGCAAGAAAAAATAGAGAGTTGAGCCGGCGGCTCAACGTGATTCAGACAAAGGCAAAGTCGCTGAAAGGCGACGACGCAAAGTCACCGGTCTAAAGAACGCATCGAATGTGCGTTTCATGACAGCGGGACCGCCGGAATTCAGCGCACAACGCTTCGCGCTGCCTCGGTCCCCTTTTGCAGTACGCGATCCCACGATCGCGAAGGGCGAGGCAGTCGTGCACCACGACAATCGACATCGAAATAGATCGCATCGCAGCAGGAGCTGGCTCCTTACGCTGTCGATCGCCCTTTTGTGCGTATGGGCGACGCCGTCTCTTGCGCAGACGGTTCCTGCAGGCTGTCCGTCGAGTCTTGGGTTTGCCGACTTGATCGATCACGACTTCACCGTCAGCTTTTGTGAGCTGTGTAGCGTCGGCACCGTCAACATCGTGATCAAGAACCCTACGTCGAATTCGGACGACGTTGATCTTTCGCAGATCGTCGTTCGAGAAGACCTCGGATCGTCGGGGCTGACGTACGTGGGCGGCACGACGGTGTTTAACGGGACGAACGTGACTGCGCCCGCCGTGGTGGAGCCGACTGTCGGTGGAACAAACGGCTCCCAGCTGACGTGGACTTTGCCGGCTGGATTTACGCTCGAGGCCGACGCGCCGGGGCCGGGCAATCGCGAGAGTCTCGCCATCGAATTCAATGTCGTTCGCCATGCCAGCGTCGACGAAGAAGGACTGGTCTCGGCCAACCGCTCGATCGAAGCCGAGGTCGAGAGCACCCCGAGTTGTGCGCCGGCAGATCGTTTCACCACGGACACTGGCCCTGAAACTTTGCCGCTTCGCGAACCCGAACCGGGTCTATTCAAGGCTGGACGCAACATTGATGCCGCCCAGACTGGCTATTCGAACACCGTCTATGCACACGAGAACGACGACGTCATTTGGCGAATCCGAGTGCGCAACAACGGCGACGCACCGCTTCAAGACGTGTTTTTCGACGACTCAATTGTCCCCGGCAACTTCCTGTTTGACTGGGTGTGCGACGGCGAAGGGGACGCCGAAGCTGCGGCCGGCGGTGCATCTCCCGCAGGATGCGTGAACCTCGGCGGGACGACGACGATTAACGACTTCGATGTCGCCCAAGAGTTTGGTGGCGGCGCCAACCCCTACATCGTGGCTCCCCCAGGCGGAAGTGGCCTCTACTACTTCGTGGGTCGCGTGACCGACTCGTGTCGAGACCGAACGAATACCGTCGACGGTGGCGAGTGGGGCTGTCAAGCCGACGCCCCGGCCGGCGGCATCACGCTCACCGCTGGTGGGTCTGACGCGGGTGGTGACGATGATCCACTCTTCACCAACTCACTGGAAAGTGGCGTCGACTTCAATGTCGCATATACCGGCATCAATACTGGCCAACCGATGGGCGCAACCGGCCTGGTTACGATTACGATCAACAACAACTCGAACGGTACCATCACCGGAGAAGCCGGAGGACTTCGACTCAACCACGTGCTGCCCGCCGAGTACGTGATCGACCCGACGTTCACCCCCACGGTGTCGATGGTTCCGCGCTACGGCACGTACGACGGCATGATCGACACGATCCAGTGGACCAACCCGCAGCCGGGAACGGTACCGCTGACGTCGATCGATCCCGCCGACCCGCTCGCGAATACGGATCTCGACTTCGTCCTGACGAGTTCGACGGTTCATCCCGACTTTCCCGATCAGATCCACATGATCCGACACGGGGACGAAGTCAGGATCACCTTTCGTACGGTGTTGATCGATCCGACGTACTACGACCTGACCGCGAACATCGACGTGCGCAACGAAGCGCCCGCGAGCGCGCCGCCCAACACCGACCCGACCGAAAGCTTTGCCATCACGAGCAGGACCGAAATATGGTGGGAGGAGTACTGCACCGCCACGCTTCACAACGACGTAGTCGTCGACAATGACACGGCGCAGCCCGAAGACCTCGACGTCAACATGGTGGGGAGCGAGCTGCTCTTCATTCTGACCAGTACGGGCGACCCGCTTAGCCTTACGGTTCAACTCGCGAACAACGGCGGCCATGACGCCGATGACTATTTCGCCTACCTCACCTTCGGCGAAGCGATGGTTGTTCAAACTGCGCCCTCGGGTTGTTCCGCGACCACAAACCCGCCCGCCATGCCGAACTGGAGGCTCCCCACTGACCTGCCCGCCACGGCGAGCGTGTACGTCTGCGATCGCGGCGCGATCGGGCCGGGAGCAACGGAGGCGCTGACCTTTGAAGTCGTGAAAAACACAGCACTCACATTCGACGACGACCTGACTTTCCGCGCCGATGTCATTGGCGAGATCAGGCTGAGCGATGCGACGCCACTCTGGTTCCCGGCGCCACTGCCACGCGCCGACGGCATCACCGATCGCGCGAATGACTACACGCTTGATGCCTTACGTGCACGGATCGTGGGCTACGACCTGCTGAAGAGCCAGGTCGGCGACTGTTCGGAAAACAATCCTCCGCCCGGGTCTCCCGACGATCAGATCGAAATTGGTGAAGAGTGCCGCTTCTCAATAGAGAGCGGCGGTTGGTTCGGTTTTCAGACACCCGGCTTTACTTATATCGCCGTGCAGAACATCCAGGTTGTCGACGAAATTCCGGACGGGCAGGGCTACATCTCCTCGACCGATCCATTGTTGACGAGCACCTCGGCCATCGAAGGCGTGACCCTCAACCCGCCTCCCGCGCCGCTTGACGAGGGCTTCTTTGACTGGACATTCAACACCGTAGTGCCCACCGAACGGATTACCGCCAAAGACCATTGGTTTCGCGCCGACGCGGTGACGCGGTTGCTCAACGACCCGCTAGACACGAGCGCACCGCCCAATGAGCACGCGGAACTCAGCAGTAATGTGCTGACTTCGACGTTTGAAGCCGTCTTCTTCAATACGCTGATCCCAGGCGAAGAGACCTTTACGCTTGGGCCGAGCACGATTGGCTTCCCGCGTGAAGTCCATCGCCGCGTTGACCTCACCGTGACCGAGCCCAACCTCACCGTCACCAAAGAAGTCTGCAACGAAACGCTCTACGGGTCGGGTGAGGCGTGTAGCAACTTTGTCGCGCTCGCGGACGACGGCGATGCGTTCGATACCTATGTCTATCGGGTTACCGTCACGAACGAAGCGATGACCGGCGGCGTTGCACACGCGCCGGCGTACGACGTCACGGTGACCAGTGTGACCGACCCGTCAGATCAACTGTTCGTTGAACTGTTGACCGGAGATGGCGTCGACAACGACGGTGACGCTCTGGTAGACGGCGCGGATGCGGGCGGCGAGGGTACGATCAGCGACAACGTGCTGAAGAACAGCAACCCCGCACAGGTCCTTGCTTCCTATACCCATAGTGATGCGTTGTTGCAGATCGATGCTGGGGACAGTGTCGTCCTTTACTACCGCGTCGATCCCCTCGACGATGTCGCGCCGCTCGAAACGCTCACGAATAGTGTGACGGCGAGCTACGACAGCCTCCAAAACGCAAGTGGAAATCAGAGCACACCCCTCGGTGCCAATGGCGAAGCGGGTGGGGCGCGACAATTCACGAGTGCGTCCGCAGAAGCGACGATCCAGATCATCCCCGTCGAGGTGGATCCGAAGCGCGTCATCGCCACGTCAAACAGCGCCCTTGCCGTGTTGCCGGCACCGCAGCCAGTTTCGATTGGTGAAGAGATCGAATTCGAACTCGAAACGGCGATCCCGGTCGCGCAGCTCCGAAGCTTTACGATTCGCGATGAACTGCCTGTAGGCATTCGCTGCGTCGAAGCCCCCGCTGTGAACCTGGATGTCGCGCCCTACGCTGCGGCCGGTTTTACGCCCGGCGGCACATTCACTCCAACGTGCACCGACACGGAAGTGAGCTGGGATTTCGAAGATCAGACGGTGACGATGGGCGGCGGGGGTGGGAATCGGTTTGATTTTGCGATCGACTTTATCGCCCGCGTCGACAACATTATTGAAAACCAGGACGGCACGGCGATCGTCAATGGCGGCGCGGCCACAGTAGCGGAAGTTCGCTACGTCGACGAAAGTGCGACCCCGGTGGTCATCTCCATTGACGAGGCCAATCTCGTCGTACGAGAGCCGGCGATCGATCTCACCAAGACGTTTTCGGTTGTCGAAGCCGACGCAGACGATGTACCGCGCGTAATCGTCGTGGCGACGAACAACAGCACCGCGACCGCGTACAACCTGCGCGTGCTCGACGACCTTTCCGCGATCGGCCTTTCGTATCAAGGAAACATTCAGGGCGTGACGCCTCCAACCGCAGACGTTGTCACGTTTGGTGCAAACCAACCGCTTTTCAGCTGGGCGCCCGGCTTCAGTGTCGACCCCGGCAGCTCGGTCACGTTCTCCTTCGACGTCCAGGTCGACTCGCTGGTGCAACCGCTCACCGAAATCGACAACACGATTCAGGCAGACTGGACTTCACTCCCGGCGATCACGACCGCGCTCAATGCCAGCGGCATGATCGGCGCGAATGGCAGCGCCACGGGTATGCGCATCGGCGCGCTTCCGAACGTGGCCGACGCACTCAACGACTACGAAGCTGAAGTGGTCGCGGCCCTACCGGTTCCGGGTCTGACGATTACCAAGACCGACCTCGCTCCCGCGCTTGTCCCTCGAATCGGCGCGTATAAGACTTTCGAAGTACGGATCGACATCCCGGAAGGCATGACCGAGAGCCTGGTGGTCGCGGACCGTCTCGACGCCGGTGCCGTGAGTTATGTGCTTTCGCACAACGCCGACTTCGACATCACGTATCAGTTCGACGGCATTGCGACCCTCAACGGGCTGGCTCCGAGTGAAGGGGCGATGACCGCGTTTCCGGGGGATGAGACATCCGGTACCGCGACCTGGACGATCGGATCGGTCGTGACGCTCACCGAAGATGACCTGCTTGCGAGCGCGATCGACCCCGCGATTCGGATCACCTACTCCGCGCGCATCAATAACGACCTCGTGACGAACGTCGGCGTCATCCTTCAAAACTCGGCAGAGGTTTCCTACACCAACGGGGAAACGGGCCTGCCCGAAACCATGTCGGACACGACCGCTGCGATCATGGCGACTGAGTCCAATCTGACGTCCACCAAGGCATCTTTCAACGTCACGTCGGGCAAGGACCCCTCCGATCCGATCGCCTTTCTTGACATGATCGAGTACGTGGTCACCTATGTGAACGGCGGCAATGCGACGGCTTACGACTTGAATATCGTGGATACACTTCCGCCCGAACTCAGCTTCGACCTGACGTTTCTGCCGACCGCAGCCATGAACGGTGTTCCGGTTGTGGGCTTCGTTGCAATGCCGACCGGTCCTGTTGCGGGGCAACTGAACTGGGGCCGCGGACAGGGCGACGAGACCCTCGATATCCCGGCGGGCGGCTTTCTGCAGCTCACTTATCGCACCCAGCTGACGACTCCGACGCCCGACCCCGAGATGATTCAGAATACCGTCTGGGGTGACTGGACTTCGTTGGATGCCGTCAGTGTCTATGAACGCACCGGCAATGGTTGCCCGACGGTGACTGCGCCCGACGACTACTGTTTCGGTCCGGCACTTGCCGTCGATACGACCGACCCCGTCTTGCCTCCCGACCCGCTATTGAAGGAAAACCTTCAGCCCGAGGCCTCGGTTGGAGAAGTGTTCCGCTACCGCATCACGGTTCCCGCCACGCCGTACGACTTCCCGATCTACGACCTCAAGATCCGTGACGACCTTTCCGCTTCGGCCGCGGACCTGCGCTTCATCGAAGTGAATCGGATCTCGGGTTCGGGCATTTGGACACCGGTCAACACCGGTGACACAACCAACTTCGTCATCGAAGACACAACGACGGGCATCGACATCCCGGCCAACGAGCAAATCGTGGTCGAGATCACGGTCGTGTTGGAAGATACGCCGACCAATGTGAGTGGTCTCGCATTTGCGAACACGGCTTGGTTCGCGTGGAACTGGTTCGACGACGACGACACGAGCGAACGTCCCGGCAACGCGGGCACGACTGCAGACATGACGATCGTTGGCTCCGATACCCTCGCCTTCGATAAGTCAGGTCCGGTGACCATGACGATCGGGACCCCCGAGACCTTCACCTTGAACGTGCAGAACACGGGGACGGCGACGGCGTGGAATCTCACGATCGTCGATCAATTGCCGAACGGCGTCACCGGTGGCACGTGTGATCTCGCGCCAACGTCGGTGAGCGCCCAGGTCTTCGAAGCCGACGGCATCACTGCCGTTTCGCCGGTATTGGTTCGCGACACCGACTATACGTTCACCTTCGCAGGCGACCCGACTTGTACGATCACGATCGAAGCGCTTACGACGCTTGCGGCCGTGGGCGCGACGGAGCGGTTCATTGCGAACTACGACACGAGCTTCGACATCGGAAGCCAGGACGGCGTCGCGTTGACCAATGTCGCGGGCGCGACTCAGTGGTACAGCACGGACGGCAGCGATGTAGCGACGGCGGGCGACCGACGAAGCTATACGCGCGCGATCACCGATGGCACCGTGGGCGCGCTAGATCACGAAGACGCGCACACGACGGCAGGGGCGCTTCCGCTTTATCGCTTCGAGAAGACGGTTCAGAACCTGACCCAGGGTGTGAACCCCGCGACCGAAGCTACGCCCGGGAACGTCTTGCGCTATCGCATCGAAATTGAGAACACGGGCACGGTCCCGATCCAGAACTTCACTCTATTTGACGAACCCGATCGCTTGAATGGCGCGGCACGCTTTGTTCCCGGTTCGCTGGCCCTGTCTCCTGTGCCCGCCCCCGCAGACTCAAGCAACACGAGCGACACCGGCGGCACGTACGGCACCGGTGTGATTGATATTCGCAATCTCAATCTCCCGAATCAAAACGACACAGTGGTGATCGAGTACGACATCACCCTGGCATCGGTGATTGCGGACGAAACGACGATCAACAATCAGGCTGAACTTCAAGTAAACGGAAGCGCGTTCGCGTTGAGCGACGACCCCGCGGTCAACGGCGCAGCCGATCCGCTCCTGCCCGGCGATGAAGATGTGACCTCTCTCGTGATCACTTCGATGCCGGTCTTCGAGGTTGAAAAGATCTCGACGGATCTCGACGGGGATCCACTGCTCCTGCTAGCCGGCGAACGGCTTCGCTACACGATCACGGTCAAGAACATCGGTACGGAAAACGCAGCCGACAGCTTGTTGCGCGATGCCATTCCGGTGAATACCCAGTACATCCCCGGCAGCACGAGACTCAACGGTGCGGCAGTTGCCGACGGTGTCGGGAACGTTCCTGCGTTTGTCGGCGGCATGTCGATTGACGCCCCCGAAGACTCGACCCCGGGTGCCATGCGGGCCGATGCAACCGCAACCGTCAGCAACGTTGCGACCCTCGTATTTGATGTGACCGTCGACGCCGCGGTGGTGGACGGCACCGTGATCTCGAACCAGGCTTTTGTGAGCGCGGTGGCGGGGGGAGTCCTCGAAACGCCTTCGGACGACCCCGACACGGCGGTCCCGAACGACCCGACCCGCGACACGATCGGCGATGTGCCGCTGTTGTTTGCAAGCAAAGATGCAGTGTTGGTCACCGATGCGGGGACGATCGGCGTCGTCGATCCGGGAGATGTGCTGCGATACACGATCGTCGTCTACAACAACGGCACCAATCCTGTGACCGCAGTCGAGCTCCAAGACAACGTCCCTGCGAACACGACTTACATGGACGATTCGGTTTTCTTGAATGGAACCGCGGTGGGACGGCCCGACCTGGGTACGTCTCCCTTGATCGCAGGGATTCCGATCAGTTCGAGTGATCATACGCCGCCGCTTCCGGCCGCGGGAATGGGCGTATTGTCGCCGGGTGCGAGCGCGACCATCAGATTCGATCTTGAAGTCAATGCGTTGACGTCCGCCGGTACTTTGATCAGCAACCAGGCGACGGTAATGAGTGCCGAGGGCCCGAACCTTTTGACGGACGGCGATGGCAACCCGGCGACGGGACCGGAACCCACGATCGTCTTGGTTGGAGCAGGGCAGCAGCTTGCGATCACCAAGCAGGTCAGTGTGGTCGGGGGGGGCGCCGCCATCGCGGGTACACAACTCGAATACGTGGTTCGAGTCGACAATCTTGCCACCGTAGCCGCAACCGATGTCGTGATCACGGACGATCTCGATGATCCGGTCGCGGGACAGCTCGCGTATGTTCCCGATTCTGCAACCTTGAACGGTGTCGCTGCGGGGATCACGGTTGTGGGCTCACTGATTACCGCAGACTACTCGACGTTGAATGGTGACCTCGCCGTCGGCGGCTCGTTGATCTTGCGCTTCCGGGCAACGCTCGACGGAAGTCTGGCAACCGGGACGAACGTTACAAATAGCGCGACGGTTCTGTGGAATGCGCCGCCTCAGGTGGCAAGCGCCAGCGTATCGATCGCAATCGGCGGGATGCCGGGCGTGGGTACGTTGAACGGCTCGCTTTGGCACGATATCGACTTCGATGCAACGCAGGCCGGTGGGGAGACCCCACTCACCGGATGGTTCGTCGATCTCAATCGCAACAACCAGCTGCTGCAGACCGTCACCGCGGATGTGTCCGGCGGCTATACGATGACAGGTCTTCCGCCGAATGATTCGAGCGGTGATGCCTACTCACTCGTCTTCCGCGCCCCGGATGCAACCAGCAACTCGGCATCGATGGGTACCGCGAACTCGGCTTACACCGACGGGCCACAGCAGATCACAGATCTTGTTGTGGCCGGCGGAAGCAACGTGTTGAATCTCAATCTGCCGATTCAGCCGAACGGCGTGGTGTACAGCGCCATTGAACGCACGCCGATTCGAGGCGCGAGTCTTATGCTTGAGCGGGAAGGCGGGATTTCGATTCCACCTTCGTGCTTCGATGACCCGAATCAACAGGGCCAGGTTACGCGAGGCGAAGGCTTCTATAAGTTCGATCTCAACGGTTCGTCCGCCGTGTGTTCGGGATCGGCAAACTATGTCCTGCGCGTGACACCTCCCGCGTCGGGTTTTGCCCCGGGCGAATCGCAGATCATTCCTCCGACATCGTCGCCCGCTTCGACTCCGTTCGACGTACCCAACTGCCCCACGGCCGCAGACGACGCGGTCCCGGCGACGATCGCGCACTGCGAAGTTCAGACTTCGGCTCTCGCGCCACCGATTTCGGTGCCCGCGGTTTCGCCGGCCACTGGCTATCACACCTTTTTCACGTTCGACGAAAGTGCGGCTCCAGGTTCGGCGCAGATCTTCAACAACCACGTGGCACTTGATCCGTCGATCGACTCTGCAGTGGGGCTGACTAAAACGACACCGCTCGTGAACGTGAGCATCGGTGAACTTGTCCCGTACGAGATCACCTTGATCAACGGACTCGCGACCACGCTTCCGGACCTCAGCATCGAGGATCGCTACCCAGCGGGCTTCCGTTACATGGAGGGCTCCGCGCAAATCGATGGAAAGCCGACGGAGCCGACGATCGAAGGGCGCGTTCTTACATGGAGTGGACTTTCGGTTGAAGCCTCGGGGCGACGTACGGTTGCGCTTCTGTTGGCCGTCGGTGCGGGCGTAACCGAAGGCGAGTTCACCAACCGCGCGCTGGCGCTGACCTCTTCGTCAGGCGTCCCGCTGTCTGGGGAAGCTCGGGCCACGGTGCGCGTGGTACCGGACCCCGACTTCGCCTGTACCGATGTGCTGGGCAAGGTGTTCGACGATCGCAATGCCGACGGTGTGCAGGATCAAGGTGAAACCGGTCTTTCCGGTGTTCGCCTCGTGACACCACGGGGACTTGCTGCGACAACCGATGCGCACGGCCGCTATCACATTACCTGCGCGATCGTGCCGCGCGAGGGACGCGGCAGCAACTTCGCGCTGAAGCTCGACGAGCGGACCTTGCCTTCGGGCTATCGCCTTTCGACGCGAGGCGTGAACCTCGCACGGGCGACGCGCGGTAAGGCGCTCAAGATGAACTTTGGCGCCACGATTGATCGCGTGGTGAGCCTCGACCTCGTCGATGCTGTCTTCCGACCCGGTTCGACCTTGATGCGCGATCAATGGAAGCCGCGCGTCGATCGATTGATCGAGGAGATGGAAGCCGGTCCGTCGATCTTGCGCCTGTCCTATGTCGCCGACGTGGAAGACGCTGGCCTCGTGGATCGTCGACTTGCCGCGATCCGCGAACTCATCGAATCCCGTTGGGAGCACGAACCGCTTCGCATCGAACGTGACGTGTTCTGGCGGCTGGGAAACCCCGCAACCGAGGAGACACACGAGCGATTGCGCCGAAAGTCTTGGGACGTTCTGGCTTCTGCGTTCGACTCGGCGACGCGAATCGATACGGGCTCCGCGGTTGAGCGACAACTCTCGAGTGATGCTTCCTTTACAACGTGGGCGCAGGACGCGGAGCGCGTCGAAAGCCAGGAAGGCGACCAGCTGAGTGAGCGCGAAGTGCTCAAGGACGCCTTCGAGACCGTCAAGCTCAAGAACGTGGTGCCGCCGATCTACTTCGCTTCCGGGCAAGCGGACATTCCTCAGACGACGATCGAGACCTTGCGCCTCATTCTCGATGGGATGGGTCACCTCGATGGCGTCCGCGTTCATCTTACGGGTCACTCTGACAACCAGCCGCTTTCAGGAGAACTGGCTGCGCGTTACGGCGACAACGTTGGTCTGTCTCGTGAACGCGCGGGAGAAGCGGCCGAACTCATTCAGCGACAACTCTCGCTCAGCCCCGATTCAATCTCATTTGAGTGGGCGGGCGACGCGTACCCGCTCGGGGCAAATGAAACTGAACCGGGACGCGCTCGTAATCGACGCGTCGAAATTGAAGTTTGGTACGACGAGGCGCGCAAGGAAGTGGCGATCGAAGACTTTGTGACGCGCGGGGACATTCGCCGGGTGAAGGTCTGTCGCACCGAGACCGTGTGCAAGATGCGCTTCCGCGAGGGACATGTTCGCCGTGCACGGGTCAAGAACTTGATCCCCCCGCTTCGCTACGGCGAGCAGGGAGTAGGGAAACTCGATTCATTTGCGGCACAGATTTCGCGCGCGCTCGAAGATCTTTCGAACAAGCAAGGCGTAGCGGTCAAGCTGATCGGATACAGCGACGATGCCGCGCTCAGCGAACGTTCCTCGCGCATCTATGGCGATCATCTCGGGCTCTCGAAGGCGCGGGCCCGCCGGGTGGCACTCTCGCTCAATGACGTGTTGAAGGCTTCGAACGTTTCATTCGAAAGCGACGGTCGGGGTACCGCACGCCCGGTAGCGTCCAATGACGACAAGCTGGGGCGCGCACTCAATCGGCGCATCGAGGTTGAGTTCTGGTACGACGATCCGCTGCAGGAACTGTCCGACGAACCGCAGGTCTGCCCCGATACCGGCGATGCCGAGTGGGTAGCGAAGATCTACTACCCCGCTTGGGGCCGCATTACACCACTCCCGCTCAAAGATGGTGAGGCGACGATCGCACCTCAATACCTCAATGACCTGAAGCGGGGGTTGGCCGATGTTGCCGGCCGGACGCGACCCCGCTTGCGCTTCGTTGGTTATACGAAAAACGAACGACTCGATCGCCGGACCGCGAGTGTGTATGGCGACGACATCGGTCTTTCCACCGCGCGTGCGCGTCGCGTAATGGAGTCCGTCCAAGCCGCACTCGGTCTCGAAGATGATCAGGTAGAACACGAGGGGCGCGGTTACGTCTACTCGAACGACGTGGTCAACGGTGGCTTCATCGAGGGTGACGAAGCACAGGTCGCAGTTCAGGTGGTGTATGACGAAGCCGCAGTGCTCGACGATCTCGAAGGCGTCTCGATCACCCCGATCACGCGCGAGATCACGCCGCGCAGCGCGCTTGAGTTGAACGTGATGCGCATCAGTGTCGATGGTGAGCCCATCGATGACCCGGGACGCAGCCATGCCGATATCGGACGGTGTACTGACGTGGCGCTCTCCGAGGCCGACGTGAAGTTCCACTTCGACGCGTTGACGTCAGAGCGTCGGCTTAGCGTGACCATTGAAGCGGGAACCGTCGTCTCTGATACGAGCACTTCCCCGAATGCTGACGCGACCCAGGCCGCGGCACCGGCGCGCTTCCGCATGGATACGAACTATCCCCACTTCATTGCCCGGGCCGAAGTTCGAATCTTTGAAGCGGGGGCCTCGTTGCGCAGTCAGCCTCTTGAGGTGCTTCCAATCGAACAGGCCGGAGTTGCCGAATGGCAGCCCGCAGCCGATCCCTTCGCGTCGCCGAAGCGCGAACTCGTCTTTGTGCTGCGCGCCTACGACGCAGAAGAACGCTTCGATGAAACTGCGCCGCAGTCGTTGTGGCTCGTGAAGGCCCCGATTGGAACGTCTCTTCCCGGTGAAGCGTCGATGACCCTCGGATCGTCCGTCGCGAACCCATCGTCGACGAGCAGCGCCGACTCTCTCTTCGCGGGTTACGGCGAGAGTGGGCCGCTACTCACGAACATCCCCCTCGATAGTGCGGGTACCGTGAGAGTACACGGGGCGAGTGTCCCGGATGGTCATCGGGTGTGGATCGCCGGACGTCCGGTTCCGGTCGATGAGAACGGTGCGTTCATCGCTGAAGCGATCCTGCCTTCTGGCCTGCACACGGTGGAAGTTAATATCCAAGACGAAGAGGGGTGGGGTGATCTCTTCCTGCGCGACCTCGACATCCCGCGCGATGATTGGTTCTACGTCGGCATCGCAGATATCACGCTCTCTCTCGACAAGACGAATGGACCCAAGGACCAACTCGACGGCGAGAACCAACCGTTTGACTCCGACCCGTTTGCAGAAGGTCGCCTCGCCTTCTTTTTGACGGGGAAGTTTGCGCAAGACTGGAGGCTCACGGCGAGCGCCGACACGCGCGAAGGTGCGATCGACGAGCTCTTTACGAACTTCCTCGACAAGTCGCCGGAGTCCCTCTTCCGTCGCATTGATCCCGACTACCACTATCCCACGTTCGGTGACGACGGAACGGTGCAAGAGCTGGCGCCAACGCTCGGCAAGTTCTTCGTCAAGTTGACGAAGGACGACAGTCACTTGATGTGGGGCAACTTCAACGTGGGATACCGCGACAACGAACTTGCGCTCGTCGAACGCGGACTTTACGGCGGGAGCCTACACGCCGTATCGGATGATACGACGAGCTTTGGCGAAAAGCGTTACATGCTCGGAGGCTTCGCGGCGGATCCGGGGACGGTGCGCGGGCGAGATGAGTTCCGTGGAACCGGCGGCTCACTCTATTACCTGCGCAACCGCGATCTATTGAACGGATCCGAAACCCTGCGCATCGAACTGCGGGACAAAGACTCGGGCTTGGTATCGGGCGTCGTCGATCTGCGACCCGGTCTCGACTACGACATCGACTACTTCCAGGGCCGGATTCTCTTGTCGGAGCCGATGGCATCGACCGTCGCGGATGAACTGCTAGTCCGTAGTGATGGCATGAGTGGATATCAATCTTGGTTGGTGACGCAGTACGAATATGCCCCGGGCTTCACTGAACTCGATACGCTGAGCACCGGGGGGCGAACCCATGCTTGGGTTGGTGATTTCTTGAAGATCGGGGCAACTGCGAATCACAACGACGACGACGGACGCAAGAGCGATCTCTACGCCGTCGATCTCACGTTGCGGATGACCTCCGAGTCTTGGTTGAAGGTACAAGCGGGACGCAGTGAAGGTCAGATTTCGTTTGCTTCGCGTTCGGACGACGGCGGTTTCGAGTTCCTAGGTGGAAACGATCTTGGGCTTGAGGCGGTCGACGCGTACGCGTATCGAGCCGACCTCAGTATTGGTTTTGCGGACTGGCTTCCGTCCGGCCGTGGCCGCATCGATATGTATGCCCAGCTTCTCGACGCGGGATATAGCGCTCCGGGGCTCACGACCCTGGTCGATGTCGAGCAGTTTGGAGGCAACCTCAAACTTCCGATCTCGCAACGACTCAAAATTCGCGCCAAGGCAGACCACAGCAAGGAAGACGCGGGTCTTGAAACGACGGCCATGGAAGTCAATGCGGACTTCGCGCTAACCGAACAAGTTGGACTCTCTGCAGGTGTGCGCCGGGACGAGCGGACGGACCACTCGTCCGTCGTGGTTGCAACCCAGGAAGAGGGCGAGCGAACCGATGCGGTCGTGCAGGTTGAATACGATCCCGGCAATCGTTGGCGCAGCTACGTCTTTGGCCAGACCACGGTCGAAGCGACCGGCGATCGCGAGAAGAACTGGCGCGGTGGTGCGGGCGGCGAGATGTTGCTGACCGAGCGCTTGAGCGCCGAAGGCGAAGTCAGCCATGGAGAACTTGGGCCGGCCGCGCGCGTCGGTACGAATTTTCAGAAATCTGACAGCACGAACGTCTATCTCAACTACGCACTCGACAACGAACGCGGCGCCAACGGTTTGCATACTCGGACCGGCAATCTCATTGGTGGCGCGAACTCGCGACTGTCGGACAGCGCGAGTGTGTACATGGAAAACCGTTACCAGCACTCGAAGCCGGAGACGGGCTTGACCCGCGCGGTGGGGATGACGCTAACGCCGACAGAACGTTGGAGCATTGGTGCGAACCTCGAATTGGGAACGCTCAAGGATCGGCGGACGAGCGCGGAGACCGAGCGCACTGCTGCGGCAGTCAGCGTCGGGTACCACTTCGACCAGGCCTCGGTCTCGACCGGCATCGAGTTCCGCTACGACGACATCGAACGCAGCGACGGGAGCAACGACGATCGCACGAGTTGGCTCTTCAAAAACGCCCTGCGTGTACAGCTCACGGACGATTGGCGGCTCCTTGCCAAGTTTAATCACGCAATGAGCCACACTTCCCTCGGTGACTTTTTCGACGCGGACTTCACCGAAGCGGTGATGGGTTACGCCTATCGCCCTGTCGCGAACGACCGATTGAACGCGTTGTTCAAGTACACCTACTTCTACAGCTTCCCGAGCCCAGAGCAGGCAAACAGCAGCGGTACCACCTCGGCCTCGTTCATCCAGCGCAGTCACGTGTTGGCGATGGATGCGAGCTACGACATCACCCGTATTTGGAGCGTCGGCGGCAAGTATGCCTTCCGCTCAAGTCAGGTCAGCCTCGATCGTGAAGACCCGAAGTTCTTCGAAAACGACGCGCATCTCTACATATTGCGATCCGACCTACGCCTCTTCAAACATTGGGAAAGCACGGTAGAGGGACGAATCCTCGACCTCCCCGATCTCAACGAACGCAAGAGCGGTGTGCTCGTGACCGTGAACCGTTACTTCGGCGAGCACTTCAAAGTCGGCGTCGGGTACAACTTCACGGACTTCTCTGAAGACTTGACCGACCTTGACTACGACGACCACGGTTGGTTCCTCAATATGGTGGGTAGCTTCTGATCTCACGAGCGCCTGTGTGGGGAATTGAGATTGAGTTCAGGATCGACGGGCACGATGACGCGTCTGGGGCGACAACTCGCTGCGCTTTGATGGACTCGACAACCATGCCCGCTCCCTCAAGACGATCTTGACTTCATGGGCGGGACGGACGGCAACGGCGTCCACGGTTTCTGGGAAAGCGCGGTTCGCGTGGAGTTGCGCGCGGACCCGACGCTCCTTGAAGTCACAGACTCTGGGGATTGAGGTTGAGGCTGGGCTTAGAACCGCAAGCTCATGCGGCACGCGTTCTTGGTTATGTTGTCTAACGTGATTCTTAGATGAACGATGCCATGCAATGAACGCCGGTCGTCGTAGCCCCAGGGCAGCGAAGGGGAAAGAGGCCCCGACAGGACCGGCACTGACAGGATCGATGCCATAACCTTATTTGCATATCTGCGTTGCATCTAGAATCTCCTGGCTGGCGTTTTCGCGTGGCCCGAATCGAGGAATCGCCCATGACCGGACCGCTCGATGGCTATCGTGTGCTCGAATTGACCACCACGGTCTCCGGGCCGATGGCCGCAATGATGCTGGCCGATCAAGGTGCCGAGGTCATCAAGATCGAGCCGCCGATGATTGGGGACTCGGCGCGCTACCTCGGAAGCCAACGCGGTGGTGTGTCAGCGGTTTTCACTGTGCTGAACCGCAACAAGCAATCGGTGTGTCTCGACCTCAAGGACGAGCGACAGAAGGAGATCTTCCTTTCCCTCGTCGACACCGCCGACGCCCTCATCGAGAACTACCGCCCGGGCAAGTTGGATGCACTCGGGCTTGGATGGGAAACGCTGTCGGCGCGCAACCCGCGCCTCGTCTATGCCGCCATTACGGGCTATGGCCCCGATGGCCCGTACAAAAACCGCCGGGTCTACGATCCGTTGATCCAGGCGACGACCGGTGCAGCTGCGCTGCAGGGCGGGGCCAAGCCCGAACTCATTCAGATGATTATTTTTGACAAGGTGACTGCGCTCACCACGGCGCAAGCTGTTACCGCTGCGTTGCTTCAACGTGCAAAGACCGGACGGGGTCAATACCTGTCCGTCCCGATGGTCGACGCTGCCCTCCAGTTCAACTGGCCCGATGTGATGTGGTGTCGAACCTTGCTCGGCGACGACGTCGAACACAACGGCGAACTCGCGGAGTTCTTTCAGATCTTTGACGCAAAGGACGGACAAGTTCAGATCATCCTCCTCACCGAAGAGTTGCTCGAGCTGCTCTGCGTCTGGCGGGGGAGTGAACTTCATAAAGATCCGCGCTTCGCGACCCTGCCCGCGCGCATTGAACGCGCGGAGGAGTTCCGCGTGGCGGTCAACGCGATACTCGCTGACGTGACGACGGACGAAGTCTGCGAGACGCTCGACTCGTTCGGTGTTCCAGTCGCGCGCGTGAACTCCCTCGACAATCTCCATGAGGATGAACAAATTCAACATCGCGGATCGCTCGTCGAAACCAAGCATCCCGCGGCTGGAGCCATGCGCATGGCGCGACCTGCCGTCGAGTTCGACGGCCAGGACGTTCGGTCAGGGACGTTTCCCGCCCGACACTCGCCGACCCTTGGTGGCGATACGCGATCGGTGCTGGAAGGGCTCGGTGTCCCGGCCGACGAAATCGATGCGTTGGAAGAGCGCGATCGCGCCCAAGCCAAGACGCTTCAGGCGGCGATCGCAGCGCAGTCGCAGCAATAACCGGTCCCCTGGATCTCTCGCTCTCCGATGAGGCACGCACCGAAGTCCCGCCCACTCATTCGATGCGGTACGTGGGACGGATAAGATGTTGCTTGGCGAGCGCTGCGTCACGCCCTTGCCTGGCGGCGCAGCAAGGGTTCCGAACCCCTTTGGGCATCGCGTCATGAGTCCCGAAGCCGCTGCACGGGGCAGGTTGACAGAATTCGATTAGAATCTCTTTTGCCTCCACGATCGCGATTCATCCCGGCGACGTGGTCAGCCTCCATTCTTCCCTGCGACTTTCCGATTGACCGGAGTGCCCGATGCTCGACCTTTCTCCTGACGACGAACTCGCACTTGTCGTTGAGACGGCCCGCAAGATTGCGGAAGACGAACTCATTCCCAACTTGCGCGACGCCGAGTCGGCACGCGGCGTGTCTCCTGACTTAAAACTGGCCTGGGCCGAACTGGGCTTCGCCGCGCTCGATCTGCCTGAAGCCTGTGACGGAGCGGGTCTCGGCGTCGTTGCGCGCGTGCTCGTCAACGAAGAACTCGCTGCAGGTGACGCTGGCGCGGCGATCGCACTCGATCCCTTTGGTCCAGCGATGACGACCTTGCTTGAGGTTGGAGGCGAGGAGGCCGTCTCGAAGTTAGTCGACGCGGTGGGCTTCGAGTCAGGACGCGCGCTCTTCGTCTCGGACCTCGACGCGAAAATCAATGTCGCAGAGAACACCATCGATATCGATGCGCCGTGGGTGCTCGGCGAAGAAGCGCGCGCCGTTGTCGTGCTCTCAGGTTCCGAAGCCCTCCTGCTGACGGACGGGTTCTCGTTCGAGCCGGTGCGCGGGGCAGGGCTCCGCGCCGCTGGCGCCGCCCGGCTGGTGACGCGCGGTGCTTCAATTGCAGGGCGCTGGTCGAACGCCGACGGTGCGCCCCGCGCGTTGGCCCGCGCGCGTCTTTACTACGCCTCACTCCTTCTCGGCGTGATGCGCGCGACGTGTGATTTTTCGGCCGATTACGCGCAACAGCGCGAGGCCTTCGGAAAGCCGATTGGCCACCACCAGGCTCTCGCGTTTTTGATCACCGATATGCGTATGTCGCTCGATGCTGCACGGCTCGTGGTTCAAGAAGCGGCGTGGCGTGTCGACTCGAATCTTCCGTGCGCGACCGAGGCGGCGTCGGCTTGGGCCGAATGCATCGAAGCTTCGCGAACAATGGGTCCGAACGGCGTGCAGGTACTAGGCGGCCACGGTTTCATGGCGGACTATCCCGTTGAGAAGCACATGCGTGAAGCCCGCGCCTTGGGTCTTCTGTGCGGTGGGTTTGACGCTGCAATCGAAGAGGCTGGCCGCGCACTTGTCGCCTCGCCAACGCCGCTCGCCTTGGGTGTAGAAGGGGCCCTTTAATGGACTTCTCCGTCGATTCCGAAACCCGTCAGTTGATCGAGCAAACCCGCGAACTCGGCGAAAATGAATTTCGACCCGCCGGTATCGAGGCGGACCGACGCGGCGGGCCCATTCCTGTTGGTGACCTTTTTTTCGATCGCTGCATCGCGCGTGGCGACGGTCGCACTCGATGGACCGGTCCCGGCGGCCGACGTGCCGCCGACCGCCCGAAGCGAACCGTAGTGGCAAGTCTGCTGGTCGCCGAAGAACTCGCTTACTGGGATCGCGGCGTCATTAACTCGACGCCCGGCCCTGGACTGCCCGAAGGCAACGTCTTGGGAATGGGAACCGACGAACAAAAAGAACGCTTCCTCGGGCCTTTCCTCGAACCGGACAAACCGCGCTGGGCATGCTTTGGGATGACGGAGCCAGGAGCGGGCTCGGATGCAGCCGCGATCCGGACTCTTGCCAAGAAAGACGGCGACGGTTGGATCTTGAACGGCGCGAAGTGTTTCATCGGCAGCGCTTCGCGTTCCGATTGGATTCTCGTCCAGGCGACCGTCGATCCCAGCAAAGGGCGAGCGGCACAGCGTGCGTACTTTGTCGACAAGGACACGCCCGGGCTCGGCGGCTTCAAGATCGAACGCAAGATGGGACTGAAGGCGTACGAGTCGACGTCGTTCACCCTCGACAACGTGCGCGTTCCCGCGAGTCACCTGCTCGGGGGCGAGGAGCGCTACCAAAGCAGCGCCGGCTTCAAGACTGCGATGAAGACCTTCAATGCCGGACGCCCGCAGATCGCAGCGAACGCGGTCGGCATGGCGCGGTCGGCTCTCGACGAATCGATCCGCTTCGCGCGGGAGCACGACATGCTCGGGGACGATCGAACCCGCGACCGCATCGAAGCGATTTCACGCAAGGTTCGAAAAGCGCGCATGGTCTGCCTAAAGGCCGGCTGGCTCGCCGACTTGGAGCGGCCGAACATCATTGAGGCCTCGATGTCGAAGGCGATCGCCGCACAAATCGCCCAGGAAGCGACGACCCTTGGGCTTGAACTCGTCGGAACCGTCGGCGGGCGTGGCGATCACCTCATCGAAAAACTTTATCGCGACGTCAAGGCGATGGATATCGTCGAGGGCACGGGCCAGATCCAACGCATGATTATTGCGAGAACACTAGTGGGGCTACCGAGATGAGTGAGGGGAAAGAATTCGGAACCTATGGCGATGTGCACGCGCAGCTCGGTGACGACCACGTTGCGCTCGTCGAGATTCGGAGGGCGCCCAACAACTTCTTCGACCGCGCCCTCATCGGCAGCCTCTGCGATGCCATTGATGCGCTCGATGCGGGGGGTTGCCGTGCGATCGTGCTCGCCTCGGAGGGGAAGCACTTCTGTGCCGGGGCAAACTTTGCGAACCGCGAACCGCTCACGGACGACTCGGGGCGTCACCTGTACGACGATGCCGTGCGCCTGTTCGAAACTCGGCTTCCCGTCGTGGCCGCGATCCAAGGCGCGGCGATCGGCGGGGGCTTTGGACTCGCACTCATGCCAGACTTTCGTATCGCAACACCGGAGTCTCGCTTCAGCGCGAATTTCGCTCGGCTGGGCTTTCACCATGGCTTCGGACTTTCGGTGACACTTCCGCGCCTAGTCGGTCAACAAGCCGCGATGGAGCTTCTATATACAGGTCGTCGCATCAAGGGAGATGAGGCCCAGAAGCTCGGACTCTGCGATCGGTTGGTCCCGGCCGACAGGCTGCGCGACGAAGCTCGCAGCCTCGCTCGAGAGATCGCGATCTCCGCACCGCTCGCCGTGCGTTCGATTCGCGAGACGCTGCGCGGTGACCTTGCGCAGGATATTCGCCGCGCAACCGACCGGGAAAAGGCGGAACAGGACCGGCTGCAAAAGACAGAAGACTGGCGCGAGGGAACAAAGGCAATGAGCGAACGTCGCGAGCCGGACTTCAAAGGGCGATGAGCCCGGGAGAGTTGCATCGCCAATAGACGAGAGGGCCGCGCTCCCCGAGCATCTTGGCGGCTTCTTCGATGAGAGCGGCGCGAACCTCTTCGCTCCCGTGTGTTTGCAGCGCGCGGCTTGGTCATGATGCGTGCCGCGTTGGGTTGCCGAATGAAAAGCGTAGTCAACTGACTAGGAAAAGCTTTGCTGTTGATTAATATCCTGCAATCGCGCCAAGCCGACTTACAGTCGTAGCCGAGTGACTCGCTCCGGACTTCGACGCTCATCCCAAGGAGATTTCATGGCTCTGCATCGCATGCTCGATGTTGAAATCGGGGTCGCCGATCCGGCAACCCTCGACGCATTTTATCAAGAGATTGGGTTCGTCGGAGGTGACGGCTTGTGGGGCGCGGCCGATCAGCCGGGGCAGATCCGGATCGTCGAAGCCCCGTATCGCCAGCTACGGAAAGTGCGGCTCGGTTGTGAAGATGAAGCCGACCTCGACGCCACTGCGAAGCGCCTCGAGGGTCTGGGCGTCAAGTATCAAAAGGGAGGGGGTCGGCTGCAGCTGGTCGACCCGCACAACGAGTGGGAGTTCATCATCGAGCCGGCGCCGGCCTACGTGCAGCCCGAACAACCCAAGCGAACGCAAAATTCTCCTGGAGTACGCGGTCGCGTTGGAAAGCGCGCCGAAGTGATCACCGAGCCCACACCGCGACCCCCTCGGCGCCTCGGACACATCGTCGTCGGTTCGCCCAAGCCCCTCGAAACGACCCAGCTCATGACGGAAGGGCTGGGCTACCGCGTGTCCGACTCTCTCGGGGGTGGCCTTGCCACCTTCCTGCGTTGCTCGCCAGACCATCACAACTTGCTCGTGACACCCGGGCAAGTTCCCTATTTGAACCACTATGCCGTCGAGCATGACGACTTCGACGCGGTCATGCGCGCGGCAACGGTTTATCTCACCGAACACGGCGACGAACGACAAGTGGCTGGGCCCGGTCGCCATCAGATCGGCGGCAACATCTTCTGGTACATGCTCGACCCGAGCGGAACCTTCTTTGAATACTTCGCCGACATGGATCAGATCATTGACGACGAAGCCTGGGAGATTGGGACCGATTGGAACCCTGCGGAATCATGGTCGGTTTGGGGGCAAAAGCAGCAGCCCGAAGTCTTCTTTGCTCCGCAGGACATGCAGGTCATCGTAGACGGCTGGAACAAGGCGCACAGCTGAATAGTCTGATCTGCGCGGCTTCCGCTCGTTTGATTGGCCTCGCGACGAACATGCCGAATTAATTTCCTATCCTCCGGTCTTCGGTCGGGATCCGTAGATTCCCGACGTTGATTCTCATCGCGCCGATGGACCGGAGCACAGGGGCAGCGTTCCATTGAATTCGCAAGCGACGACCCTCAAGACGGAAGACGCGCGCCACTTGCGCACACGCGCGATCGGCGTGGGGCTCGGCGTTTTGGTCGTCTATCTCGCGAGCGCGCTTTGGATGCCAGAGCGCGGGTTCTGGATCAACGACACCGCGCTCAAGTTCATCCAACTCCGCTCGATCGTCGAACACGGCGAGATCGCGCTCGACTGGCCTGGTCGCGCGATCGATCCCGAACAGGCCTTTGGCCCGATCACCCGCGGTTTCTTTGCGATGCGGGACGGCGAGCTTTATTCCGCATACTCGCCGGTCTTTCCGGCGCTCTCGGCTCCGTTTTATCAGTTGTTGGGGGCTCGAGGGATCCTGGTGATTCCATTGCTCGGGATTTTGTTGGGCTTGCCCGCGGTGTGGCGTATTGCGGTGATGCTCGCCGAAGGCACGGCAAGCGCCAGCCGCGCGGGGACGTGGGCCGTGCTTTCGGTCGCGTTCGGGACGCCGGTGTGGTTCTACGCGCTCGCATTTTGGGAACACGCACCCGCCGTTGGCTTTTCGTGCTGGAGCCTTTGGTGCGTTCTTCATTACGAACGTTCCGGCGATCGCAGGTTCGCAGCGCTCGCGGGTGCCATGACGGCCGCGCCGATTTACTTCCGCACCGAGGGATATCTGTTTGCTGCGGTCGTACTCAGCCTGACGGCTTGGAACGCGCGACGACATGTAGGAGACGTTGCGCTTCTCGCTGCGGGCGCGTTCGTCACGCTGTTGCCCTTGTGGATTTTTCACGCCTTGGTGCTTGGGAATCCGCTCGGTCTCCATCTCACGACACAACCGTGGGGCGATACCTCGCTGATGCACTACGTCTCGGAACGCGTGGATGTCGCATCACGCCTTCTGCTCAATCTTCATACGGACCCGATGTGGTCGTTTGCGCTCGCGCTGCCCTTTGTCGCGGCATTGTTCGGTGGGCACCGCGTGCGTGCTGAGGCACAGCGCTTGGGAATTCCGTTCTTTGCGATGGCGGCATGCATCGCGGGCGGCTTGTATCTGTGGAGTCAGCTCAGTTCACCGCACCCGATGAATCGCTTGATGCAAGCCAACGGTCTCTTCTCGGCCGCGCCCTTCATGGTTCTCGCGTTCGTGGCTCCGGCTCCCAACGCCACGACTGAGGCGCGCCGGGCGCACACGACACTGCTCGCGATCTGCTTCCTATATGCCGTGCTCTACACCGCATTGATTCCCGGAGTGAATTCCCAAGGCATTCACTGGGGCTGTCGGTTTTTACTCGTCATTTATCCGGTGCTCGCCGTCGTCGCGAGCGTCTGCGCGGTCGGGTGGTGGGAACGCTTCGGCGAGCGTCGCTTGCTCAGCGCCGGGGTTTTGGCGGTGTTTGTTTTGTCGGCAGGGCTTCAGGCCTACTCACTCGTGATGCTTCACGATCGCAAGGCGTTCAGTCAGGCACTTAACGCGCGCGTGCAGGAGAGTGATTCCGAAATCATCATCAGCGACACGTGGTTTATTCCCGTGGACTTGTCGGCAAGTTTCTTCGAGAAGCCGGTCTTCTTTGCGCCTCCCAAGCGAAGGAAGGCGTTGCTCGCAAAGGCGACTGCGGCAGGCGTGCAATCCGTGCTGGTCGTCGACGACGCACTGCGCAAGAAGCCCGCGCCGGAGAGCGAGTTGTTTGGCGATGGTTGGTTGAACTTCTCGCCTGTCGCATTGAAGGAGCACCGCGCGGCACGTCAGTGATGACTTGTCTGAGGAAGTAGGGTTCATCTGGAACTTGGGGAAGTAGCCGGTCCTGTTGGTTCTTCGAGTTCGCAAGTACTTAGAGCTGCTCTTCCTCGTACAGCGCCAGTACGCCCAACTCTTCGAGTACGGAACCGCCCAAGGCCAGGCCCTGCAACTCATCCCGGACGTGCAGTCGCGCCTTGTCGAGTCGCTTCATCGAGCGCGCGGTGAATTCGCCGTGCCCGAGGTCGAGGTTGAAGGTCTTCTCTCCGCGCATGGCGGCTTGGATGCTCGCCTTGGCGAATGGCTGATAGTTGCTCTTGGCGTGCTCGAGGATGGGGATCAGCGTGTCCGGGATTCGATCGTCGGGCAAATACGTCTTTCCGGCTTCGTCGTCGTCATACACGCGCTTCACGTGTGCGTCGAGCATCGCGTCGTTGTCTTTTTCTTTTAGCCACGACAGTGGCAACGGATCTTGGAGGTAGTGAGCCTTGGATGGACCGACGAGGGCGAAATCTGCGATGCAGGCGCGATCGCCCAATAGAAAGTCATGCGTGGCAAAGTGTTGCTTGAAGAGACCCATCATGGTGTCGAAGTCGCTCTGCACCTCTTCGGCCTTGTCGGCACCTGCGCCTTGTACGTCGCACGCGCCGAGGCCGAACGAATCGCGCATCATCTTGCCCATGCCCGCCACCTTTGCGGCTTCTTCGTCGGTCAGCTCGTCATCGACACTCTTGCTGAGAAGCATGTTGGCGCCGAAACCTTTGCCCGCGTCGATGGCGTTGTCGAGGTCGATCCAACGAGAGTGCAGGGCGTGTCGCGGGAACCAGTGGTTGAGGGAGTCCTCAAGTATGAAGCAGGCCGCGCGTTGTACGGGGGTGCTTGGTAGCACCGGTGCTTCGTCGAAGCGTTCACTCAACATGGGGCCGATCGAGATCGTATCGTGGATGAGCCAGCCGTCGGGTGTTTCGAGCAGCGGGATGAAACGCGTGCCCGCTCGCTTCTCGAGCTCTGCGCCGATGTCCGTCGATTTGAACTTCCACCGATGGGGAATGTTTTGATAGCGCAGCTGCGCTTCCAGCTTGCGGGTGAACATGCTGAGTTCAGAACCAATGAGATTGTACGTTCCGAGGTACATCGGTTTTTTGTCCTTGTTGCAGTGCGGGTTCTTCGTGGAGAGGAGGCCGCGATTGGGATCGTTTCGACAGCTGTCGCAATTGCAAGCGACTAGAAAAACGAGTAACGCCGCCCTCTGGGTGTTGGGATCTTTTGGTCTTCGGGCAGAGTGCAGATCCGATTCATCCGCGTGATGCTGCCGTCGGCATATTCCCAGATGAGCTGGTCGCCGTCGAGGTAGCGCCGGACGACCACCGGGCCCCAACCAAAAACATGAAAGTCGAGCACGCCGTTGTTCCAGACCATGCTCGCCGAAGTTCTTGGGCAGTATTCCTTTTCGCCAATTGTGAATAGAACCCCGCCCTCCGTGTCATTGCTGTTCTCGCCCAGGGTGCTGTTCGGGCCGGCGTCGTGAATGAGGCCCGAAGAGGTCACCACGACACGACGACTGCACTGTTCGACACGTTCAACGTGGCCCGTATGGCCGCCTTCCACGCCGAGCCAAAGGCCACGAATGTCCGCGGCTCCAGGGGGGAGGGGCTCGGTACATTCCGCAAGGATTGGCAGCGGGAAGTGGCGATAGCCGCAGCCCGGTGTGTTTCCTTTCGGGATATCCGCGGCTTGTTTGCCACTGCCGTCGAGCTTCGGGAGATCGCAGTAGTCAACCGTGCTGCCGTCCCCCGCAAGTGTGGCCGGGTGGGTCGTGAGCGGAGGGCGACTTGAAAAGTACATCTGCCAGAACGCGACAAGAAACAAAATTGCGACGGCAACGACGATGCGAATGAGTCCCTTCATCACGATGCGGTCGTCACAGCGGCGGGTGCGTCGAGGTGCTTACGCAGGGCCGCGACGACGTAGTCGGGGTCCGACCTTCGTTGGTAGTTTTCGGATTGATCCATCCACAGTACTTTTCCACTCGCATCAACGAGCAAAGAAGTTGGGACGGGCAGGGCCTTCGGGGCGATCGGCGGAGGCGGACCTGAGTGGAAACCCGTGTTGCGCAGGCCGAAGGCGTCGGTCACTTCGAGCGTTCGATCCGAGAGCATCGTGGCTCCGAGTCGATGCTTGCGGTGTCCCTTTGCGATCGCTTCCGGGGTGTCGGTACTGACCGTCAGGATCGCCACACCCCGTTGGTCGAATTCGGGCCGGAGTTCTTCCCATCGCCGTAACTCGGCGACACAGTAAGGTCACCAGTGTCCGCGAAAAAACTTGATGAGCACCGGATGCCCCGCAAGGCTTTCTGAGTCGAACGTTTGTCCATGTTCGTCGATTGCGCTGAAACGGGGAATCGCGGCGCCTACTTGGATCACACCGGCTGCGACCTTTTGTTTGCCGATCGCAACGGTGAGTAGAAAGAAGGCCGACGCGCCGGCGCCGATGCCCGCCGGGACGCCCCCGAGCAAACCCGGTTCCCCCATGAGCGCTACTACGCCGAGAGCAGCTCCGATGACCCATGCAGCGACGAAGCCGCTTCGGTTCTCCGGAATCTCCACGCGTTGGAAAGCTCGGATCCAAAGTCGAATTGAAGCCGCCATGACGGCGATCGACATCCAACCAAGAATGACATCGTCCATTTGTGTTTCTCCCTTCTTCGACGGCGAGGTCGCGTCGAAACAAGCCTTCTTTTTTTGCGCGCCGAAGGAGGTCATCAAGTTCCGCAGGGTCAGTGGCCATGTCGGCGTGCGATCGATCAGTTGCGTTGGGCCTCCAAAGCCACTCCCCGGGTCGCTGCTGACGTTCTCGGTCCCATGTCCCAAGTGTAGAATAGTAAACCTAAAACGATAAGCTGGTGCACCGTAGTCGACGGATCGCTTAGACGGACAGCAAATTTCTCTAGGAGACTCCCCATGATTTGTCCCGAACATCTTGCCCACAACGTGTTGGTCGATTGCCAAGAACTCCATGCGGAGCTGCTTGACCTCGAAACGAAAAGGGTCTGGCAATCGCACCGGCCGATTAGCCGCGAGGCATACCAGGCGCTTGAACTACCGGCGAAACTCATCAAAGTAGGGATCGCCTCGGGCGTGATGGACGAACATTACTTTCGTCGTTCTCCCGGTGCGGCTTCGGACGGGCCGGTGGGCGAGCGCGAGATCGGGGGGCATCTCTTCATCCATTGTGCAAATCCGCCTCAGGGCGGGCCGGAGACACCGATCGG
>DUBZ01000142.1 GCA_012960035.1 Myxococcales bacterium | reverse complement strand
CCTAGTTGTCAGAATACCTAGTATCGGTGGTGCTGAAAACGCCGCTTAAAACTCCTATCCGCACGATCTGGGTTCCGCTATTGAGCGCCATGAAAGGCTGGGCGGGGTTCTCAACTATTACGAGAGGAGGGCCGCTTAGACGGTCGGCCGAGTTTTGGCACCATAAGGGTTTCGTCGATCCGCGTCCGACTCTTCTTCATCTTCCTCGCCTTTATGGAGGATTCGGTTTCTGAGCGCCGCAATGTCTTCGAGCACCAGATACCCAACCGGGACAAGAAAGAGCGTCATGATCGACGAATAAAGCACGCCAAACCCCAACGAAATCGCCATCGGCACCATCGGCGTCGCCGCCACTGACTTCTCCGCCATCAGGGGGAGGAGCCCAAAAAACGTCGTAGCGGTCGTTAGTGCAATCGGCCTGAAGCGGTTGACCGCCGCCGATCGAACGGCATCTCCGAGGGCAAGTCCCTCGTCGCGATGAACGTTGATGCTGTGAACCATCACAAGTGACGCGTTCACGACGACCCCCGCGAGTGCGATCATCCCGAGAATCGAGAAGAAAACCACATCCCAGCCGAGAAGCAGATGCCCCATGATTGCACCGACGGTCCCGAATGGAATCACGCTCATGATGATCAGGGGCTGCGAATACGACTTCAACGGAATGGCGAGAAGCACGAAGATCAGAAGCATCGCCATTCCGACACCCTTTAAGACGCCGCTTGCAGCCTCGGATTGCTGCTCCTGCTCGCCGCCTAACCCGAATTTAACGTTAGGGTAGACCGCTCTATACGTCGGCGCCCAAGCCTTGAATTCAGCGATGATCTGATCTGGGGTTGCGACGGAGCGGTCGACGCTCCCCGTCACCGTCACGATCCGGTGGCGATCGAGTCTCTCGATGCTCGCGAATCCTCGCGTCACTTCGGCGTCGGCGACTGCGCCAAAGGGCACTTCGACTCCGTCGCGAGTCCGAATGCGCATTGCTTCGAGTGAGCCGAGCGAGCGGCGTTCGGCCTCGGGATAGCGAACCATGACACGGACATCGTCGCGGCCACGCTGGATACGCTGCGCTTCCTCACCATAGAAGGCCTGGCGAACTTGGCGCGCGAGATCGATCTGGGTCAGGCCGAGCGGAAGCGCGCTGTCTCGGACGGAAAGCTGCACTTCCTGTTTGCCCGCTCGAAAGGTATCGGCCACATCAGAAACGCCGGACAACGTCGCGAGAAACTGCTTCACCATCGCAGAGGCCTGCGCGAGCCGCTCGACATTCTGTGTCCCGTAAAGAACGATGTTAATCGCTTCGCCCGCCGAGAAGGCATCGGATCCAAACTTGAGTTCGACCGCATCCGGGACTGACCCGGTCAGTTCTCGCCAGCGAATGAGCATCTCTTCCATCGTCAGATCGCGGAATTTACTGCCCACGAGTTCGACTCCGACCTCTGCGATATGTGCCCCACCTTCGCCGCCTGACGACGGCGGTCCGTCTCGGCTCAGCTGTTCGCCGATCGACGCGAAGGTATGAACGAAGATCGACGGGCCCGGATACTCGGCGTCGAGTTCGGCGTGGAGTCGCTCCGCCGCATCCTGAATCTGGGCGACTGCGAGTTCCGTCCGCTCGATCGGCACTCCGCGCTGCATGGTCAGCGTTGCGAACCCGATATTGCCTTCGACCTGTGGAAAGAACTGATATCGCAACCGGCCACTCTGCATCATGGCACCTGTCAGAATCAGAACGCCTACGGCGGCAACAATCACGGCATAACGCCTCTCGAGCGC
>DUBZ01000141.1:1414-10507 GCA_012960035.1 Myxococcales bacterium | reverse complement strand
CCCAGGGAAATCGGGCGCGGACGAACAGAAGCAGGTCGTCAAAGACATGGAAGGCACTCATGTCTTCGTCGTCGCGGACGCCGCGAAGTTCGCTGAGCGCGGCGGAATCGCAAATTTCATTGTCTCCGATAGCCGTGTGAAATTCGCAATCAACAAGCGTGCGGCGAAAAATGCTGGCTTGAAGGTGAGCTCGAAGCTGCTCCGGCTTGCTGAATTGGTGGACTGAGGACACAACGATGGCGACAACGACAACGCGCTCGATTCGAAGCAAGCTCAGTCTTGGCTTTCTCAAGACGACAGGTGTTTCGATTCTTGTCGTTATGACCCTCTGCTTCTCGATCGAGTTTGCCCGGTCGAAAGATGCGATGACGCGTAACCTCTCGGTGCTCGGCACCGTGATCGGCCTCAACGCGGGGCCCGCGCTTGTTTTTGACGACGCGGCCGCTGTCGAAGAAACCCTCGCGGCACTCACCGCAGACGTTCACGTGATGGCGGGGGTGATCTACGACGACAATGGCAACGTGTTTGCTCGCTACATGCGTTCTGACATGGGCGAATTCGAAGCTCCTGAAGTTTTGTACAACCAGGTCGAGTTCGACTGGTTCGGTGACCGTCTCGACATGTTTCAGAGCATCGAAGTCGACGGTGACGAATTAGGAACGGTGTTCATTCGTTCGGACACGTCCGAAATGAGCGCCTTGCTCACCGAACTTGCAATGGCATCGTTCGGCGTGATGTTCCTCGCTGGGCTCGTTGCATGGTTCGGTGCGGCGCGGATGCAGGAAGACATCGCAAACCCACTCGCCGCACTCGCAGACAGTTCCGCGGCCATGGCGCGCGGAGATTTGTCGACCACGGTAGATATTTTTCGCGAAGATGAGATCGGAACCCTCGCGGACACCTTCAACGTGATGGTGACGAGCTTACGTGGCCTGGTTTCCAAAGTTGGCGAAAACACGCGCGCCGTCAGCGATGCCACCGTCGTCCTGCGCGAAGCGAGCGGTGGCATTCGACTCGTTTCCAGACGCCAGGAAACTGCCGTGGAAGGCAGTGCCGAGTCGATCGAAAAGATGACCGCATCGATCGAAGAAGTGAACCTCGCGGTATCGACCCTCGCCGACGAAGCGCGTGAAACGTCGACCGCCGCGATCGAAATGGATTCCTCGATCGTTCAGATCGCCTCCCATATGGATGAGCTTTCGCAGACGATCGATTCTGCGGCGCCTTCGATTGTGCAGATGACTGCAGGCATTCGCGAGATTGCGCAGTTTGCAGACACCCTGCGCAACGCCACCGAAACAACCTTCGACTCCCTTGAACAACTGAGTTCTTCGGTTTGTGAAGTCGAGGAAAACGCGAAGGCGAGCCAGGAACTTTCATCCCAAGCCACCGACGACGCCGAACGCGGCATGCGCAGTGTGCAAGAGACGGTCCATGGCATGATGCAGATCCAGGACAGCTTCGTTGGCCTGGAACGCGTCATTTCCCGACTCGACGAGCAGTCTCAGAGTATTGGCGACGTGTTGAGCGTGATCGAGGGCGTTGTCGAACAGACGAACCTGCTCGCACTCAACGCCGCGATCATTTCATCACACGCGGGTGAGCACGGTCGTGCGTTCTCGGTCGTCGCCGAAGAAGTCAAAAATCTTTCTGACCGCACCGCGGGATCGACCAAAGAAATTGCGTCGTTGATCGGCGAAGTACAGCAGGAAATCGCAAACGCAGTGGAATCGGTTTCGGGGGGAGGCGAGCGCGTGAACCGCGGCGTGGCTCTTTCTCGTGAAGCGGGTGAGGTGCTGAACACGATCGCGGAGAGTGCGCGGTTGTCCCACACCACAGCGATGGACATCGTCAAAGCTACCGGTGAACAGGCGGCTGGCTTGCAGCGGGTGGATCTCGCGATGGTTCAAGTGCGGCAGATCGCCAAGCAGCTCAGCAGTGGAACCCACGAGCAGGACAACGCGAGCGCTGAAATTACCCGCGGTGTCGAGCGAATGCGGCAGCTTGGACAAGAGGTCAAACGCTCGACCCACGTGCAGCGCACCGAAAGTCGACACATCGCGCAGTCCGTCGAAGTCGTTGCGTCACGCAGTAACCTGATCCTCTCTGCGACGACCGAGCAGAGCAAACAGAGCGCGGCGATCCTTGAGGCCCTCAAGGTCTTCCGAGAGGTCACGGTAGAGAGTGCACGCCGCGCCGAAGAAATGAAGTCGACAGTCGACGTGTTGACCGAGCGCGCAGGCGCCCTCGACGAAGAAGTCGGCCGCTTCTCGCTGTAGCGCGTTCGTCTTGAAGCTGCGCGAAACTACACTCCTTCGAGATGCTCGATGAAGTTGAAGCGCTCGACGCGCGGCTCGGGTTCGAACCAAAGCTCGGTGACTGCGCAATTGTTCATCACCTTGCCCCAGGCCGTATACGCTCCTTCGATCAACTCTGCGAGCGCCATACTCAGTGCGCCCCCGTGGCCGACTACGATGACATGCTCGTCCACATGGGCATCGGCGATCGTGCGAAGGTTCCCCACGTAGCGGTCGACGACTTGTTGCGGGCTCTCACCACCGTGGGGAGCAAAGTGCGGATCGTCTTTCATGTGCTCCCACAATTTGTAGTCCCCGTGGAGCTCCTTGTAGGTCTTCCCTTCCCAACTTCCCAGGTCGAACTCTTTTAGCCCCGGCCGCTCTTGGATGGTGAGCCCGAGCCCGCCCGCGATCGCGTCGGCGGTATGGCGCGCGCGCTGCAAAGGGCTCGCATAGATCTGGCTGTAGGGGCCGGGGGATGACGCAAAATGTGCACCGACGCGTTTGGCTTGTTCGCGTCCGCGGTCGGAAAGAGGTGTGTCGGTCGATCCGTGCCAAACCCCACCTGTGTTGGCTGAAGTTTCACCATGACGGACGAGGGAAATCTTGGAGATCGGCATCTGAAATCCAATTCAACGATCTTTGATCGAAAGTGAAAGAGCGGGCGCGCGCAGCCGCAGACTCTACTCGAGAAGATGCTTGCGCAAATCGGTTGGTCCCAAACGGTCGAACTCTTCGACGATCTTGCGTGCATCCTCGTCGAGGTCTTTGGGAACCCGGATCAGGAATGTCACGTAAAGATCGCCCGCCGGCTTGTCACCGGTGCGCGCCATGCCTTTGCCGCGCAGGCGTAACCGCGAACCTGCGTCGGTACCCGCCGGCACGTTGAGCGTTACGGCACCTGACAAGGTCGGGATCTCGATCTCGGCTCCGAGCATCGCCTCTTTCAAGCTGATTGGGACGTCGAGGCGCAGGTCATGCTCGTCGACTTTGAAGTACGGATGCGTTCTTAGTTTGATGCGACAGTAAAGGTCGCCTGCGGCGCCACCGTGAGCACCGTGATTGCCTTTTCCAGTCAATCGAATGCGGGCGTCGTCCCGGGTGCCTTTCGGAATGCGCACCCGCAGCGTTTCGTTCGCGGAGCCCAGGCGAGAAACGCTGATGCTTTTTTCGACACCCGCCGACGCTTCGACGAGGTCGAGCTGCAGCGCAACTTCGCTGTCGCTTCCCTTGGTCGGCTGCGGCCCTCGCTGTCTCGAAAAGCCACCCGATGAATTCGAAAAGAACTGATCGAAGATGTTTTCGAAACCTCCGGATGAATCTCCGCCGAAACCGCCCCCCCCGAACGGGTTTTGGTGGGCTTGCCGAGCGGCGTCGGAATTGAAGTTTGGGTTTAAAGCCGCGTCGCCGAACTCGTCAAAGTCTTTGCGTCGCTTGTCGTCGGACAGCACCGCATAGGCGCCCGAGATCGACTTGAAGCGTTCTTCGGCTCGGGGATTGTCCTGGTTGCGATCAGGATGATTTTCGTGGGCGAGCCGGTGGTAGGCGCGCTTGATCGTTTTGGCGTCCGCGTCGCGCGCGACACCCAGGATGGAATATGGATTTGTATGTGCAGCGGCCATTGGAGGCGCTTTCTCCCGCGTTCAGAATTGGGCGGGATGGTATTCGCGAATTCCCAACGTGCACCAGGAAGGGCCATCTTTCACAAAAAACGTGCGCGTTCTGCCACCCAGACTCCTATCGCGTCATTTTTCGGACCCGAACTTTCCCATATCGCGCAAGCCAGCGGGTGGGCTCGATGCTCTCGATCTGCTTTCGCACCGTGAATCGGGACTGCGGGATCAACGGGGCTGGCACCCGGCGCTGGCCGCGCACGACGGGGAGCGGAGTGGTTGCGGTCTGCACCTGAGGCTTGGGCGACGTCGACGTCTCAGCCGTTGCGACGGTGGTGATGGGCAACATGGCTGCAACGCTAAGCAGTGCGCCTAGGAGGCCGCTACGGCGGTGGGATGCCCAGGCACGGGCTCCTCGCGCCGAGGAGCGGTTTTGGGTGGAGGGGGGCATGGCTGTGTGCTCCGATCAACGACTTTCTTTGGCCTTCGCTTCGCCGCGGCCCCGGAGGCCCGTAGCGGTCCGGACGGGAGAAACGAAGACATTAAACCGGGCCGATATGATCGTGTCGTTGCGGCCCCATTATTACTAAAATTGGATATCGGGTGTTGTTTTACACGACTTGAGGTGGGGGAATACAAAGTAAAACAGGTCAACACGCTGAGCGCAGCGTGAGAGGGCCTAGGCGACGAACGCGCCGGAGCCAGGAGCCGGTAATGCTCTGCGGGAGACAGGTGTGGTCATTCAACCGAGCTGCGACTCGATCCACCGCAGGCTCCTAGGCCCGCTTACGAAAGAAGCGCGAGAAGGTCGGCGCGAGTCAGTCCCTGAGCGGAATCGCCTTCACCAAGGGCTACTTCAGAAAGCGCGCGCTTTCGCGCGTGGAGTTCGAGGATGCCTTCCTCGACGGTGTCACGTGCAACCAGGCGATGAACAAACACCGGCCGCGTCTGTCCAATGCGGTGGGTCCGGCCGGCCGCCTGATCTTCCACGGCGGGGTTCCACCAAGGATCGAGCAGAAAAATGTGGTCGGCCGCGGTGAGGTTCAGTCCTGTGCCGCCGGCCTTGAGCGAGACCAGCATGACGGGGGGGCCTTCTTCGTGTTGGAAGCGTCCCACGACGTCGGCGCGGTTGGTTGTGCTGCCGTCGAGTCGAACGAAGTCGATGTCGTTCGTTCGAAGGTGTGGTTCGACGAGGTCGAGCAGCGAAGTCCACTGAGAAAAGACCAGCGCGCGGTGGCCATCGGCCATCGCTTCCTCGAGGCGCGAGAGCAGGAGTTCGAGCTTCGACGAACCGGTGGCCGTCTGACCGGGGACCAGCGCGGAATGACACGCCGCTTGACGCAAGCGAAGCAGCGCTTCGAGGGCTGCGAGGACACTTCCGCCGGCCGACAGCTGGGCCACCACTTGTTCCACGGTTGCGGCACGCACGGCGTCGTAGACAGCGCGTTCTGATTCGGCGAGTTCGCAGTGGAGCACCACCTCCGTGAGCGGCGGGAGTTCGGGCGCAACGTCTTGCTTTTTGCGACGCAAGAGAAAGGGGCGGATCCGTTCGCGCAAGTGGGCCGCTGCATTCGCGTCGCCCTCGGCGATTGGTCTGGCGTAGCGCTTGCGGAAATCGGCGCGCCCACCAAGAAGGCCGCGATTCAAAAAGTGGAACTGGCTCCACAATTCTTCGAGTCGGTTTTCGACCGGGGTGCCTGTCATCGCAACGCGGAAGTCTGCGTTCAAGCGGAAAGCAGCCTGGGCGACTTGGCTGTCGGGGTTCTTGATGTTCTGGGCTTCGTCGAGCACGACAGTCTGCCACTTGCGCTCAGACAGTTCTTCGATGTCGAGGCGCAAAATCGCGTAGCTCGTAAGCGTCACCTGGGCCTCGTCGTCGAACTCTCGCTGCGGGCCGTGATAGGTGTGGAATGTCAGACCGGGGCGGAAGCGGCGCATTTCGTCGGCCCAGTTGAAGAGAACACTCGTCGGGCAGACCACTAGGCTGGGGCCGTCGAGGGTGCACAGTGCCTGGATCGTCTTGCCGAGACCCATGTCGTCGGCGAGCAGCGCCCCGAGTTCGAGGTTGCGCAAGAGCGCGAGCCAGTCGACGCCAATTTCCTGGTAGTTGCGCAGCGTTCCATCGAAGTCGGGAGGGTGTACAGCCTTCGGGATCCCGTCGAATTCTTCGAGCAGCGGCCGTAATCGTTCGAAGGAGGGCGGCGGCGGGTGGTCGAGTTCTTCGCAGAGTTTCGCAAGGTCGGGCATCGCGCTCATCGGCAAACGACCGTCGGAGGTCTGGGCCGCGAGCAAGTCCGCCAAGCGATCACCGTACTTTTCGAGCCAGCCATCGGGGAGCGCAGCCACGCCACCGTCGGGGAGCGAGACCAAGGAATCCCCCTCCTGCCAGGCGCGGAGCACTTCGGCTGTGTCGGCCGCGCGAAGCGTGCCGCCACCGGCGCCTTCGCCATCGATCAATGCTGTTTGGGAGCCGTCGGACGCAATGACATTGCCGGTTTCGTCGAGGGACCTGAACGCGAGCGAAATGCGGTCGTCGTCGATCACAAGTTCGGGCTGCAAGTCTCCGGTGAGGAAGAAGCCGAGATGCGCGTCGCCAATGATCTTGCCTTTCCAGGTTCGAAGCTTTTCGGCGAATGCGATGGCCTGTGACTGGCGCAACTCAATGCGATGCCCGGGGCTCAGGCCGAGGGACTCGCGCAAGTACTGGACCCGAAGTCCCTCTGCATGCTTGTCCCGCATCGGGATCCGGCCACTGAGATGCACCAATTGGTCTTTGTCCACCCGGGCCACTGCCGGGTCACCGTAGACGAGCGTTGGAAGGACACTCAATGCGTCGCGGCGACTTTCTACGTGCAGTTCGATGAGCGGGAGTTCGGCGTCGGAGGTTTGGGGAAGCTTCTGGGTTTCGATATGGACTTTGAGGCGCTTGCGAATGTCGGGAAGGACGTCGGTAACAAGTTCGGCGACTTGGGCATGTGAATAGAAGCGCCCTCGGACAAGGTCCTGAATTTCGCGGCCGATGAGGCGAGGCTCACCTCGAAGTTTGAGCGTGCCCGCGCAGAGCGCGATGCCGCTCCCGAGAACTTCTTCAATTTCGGGGTCCGCGCACATAATCAAGCGAAAGCCCTTCTCTGCATCGACCAAGTTGCACTGGGGCAGACTCGGTTCACTCGACACGCGAATCGTCTTGCCGTCAAGTGTGATGTCGGGACATCGCTCGAGTGCGTCGAATACGGCGCGCAACAAACCCTCTGGCAGAATCCCGCGACGCCGGGTTCCCAGCGCGCGTTCGACCGCGAGGTCGGCCTGGGTCGCGACGAATTTTGGCCCGGGGATGCGACCCTTTGCGAGGGCGTCGAGGGTGCTCATCAACAAGTGTTTTTCGTCGCCGTGGATGACGTGACGCTCGAGCGCGATCCCGTTGCGCGCACGAGTCAGCACGTAGCGAATCGTCCCGATGGTATCTTTGGTCTCGGGCAAGCTGATGCCCGCCTTCCGCGCTTGATGAAGGGCGATGCATGCGGCCGCGACGTGATCGCACGGATCGTCGGGGCTCGAACAAGTGCATTCCCACTCGTCGTCGTCGAGATACAGGTTCGTGGTATAGGAAATGATGCCGCCGCGTGTTGCGACTTGCAGCGTGACCTCGTTGTCGCGCTCTGAAATACCGCGCACATTGTCTGCGCGCGCGAGTTCGACGCCTCGAGACCAAACGGCATTGTCACAAGATTCACGCAGGAGGTCGACGAATTCTTTCACGAAACAGTGGGTCCCTTTTGGTCGGCAGTCGCAGCGTACTGGTCGAGTAAATGCGTGAGTGATTGAGGTGTGTTGGCGCTGGAGTTTTGTTCGACGCACTGTTCGAGGAACCGGATCGCGTTCCCCACAAATGGGCCGGGCTCGCATCCGAGGTGCTCCATCACTTCGCGTCCCGAAAGCGCGAGCTCAGCACGCGCCTCGCGCTCCCTCTTCTTAGCGCGTACGCGCTCAAAACCCAGGTTCAAAGTGTCGAGTCCCAGCGCAATTTCGTCCGCTTGGGTGCTGTGACCTCGCGCGCGAAGGTTTTCGATCTCGGCGTGGCGCACCGCGCACAAGTCCGCGCGTTCCTCAGAAGAGAGGTTACGCAAAAGCTTGTTGATGGATGGATCGTGAGTGGGGTCCAAGAGCTGTTCGATCGGATGATGCGCGCTCAAACGGTAGAGCGTCGACGAAAATTCTCCGCCAAATCGCAAATCTCTCAAGAAGGGTTTTGGTTCGGTCCCGATCAACCAGGCAAATATTCGCAATGGAAATCGATTGGGCAAGGATTCGACGAGCGCAGCGGCTCCATCTCGCACGCCGACGATGAGCGCCTGCTCATAGCCGCTTGCCCGTAACCACTCGAGGCCGGCGCGCACATGGGGCCCACCCAATAAATCTCGGATCAGCGCCCGCATTCTCGGCTGGCGGTCCCGTGACACCGCGTCCGCAGTCAGGGAACGAGCGAGATCCAGAACTTCGCGGGATGGAGTGAAGCCGTAGATCGAAATCAGACGTGCCGCTTCAAGAGGAAGATCGGGGTCGATCGGCGTGGTCGCGGCGCTGGGGGGCAACGCGAGGTCGCCGGTAGTGAGGTCGTGGATTGCTTCGGGCGAGCCGATCAACGAATCACTGGCAGGCTCGTACGCCAAAGCCGCGATCCGAAATGCTCGGGTCTCGAGATCCGCGATGATTTGGCTGCGAGAGCGCTCGATCTTTAAGTCGATTGGCCCGGCCGGAGTCGGGAGCGTCCATGTCCCTGACATAACGCCGGTGGGAATTGCGCGGGGTGCCAGATGCAAAAGCTCGTCTCGTGTGATCGAGCTTTCAACGCTGTAGTGATTACAGGGCAGCCCGAGCGCCAACCGCAGAACGGTTTCTCCTGTGAGCAAGCTTTCGTGTCCGCAGGCATCGATTCGCTGTAGCCACGTCGTGACGGCTTCCGCGACCGAGATCGCAGAAAACGGTCGCGCTGCGGCGATTGTGCGCGCGTCAAGTTGAGCGGGGACTTGCATGGGGTTGTTGAACTGACTCCAAGCCGGATGCCATCGCCGCGTGTTGTGAGCGGCGTTGGGTCGTGGACTTGCACATAAAGGGAAGGGGTGTTCGAGGAAGAGTAAGGGGTTGAGAGCGATTCGTCCGTAGTAACTGGAACTTTCCCCTCA
>DUBZ01000141.1:0-1331 GCA_012960035.1 Myxococcales bacterium | reverse complement strand
ACCGAAAGCTAGAAAACCAGATCCTACCCGTGCCCGAGATGCGTAACGCAGGGTGGCCGCGTGCGAAGCGGAGCGTGCGGCGCAATTGCGGGAAAAGAACGCCCGGCGAGAAGCTGCAAAAGTAGACGCAACCCGCGGCCATACGATCGATACGTTTGCGTAGGAACACGCGCTTTGCGATTTCGCGACATCGCCACACCAACGCGCAATTCGAACGCGATTCGGCGCGGTAGTAAGTCGCGCCTCAAAAAAATCGTCCGATCATGAACGTTTTTACACCAGTTGCGAGAACCATTCTGATAGGGTGCACGCGTGTTCCAGATGACCCCCCATCATTGGAGACGTGCTGCAGCCACGATTGTGCGCACGCGTGTCTCGCTGACCCATCATGTCGCGGCGACCCCTCGGCGTGTAAATGGGCTTGTGAACAGGCGCCCGCGCGTTGCAGGCGCCTTGATCGCAGTCGTCAGCCTTTTGGCCGCCGGCGTGGTAAACGCCGAACCAAAGCCACCTTTAGAGACGGGATTGCGCTCTCCGCTCGAGACGTCTTCGGACATTGTGATCGAAATCGAATCGTCGACCTTCGAGATGCGTGTTCTCGACAAACGAGACGGGGAGTTCGGCCCAACAATTCGCGTTGCCCTTGGATCTCCTGGGCAGTCCACGCCGACGGGTGCGTTCCCGCTTGAGCGAATTATTTTGAGTCCGTCTTGGCGGCCCGGGGTGATCGCAAAACTCACAGGCGCCGAAGCCGAATCGGCTTCTCTCAACACGCCGATGGGCGCTGTGAAGATCCCGTTTGCTTCAAACGGAGTCATCGCGGTGCACGGCGGCGGTGACGAGCGCGCGCTCGGCAAGCGAATTTCTGCCGGCTGCGTACGCGCGACCGATGCGGACCTGCTGCGTGTGATTGCGTGGCTCGACGGACGCGACGCGCTTATGGCCGCGACCGAAGTGCAGAACGGCGAAATTCACCGAGAGTTCCGACGGTCGATCCAAATCGTCGTGCGCTAGCCGAACCCCGGTTTCGTTCTTCTAAGGGCGTCTAACGGCTCGAACTCGCAGAATCTGCGGAATTCACTTTCACGCAATGTCGTTGGTAACGGGTTGTTTGATTACGTGGTTTTTCAAACACGAGTGTGATCGCCCTTAAATAACCACATTGATCTCGCCACATTGGGTCTCCACCCACCACTGAATCCTGAGACAATTCTGCGGTTTGCGCCGAAATCCACCCCGAATTCCGTCGGGGTGCCCGGGCGCCGCAGAGATTGCACACGGAGGTTCGGTTCGATGGTGATGGATGGCGGCAAAACAGGAAGTGCAATGGC
>DUBZ01000140.1 GCA_012960035.1 Myxococcales bacterium | reverse complement strand
CCATCTCGGTCCATGCCGCAATCCCTGGAATCCCGAAAAAATTTCGGGCGGATCGAGCGGGGGTTCTGCTGCGGCGACGGCCTCCGGCATGGTTCCACTCGCGCATGCGAGTGATGGACTCGGATCGATTCGGATTCCGGCCGCGTGTTGCGGACTCGTTGGCCTGAAGACGACGCGAGAACGCAATCCATCGGGGATGAACGACGCTGACCGCGTAATTGGTTTCAGCGTGGACCACGTGGTTTCTCGAACTGTTCGGGACAGCGCCGCGATGCTCGACTGGACGGGACAGCCCGAGCCCGGATGCCCGTATGCCGTACCGGCCAAGGACAGGCCGTATCTCGAAGAGATTCGTCGCGAGCCGGGCCGATTGCGAATCGCCTTTTCGGTGGCGACTCCGAGTGGTCGCCCCATCGATCCCGAGATCGAAGCGGCCCTGCACGTGACCGCCAAGCAGCTCGAGGCGCTCGGGCACGATGTCTTCGAAGCCAATATCGACATCGACTATCGAAAGCTCTACGCGGCGCAGGCAACGATCAGTTCCGCGAGTGCCGCAGCCAACTTGGCGCGAATGATCGAGCGGGTCGGTCGAGAGCCAAATGAAGATGAACTCGAACGACTGACCTGGGCGGGGATCCGACACGGCCGCAAACAGAGCGGCGAAGACGTGATGCGCGCTTGGGGCACGCTCCGCGTGCTATGCCGAGAGTTGATCGTCGCCTACGACGACTTTGATGTCTTCCTGACTCCGGTTCTGGGGACAGACCTCCCCAAGGTCGGTCACATCGACACGGTCGGACTCGAACCAAGAGAAGTTGGGAAGCGCCAAGCGCGCATCTTTCCCTTTACGCCGCCCTGTAACTTTACAGGTCAGCCAGCCATTTCACTTCCGCTGGCCTGGAGCGAGGCCGGGCTGCCGATCGGGATGCAGTTCGCTGCACGATATGCTGACGAAGCGACGCTCTTTCGGCTGGCCGCGCAACTCGAACAAGCGGTGTCTTGGGCGGATCGCCGACCTTCGGTCTGGGCCGAATGATCGTGGGCCTCTTGGCTCTCCCCGCGCTCTGCCTTCCTTCTGGCACAGGGGGATGTGCCGAGCATATCTCCCGACCGGATCTATTGGCACCAATCGATTCCATCACGGCGCCGAGAGGCGTTGATGTCCGTTCAGCCGCCGAGTATGTCGAAGCGCGAGTACCTCGGGCGATTCATCTGTCGTTCCACTCGCTGTTGTTCAATCTCGACAGTCTTTCCGCGGTGAGCGTGAGAGAAGAAAGCCAGCCATTGGCTCTGTATTGCGAACATGGCCGGCGCCCAATTGTGGATGGCGGGTGCCGGGCCGGTGCTCTTCATGGAAGGGCATATGACTCATTGGAGACAAGACGGTCTCCGAATGGAAACGGGAGCCGAGAATTCAAGCTCGAAATGAGATGATAGGCGACGTTTCGCAACGTTGGCTCGATGGGACGGATCCCAAGGTCCTGCCCGCTTCGCTGCGATCGGCCTATTCCGTCCTTTCCGGAGCGGTGGCGGTCCGGCGCTTGGGCGATGGTCTGCTGCATCAGAGTTTTCATGTGCGTGCCGGCGGCTCGGACTATGTGCTCCAGCGTGTGAACGAAGTCTTTGCACCCGAGATCCATGACAATATCGATCGCGTGACCCGTCATCTGGCGATCCATGGCGTTCGTTCGGTGACGCTTCTCCCCACAGAAGATGGAGCCTATTCGGTCGTAATCGAGGATCAGGGGCGTTGGCGTCTCATGCCTCATCTGGGGGGCGTTAGTTTCAAGCAGATCCAGTCTG
>DUBZ01000139.1:1113-1803 GCA_012960035.1 Myxococcales bacterium | reverse complement strand
GACGACTCCGGGCGAGTTGTTCAGCAAGCTCGACGATTGGGGCGTTGAATCTCTCGTCATTCCGCACGGCACGTCGTGGGGAAATACAGCGCCGCCTGCGACTAGCTGGGACAGTCAGATCGCCGGGGCGAACGCCGACCCTGCGCGACAGACGTTGGTCGAAATGTATTCTGGACATGGCAACTCTGAGGAGTACCGCAGCTTCCGGGCCGAGAACGTATTGGCGACGGGAAGCGAACGCTGCCCACAACCCACCCCCGGTCCAAGCGGATTCGTACCGAATTGTTGGCGCGCCGGCGAGATCATCCGCGCGCGCTGCCTCGAGACGGGCGAAGGCGAAGACGAGTGTGACGAGCGTGCGCGGACAGCGCGTGCCAACCATGTGGCTGTCGGGCGGATGGGATTTCGCACCGTGCTCGGAGCTTCGGTGGAAGATTGGTTGGATGCCGGCCAATGCCGCGATTGTTTTCTGCCCGCCTTCGATTACCGGCCGGCAATGAGTGCACAGTATATGTTGGCGCGAAGTGATTTTAGCGAGTCGACTCCGCGCCAGGCGCGTCTCGCCTTCATCGCGTCAAGTGACAACCATACGGCACGCCCGGGCACTGGATACAAAGAATACGATCGAAGCGAGATGACGGAAGGGAAGGGGCCGCGCGCGGACGCACCGGATCTCCTCGGCAACACCGC
>DUBZ01000139.1:0-911 GCA_012960035.1 Myxococcales bacterium | reverse complement strand
TATGCGACGAGCGGCGACCGCATCTTCCTGTACTTCGATCTGCTCAATCCCGAAAACTCCGAGCAAGCGACTGCACCAATGGGCTCCGAGGTCATCCATGGCGGAACGCCCCGATTCAGGGCCGCCGCTATGGGGGCGCGATTGCAGCAGCCTGGTTGTCCCGAGACCTCTGCCAACGCGCTGGGTCCAGAACGCCTGCACGCACTCTGTCGCGACGAATGCCACAACCCGGGCGAAGAGCGAAAGCGAATTCGGCGCATCGAGGTTGTCCGTGTGCGCCCGCAAACTCAACCGGGCCAGGAGATCGCCAACCGGATCGATGACCCATGGTTGGTCCTTCCGTGCCCGGCGGAGGGCGGCGGCTGCAGCGTAGAATTCGAAGACCCCGATCATGCAGGCGCAGGCGCCACGTCCGTCTACTATGTGCGTGCCATTGAAGAACCCAGCCCGGCGGTGAACGGGGAAGGGCTGCGCTGTGTGCGCGATGGGACCGGCGAGTGCATAGAGCTTCGACCCTGTTTCGGCGACGATGCAAAGACGCCCTACGAAGACGATTGCCTTTCGCTCGTCGAAGAACGAGCATGGTCTTCACCGATCTGGGTTGACCCTCCGGCGAGCGCTGGTCAGGGCTTGGCTGCGATCCGATGATGGAAAGGGAATCGTATGAGTGAGCGTCAACTGAGCGCGGAAGAAATCGAACGTTTTGAGCGTGACGGCTACCTGCTCGTCGAAGACGTTCTTTCGCCAGCCGAACTCGAGACCTTCGGCGCCGCTGTCGACTCCGCGGTGGAGGGTCGTGTCGGTGACGATGACCGCAGCCTCGAAGAGAAAACTCTCTACGAACAGAGCTTCATTCAATGCATCAACCTATGGGAAGATTCGCTCGACGTCCGAAGGCTTACCTTCAACCA
>DUBZ01000138.1 GCA_012960035.1 Myxococcales bacterium | reverse complement strand
GTTTTTCGAGTTCGTAGTCGTGCGGGGTGTGCCACGGGTACTTCAGGAGCCGGTAGCGGTGCATTGCGGAATTGCTCCATGATCTCGAACCTGGGGTTTGTGGTAATTCCGTTCCTCGAGCGACACCAGGCTATCCGACATCTCGACGATTAAGGAAGCGGCTACGCCGTCTATCTTGAATGAGATCACTATACGCCAATTTCTTCAGGCTGGGAGATCGATATCGGAAAGCATGTTAAACAGTTTACAGAGTTCGCGTTTGGCAGAAGTGCCTAAACGTACTTCGCGAACATCCCTTCGCCTCGGGCAAAGAGTACGAAGCCCCCGACGAGTGTGACGACCGCGAAACCAGCGACATAACCCAGCTCAGCCAGGTTCGGTGGCTCGCTCCAGATCAGTATCGAGCGATAGGCGCCGAGCAGGCCGGCGATTGGATTCAGCATGTAGTAGTCGATCAGCTCGGGTGGGATGATCCCGACACGGCCGTGTTCGCTTTTCGCAAAATAGAAGATCGGCGAAACGAGAACCCATAGGCGCAGGAAGGCCGCGATGAGATTCGCGGTGTCAGCAAAAAAGAGCCCGAGGTGGGCGATCAGGAGGGCCACCCCGAGGGTCAGCATGAATTGGATTGCGAGGATGCCGGGAAGCCAGAGCAGTGAAACGCCGGGTGGGTTTCCGCTCCACCAAGCGATTCCCAGGACGACGAGCATCGCCCAGAGCAGGTCGTAAGTGCGAGCGATGCAGATCGATACCGGGATTACGGCTTTCGGGAAATTGCTGGCGAGAATGAGCCCGCGATTGCTTCGTAGGCATCCAGTCGCTTGCGCGACGGAGTCTCCGAAGAAACGCCAGGCCACGATGCCGGTGAAGAGATAGAGGACGAACTCGCCTGGGGCGTCTCCAGCCTGGCGGAAGCCGATTCCGAAGACCAAATAATAGACGGCTAGAGTGAGGAGGGGGTCAAATAGGCTCCAGAGGTAGCCGAGCAATTTGTCTCGGTTTCCCGCTTTGAGCTGAGTGCTCGTGAGCAACCGGATTGTCTCGCCGCTACGACAGACGCGCTTCAGCGAATGAAGAGTACGGCTCGCTTGAATCGTCGGAGCCTTTGCGGACGTATCGAGGTTTGCCATGATTACGCGCCGCAGTCTATAGGATTGGACAATCCGAAGAAAGCCGATTGCTTGTGCCATCGGCCGAGTTGATTCGGTATTCTTCGAGCTTCGCATGACAAGCCCGAATCCGAATGACATTGTAATCCGCGCGGAAGCCGTCTCCGTTCAATTCAAGATCCGGTACTACCGATCTTATGTGACGTTACGCGAAACCGTGATGAAGGCGCTCGATCCTCGCCGACGAGGAGTGAGCCGTTCGCGTTGGACCGCAAGGCATTGGGCGATTCGGAATATCTCCTTGGCGATACGGGCGGGCGAAGTCGCGGGATTCATCGGGCGGAACGGTTGCGGCAAGACCACGCTTTTGCAGACGGTCGCAGGCGTGTTCGAGCCCGACGAGGGTCGCATGATCTGTCGTGGAGAGATGTCCTGTTTGCTGGGTCTCGGCGCTGGTTTCAACGCGACCCTTACGGGACGCGAGAATGTCTTCTTGAATGGAGCCGTCCTGGGCGTGTCTCGCAAGAAGATCGAAGAATCGATCGAGGGCGTCATCGATTTCAGCGATCTGGGAGCGTTCATCGATGCGCCCGTTCGAACGTATTCTGCCGGGATGGTGTCACGCCTCGGTTTTTCGATCGCGATGTTGGTCGATCCCGACGTTGTGATCCTCGACGAAGTCATACGTGCCGGTGACG
>DUBZ01000137.1:187460-195629 GCA_012960035.1 Myxococcales bacterium | reverse complement strand
CGAGACCTCCCTGCTCCCGGTTCGATGACCAAACAACACTTCAACGTCGGGGCAGCTCCATCGGTCTACGGAATCAATAAAACTCGCGAGACTCATGTGGCCCCCCCCACCTGCTGCTCGGGCAACAAGTTGTGTTCTCTGTAGAGCTTGCGCAAGTAAGCGAGCTGGAGTCGGCGCGGGTCGGCGTCCTCGGGCTGCGCTTCGATGGCCGGCTTGCTGTCAATTTGTGCCTGCGTCATGGAGCGAGCAGGTAGCGTGCGTGCGTACCCGAACTCGGCCATCACGTCCGCGCAGACGGCTTCGACAATCTCCACCTCTTGCGCGGGGAGTTCGCGTTCCCAGGCGTCTGCTCTGCCGGCCTGGATGGGCTTGTCGAGATTGCCCCAAAGCTGGTCGCTCGACTGAGCCGCCCAGCGGGCCTCGGGAGATTCATGGGCGTTGAGCATCGACGGCTCGAAGGGAACACTGAGAAAGCGACAGGCCTGTCGCAGCTCCACCTCGGGCTGGCTGAGGAGATCCTCGAACCGCACTGTGTGAAGCGACAACCGACCCGCCAATGCAAGAACTTGGCTGTGGTAGTCCTTCCATGCCATGGCCGAGGCATGCGGCGTCTGTGGCCCACGGACTGTGCCGCGCCCGCTGTTCCAGACTCCGCGCGGGTCCCGAACCAGATGGACGAAGGTCGCGTCCTCCACACAATTGGCGATCTCGTCGATGAGGAGGAGGTTGTCCGGTGACTTGCACAAGACCCTCGCGTTGCCACGGTTCATCAGCACTGCACCCGTGCGGTAGATGGCGGACATGATGCCTATCACGGTGCCTGGAATGCCCTCTTTCGCCATCGTCTCGCGAACGTCGGCAGAGCTCATGGTCCCACCGTTGGAAGCAGACATTGGTCTGGGGCTCAGGTTCGCGATCGCAACCATCGCTTCCACGAGAGCGTCTCCCAGAGGTTCCGCAAGCGGCAGGAACCAATGGCCGAGCACTGGCGGAAATGGCCCGAACAACGACGGGTTATGCGTTGTAAGCAGGCTCTGCGTCTTGTTGGACCCATGCCGTTGCGGAGCCAGCATAAAGACCATGTTGGCACTAAATCTCATGAACACGATTTCTCCGACTTACTTCTTCGTCATGATAGAACTTTTTGCGAGACTTCGGCCACGTACGTTGGGTCAGTTGAGACTACAGCGGCGACCGAGCGAAAAGGGGGCTTGTCGGCGGACGACTCGCCCACGCGCTTCACGAATGGAACGATCTGAGTCTGGACGATGGGACGCGGCTCGAAATCCTTCGATGACCTCAGCTTGAGTTTGCCCGCACCCCAACCAGGAAGCCTCGCCATGTTGATGGCGACTTCGGAGTAGACGGGCCCAGTCCGCAATCGCGGTCGGTCTAACATAGGACGCGGACGAAACCGGGGGGCGGGTCCTCTCCATCGACGTTCGAAGGAGCAGGAGCAGGAGCAGGAGCAGAGGAAGTTCAAGCTGGGTTTCCGCAACGTTCGATGCGTAGACATTCTGTCAAGTAGAGGTGGGGAAGAGGCTCGGGCCCCAAGACGGGATGCCGGGGACATCTGCTAAGTTCCCAGGCCATGGATTGGAACTTCCTGGCACAGTCGATCATCGCGATGCTCGTGATCACCGCTCCACCCGACCCGGTGAAGGTCCTCCTCTTCAACTCGATCATCGATCGCAACGGGACGCCGCGCTTTGCGGGCGCGCTTCGCGTGGCCACGATCGTGTTCCTCGTGCTGGGCGGCTCGGCGTTAGTCGGCTCCGAGCTGCTCGAGCTCCTGGGAATCGACCTCGACGCATTCACGGTCGTCGGCGGCGTCATCGTCGCCGGCATGGGGTTCGAGATGCTCTATGGAGGTTCGACACCCAAGCCGCAGGGCCAGAAGGCGGCGGTGGAGGGACCGACTGAGGACAGCGGCCTCCTCATGCCACTCGCCATCCCGCTCATTGCAGGCCCGGGGGCCATCGCCACGGCGATCGCGATCAGCACATCGAACGCCGACGACGGACCGACCTCGGCGCTGATCGGCGCAGGCGCGGTCGCCCTCGTGACCTTCGTCGCGTTTCAGTTCCTGGGCGGCGTCCTGGCCAAGGCGTCCCCTGGCACCGCGGCCCTCCTGCTTCGGATCGGCGGCATGGTGCTGGCCACGATCGGTGTGCAGATGCTCATGGGCGGCCTCAAGCGCTTCTGGGCCGCGTGACACCCGTATTGTGGGCCTCATCCCCTGCCCCGAAACTGGGCGATTACGCCTCGCTCGGAATCTGATTGTCATATCCATATTGACCGGTGGTAGAGAAAAGGGGCCTTCCTTTTCCTACTCCCAGTCGGACTCTTCGGCTATCGCACGAGTGTTCTCGAGAGCGAAGCGGTAAAGCCGCTCGCCCTTTGCTTGCTTGATGCAGAGGAGCAGGCTGTGCCGGAGGCGCTGATCATCAAAGTGCTGGATGTTTTGGAAAGCTGGATGGTGCGCCGGATGCTAGTCCGTGCAGCTACCAATAACGACAACCAAACGGTCGCCGACATGGTTGCGTTATTGCGGAAGTCAGACCGGGCATTGGCCGGAGGCGTGATTGGGAGCCACTTAGCTGGCCAGACGATGCGGAAGTTAGAGGCGAGGTTGATAGACTGCCCGTCTATCGCCGGCTGCGTCGCGCGCGATTTCGCATGGTGTTCGGGGCTATAGAAGACCATCGGGTCGTCTCGCCAGCCCCCCCACGACGGCAAGGTCCGCCACCACGACACTCCGCTGATCCCAACTCAGCGCAGACGCATTGCAAAATCTCGGAACGCAGCCCGTCGTCCCAAAGCGTTACCTCACGACAGGACGGAGTCGAACGTCGATGCGGCGATTCTGGGCGCGTCCTTCGGCCGTGTCGTTCGACGCGATCGGGTCGGTTTCACCTCTTGAGACCGCGATCAGCTGGTTCGCCGGGATACCTTCTTCTTCCATGATGCGCACGACACTGGCCGCGCGTGCGCCAGCGAGTTCCCAGTTCGAGGGATAGTGTTCGGCGAGTTTCGACCCAACGGGCATGTTGTCGGTAAATCCGAGTACGGCGATCTGGTAGGGCTGTTGATTGATCTCCTGGACGAGTTCCACGATGAGCTCGCGGCCTTCGTCGCTGAGCATCGTCGTACCACTCGCGAAGAGTACGTCGTAGGGAAGCGTCAGATGGAGGCCGTCCGCCAACATCTGCATCTTGATCGCACCGCGTACGGCCCAGCGTGTAACCTCGTCAGTCAATTCCTGTTGTTCACTCTCGAGTTGCGCAACTTCGAGATCGCGGAGCACGAGCTCGGTGCTCAATCCGACTGTGTCGTCCTCGAGCGCGGCGTTCTGTCGAAGAAGCTGGTCGCGCTCCTCTGTGACTTCGTCGTAGGAGCCGCGAGTGACGCAGCCAGTGAGCATGAGGAATGCTGTCGTCGCAGCGACGATCAGTAAGGACGGACGAGAAGCGATGAATGTGTTCATGATGAACCTCCAATAAGGGCCGGCACTATACCGAACCTGACAGTAATGCGGAGAACGAAAAAGGAAATAACGCCCGGCTGACTTGCAGTGAAGGGGCCACATAGCCAAGACGGGCGCCTAGCTGTCAGAACATCTAGTACTGGTTGTGCGAAAAACGCAGCTTGCTTTGCCTATCCACGATGAGCACGAGATGCTTGAGGAACGAAGTGTATGTTAGGAGTCGAGCGACTTCTTCTCGGCTGAGCACGTGCGGAAGCTTGCTCGGCCGTCGGGACTAGCCTCGCAAGTCGATAGGCCACTCGTCCACGACGCAATCGTCCTGGATGGCATGGATTCGCTCGTGATAGGCCAGAGCCGGATCGACATGTCCGGGAATCAGCCGAACCCAGTCGCCGATTCCCCGAAGCTTGAAGAGCATGGGTCGCATCTTGTCGAAATGGAAAAGTAATCCCTCAGCGATACCCAATACGAGATCTTTTCGATCATCGTGCAGAACAGCGGCAGCATCAGACCGGGAACTGCATTGCCGGCACTCTTTTACGCGTTGTTGATCGGATGGCCGCGATGCAAGAGTACTGGGACGGTTCCGCCGGCGTTCACGTCGAGTCATCTCGGCCGAATGTTTCAGTAAGCGCCCGTCTCGATCAGATCGATGTGATGGCTCTTGTAGCGAATGTCAAGCTCCGCCAAACAGACTCGAGTTTTCATGGACCAGAGCGACAGGGCATTATGGTAGAGCTCGAAGGGCTCGCCATGGGGGAACTCGAAATCGGCTTGATAGCCGGGTGAAACCCTGTGTCGCTTCTGATTCTCAACGAGCCACCAAGCCAACAGACCGAAAACGATCAGAACCGAGAGACCCAATCCGCAAGCGACGACATCACAGTTCTCCTGATTCGAATTTAGTCGCACAACTGAACGCGAAGACCCCCGCCGCAAGGAACGCAAGAAGTACGCTTCCAGTTCTCCAAGCGCCAAATCCAGCGCTAGGCGGATGCGCGCTGCACGGGGACTTCCCGGGTTGCGTTGCTCGGCCAGAACAATTTCCTTCGGAACCCCCGACGGCAGCATGCTGCCGTCGGGGGTTCGTGTACTTGGAGGCCGCCTCGACGGGCCGGCGCTGCTTGCCTAGCCGACGAAGTGCGATGTGACACCCCGATCCGTGATGGCTAGTCTAGGCCTGATTTTGACGGGGTCTGCCGATGAGTACAGATGCGAAGGCTGATACAACCACCGACCCAAGCCCGACTGAGTGCCATTCAGGGCGGTTGGCCCGCGTGTCGCGGCGGACTCTCCTCAGGGTGGGCGCGTATGCGGGTCTGACGCCCTGGAGCGCACTCACAGCACTGGCAATGAAACCCCCGGCGGCGCCCACCAATGCCATCGCGCCCGACGAGGCCCTCAAGCGGATCATGGCGGGCAATGCGCGCTATTTGGCGGGCCAGATGACTTCGCATGATTTCGCCGCGGGCCGCGGCGCTCGGGTCCAGGGCCAGTACCCCATTGCTTCGATCTTGAGTTGCGCGGATTCCCGAGTGGCCCCGGAGTTGGTCTTCGATCAAGGGCAAGGGGATCTCTTCGTAGCGCGGGTCGCAGGCAATGTGCTGACGCCGACCGTGCTCGCGTCGCTCGAGTACGGGACCCAATTTCTGGGGGTTCCCCTTATCCTGGTGCTCGGCCATACAGGCTGCGGCGCTGTGGAAGCGGCGATCAAGGTGGTTCGAGACCAGGCGGTTTTACCCGGCCACCTTCCGGCGCTCACCGAAAGGATACGGCCCGCGGTGGAGGCCGCTCAAAAGGCGGCTTCGGGCTCGCTGCTGGAGAATGCCAGTGCGGAGAACGTGCGGCTCCAGGTGGCCCTGCTAAAACAGGCCTCGCCGATTATTTCCAGGAGCTACGCGGACAAGAAAATTGATATTGTCGGCGCTCTTTACAATCTGCCCACGGGCCAGGTCACGCCCGTCTAGTTTCTGGCGTGCACGGCTCAGCACTCTAGCCAAATCGAGAGCGCCTGACCCTGCACTAAAAAGTGAACTCAATGGAGGAAGCGTGCTCGCCTTCTTGCGGCGGCGTAGGTCTGCCGGCTGTTTATGAGGCTCGACTTGTCGTGTCCGGTCTGGTGAGTTTCAGACGTCACAAAGCGGACCGTGTTGTGGAGGTGCTCAGCGTTGCACCAGCCGACGAAGCCCTCCACCCAGATCCTTTGCAGCCTCAAGACACTTGAATGCTCCACGTGGATATTCCCGGCGGTACTTGAGCGTCCTCAACAGGGCCTCCGAATAGGGATTGTCGTCGCTAACCCTCGGGCGACTGAAGGACGGGACGTTGCCGAGCCTCTGCTACGTGGCGAGCATCGTCGAGCCCTTCATCGGGCCCAGCAGATGGTGAGAGAGCGCCGTGGCAACGGGTGCCGGGTGCTCGATGCCCGCACTGTCTCGGTCGCTTTCCCCGAAGTCCGCAAGCGTGGGTTCGCTTGGGAAATCGCTGTCGACCCGAGTCATCTCGCAGACGGCATCGGAATAGACAGTCTCTAGATAGGGGGAGTGCCGCGTGCTGGCATCCATGTTGTCGAAGACCGCCTGCCTTGATGCGGCGATTCGAGCAGCGCTATAGCAGCCGGACACCAGTGGCGCGGCGACGAGACGCATCAGTCCCGTCCCGGGGTCTACGCAACCCTTTCATTTTCGGGTTGCTGAATGATCCCGGCGATCTCTACTCTTCGAGTCTTGAGATCGATGATGAAGATCGTGGAGCCGGAGCGTGATTCCAAGAGTCAGGGATGGTCGAGCCATCCCTGACTGTGAAAGAAATTCTTCTGCAGTTCGTCGGCGATCTTGTCTGCCATCCGCTTGCCCACCCCGTCCACAGTGCTCCTACCCGTCATCTCGGATCCGATCTTGATCGGCGCCATCACGATCAGGCCAATCGGATTGGCCGTGGCGATCGTTACGATGAGCGGGAGGATCGCCCCTGGCGTCTTTCCTGCGGTCGAATCTAACGTGCCGGATCCAAGCTTACGAAATCCGAAATCCGTCCGGACATAGCCCTCGACATGGCTGGTGATTTCGGCCGTCCCAGACCCGAAGCCGATCACCACCCGCTTGAAGCTGCTGCCCTCGTCGATGGAGCTGAGATAGCCGACTATCACGATGTCGCCGTCGCGAGGCTGGGAGTCCGGGACCGCCCGCACTGCACGGAGTCCCATTCCCCCGATCCGCTTCACGAGCTCGCTGGTCATTAGTAAACCGAGCTCCCGACCGGTCGCGATCTCTTCCGGCGAACCCGGAGACTGTTCGCCGGCATGTTCCTTGGCCGCATCAGACCAAGCTGGCAGATCGTCCGGCGTCGCTGCGAAGTCGTGGACGAAGATCAGATTCGGACGGGCGAGCTTCTGTCCCCTATACACCTCCCCTTCCGTGACCTTGATCGACGCGCAGCCCGCGCCGAGCAGGAGCAATGAACCAATCATTGCGAGCCATACCGGCCCGGATCCCATAATAATTCGTCTCAACATTCTGGATTTCCCCGTTGACTTCGCAGCGCATCAGCTCGACGCCTACGGGGGATACTAACTGCCCGGTGATCTCGGTGCATCGAGCAGGGGGGATTCACTCGAGCAGGCTGGCTTTGACTGCCCACGGGGCTCGGTGGTGGATAGGCAAAACAATCTACGTTTTCGGGAGTAGGAAAGAGAAGGCCCCTTATCTCTACCACCGGTCACTATGGATATGACAATAAGATTCCGATCGAGGCATAGTCGCTCCGTTTCGGAAGGCAAGACCCGAAGCAGTTTGGCAGTGCTGGGGGCAACTGGGGAAGAGCGTGCAACGATCCTTCTGGTGGAAGACGAGTCGAGCATTCGCAAGACCATGTCGATGCAACTCCAGAAGCCGGGACATGAGGTGTCCGAGTCGACCTGCTCGTTTCCGATGTTGTTATGCCGCGCAAGGATCGTCCCGCTGTTGCGGCCGAACTCATCAAGGTGTTTCCCCAGATCACGACCGGTTTAATGTCCGGTTATTCCGAGAGACTGAGCTCGGGATTTGACCGAAACCGTCGCGAGAGCGCGCTGGAAGCGATCAGCGAATACATCAACTTGTTCACTTTTGCGGAGCAAGGGCACTGCGCGCACATTGACTAGGGGATTTCACTGAGGCCGCGCCTTAAATCATCTCGTGTCACCCTCCGCTAAAGCGTCCTAGACTTAGTATGTGTTCCTACTCTCTCTCCTGATGACAGGTCGTAGATGTATTCCGAAGTCTTCGATGACGGGGCATAGCTATGGGCGCTGACACCGGGCAACGAGACCTCGAACCGCTAGAACCCTCGTTCACCGGACTCAGCTCCCATTCCTACCTCACCACTTGGCACGCAGCCGGCAAGTCTGCGTTGGTGTCAGGTGTCGTCTCGGGCCTGGTGATCTACGCAACCGCGTTGCTGTATTACGCGGCGCAACACCCAGCGGAAGTCCCTTTCATCGACCCCGCCGCACTAAAAGTCCAGACCCAGCTTTCGTACGGCGTTCTGGGGCTGTGGTTTCTGCTCGGTCTTGTTTCCTTGGCTGCCGCCCGCGGTCGATTCAATGACAGCGCGCTCTTCCTCCATGCGCCCATCCAACTCTTTGCCATTAGCAATGTGGTGTTCTCGTACTTCTTTGGGATATGGACGGTGCCCTACGCGTC
>DUBZ01000137.1:111247-187427 GCA_012960035.1 Myxococcales bacterium | reverse complement strand
GGCGGAGTCCTGGCGTCGCTTCCCCTCTTCGGCAAAAAAGCCACGCTGCTTGGCGCCGGGACGTGGACCTTGGTTGCCACAATGTTCACCGTACTCGAGCAGCTAGACGTGGTTCCGTACGCACCGTTGTTCAACGACATCCCCGTTGTCGCGGGGCATCTCTCTATCCCGTATCTCATTGGCATGGGCTCGACCACCTTAATCGGGAGTTTGTTATGCGGAATTATTTCCCTCATCGCCATCGATCAACTGGAGGTCCGTGCTCACGACCTCCGAGAAAACCGCGCGAGACTTTCTGCCTCGCTGGAAGAACTCCAGGAGAGCCACGAAATCATCCGGGAGACAAACGTCGAACTCGAGGCCCGCGTGGAGGAGCGCGTCGCCGAACTTCTTACTGCCAACGAGCAGCTGACGCTGGAAGTCAGCGAACGACAAAAGGCTGTGGAGGAAACCAACCGTCTTCGTCTCGCGATGGAGGCCGCTATCGAGGGCGTTGCCTACGTCGACATCGATGGTCGCTTCACCGAAATCAATTCGGCCTTTGCCATGATGCATCAATCCCACCCCGATACGATGATTGGAACCCTTGCGAATGAGTGGATCGTACCGGAAGACCGCGAAGCCGTGGCTAATGCTGTCTACGATCTAGGCCGAGGGGGGAAACGCGAACTGACGTCACACGGCCTTCGTCTAGATGGAAGCCCGTTCTCCCTGGAGCTGTCTCTGGTCGGAAGCCCACACGACCGATCGACCGAGCACCACCGCTTTGCCCGCGATGTGACGGAACAGGAAGCGTTGACCGCAAAGCTCAATCATGCCACGAAGATGGAGGCGATCGGCCGGCTAGCGGGGGGCATCGCGCACGATTTCAACAACTTGTTGACGGCAATTCTGTCAGCGAGCGAGCTGCTGGAAAGCCGCTTCCAGGATTCGCCGGAGCACAGTGATGCTCTCAAATTGGCGAGTACTTCGCGAATGGCCGCCACGCGGGCTGCAGAACTCACGCGTCAGCTTCTTGACTTTGCCCACTTCAAGCCCGCACGGGATGAGCTCATCAATGTCCACGCGAGCATCGAAAATTCCGTGCGCCTGTTGGATAGTGGCTTGAACACATCGATCCGGGTCACCACCCATCTCGCGCCGGAGACACTATTCACCCGCGGCGATGCGGCACGCTTCGAGAGCGGGATGCTGAATCTCGGATTGAACGCACGCGACGCCATGCCCGATGGCGGCGAGTTGACATTTTCCACTTGCAAGGTGCGCCTGCCGCCTCAAGAGATCGGAATTTCTGAGACGAACTCGCCACCGGTCGATTTTGTCCGAGTGGTGGTCGCGGATACAGGGATTGGAATCGAGGAAGAAAACCTCACAAAGATCTTCGAGCCGTTCTTCACAACCAAGCCACCGGGCAAGGGAACCGGACTCGGCCTGTCGGTATTCGATAGCTATCTCGATGGAATTGGCGGTTCGCTCAAGCTGGAGAGCGCACCCAACAAGGGAACGGTCTGCTCGATCCACATCCCTCTCACGATGCAAGCCGAATACCTCGGGACGGAACAAGAGAGCAACCGCTCACTCGAGGGCGGCGAAGTCTTGCTGATCGCGGAAGACGACGAACGGGTCATGACAGTAATCAGTATGATCCTCAAGAATGCTGGATATTCCGTGATCCCCTGCAAGGACGGAGGGGAGGCAGTCACGGCTTTCGCGGACAACCACGAACAAGTGGCCGCCGCCCTCCTCGACTTCCGTATGCCTGTCATGAACGGCGCGGAGGTGTTTCGCGAGTTTCAACAGATCAATCCGAACATTCCCGTCGTGCTGATGAGCGGAAACCTTTCTGACCCGGACCTCGATGGATTGAAGGCACAAGGCCTCAGCGGGATCGTGAGCAAGCCCTGTACACGCAAGATCTTGCTCAGCGCGTTGCGCGACGCTCTCGAAGCCACACGGAACGGGCTCTGAACCTTTCGCAATCTTCGGGAACGAAAGCGACACAGGCGCGCCCGCTGCTTCGCATCGAGAGCCGGTTCGCGCTCGGAGCCCCCAGTCAGTGCGTGGAAGAACACGCCTGCTGGCCGGTCGTACACAAAAGTACCGATAATAGGAACTTTAGCTGTTGGACGGCTCGGGGTTCGACTTGTCGCCTGCTGCGGCGCGAGGCAGATCACTCAGGGAGCGAGTGCTCTTCATCATGCTCGCTCGGCGAACCTGTATCAGAGGGTCCGTCAATCCGTATTTTTCGATTCGATAGCCCAGAGTACGACGTGAGACTCCGAGCAGATTGGCCGCCTGGGTGCGGTTGTGCCCGGTCTTGGCCATGGCCTGCATGATGCAGCCAATTTCGATCTCTTCGAGGGTCCCGGCTTGATCTTGATCCCGTGGTTTCTTCGGGGCGTTTGCCCGGTGGTCGTCCTGAATTGCTGCGGGTAGATCCGACAATTGGATCTCCAACTTGTCGCTGAGGATGATTCCGTGTTCCATGGCGTTCCGCAGTTCCCGAACGTTCCCCGGCCATTCGTAGCGGAGCAGCGCATCTTCCGCGTCGCGACTCAACTTGTGCCCTGAATCAGCGCGATCTAGAAAGAACTGGATCAGAGCCGGAATGTCGTCGGGACGCTCCTGCAAGCTGGGAATGTGGAGCGGGACGACGTTGAGCCTGTAGTAGAGATCTTCGCGAAAATTGCCCGTGAGGATCGCGCGTTCAAGGTCGAGATTCGTAGCCGCGATGATTCGGACGTCGACCTTGATGATCTGCTTGGCATTCCCGATGCGGTGGAACTCGCCATTCTCCAATACGCGAAGCAGCTTGGGCTGGAAATTGCGCGAGATCTCCCCGATTTCGTCGAGAAAAATCGTGCCGCCATCTGCCGCTTCGAAAAAACCCGGTCGGTCCGATACAGCGCCGGTGAAGGCGCCCTTGGTGTGCCCGAACAACTCGCTTTCGAGCAGGGTGTCCGGCAGCGAAGCGCAGTTGATGCTGATCAAGGGGCGATCGGAACGTCTGGAGTGGCGATGAATCGTGCGAGCCACGACATCCTTGCCGGTCCCCGACTTTCCAGTCAGCAGGACACTGACATCCGACCGTGCCACCCGCTTGGCTCGCTCGAGCAGTTCCAGCATCGTCTCGTCTTCGGCGATGACCGTGGATTCATCCGATGCCACCGTCTTGTTGGATTTCGTCTTGCTTGTGCCCTTCGTCTCCTCGACGTCTGTGCCGCTGGACCAGGTAGCCGGGTGCGCCTCTTCCGTGGAATCGGATGGGGGCGATTCCTTCAGGATGTTCTCGATCAGCGGCTTGAGTTCGTCTTGAATCGAGAAGGGCTTTGTGAGGTAGTCCACAGCTCCTCGCTTCATGGCTTCACGGGCCGTGTCTACCGTGGCAAAAGCCGTGATGATGACGACATCGACCCCCGGTCGGATCAACTTGCTGCGGCGCAACACTTCGAGGCCATCTGTTTCGGGCATGCACAGGTCGGTGATGATGATGTCGATGGGGTGCTGCTTGAGCAACGAGAGACCATGCTCTGGGTCACTCGTCGCGAGGACCTCGTATCCTTCCGCGCTGAGGCTTCGATGGAGGAGGCGGGCGATACCGGGTTCGTCGTCGATGATGAGGAGGTGACTCAATTCTAGCTCCGGTCAGAGAAGCGTGGAATATAGACCAATCATGGAGTCGTGCGCGCGTCTGGAATTACTCATCATGGGAATTGCAGCTAAGACGGATTGATCGGGATTTCAAGCTGAGTTCCAGCATTGAATCGCCCCGGTTTTGCCGGGGGAGGGGCCATTTCCTGAGAGGATGGAGTCACGACGAAGAGAGCGAGGTTTTCGCAAGAGGTCCGCGAGCGGGCGGTTCGTGAGTTTCGCCCCGGAGCTTTCTGGGGACTTCGCCCGGCGGTGTGATGTCTTTCTTCGGTCTTCAGCAATCTCTCGGGCGGGACCCAGGGGCTCCGGCTTCAGCCGCTCGCATTCAAGGGTTTGCGAGCTGTGATCTGCAAGAAAAAGCCCCAGCGATCCTCTACAGCCTTGCGCATGAAAGGCAGAGGGTAGTACTTCAGTTCGGTGGTGTAGAACTCGAAGCCCTCCAATCCCGCGAAGAGAGTTCGCACTTCACTTTGCGTGACGAAGTACGAAAGAGGGTTGTAGTTCGATTCGCCTGGGGTGGAGGTGTCGGTACTGATCGAAAGTATGCGATCGGCGCTGAACCCGTCCTCGAGGCAAATTTCGTAGGTTTGCCGAAACTTGTCCGGCATTCGCCGAGCGATCGCGGTTCCGAATGGCAGTGCGAGCAGCAACCAGACCAGCGGCCGAACCAGCCAGTGAACGAGCAGATAGTGATACGATGCCCGGTGATAGAGCATGATCCGGGCGGTCCCACCAGGTCGCAAGACGCGAACGGCTTCTCGACAGGCTTCGACCATGTTGGGCACGTGGTGAAGTACGCCACTCGAATACACGACGTCAAAGGTGTCGTCGTCGAAGGGCAACCGAGTTGCATCGGCATTAGCGAACCGAGGCAATAGGCCCTTCATGGTGAAGTGACGCCGGGCGAGCTTCAAGCTCTCTCGGCTCATGTCCACCGCCTGATACTTCACTCCGTGGGAACTGAAGTAGCGACCATCGATCCCGATGCCACATCCGATTTCGAGCAGCCGCTTGTCGCGACACGAATTCAAGAAAGCCAGGCGGCGCTCACTCATCCTCCGTTCCCAGCGCTCGAATATCGCGTCGAAGGACTCTTCCGTGCCGCGTGGATGAGGAACGCTATCGGTCGCAATCGGGTGCGCGTTCCAATAGGCACCCGCTTCCTCGCGTCCATGACTGATCGGGTCCTTCGATGGGTCGCTCATCGTGCGAAACATCTCCTGCATTCTCGTAGATCGCGTGTTTCGGGGCGGCGTTCTCAATGCGCTCAGACGATAGGAGATGTCTTCTAGAATGCTACAGCTTCCACTTCTCACGTCGGTCACTACGCATGGAGATCAAGATGCACATCGCGTCCGCACCATAGAAGGCATGCAGACCCCACGCATCTTCGAGAGCGCGAGAGTGGCGGCGCGACCGATGTCACGCAGAGTTACTTGACCAGGCGTTGGCGACCAGAGGAGTCTACTTCCGGTGGAAGCTGGAAGTTGCGCTTCGCGACTTCGTCGCGAACGACAACAACGAGCGCGATCACGAATCGCTTGACAATGTGACGCCCGCCGATGTTGACTTCGGAAGACAGGACGAGGTGCTGACCGAGCGAGCGAAGATCAAGCGACTGACGATGAAGAAAAGGAAGAGGGCGTATCTCGCCGCAAGAGCGGCCTAGAAAACAACCGAAAACCGTCTCGTCGCAAAATCGTTCTTTTGCCCGAAATGATCTGACGACATACACGCCGCTGTGCGACGCCTAAGTCCACTGAACGGGCTAGGCCGAGGGTGACCGCGCCGCTGTGTAGAGATCCAACCTCGGGGATTCAGCGATGCAACGGCCTCAACATTGGGTTCACAGCTTGCAAATGAGCCAAAGCGCAACGCCGGTTGGGAAACGGGGATCGCTAGGGTAATGTTTTGGCGCCTCGAAAATTCTAGGCCGTTAGACGCGCTCGGCACAATGTCTGGTGCGTCGAATGAAAATCAAAAATCGATAAGCGCATCAAAATCGCAATATCGCAATATCCCTTCCAATTGATTTCGTGATCTCATTGAATGAGAGGACGTCGGTTGAAGGGAGGAGAAATAAAGTATGGCAGGTGGTACCGTTAAGTGGTTCAACGACGAAAAAGGTTATGGATTCATCACGCCGGACGACGGCAGCAAAGATCTTTTCGTTCACTACTCAAACATTGACGGCGACGGATTCAAGTCGCTGAGCGAAGGTCAGAAAGTGTCCTTCGAGCCCGGTGAAGGCCGAAAGGGCCCCGAGGCTACGAGCGTTCAGCCCCAATAGGCGACGAACCTCAAAATTAGAAACGGCGTCCCGGTTCCCGGGGCGCCGTTTTCATTTTGTGCGCTTCGTTTCGGCTTGATGGCCTTGGAAGGGCGCCCCCAGACACGGGGTCGCGGCCGAGTTGCACGGACGTCGTTGGTTACGAGGGTGTCTCGTCAGTAGGTTCGGTTGATTGACTGCGGACATTCTTCATCAAGCGTGCGCGCAAGCCGGGGTGGAGAAGGGGAAGGCCGGCGACCGCGACCAGGATGGCTGACGCGATCCAGATTCCTGCCGTGTTCTCTGCGAGGAGGCTGGCGCCGAAGAAAGCGAAGTACGTTGCGCGAAACAACGCAGCGGGGCCGACCGCAAGAAAAAACCGAAACACCGAGATTCCGGTCACGCCTCCCGCCATGTGGAACGGTGTCAGCACGCCCAACGGATGCGCGGTCATGAGTGCAATGGCCCAGGGGCCGGCGGTCTCGGAGCGCTTTTCGAAGTCGGGAAACTTCTCGCGAATCCGCGGTAGAATTGCGTCGCGACCGAGAAGTCGTGCGGTGCCGAACAAAGTGAAGGCGTTGAGAGTGATCCCAAGACCTCCGAGCGCAGCACCGACAGGTGCGCCAAAGAGAAGGCCCGCCGAGGCGAGCAAGATCATTGACGGCAGGATCATCAACTGCCGAAACATCACGAGCACCACGTAACCGACTGGCGCCCAAAGACCCAGCTTGCTCACGGACGCTTGGATGGATTCGGCGGAGAGCTCAATGCCGACGCGCTGCCGGAGCAATTGCGCGGCGCCGAACGCGCAGCCCACAATAACCAGGTAGAGGGCGGGGCGACGTAATTTTTGCCAGCGAGCTGAGGTCGAACTCATGTTCGGTCTAACTCCGGATTGCGGGCGCATCGGTTTGACGTCGGTCCAGCGGGGTTTAGAAATCTCGTTCGTACGACCAGGCAGATTTTCGCATGGATAGACGATGTCGCGCACCCGGAGCCGTGGCGTCCGAGTTGTCGTAACCCGCATCGCCTTGCCACAGTGCGATGGGCCCCGTGTCGCTGACCGCGATGCGCGTCTCAAAAAATTCGGGTTCGCGAGCGTTTGCAGCGGCGGTCGCTTCGCTGACGCTCCCATGATTCGCGAGCCATTGCAGGGTTACGAAGGTAGGCGGCGCGAGTTCAATTTCTGTTCTGTCGCGACGGTCAAGCGCTTCGCGGATGCTCATCCAAGCATGGTCCTTGATCTCGCCGTCGTCGATCACCACTTGGGTGGCGGGTGCCGGTGCAACGAAGAACCAAGTGAGAAAGCGGCGAGGTGTAATAGCCGGCGGAGTCCAGTGAGAGAGGGGGGCGAGGTTCGCGTCGCTAATGTCGAGGCCCGACTCTTCTTGGGCTTCGCGAACTGCAGCGCAGCGCGCAGCTCCTAGATCGTCGTCGGCAGCCATGCCCGCGCGATCTTCGTCGTCGACTCGTCCACCCGGGAAGACCCACATGCCCCCGAACGCAATCTTCGAATTGCGGCGGAGCATCAAGGTTTCGAGACCGGTGTCGGTGTCGCGAAGCAAGATTACGGTTGCGGCGGCGACCGGCTCGCTACCCGGCTTGCCCTTGCGCGCCCATTTTTCGAGCTTCTCTTCGTGTCGTGTCTCGCTCATCGATCCAACCCCTTAAAGCTTTCGAAGGGCCGATCCTAGCAGACGCTTGCACGGGGATTTACGAAGCCCGCTCGCCTTCTCGCATGACCGCACGCTCAGTCAAGACAATTGTCGGGAGCGCGATCGCGATCCATGTGAGGGTGTCTAGAAGAAACAGTGCGAGCTGTGATGCACCTGAAGAAAGTGCGAGGAGCGCAAACGTGATCGCGCACGCTTGTACGATGGGTGCGGGAATGCGTGTGGGCCGGATCCCAAGATGCGCTCAGACGCGATGTCATCCCAGTGCGGGTAATCGCCGAGCAACTTCTTCATCTGAAAGTGTTTTTCGATCCACTCAATTAGATTGGGGTCGAGGTTCATGTCGCGGGGGTTGTCGGGGGCCGAGAGGTCAAACGTCTCGACCGCACCGTCCGGTGCTCGCAGGGTGAGCTTCCGGGGAAGGTTGAGGATTGTGAGATCCGCGGCGCGTGCGCCATAGTGATTCGAATTTTTGGCGCCTTGCTCCGTTGCGAAGACAACGTCGTACCGCTCGGCCATCTCTTTCGCCGCGGCAACAGTCGCGCGCCAGCCGTTCGGGTGTCGCCAGCGGATGTCGACTTCGAGACTCCAGTCACGATTCCTGCTGTCGAGCATCGCGGCCGTTGACTCAACGCCTTCTTCAGAAGTGGTGTTCGCAAGTTCGAACGCGCCCCACATCAAGTATCCGCGCCGAGGATCGCGCACGGTCGAGTTGAGATAGACCTCGCCCTTCTGTTGCTTGATCTGATCGATCAACGACTTTAGCCTCGCGGCATACGTACTCGTGGGCGCCTTCTTCGTGATGGCTGCAAGTTGTTTTCTCGTGGCACTCGGGTTCCGGTACAGAGCGTGCCAGTTGGGCCCGAGAGCGTCTCCCGGCTTGGCCGGGGAAGTAATCTCTGCGGGCCGAATCGGGTGGTAGACATCAACGGGGCGTGTTCCGTACAGCCGCGGTCGGTTGAAGAACACGTCGTCAGGATGAATTGTGATCCCGGCTTTGCGCGCGCGATGATTCGAAAGGAAGACGGTTCGTTTCGGGTAGCCAGCGTTTCGATGTCGCAGAACATCGTCGAGATAGAACGCGAAGTCTTCGACGTCGATGGGACGTCCCAGGTTTTCGCGAACCACCCGGGTAAAGGGTTCGTCCGGAGAGGTTTCGGCAATTGCGCGCAAACGTTTTGCGTCGACGACGATGCCCGAAAAGTGGATCTCGAAAGTTCCGAACTGGTCCGCAGCCTGGGAAAAAGCACTTCGCGAGGCTTCATCCCCGCGGCCTACGGGTTCGAGCACTTCCCACACGCGATTGGTCGCGAGGGGGTCGGTTTTCGAAATCGGATCGCCACTCTTGTTCGCAACGTGGCGTCTCGTCTCGACGTGTTGGCATCCAACCGAGCAGCAAGCAAGTAGCGCGAAGCACAGCGCGCGGTGCATCGACCAGGAACGCACAGAGCGAGCCGTGCCTCCGTACCCCAAGGCTGATCGAGCGAACATTGGGCGCTCCGTCGTAACGCGTTACTCGATCGGCTTCCCGTCGAGGGCCGCCGTCAAGTTGCGATGGAAGTGTGCGATCAGCGACTCGTAGTGTCCGAACGTGAAGTGTTCGTTCGCGTCACTGTTGATGCTGCGCTGAATCGACTTTACCAACGCGATATCTTCGGCCGCTCCCGTTTGGGTCACGAATGAGTGGTCGCGCTCCGCCAGTGCAGCGGCATCTTCGCCACCTCCCGCGTTGGTGAGCACATAGGTCACAACGCGCGTGCGGTCGACAGTGACGGGTTCGATGATCACGATATTGGTGTGCCGCGAGAGCACCGTGATCACGACATTCGGAAACACGTGATAAACGAAGGTGACGCGACCGTCGATGTTGCGCTTTTCCTTCGGAACGTCCGCGAGCTTTTCGATCCGCCGGAACGGGTATGTGATTCGCCCGTGCGATCCACAGAACTCGATCAAGTTGAGATTGTCGTATCCGTATGGATAGAACGTCTCTGGATGAGCAAATCGGATGTGGTAGCCCTCGAGAAAACTTTCGAGGTGGACTTTCCAATTGGCATCGAGGTCGACTTCGGTCGCGCTCATTAGCTTTTGATCAGACTCAATCAACTGCGGGAGATCTTGAAACGGCGACTCTTTCCACAGGGATTTCTCCTGTGTTACGAACACCATGCCCAAGCGTTCTTCGCAGTCGACGGGCACGAGTCCGTGAACACTCTTGTCGAAACCGGGAAAGCCTTCTTCATGGGGGACCTGTTTCAAACTGCCGTCGAGTTGATACGTCCAGCCGTGATATGGGCAGACGAATGCTTTCGCGCAGCCGCTGCCTTCTGCGACCTGGGTGCCGCGGTGCCGACACGCGTTCTTAAACGCGCGGACTTTCTTGTCGCGCCCGCGCACGACGACCAGCGGAGTTCTCGCTGATTCGCGCGCGACATAGGAGCCAATATCGGGCAGTGCTGCGGAGGGGCAGTATGCGATCGGCGTGCGGCGCATCACTTCATCCGTTTCGCACGCGAGGCGGGCGGGATTCAGATAGTTCGCTACCGGCTCTCGCCAGACTTCGTCGCTGTGGTCCGTCGTCCCGTTCTCGACGTGGTTGAGAATTCGTTCGGCGGCGTCCTGGTCGTCCAAAAAACCTGACATCGATGTGTATATCCTCCCTGCAGGCCGCGGTCTCTCTTGGGTCGACTGCGCGGCTTTTGGGCGCGTGCGTTCTGTTCTTCTTATAGCGATTTCCAGAACTCTACGTAGAACTCCACGTCACCCAGCGGCTCAACGTGGTGCAGGAGCTCGGGTACGACGATGCCCGGAGCTTCAGGCGTCAGAACGGAGTCGATCTGGACTGGAGGCTCAACCACGTAGCGAAGGCTTCCCGAGACGACATGAATCAGCGCCCAGACACCCACCTTGGTCGAGTGAGACTTGCGTAGGCCGGCGGGAACGCTGTCACGGTTGAAGTCAGGAGTGCGTTGATACGGTGCATGCCCGTCCGGCATTTCGAACTGATCGCAACGGAAGCAGTCGCGCTCGGTGCCGATTCGCGAGGCCCGTCCTTCTTCGGAGAGCACCCACGGCCTTTCCGAGATAGGTGGATTGTGCCGCGTGTGTTGCAAATGCCCGCACGAAAGCGTCGCCGTCCAATGCGCTTCTTGATCAAGTGCGAAGCTGGTGATCGGCCTTTGCACGACGCTACTCGTCCTTAATCATCAAGGGTCTAATCATCAAGGGTCGCGAGCAATTTTTCGGCCCGCGCAGCAATGGGGTCCGCGTGCCAGAGCAACGGCTGGAAGGGAATCAAGTTGGTATCGAACGCGGCTTCGTTGGGGAGGTTCCCTTCGCGGTCGGGCCACAAGCACTGCACGACCGGGAAGTCGAGGCCTTGGTAAAACCAGGTCGCATAGCCGAGGAAGGGTGGGTACCAGTAAGGGTCCACGGTTTTGATCGAGCACGAATAATCTTCGAGCACCCCAGTCACTAGGGTGTCGGGCTCGAACTTGGCGCCCTCGCGGATGTCGTCACCGAGGCTATTGATCATTTGATGCGCCATCTCATCTGGAAGGCCAAAGACCACCACTTCTGGATGGCCGAACGAATGATGCAAGCCGATCGAAAATACCCAACCCGGTGAGTTTTCGAGTTCGGGGATTTTGATGACATGCCACCCGTGCCGTTCGACATCCGAAATCAGCGTGCGGTCCTGGTCGTTATTGGGCTTCGGGAGTTCGGTCATGAGGGTGGCTGCTCGGGTGTGGTGGAAATCAGAATTGTGCGACGCACGCAAGCGTCATGCTAACGGAGACCGTCCGGCGCAACATCTGGCAATTCATCTCGTCACTCATCCCCGAATTGTGCCCGTAATGATGCTCGTAATTCTGCCGCCTTATCGGCCCACAAGACTTCAAGATCAACGACCGCTCCACCGTTTTCAGCCGGTGTCCCACGGATTGCGATACGGTTGCGGCACTTTCGCCGCGCCGGTCTGTCTGTTCGCTCCTGTGGTTGGGAGTGAGGGCGAAACCGAAGAGAGCCTCAGATCTAGCGAACGCCGGGCTTAGGGAGTCGCTCCGTCCATGAAACAACGCAGACGCGATCGATTGCAGCGGTCTCGCCCGGGACTCGTGGCCGCGAATGTGATTTTGGTCTTGATCGCGGTCTTGACCCCGAGCGATCCGCCGTGGACCAATAAGACGCGCTGGCGAGAGCCCGGCCCCGGTTTGAAGTTTGGGGGGGTCAGCCAGCTCTTGAGCGAAGCGCCAATCATTTCAGATACCGGCGAGCTTACCCTCGAAGTGTGGCTCGTGCCGGGCTTCACCCCCGGCATACGGCCCCAGGAGATCATTTCATTTTACGAGCCAGCTGTTGCACGCCGATCGCTCGTTCTTGGACAATTTCCGCGTGGGTTCATCTTGCAGGGACGAGCCGATAATCCGAGCGGAGATCCCCGCAACGACGAATACATCGGAATCGACGAAGTCGGACTCGTCGGCCCCGACCAGCTCACCCATTTGGCGCTCACCGTCACAATTGGCGGAACCACGCTTCATGTAAACGGTCGACCCACTGCGTTGCATTTACGCGAAACGGCCGCGTATAAAGGTGACCCGTTCGGCGGGCACTTGTTGATTGGGAGTTCCAACGCGGGCTGGCATTTCTGGCTCGGAGGCATGATGGGCGTGGCGGTGTATGACCGAGTCCTCACCGAAGCTGAGCTCATCTCACATGCACGCCGCTCGGGTGCGGCTCCCGACAAGGCACTCGACCATGACGCGTCGCTACTCGCGCTCTACCGGTTTGAAGAAGGCGGAGGGCGGCGCACGCGCAGCGCGGTTGCGCGCGGTCCCGATCTCACGATCCCCGAGCGCATGACGCGCCCCACGCGCAAGACGTTCTTGAGTACCCACGCAGTAGACGAGGCAAACGTGTCGCTGTTTATGTTCGATATCGTGAGCAACATCGCGGGCTTCATGCCGCTCGCATTCTTGCTCGCATGGAAGCGGGGTGTGAAGGGAGTTGTCGTCGCGGTTCTGGCAGGGTTTGCGTTGAGTCTGTTCGCCGAACTTGCGCAAACGCAAATCGTAGGGCGCGCGTCTTCGCTCGTGGATCTTGTTTGCAATACCCTGGGCGCGCTTCTAGGTGGCGCGCTCGCATTTGGATTCGCATTCGCGCTTCGCTTCGACCCCGACCCGCGCTAGGAGTCTACGCGGCAATGGTTGCGTGCGGCGCCGACGCTTTCAATTTCCCGCGGCTTTGATGAGATCCTTCATTCCATCGAAGCCGTGTTTCTGTACGAGCGCTTCGAGCACTACACCCAGTACGCGGAGCGACACCGCGACGTCATCACGCGTTTCGGTCGCTTTCCCCCATCGAAACGAGACCATGGGGCGAGAGTCGACGAACGAGGAGAAAGACTTTCTATTCGGCGGGTACGCAGGCTTTTGATCGCGTCAGTTGCACGGTGCTTCCGCGCCCGCGTCGAGTTGAGCTAGCGTAAACGGGTGAGGCTGGATGTTCGTCGCGCGACAATCGCGCGGTGTGTCCTCTGGGAATCGAGGAGAAATAGCCTTGGCGTTTCGTCAAGTCGCCATCGTGGTCGCGCTGTCCTTGCTGGGTGAAACCTTCGGATGCAGCTCTCCCGTCCCCAAGGCTCCTGCATTCGTTCCGGGAATCGACCCGAGCGATCAACAGCTGACGATCGAACTACTCGAGTTGGACCGGCAGATCGCTGACCTCGACAGATGGCTGAGCTCTGTCCCACCGTCGTTCGAGTCGGAAGAGGAACGCAGAGGCGTTCAGAAACGCTGGTTCGCAGCCGTCGAACGGGCGAGTGTCCTTTTGAACGTCGACTTTGACAACCCGGAACTCTTTCTGCGTGCGGGCACGCTGTATCGGCAGGGCCATTTCCTTGAAATTCCCGACACCGGCGCGTCGGCGTACACCAGCTTGAACCGCTGCCTGGCGCTCGCGAACGCGCATGTGAACTGTCGCTATGAATTCGCGAGATTGCTTCTCGCTCTGTCGCCCCGCTACGCGACAACCGCGGAACAAATGCTCGTCGAAGCGCGCAGGTTGATTGAACCCGTCACCCGGCCCGAGTTTGAAGCGGCGCTTGCGCGTGCGTACCTCGCGCAAGGGCGGCGAAGTGCGGCACTTCGGCAAATTGAACACTATCTGACGCTGCGGCCCGAGGACCTCGATGCTCAGCGCTTTAGAAGCACACTGATCTTCGAAAGCAAAAGAGGAACACCGCTTAAGTAATTGTTTATTGAAAGGGAGAATCTATGCGCGTAGTCACGATACTGATCGCACTGTGCTGGCTCGCCGCCGCGATTCCATCCGCGGCGACTGCTGATCTCGCAGCAGTCAGGGCGACCTTGAGCGCTGAGGGATACGTATCCATCCCGTTTAAGCGTGGCCAAGACCGACGCTTCTACGTCGAGGGGACCATTCACGGTTCGAAGCTTCGGCTCATGCTCGATCTCACGAGCGAAAATTCGATCTTCGACATCGGCACATTGCGTAATCTCGACATCGCATTCGAACAGACAGAAATCATCATCCCGACGCGTCGTAAGAATGTTCGGATTTACACAGGCAGAATTCTGGGTATCGAGTTCGATGGGAAATCGACGGGGCCGATTGACATCCACGCTGGGGACGTCGACCCGGTCTATAGTGTGAAGTCGGGCGTCGACGGACCCGACGGTGTGTTGGGTGCTGAATTTCTTGGGCACTACGGCGCACTGCTTGACGTCAAAAATCAGATCTTGCTCTTGAAGGTTCGCTGAGCGCAACACAACGTACTGCTGGGTGAGCTTATGGCTGACCCGGCGCCTATGTCGGCGGGGCGAAGTGTGGCTGTTCGCGGTTTCGCCACGCGTTCTCTAGCACCGTCTTGACCCACGGCTGTGCATCGAGGGTTTCGATTTCGCTTCTTTCGAAGTAGCGGACTTCGAGCGTCTCCAGTTGTTTCTTTGCGTCTCTTCATGTTGTTAGCAGGGCGAAGCGATTGGCTTGCAATTACAGGCCCCGCGTTGGCGGCGCAGTTCCTCTCTACTGAGAGCGGCGAGCGCATGGTAGCGCGAAGCGGGGATGAGCCGGCTTCAAGTGGTGCTGTGTTAGTCTCGATCCCTTCTTTGGAGAACGGAACCCCGATGAAATTTCAAGCCGAGCTCGATAGCGCGATCGCCGACGAGACTCTCGTCCATGTTGTGCGCGCTGAATTTGAAGAAAGCTGTCCCGAAATTGAAGGGCAGATTCTGAGCAGTAGCGACGGGATCGTCTGCCTCGCTTTCCTAGATGACCGCGTCCGATTCAACGGCGTCGACATCTTTTACCGCGACCAAATCAGCGAGATCGACGCGCCCGCGCCTCACGCGGGTTTCTACCGATCGGCATTGCGGCTTCGCGGTGATCCGTTGCCCGAAGCGCCGCCGGTTGACTTGAGCTCGATGCGCCGGGTTCTTGAAACCGTGAGCGAAATTTCGCCTTTGATCGTGATCCACCGAGAAGTCGAAGAGCCCGAGGCCTGCGATATCGGCAAGATCACCTCGTTTGGCTCCGAGACGTTTGCGCTCCGGGAGATCAACCCTGATGCTGAATGGGAAGAGGGCACAACGGAATTTCGCTACGACGAAATCACCCGGGTAAGTTATGGCGGTGAATACGAAGCCGCTCTCGCCCTGGTCGCGGGAGTCGTCTCTTAGGCTTCACCGCCCGACTGCTGCTCGGGTTGGCCAAAGAGCTCTCGGTTCGCCCGATTGAGAAAGACGAGCCCGATCGCCGCGTTAAAAAAGATGAAGAAGTTGTGCTGCACGAAACCGAAGGCAGTCATCTGTCCTTCGTATCCCGGGAACAACACAACCCAGAGCGTAATGGCGACGGTGCGCATGGGGCCGGGCGTGGCGGCACCGAAGAAGATGATGGGCAAGTACCCGAGCATCTGCATGTTGCCGACTTCGACGCCGAAGTAGCTGAGCGCCACCGTGTAAACCCATACGGCACTGAGTAGAGCCGGGGACCTGAGCAGGATGATCATCCCGAAGTGCCAAGTCCGGGCCTGACGGAACGCGTGGAAGATCGGTTTGTCGCGAACGGTCGAGTTGGGAAACAAGGTGCCCCGGAAAAACAGCCGGAAGACAATGAAGACCAGGGCTGCCCCGACTGCGACTCTCGGAATCATCGAAAAGACGTCCGGGAGAGAGTCACCCTGCAACGCGTACCCGACGCTCGCCCAAGTGAGTAGATAGTAGAACTCACAGAACATGATGAAGAGCATGCTCGAGCCTACCTCCCAACCTGGCACGCCGTTGCGTCGGTTGAGATAGAGCGCCATTGCACCCTTCCCGACCTGCTCGTTCAAGATCGACAGGATGTAGCTGCTGCCGCGAATGGGCAGGATGTCGACGTAACGAACTTCCGCGTTGTACCAGTTGACGACCCGCCATAGCACGAGCGAGTCGATCAAGAAGAACAAGAACGAATACGGAACCATCAGGGCGAGCCAGCTCCCCCACGGCACGCTTGCGAAGATGCCGGACAAGTAAGACACGACGGTTGCACCTTCGCGTCCTGCTGCGCCGGAGATCTTCGTATATAGATACGCGAAGCAGATGGCGGAAATGATCCACGGCAGTGCCCGCTGCCAAAGGGGCATGTTGGGCCGTGCAATTACGTTGCGCTCGGGCGCTTCGTCAGGAGTCGAACTAGATTCAGTCATAACTTTTGGCCTGGGGTCCGATGTAGCGCGCGAGCGTTTCATCGAGAGGTGTGAGTTTAATTCCGAGCACGTTCTGCACCGCGCTGTTGTCGATTTTGTCGTCGTGTTGAAGCACGCCGAGCATTGCGGGGGTGATGGGCGGATTTTTCATGATCAAGTTCATTGTCCACGCAGCGGCGCGTACGGCTGCGAGGGGAACGCTCGAAACTTGGATGTCGTTGCCGTGTAGCTTTCCGACCCGGCGCACAAGTGCGTGATGGGGCAGCGCTTCGGGCCCGCCGAGATCGAGCGTGTGGGAAGCATCCGACTCGTCCTCGACTGCTGCGACCAACGCGGACAGTAGATCTTGTACGTCGAGCGGTTGTTGAATGGTGAGTCCACCCCCAATCAACCGAGCGCTTGGTTTCTTCGCTTGTGCGCGCAGCGCGCGAGATGCCGGGTCGTCGGGGCCGACCACCATCGGAACGCGCAATAACGTCGTCGGCGCTGAGCCTTTGAGCAGGATCTCTTCGGCGCGGCCTTTGGAGGCGAGACATGCGTTTTTTAAATCTGGGCTCGACCCAAAGATGCTGAGGTAGACGACGCGCCCAACCGCTTGCGTGCTCGCCGCGCTCGCGACTGCGGTGCACGTGTTTTCGTGTGCGTCGGCGTAACTCGTCCCCACGGATTCTTTCAAGATGCCGACCAAATGCACGATCGCGCGGCAGCCGGCCGCAGCGTGGGTTAAGGCGTCGGTGTCGCGGTAGTCGAGAACACGAATGTCGGGCCGCAAAGTTTCCGGGAGCTCGGCGACTTGAGCTGCCGCGCGCTCACTTCGCACCACGGCGCGCCCGGGGATCCCTCGTAACGCGAGTCGCTCGAACAATTGCAGGGCGATCTGGCCATTGCCGCCGGTGACGAGGACAGGGCCAGCGCGCCCGGGCGTTGCTTCGTGAGGTGCATCGATCATTCGCGCAGCCTAGCTGGTTGCACAGCATCGCGACCACGTGTTGCGGTGATTCGCGAAAACGAAAATAAACCTGGCCAGCTCCATGCTCGCGTTTGACATCGGAAACCGCGGACCTCTACCCTTCGCCGATGCCCTCCAGATACATAGACGTTCAAGGGACCGCCACTTTCCTGCGCCACTGCGGCCCCACGACATTGCCCGAAGTTCCGCCGGTTCTTTCGCGCGGGGAGATCGTGCTGTGTATTCACCATACGGGTGGGAACAGCCGGAACTTCGACGCGCTTAACGCCAACCTTGCGGCGAACCATTCTCCCGTGTCCTTCGACTTGCCCGGTCACGATCGTTCCGGATCGCAGATGAGTCTAGGCAGCATCGAGGCGATGGCGGACTTTGCCGCCGGTGTCTTGAAGAGCCTTGCGGTGGATCGACCCGCAGTCGTGGTGGGCCACGGCATGGGGGGCAATGTTGCTCTGCAGATGGCACTCGAACACAGCGACGTGGTGCGAGCGGTCGCGGTCATCAATTGCTCGGCGCAGTATTCCTGCGGCGACGACTTGATCGAACGAGCGCGTCTCGTTTCGGTGGGGCGCGCGCGACGCGAGTTTGAGATCAAGGCCTTTGCCGAAGGATGCGACGCGAAGATCATTCGGTCGGGCTTCATGGACACGCTGAAGACGGACCCGCGGGTCATCTATGCGAACCTGATGGCGATGCGAGACTGGGCCGGGGCCTCCAGCTTGACCGAGATCACGGTTCCCACGCTCGTATGCGTGGGGGACAGCGACACCGACGCAATCCGCGCGGAGTCCGAACGCATGTCGAACGTGATTCCCGGCGCAGAGTATCGGGGGGTCGTGGGTGCGGCCCACATGCTTCCCACCGAGCAACCTGAAGCATTGGCGAGCGCACTCAATGAATTCTTGGGAGCGCTGTCATGAGTGTGTCGGGACAAGTCGCAATCGCCGGGGTCTACGAACACCCTGCACGCTGGGCGCCAGAGAAAACCGAATCGCAGATCATGGCGGAGTGCGCGCGCGGTGCTCTCGAAGATTGCGGGCTCGAACTCAGTGACGTCGATGGGCTCTTTGCTGCGGGCATCGGGATGGGGATCATGGGCGTCGTCCATCTCTCCGAGTACCTCAATATCAAGCCCAACTATTTGGACGGGACGAACATCGGTGGGTCTTCGTTTGTTGCGCACGTGAGCCACGCCGCCGCCGCGATTCATGCTGGGATGTGTGACGTCGCGCTGGTGCTGTACGGCAGTACCGCGGCATCGAACGCGATGGCGATTGGCACCGGGATGGCGTCGAGCGGGAAGGACCCCGCTGGTGCCTTCGTGAGCCCATACGGCATGACGACCGTCGGCAGTTACGCGATGGTGGCCCAGCAGCACATGGACAAGTACGGAACCACGAGCGAACAACTCGCGCAAATCGCGACAACAACGCGCAAGCATGCATCGCTAAACCCGAACGCAAAAATGCGCGACTTGATCGAAGTCGAAGACGTGATGGCGAGCCGAGTCATCTCCAGCCCGCTCCACCTTCTGGACTGCTGCATCATCAGTGATGGCGGTGGTGCCGTGGTGGTGACGAGCCTCGAACGCGCACGTGACCTAAAGAAAAAACCTGTGGTATTGCTCGGTTGTGGCGAAGCGGTTTGCCACCAAGAGCTCGGCACGCCGGACTTGCTCACGGTTGCTGCCAAGCAGTCGGGCGAGAAGGCGTTCGCGATGTCGGGGCTTATCCACGGCGACGTCGATCTCTGCACCCTCTACGATTCATTTACGATCACCGTGCTCGTCACTTTGGAGTGCTTGGGATTTTGTAAGCCAGGCGAGGGCGGGGCCTTCGTTGAAAACGGACGCATCGGGATCGGGGGGGCTTTGCCCGTCAACCCGGACGGCGGAGGGTTATCGTCGAACCATCCTGGAATGCGCGGGATCTTCCTCGTGATCGAGGCCGCAAAACAATTGCGCGGCGAATGCGATGCACGGCAAGTCGACGAGGCAAAGATCGCATGCGTGCATGGCACGGGTGGGATTCTTGGTGTTTCCCACAGCGGAGCCACCTTGCTCCTCGGAACGGATTGAGGCGGAACTCATGGCAAAATCAATTCAGTACAACGCTCAGCCTTTCGACTGGGAAACACGCGCTTATTGGGAAGGTTGCGGGCGACACGAAATTGTTCTGCAGCGCTGCCGGGCCTGCGGTGTGGTTCAACATCGGCCGCGCGCACTGTGCGTGTCGTGTTTCTCCGACGGCATCGAACACTTTGTCGCGAGCGGTCGCGGCACGGTTCACACCTTTAGTGTGACGAATCAGAACGGCTTGCCGGCGTTTCGCGAGGCTTGTCCGTATGTGCTCGCCTACGTGGCGCTGGAAGAAGGTCCGCAGCTCATGACCAACATTGTGGGCTGCGACCCGGCCGACGTGCGGATCGGCATGCCGGTTGTCGTTGAGTTCTGCGACATCGAAGACGAGAGCAACGAAGATGGCGCAGCGGTGCCAAGGTTTCGGCCAGCATGATCCTCGATCTACACAACCACTCGATCAAGTCCGACGACGGGCGAGCGAAGGTCGAAAACTACTGCAAATGGATTACGAAGCGCGAACTCAAGCTCGACGGATTCGTACTGAGCGAGCATCGCCAGTACGACTCTGGGTCTGATTACCGGGCACTCGAGGACAAGTACGGCATTCTAATTTTGAAGGCGAGCGAAGTCGAAACCGAATATGGGCACGTGCTTATCTTCGGTGTGAATGATGACCTTGAGCACGCGTTCGACTTTGCGGACGTGCGCGTGCCTCTCGAAGTTGTGCTTCGCGAAAGCAATCGCTGTGGCGCCTTCGCGGTGCCGTGTCACCCGAGTCGCGCGATCGTCGGCATGTTTTCGCACTATGACGAATTGGGTCCGGCGCCTGGCGTCGAGGTTGTGGAAACCCTCAATGGCGGGGGGCGTGGCACTGAAAACGTCGAAGCGGTTCGGCTCGCCAACGAATACGGGTACCGGGGCATCGGCGGAAGTGACGCCCACATTGTGAGCCACATTGGTCGCTGCGTGACGGTGTTTGAGGACAAGATCGAGACGATCGAAGACCTCGTTTCGTCGCTGGCCGGCGATCGGTATCGTGCGTCGTCATCAGAAATTGAATCCGCGGCCTAATCCGGCCCGCGCGCTTCGATCACAATATCGAAAGACAGGCGAAGGAAGGCAATGGAGATCGATATTCCCGCGGTCAAGAAGGAACACGTCGGTTTCGAATTCGACGAAGCTACCTTTGAGATCAAGACTGAAAAACTTCTCAACTATGCGAAGGCATGTGGCGAAACTGAAGCCCGCTTTGTTGACTCGGAAAGCCCCGACTTTCGCGCGGTTCCCAACTACGCGTCAAACTTCCACGGTCGCCGCAACCTGCCCGACAATTTTCCGGCCGACATCCGGCGTAGCTTCGACGCGGGCAAGTGCTGCGAAAGCTTCGCGGCGATTCGCCCGGGCGACACGATTACGGGCCGCAGCCACATCCACGACATCTACGAAAAAACGGGTCGATCGGGGCCGATGATGTTCGTGGTACACCGGATGGAATTTACAAATCAAGACGACACCAAAGTTGCGATCGTCGATTGGCGCCTCGTGATGCGCCTAGGGGAGATGTAAGTGACGGATCAAACCCGGCGCACATTTACCGACGTCGACTTCGGAGACGAACTTCAGGAAACCCTGGCCGACATTCGCATCGAGACGGTTCGAGTTTTTACCGTCGCGGCCGGGATGAACTTTGGACGCTTCAATGACCATGAAGAAGCCCGCAAATCAGGCCTGCCGGGTGCGATCGTTCCGGGCATCATGAGCCAGGGTATCTTTGCTGCAGCGATACACGCCTGGGCGCCCGGTGCGGAAGTGCGTAGGCTCGACACCATCTTTCGAGCGCCACTCGTCGCCGACACGCAAGTGCGCGTGAACGGGGTCGTGACGGACTGCGACGAAGAGGGCAAAACCATCGAATTGGATCTCACGATGACCAATGAGGCCAACGAAACCCCGGTTTTGGGCACAGCATTGGTGGCGCTCGGATAATCCGAATCGTCGGATCTACACGAAACTTTGACCCGCGCGGCTACAATCACCACAATCTCCCATGCGGTGCACGGCAACGCACAAACGAACTCAGCGAGAATCAGAACTCACGTGGCGACTCAAGAAGCTTTTGGCGAAATATTGCGCACGGTGTGCGCGCAACGCGGTTGGGAACTTCTCCCCAGCGGTGTCAACGTCACCCATGCGAACGGGCGACATCAGGTCGTTATGTTTGAGCATTTTGAAAATGCCGAGCACCATCTCATTCGACTCGTCAGCGTGATCGGAGTTTCGGTCGAAATGCGCCGCGAACAATTGGTACAAGCCCTGCGCGCCAACGCGAGCTTGGCCCACGGTGCGCTTGCGCTGAACGGCGACGAGTTTTGCATGACCGACACCCTGTCCCTCGAAGACTCAGACCCAAGTGAGATTGAATCCGCCGTCGCCTATCTGGCAGAAACGGCGGACCACTATGAACAGGTGTTGTTCGGTACGGACCACCACTAATTGTTGCGCGGGTAGAAAATGCCGATTACACGTTTTTGGGTCGTTGCGCTTTCTTCGGGATCGACCGCGTGGCTAGGCTGGTCGCTTGAAAGGCCAGGGGTTTCGCGGTTGGCGGGTACTACGGCCGTTCATTTGTTCGCAATCATTGCGACTGACTGTTTTTTGAACTGCTCGGCTAGCCCGTCAACGAGCCGCTCGATGCAAATCGGATGAAACAATGCTGAGATTGTTTATGGTCGCGTTGATGGTCGCGGCAGTCGTCGCAATCTTTTTAACGACCCGTCGCGGGAAGGAAGTGGCGGACCAGCTTGGCTTGATGATCCCCGGCAAAGGTCGCGCGCCTGAGGAAGACCACGACTACCTGCTGAAGGTCTGCGGGGGCGATGTCGATGAACTCAAGCGACGTCTTGATGCCACCCGGAAGAGCAATCCAGAACTCAACGAGGCGGGTGCTTACCGACGTGCGATTCGAGAGCACCTGAAAGACAAGATGTAATTTTGGGCGGTGCTACTGCGCGAAGTTCATCAGAACCGTGAGCATGATCATCGCGACCGTGACCGCGGTAACGCCCGCGGCGAGGTAGGCGAAGAACGCGCCTTCTTTGACAGGCTCGGGTTTTGCGATGCGGTGGATTCGACTGGCATCAAGAGCACCGGCAAGGGCTTCGCCCGCAGAGATGGGTTGCTGCTTCAGATGCCGCACAACGGTTTGGTAGCTGGCGCCGCGATCCATCAGTTCGATCGCGAGCAGGAGCGTGGCCACTTCTCTCGACGCTTCGGGCTCCATGCCCCTGGCTGAGATGTCGCGGGACAGCGTCGTCACGCCGAGGGTTCGCGCAAGCGCGTGGTGCAGGACGACATGGTCTGCCAGACCTTTAGCGGCGGGTGCGTCCATTCCGCGCTCACAGATTTCATCGATCAAGACTTCGGCGCGAGAGCGGGCACCGTGGTTCGGTGCCGCGGATGCGACGTCGTCTATGGGGGGGGCTGGTCGAGGGGGATACCCGCGATTTGCCGCAAGTCGTCGTTGAGATCTACGAGTGGGCTGGTTTCGGTGGCGGCATCGCGCGTGCTCAGCGCTCAAGCGCCGGCGTCGCGCTAAGAACGTTTGGCCTTCGCTTTCGCCATCATGTCGAGAGACCACTTCAACGTCTCATCGATGCCCGCTTGGGGCAGGCTCAGCCCGCCGTCGATGACGATGTTTTGTCCCGTGACGAAGCGCGATGCGTCCGAACAGAGAAAGTGGACAACGTCTGCAATCTCGTCAACGTCACCTGTGCGTTGCAGCGGCGTTGAGCGCTCGACCGGTTCCAGAATTTCAGCATTCGAATACAAGAGTTCGGTCATGGGGGTGCGCACAACACCCGGTGATATCGCGTTGACGCGAATCGTCGGTCCGTACTCTTGGGCAGCACCATGGGTCAGCGCTATGACACCCGCTTTCGCGGCGGAATAGGGAAGCTCGCCGCGAGTAGGGCTACTGGCACTCACGGAGGCGTTGTTCACGATCGCGCCGCCGCCGCTTTCGAGCATGAAAGGGATCGCGCTTCGCATCGCATAAAAGGTGCCACTCAAATTTACAGCGAGAATGTCGTCCCACTGTTTGTCGGTGTACTCGTGCAGGGGTTGAAGCATCCCCATGCCGGCGTTGTTGACGAGGATGGACAGCCGCTCGAGTCGTTCGTGTGCGGTCTGGATCGCCTCTTCGACCGCGGCGGAATCGCGCACGTCGACTTCGATCGCGATGCCGCCAAGCGGCGCGGCCGCTTTGTGGAGATCACTTTCTTTTCGATCAAGCATCGCGACCTTGGCTCCGGCGCGATGGAGGCGGTGTGCGACCGCGAGGCCAATGCCTCGAGCCGCTCCAGTGACAACTGCACCTCGTCCGTTCAAATCTTTTGCGTCCACGACCTTCTCCGCTTGTTCGCACGCGTCCGCGCGCACGCTACCTGAAAGTCTGAGCTTAGAAGAACCCATCGTGGGGCTACACCCCGCGCTCCTGGTTTCGGGGCCCCGCGAAACATCAGCAGAAGGCCTCGCTCTTTCCATTTACTTGCACGTGAGTTGGACGCTCGCGATACGTGTTGCCGGCACCCCTCGGCTTGCGGTCAAGGCAGTGAGAAAAGAGTCCCATTAGGCAATAGACGGCTTTTCGAGACCGTTCTGCGTCGAGACGGCATCGCCTTGCGAGGCGGAACTTCGGGTTCGTCGCGATTGTTATCGAGTAATGCGCGTGCGTCTGATCGCTTGCCAAGACGGTCATACCCAATACGACGTTACCGACGTTGCGGAGCCAAACGTCAACTGTCGCTGCGGTAGCGAGGTCGAGAACCCCGCGTACGAAGCCGTCGAGGCCCGGGTCTACAGCTGTGGTTCGTGTAGCGCGCAAGTTGAATCGAGCGACACCCACTGCGAATACTGTGGCTCGCAGATCGCTCGCGACAACGGATCGCTCCACAAATGAGCACTCCGCCGCTTCCTTAACGACGAACACGAAGACGTTCGCTTAAGCGGGCTTCGGCGCGACGAGTTCTAGCCAAGCGTTGAAGTCGTTGGTGTAATTGACTTCGCGTTGGCGTGCGGCAACACGTTCGAGAGTTGCTTTGCGTGCCGATTCGCTGGGCTCGGGTCGTACAGTAAGCTGCGCAACTACGTCATTTGCGATTTGTTCCGCCTGGGCGGCGGCAGGGCTTGCGAGATCTTCGCGTGACGCTTCGGGGTTTTCGTTCACCCCGAGAAAGATTTCGATCGCCGCAGTGGTCACACGCTCGGCATGTTTTCGCGATGCCACGATGTTGCCCTTGCCCGTAACGACATTGCCGACAGAAAACACAGTCGGGTAACCATTCAAGCGGCCCGTGTCCCAGTCCGCGAAGTCGTAGAGCTCACCGTTCATTTTGATTTCGGGAATGGGCTGGGGGATGCTGCCGATCGAACTGATGACGGCGGCTCCGCGCCGTTCGAACGTCTCGTCGGTTGAGACAACGCGATTGCCTTCCACCTTCGTGCGCCGGAAAACAAGACCCGCGAGTTGACCGTCTTCGATGATAAGAGAGTCGGCGACCGCGAGTTCTTGAATTTCGAAGCCGTATTTTCGGATCGCTTTGTCGATCAAGGTCTGACGACTTGCCCGAACCTTGGCTTCGCGTTCCGGGGTTGCGCCATCTGGGATCGTGACCACCGGCATGTCTTCGACGCGACGGCGGTAAAAAATTGTACAACCCTTAAGACCCAAGTCGCCAACTGTAAGTCCGTGGCCTTCGAGGATCTTCGGGATGCCTTTCACTTCTAGGGTGATGACGTCGACATCGATGCCGCGTTCAAGCAGTTTTGCGCGAGTTGTCTCAAGCATCACGATCTTGGCGACGTCGATCGAGGCAAGTCCGCCACCGAGGACGAGGGTGTCGTCCTTTACATCGAACAAGCTGGGATCGGCGCCCGCTTCATCGAGATGGTTCCACCAGGTGACGAATGGATTCTGGTAGGTGAGCCCTTTGCCCTCGACGTCTTCCGCGCCGTCGAGCTGCACCGGGCGATCTCGCCAAGCGCCGTTCGCGAGGATGACGGAGCTAAACCCCCAGTCGTTGCACAGTTCGGCAAAACCAACGTCGCGGCCCACTTCGGTATTGGGAACGTAGAAGATGTTCGGGTGAGAAAGCTTGGCGCCGATCGCGCGGTATTCCTTTTCCCTTAGCTTGTGGTGCCAGCGAGGAAGGCCGTCTTCGATCTTGCCGAATGGACGCGGGTTTTGTTCGAATACAGCGACTGAGATACCTTTGTTGGCAAGTCGTCCTGCGACTTCTGCTCCAGATACCGCGCCCCCAATGACAGCGACGCAGTGTGGGCGCGTGGCGGCTTCGCTTGTCATGTTGGCGATTATGTCAGCTTCAGATGACTGCGACAACCAATCGCGCGTGTCGTTTGCCGCATTGCATTTCACAGAACTGGAAATCAAATTGCAGGCCGAGATCGATTGCGAGGATGACCGTGGTAGAGTCTTGCGCACGGGCCCTTAGCTCAGCGGTTAGAGCACCCGGCTCATAACCGGGTAGTCCCTGGTTCAAATCCTGGAGGGCCTACCAAACTGTCGCGGTTCGGATCGGGCCGGCATTGTCCGACCGGGTCCGTACCGCTCAGTGGGGTTGCCGCGGAGCGCCAACTTGGGGCGCGCGTTGGACTCGCCGGGCATGGCACGCGGTGAATGAGTATAAATTGCGGTGGCTTGCGGCGCAGTTGCCACGGTTTTGCGCGGCACGAAATGACCGCAGGCGCGACCGGCGATTCGAAGCCAAAATTCTTGCTGGCGGCACGCTCGCATTTGGTGCCTCGGCCTCATTCCGGGCTAGACTCGCCGCCGATTCGAGCAAGATCTTGGGCGTGGGCGTCCCGCCCAAAGAACCGCGCCAAGCTCCGAATCAATCAGATCGATTTGTGAGCCTTTGCTCGACTGGGTCATCTCTGACCCTCCGAACACCCGGTGAGACTCGACTCACCAACTGGGTCCGAGCATGCAGCCGGACACCGACTGACCTTAAGAACAGGAGAACCTCTCATGGCCGAAGCTGTCATCGTCGAAGCACTGCGAACCCCCATTGCCCGAGGCAAGAAGATCAAGGGTGATCTAAGCGGTTTCCATCCCGCGCAATTGTTTGGGACTGTGCTCGACGGCGTAATCGAAAAGGCCGGCATTGATCCGGCCCTCGTTGAGCAGGTGATCGGTGGCTGTGTCACCCAGGCGGGTGAGCAGGCCGGCAATGCGACGCGCATTGCTTGGTTGAACCGAAACAAGGGTTGGGCTGGCGGCGGAACGACGATCGATACCCAGTGTGGTTCGGGTCAGCAGGCCAACCACTTGGTCCGCGCCCTGACGGAAGTCGGAAGCATCGACTGCGGCATCGCGGGCGGCGTCGAAGTGATGAGTCGCGTCGGCCTTGGCGCCAACGTGATGAACGGCCCCGGCTATTTCATCCCGAACGAAGAGCAGGGCTGGTCTTGGGACATGTCTCCCGAACAATTCACCGCAGCCGAGCGCATCGCAGCAAAGCGCGGCATTACGCGCAAGGACGTCGACGCGTGGGGGCTTCGCTCTCAGCAACTCGCCACCCAAGCGCGCGACGAAGGTCGCTTCAAGAACGAGATCCTGCCCATCAACGCTCCGGTGCTCGATGACGAAGGCAACCTCACCGGTGAAACCCGGCTCGTGGAAACCGACCAGGGCATTCGCGCCAGTACCCTCGAAGGGCTCGGCGAACTTCGCGAAGTCGTGCCGGGCTGCATGCACACGGCGGGCAACTCGTCGCAGATTTCTGACGGCTCGGCCGCGGTGCTTTGGATGACGGCTGAAAAGGCCAAGGAACTCGGCCTCAAGCCTCGCGCGCGCATCATCACCGATGTCGTCGTGGGCGCCGATCCCTACTTCCTGCTCGACGGTCCCGTCGACGCCACCCAGTCTCTGCTCAAGAAGAGCGGCATGGCGATCAACGACATCGACCTGTTCGAAGTCAACGAAGCGTTCGCATCGGTTGTGCTTTCGTGGCTGCAGGTTTGCGGCGCCGACGAAAGTCGTGTGAATGTCAATGGCGGTGCGATCGCACTCGGGCACCCGGTCGGCGCGACGGGCTCACGCTTGATCATCACGGCACTCCACGAACTCGAGCGCCAGGACAAGAACACCGCACTCATCACGATGTGCTGCGGCGCCGCGGTCGGAACCGGAACCATCATCGAGCGCGTCTAGTCGACACGCTCAGGGTCTTCGACTCGCATATCAAAGCCCGCGCAACGGTTTCGCACGCAGGAACACCGAAGCGCGGATCAATCCATTTACGCTGACGTCCCGGTATTGCCGGGTTGTCCGGAGATATTATGACGTTGGACGGAAAGGTCGCGATCGTAACGGGCGCAGCTCGAGGACTCGGGCGCGAAGAAGCACTCGAACTTGCACGCCAGGGCGCGCGGGTCGTTGTGAACGACCTCGGTGTTTCCGGTGACGGGAGCGGACGCGACACCCACGCCGCGGACGCGGTCGTTGAAGAGATTCGCTCCGCGGGCGGCGAGGCCGTTGCGCACTTTGGCGACGTCGCGGACTGGAACGATTCCCAGGCCATGATCCAGGCCGCCATCGATACCTACGGCGATTTGAACATTTTGGTCAACAACGCCGGCTTCTGCCGCGACAAGATGATCTTCAACATGGACGAAGAGGACTTCGACAGCGTGCTTCGCGTCCATGTGAAGGGCAGCTTCTGTTCGCTCAAGTTTGCATCGATGTACTGGCGCGAGAAGGCGAAGCGAGAAGGCGGCCCGGTTTACGGTCGCATCATCGGGACTTCGTCCGAAGCCTTTCTTTACTGCTCCGTTGGGCAACCCAACTACGCGGCCGGCAAGGCGGGCATTACCGCGCTCACATTGTCCACGGGTTTTGCCGTGATGAAGTACGGCGTTACGGCCAACGTCATCTGCCCGCGAGCACGGACGCGCATGACGGACACCGGCGGCATGCTCTCTCAGATGTTCGCAAAGCCGGAAGAAGGCTTCGATCAGTTCGATCCCGCAAACACGGCTCCGTTTGTCGCGTACTTGGCTTCGCCCAACGCCGCGAACATCTCTGGCCAGGTGTTTACTTGCTGCGGAGAGAACATCACGGTGGTGGGCCGCCCCGACATCACGACGGCCGAAAGCCAATTCCAGAATGAAGGAACATGGACGGCGGACAAGCTCGACGCAAAGCTCGGCAAGTACTTCTCGGGCCGAACGTTCGGGGACGGTTATGCGATCCCCGGTGCGTAGGGTTAGAACGCGACGCTAGGAGACGGTGCGGCAGAAGGCGCACGGCGCCCAAACGCGGATCCAACGTCGCTGGAACGTTGAGCCGTACGTGGGAAGGTGGGGCAAAGGCTCGATCTGGATGTCCTGGATACACCCAAACCGTCGGCGTTGCTGAGACATCGAGAACGGCTGCCCGGCCGGTCACCTCGCCCATGAAAAAGCGCAATGGAACCGGGTCCAAACTGCGAATGTCGGCCTTGAAAGAGAAAGATCTCAGGGCCTAGGGTTTGCTATTGTACTACGCAGCAAAGCGACCCCACGCCCGTGTGGTCGCTGGCCATAGGTTCTACCCGGTGGAAGGCCCGATGCGAAACGACAAGGACAGATACTGGGATTGCTTGGACCAGGCCATGGAGGCTTCCCATCGCGGACGCATGGACGAGGCGCTCGCTTGGCTCGATGAGGCGCTTCGCGCGTACCCCGCGGGTGCAGAGGCTCACAACGGCCGTGGCGAAATCCTTTGGGATGAGGGTCGAATCGACGAAGCCGCTCACGAATTCGAACGCGCAATCCTCGCCGACTCGAAATTTACTGCCGCGCACCTGAATCGCATCGAACTCATGATCGAAGAGTTGGCCGCGTACGAGTCCGCCCTCGAACGCTGCGACGAGCTTCTCAGTGGTCGCGCAGAACTCCCGCGCCCCGAAACTTCGGTGCAGGCCGAGGTCTACTACCTCAAGTCAAAGGCTCTCTTTTACGTCGACGATCTGGAGGGTGCGATCTTTCTCGTCCGGCGCGCGAACAAGGCGGTGGGGATGCAGCCCGTCTACAGCGCGTTCGAAGGCCAGATCTTGTTTGAGCTCGGCCGCTACGAAGAGGCGCAGCGCGTGCTTGAGCATACGGTGTCGCTCGACCCGGACTCTGCACACGTGATCTACTACCTCGGGCTCGTACTCGAAAGGCTCGATGCGGAACATGCAACCGAGGCCTTTGCCCGCGCGAATGCCCTCGATCCGCACCACTACCCACTGCCGCTCGAAATTTCAACGCAAGACTTTGAACAAGCAGTCGCGACCGCGATCGACAATCTCCCGCGTTCCATTCGCGACTACATCGCCGACGTACCCGTACTCGTTGAAGACTTGCCGTCGCGAGAGCTGATTGCCACGGAAAACGTGTCGCCCCAAATCTTGGGTTTGTTTGTAGGTTCGCCTCGAACTGAAGCGTCGACGACGTCGCAAGCACTCGACCTTGACCGGGTAATGATCTTCGTGAAGAACCACACCAAGGTGTGCCGAGACCACGAGGAACTGATCGAACAGCTTCAGATCACCGTGCGTCACGAAATCGGCCACTACCTCGGTCTCGACGAAGAGGACATGGAGCGTCTCGGACTCGCGTAGTTCGAGCCCGTGGCTGGTTTCATTGTCGGTGGGTCGCGGTAGTTGCTGCGTTAGAACCATTCGCGTGTCTGGCGGGCTCTGAGTCATCTTGTCTATGGTTCGAGCATGGACCTCCCACGGCACTGCTGCGAAGCCGCCCCCCCCGCATCCGCGTGCGTTGGCCCAAGGGCTCACGGTTTATGAGTGACCTGATCGACCGGCTGCGCGAGATCGTGGGCGAGCCCGCTTGCTTGTCCCGCCCAGAAGAACTCTTCGTTTACGAGTGCGACGGATTGACCCTGGACCCCCAGCTACCGTCCGTTGTGGTTTTGCCCGCCAACACCGATGAAGTCGTGCAGATCGTGAAGGCCTGCCGCGAACACGACACGCCCTTTGTTCCGCGTGGTGCGGGAACAGGGCTTTCGGGCGGCGCCCACGCGAAGTCGAACGCAGTCGTGATTGAAACGTCGCGCATGAAAAAAATTCTCGAAGTCGACGTCGAGAACCGGATCGCGCGGGTTCAACCGGGGCTGGTGAACTTGCATCTTTCGAACGTCGTCGCGAAGCAGGGTCTGTACTACGCCCCCGATCCGTCGAGCCAGCAGGTCTGCACCATCGGAGGCAACGTCGCCGAAAATTCCGGGGGCCCTCACACCCTGAAATACGGCGCCACCACCGACAATATTCTTGGCGTTGAGTTCGTGATGCCCGACGGCGAGCTTCTGCGACTCGGGCACGATTCGGGATTCGCTCCTGGATACGACCTCACGGGCGTTGTGACTGGCAGCGAAGGCACGCTTGGGATCGTCACCGAAATTACGGTGAAGTTGCTCGAAGTTCCGGAAGGGATTGAGACACTGCTTGGCGTTTTTCCCGACGTGGTGAGCGCTTGTCGCGCTGTGATGGCGATTGTGGGCAGCGGTCTTGTGCCGGCTGCCCTGGAGGTTATCGACCAGCGCACCATCGAGGTCGTCGAAGACAGTGTCTATAAGGCGGGGCTCCCGCGTTCGGCCGGTGCGGTGCTGCTGGCCGAACTCGACGGCGCGCGTTGCGCGCTCGACGACCAAGTAAAACGGATGCAAAAGTTCTGTCGCGACGCAGGAGCAAGCGATGTTCGAATTGCGAAGGATGCAACCGAACGAGACCTGTTCTGGAAAGCGCGTAAGGGTTCGTTCGGTGCCATGGGCCGGCTCGCGCCCGATCTCTACGTCCACGACGCGGTTGTGCCTCGCGCACATCTTCCGGAGATCCTCGAGCAAGTCAGCGAAATTGGTGAACGCTACGAACTCGTGCTCGCCAACGTCTTTCATGCCGGCGACGGGAACCTGCATCCCATCATTTCTTTCGACAAGCGAGACCCCGACGAACTCGATCGTGTCTTGAAGGCCGGCCGCGAAATCCTCGAAGCTTGCCTCGCGGTAGGTGGCGTGCTGACCGGCGAACATGGAGTGGGGACCGAGAAGCAGGAGTTCATGAGCCTGCTGTTTAGTGATTGCGACCTGGATGCCATGTTGCGATTGCGTCGTGCCTTCAATCCCGACGGACTTTGCAACCCAGGCAAAGTGTTGCCAGTGACGCGCGCATGTGTTGAGTCGAACCCCAACGCCCGGGGCGATCTTCTGGAACTGATCCCATGAACGAAGCTGCGATCGACGTGCTTCACAGTGCCTTGCCTGCGACGGACTTTGCTCCGAGTGATGGGCTTGAGATCGAAGGACAATCAATCGCCGCGGTGCTTGCGCCGGAAGACCCCGAAGCGTTGTCGCGTGCGCTCACTCAATTGAGCGTGCAGGGTTTGCCCGCACTGGTGCGTGGTGGCGGAACGCGGATGGGGTTCGGCAACCTGCCTGACGAAGCCAATGTCGTGATTTCGACCGAACGACTCGCCGGGGTGCGACGCTACGAGCCCGACGACGGTGTCGTTGAAGCCTCGAGCGGCACTTCGCTTGCCGAAGTTCGCCGGGTCGTGCACGAGTGCGGTTGGGAACTTCCCCTTGATGCGGGGGGCGCCGGGTCCACCGTTGGCGGTGCAATCGCGACGGCCGCCTACGGCCCGCGTTGTCTCGCCTTTGGTCCGGTGCGTCGCAACGTTCTGGGTTTAGAAATTGTTCACGCTTCAGGCACCCTCACGAAGTGTGGCGGCCGTGTGGTGAAGAACGTCACGGGATACGACCTCGCAAAGCTGTACACCGGGAGCTTGGGGACGTTGGGGGTAATTTCGGGAGCTTGGTTGCGTCTGCAGCCCAAGCCTCGCGCCGTTGAAGTTCGGGTGTCGGAATATTCTGAATCGGAAACCGCATTGAAAGAAGGGCTCGCCGTCAGTCGCCGCGGAAGCGCGCGCGCTGCGGTGTTGCTGAGTCCGGAAGTGGCCCGGCGAGTCGGGCTCCAACATTCGCTTGCCGCAAGTTGGGTGTTGCTCGTTGAATTTGCGGGTGAAGAGTCAGAGTGCATCCACGACGCAAAGTGGTTCGAGAAAGAGTGCCACGGCACAAGTCCCGAAAGCGCGAGCGGCGACCCGGCACTCGGGTGGATCGATCGTGTTCGCGACGAACTTTCCACGACGCCGAGAGACTCGGGTGTTCGTGTGCGTATCGCGACCTTGCCCACGAAGCTTGGGGCCTGCGTGCGCCCGCTCGCAAAAGCGGGAGCGCTTACAACGGTCGACCCCGGGCTCGGCCTCGTCTTTGCCGACTTCCCTTCGCCTAACGCGCAAGCGCTCGGTGAGGGTGCCAACCAGTTGAAGCAGATCGTCGAAGTCGCAAGGTCCGCCGCCGAGGCGAGTGACGGTGCGCTGGTATTCGAGTCGCTTCCCACTCAGGCGAAGCGCGGATTCGACGTGTTCGGCGAAACGGCGTCGCCTCAACTCGAGATCATGCGACGACTCAAGCACGAGTATGATCCCGATCGCCTCCTGAACCCCGGTCGCTTTGTAGGTGGGATCTAGCGTGACGACACACGGCCCACGCCTCGACGAGATTTATGAGAAGAGCCTCGACTGCGTTCATTGCGGTCTATGTCTTTCGTCTTGTCCAACCTATCTCGCGACAGGTCGCGAAAGTTCTTCACCGCGCGGCCGCGTTTACTTGATGCGGGGCGTGCATGAAGAACGCGTGCCCCTAGCGGGTCTGGCGTCCGAAGAAGCGTTCTTGTGCGTGGGTTGTCGCGCGTGCGAAACCGCCTGTCCGTCCGGGGTGCAGTACGGAAGCATGCTCGAACTCATGCGCGAAGAAGTCACGGCGGCCGGGTTGCGCAGTGGAAGCGCGCGCACCCTTGAGCGTTTTGCGTTGCGGCACGTTGTGCCACGGAAGTTCATACTGCGAAGCGTTGTCGGTTTGCTTGGCTTTGTATCGCGTATGGGAATGGATCGCTTCGTCGTTTCAACCCTCGACAAGCTCTCCTTGCTCCCCGAATCATTGCGGCACGCTTTCGGCTTGATGCCCGACATCCCGAGTCGTGCCGAGCGCAAGCGGCTCCCCGAGTTTACGGCGGCAGTGGGCGAAAAACGTGGATGCGTCGCGTTCTTGTCCGGATGCGTGATGCACGAAATTTTTCCCGACGTGAATCGCGCAACGGTTCGCGTTCTCGCAGAGAACGGTTTCGACGTGCTCGTGCCTGCGGAGCAAGGATGTTGCGGGGCGTTGCAAGCGCATTCAGGAGACGCGGATACCGCGCACCGACTCGCACGACACAATGCAGCGGTCTTTGCGAAGCACTCGGTGGATGCGTTGGTTACGAATTCTGCGGGTTGCGGTACTGCGCTCCGCGAAGCCGAAAGTTGGATCGGCGAAGACGGCCGCGCGCTTGCCGCGAAGGTCAAAGACATCACCGAATTTTTGGATGAGGTCGGCCTGCGGGTTCCGGAAACACTTCCGAAAGGCAAGCGCCTAAGGGTTTGTTACGACGACCCCTGCCATTTGATTCACACCCAAGGTGTTGCGGCGGCGCCGCGTCGCTTGCTCGAAATGGTGCCCGGGGTCGAACTCGTCGCGCACGCCAACGCAGATCGATGTTGTGGCGCCGCGGGGACCTATAACCTCACCCAGCGCGAACTCTCGAACGAGATTCTGCATGACAAGATGGACGCATTGGCGGAAGCCGCGCCGGACGTCATTACAAGCGGGAACCCCGGGTGCATGATGCAACTGCGCCGGGGCGCTTCGGATCGGGGTATGTCCGCCCTTGTCCAGCACCCCGTCGAACTTCTTGCAACGTTCTATCCCACAGCGCCCAAAAACGATTAGAAAACGTCTGTTGCGTCAGAGTCTTGGGTCAGGCTCCTCGTTGCCAATCCGCGTTGCGGGTTCAATCGCAGGCGTAGGGAGTTCAGAGTGATGCCGGAGCAAGGTCATAAGCAGGGTCCTTCCCTAGTTGGCATTCTCAATACTACGCGCGATTCGTTTTCGGATGGCGGCGAGTTTCTTGAACCGACTGCCGCGATCGAGCAAGCGCGGCGGCTTGTTGCTGCCGGCGCTGACATCGTTGAACTTGGGCCCGCGTCGAGCCATCCCGATTCTGAAGCCGTGAGTGCGAAAGAAGAAATTGCACGCCTTGCTCCGGTCGTTGCGACGCTAAGCGATGAGAAGATTCCGTTCGGCGTGGATTCGTTCCAAAGTGAAACGCAACGTTGGTCGATCGCTCATGGTGCCCGGATGTTGAACGACATCGAGGGGTTCAACGACGAAGCGATGTGGCATGAGCTTGCCGCGAGCGATTGTGAACTGGTCGTGATGCATTCGATCCAGCAACAGGGACCCGCGACCCGTGAAAGCGCCGGCCCGGAGCCGATGATGGATCGCGTCCTAGCGTTCTTTGAAGATCGTTTGGGTGCACTTGAACGCGCCGGCATTGCCCGAAGCCGGATGATCGCCGACCCGGGCATGGGGTTCTTTCTGGGCGTTGATCCAGCGCCCTCGGTTGAAGTGTTGCAGGGCCTTGCGCGGCTGCGACGCGAAGTGCGCTGTCGTGTGCTCGTTTCGGTCTCGCGTAAATCGTTTTTGGGCGCGATCTGTGCTGAGTCCGAAATCGGGCCCCCCCGCGAAGTTGCAGCGCGCTTGCCCGCGACCCTGGCCGCCGAACTCTATGCTGCCCGTCAGGGCGTGGACATGATTCGAACCCACGACCTGCAAGGCCTTGCCGACGCATTGCGCACCAGCCTCAGACTTGAGGGCGAAGGCTTTTTCGTCTGAGCTTTCTCTCGGGTTCATCTGTTAAATTCATCCGGCGCATACCGTCCGCATGCTCGTGATTTAGAAGCGCGTCTAGAAGCGCGTCATTCAGAGAAGAAGGAATCCCCATGAGTCTCAACCTTGGAACCATCCTGCAAGCTGGCGCCGCCGACCATCCCGATTCACCGGTGTTGCGTTTGGGCGACTTCAGCATGACTTACGGCGAACTTGACGCGGCCGCACGCGGCGTCGCGACTTCGCTTCAAGAACGTGGCATCAAAATGAACGACAAGGTTGCGGTCTTGATCCCCAACGTGCCCGAGTTCACGATCTCTTACTTTGGGATTCTCTATGCAGGGGCGACGGTGGTGCCCATCAACGTGCTCGCGACCGCGGTCGAAGTTGACTACTTCCTGCGCGACTCGAAAGCGAAGATCTTGATCGCCCACACAAGTTTCGGCGACGTCGGAAGCGAAGGTGCCAAGCTCGCAAGCGTGCCGTTTGTGAGTGCCGGTGACGAAGGCGTCGGAACACTTGCAGAAATGACGAAGAGCGGGCCGATCGAAGGTTTGGCTCAAACCTCGCCGGACGATACCGCGGTGATCCTTTATACGTCGGGAACGACGGGCAAACCGAAGGGCGCCGAACTCACGCATTCGAACATCTTGATGAACTGCGCGTTCGTCGCGCCGAAGCTTGTTCCCGTACCCGAAGGCGAGGGGCGCTACCTCGCAACCCTTCCACTCTTCCATTCGTTTGGTCAGGTCGTGGTTCAGAACGGATGCATCGCTTCTGGCGGTTGCTTTACCCTGTTGCCGCGCTTCGACGCCAGAGAGGCCATGGAGATCATCGAACGAGACAACATCAATATCTTTGCCGGTGTTCCCACGATGTACTTCGGCTTGCTCCACTACGAAGGCGACCGAACCTACGACTTGTCGAGCCTCGACATCTGTCTCACCGGCGGCGCACCGATGCCAGTTGAAGTCATGAACGACTTCGAGAAGAAATTCGGCGTGACGATCCTAGAGGGCTACGGACTTTCCGAGACTTCACCGATCGCGAGTTTCAGCACCCTTGATCGACTGCGCAAAGCCGGCTCGATCGGTTACCCGGTTTGGGGAGTCGAACTCGCAATTTTGGACGACGACGGCAGACCGGTGCCCGGAGGTGAGCGCGGCGAAATCTGTATCCGCGGCCACAACATCATGAAGGGATACCTCGATCGCCCGGAGGCAACCGCCGAAGCGTTTGCGGGTGGATGGTTTCACTCGGGAGACATTGGACTCCGCGACGAAGACGGCTGCTACTGGATCGTCGACCGCAAGAAGGACATGATTTTGCGCGGCGGATTCAACGTTTATCCGCGGGAAGTGGAAGAGGTGCTTTACGCCCACCCCGCAGTCGAAGAAGCCGCAGTGATCGGCATCCCGGACGAAAGCCACGGAGAAGAAGTGAAGGCCGTGGTCGCGTTGGTGAACGGGCAGAGTGCAACCGAGCAAGACCTGATCGCGTTCTGCAAAGAGAAGCTCTCCGCGTACAAGTATCCCCGCAGTATCGCGTTCCTGGATAGCTTGCCCAAGGGACCGTCGGGCAAGATCTTGAAGCGCGAGCTTCGCTAACGCGCTCCCGTAGCCGTTGGGTGCCCCGCCTGTATAATCGTCGACACTTCACGTGAGCATTCACCTTTCTGACACCGGCGTGCGAATCATCATGGGCTGCCTTGTGCTGCTCCTGCTTCTCGCAGTTCGTATTCCGGCGCTCAAGCGCTTCAAGGGTTTTGCTTACGGCTTTGCGGCCTTTGCCGGAGCGCTCGCATTCTTCAACTTTACGCTCCAGTACCACCAGTGGAGCGACGGCTTTGTAAATCGCTGGGAGCTCTATCACTACCAGCTCGGTTCGAAGTACTTCCCCGAGCTCGGTTACGACGGCTTGTACTCGGCGTCGATTCGCGCCCAGCAAGAGTCCGCGCCTGAGATGGCGGTGGGCCGCGTACGCGATCTCGACAGCAACACGATGGTTTCTGTTGCCGAACATCAAACCAAGATGGACGAGGTGCGCGCGCGCTTTCGCGACGAACGCTGGCAAGAGTTCGTCGCCGACCATCACGAGTACATCGCGAGCACGCCTCCGCGCTTCTGGGAAAATATTCGTCACGACCACGGCTACAACCCAACTCCCGCGTGGACCTTCGTCGCGCGCTTATTCGACACCCATATAGGAAGCACGCCCGCAGCTCTCGGGTTTCTCGCAAGCCTCGACATCGTTCTGATGATCGTGATGCTCGCGCTCGTGTACCGAACTTACGGGTTTGGCCCCACGTGTCTCGCGCTCGCGATTGCGGGCTTTGGTTTTGGCTGGCGCTATCTCTTCATCGGCTCGTTCCTACGTCTCGACTGGTTGGCGACAAGCATCATGGGCATCTGCATGCTGAAGCGCGAGCGCTATGCCACGGCGGGTGCGTTGATCGGCTATGCCGCGGTTGTGCGGGTGTTCCCGATCGTGCTGCTCTTGGGGCCGGGGCTGCTGGCTTTGAAAGCCTGGTCTTCAGGCGAGCGACCAACATGGTCTTTCCGAATCGCCGCGGGATGTATCGCAATCCTCTGCATTGGTTTTGTCGGTGGGAGCATGACGGGCAGAGGGGTGTCAGCTTGGAGTGAGTTCGCTCGTGACATACAAGTGCACCGCGAAACTTGGGGGACGAATCAGGTTGGGATGGACACCCTATTCGTAAGTGGTCCGACCTTCCTCATGTCGAACCTCAATGACGAGGCCCCACAGCGGCGCACTCGCGAAGAAGTAAACGCACGCCTCGGTGAGCAAACCGTTGGCCGGGTGCTGCTCTCCGGAACCATGCTCGTTTTGTTCGTGCTCGCCGTGTGGAGCAGTTCAATCGCGGAAGCCGCAGCGCTTGGCATCGCGGCAATCTTCGCCCTCACGCCCGCTTCTTCTTACTACTGGATCATGGCAATCGCGGTCACACTACGACGCACCGCTTGGACTCCGATCGCAGTGCTCGCACTTTCGACAGCGATCTATTGGATCGCCAGCCGCTTCGCCTCGGTGGACTATCACCCGTTTATCTATGCGTTGTTCGCGTACGGGCTTGCTGCGGTCTTCTTTGCTTGGTTGGTGCCGGGTGCGGTGACGACGATGCGTGAGTTTCGGCGGCGGTAAGGCGGGGTGGGTCGGCGCACCGTCGGACTGTCGAATCAGCCTCGTGTTCAAAGTAGAAAAAGGCAGCCCCACCCCATCGGGGTGAAGCTGCCTTTTCTGTTCGCTCTCGATCTATTGAAAGAACCGCGCCTAGATCGCTACGGGCTCTCTAATTCCATTTCGGCTTCTGAATCAGTCGGGTCCGCATCAGCGGGCGCAATGGCTCTTGGTGCGCGGTGCTCTTTGCGTTTTGCGCGCATGGAGCGGACCTGTTGTTTGAAGCTTTCGAGCGCGTCGTGGAGCGCGCGTTCGAGTTTTGGGCCGGTGCGAGTCGCGACAATTTCTTGTCCGCGGGCCTCGCAGGTGATGCGGACTTCGTGGTCCGTGTGGCCCTTGTGTTTGGATGGGTTGCCCGAGATTCTGACGTCGATCAAGTCGTTGTGACCTTGGTCCGCAAGAGCGTGAATCCGCTCTTCTATCTGCGTCTTCTGTTCGTCGCCCACCCACTTTGCCTGGTGCCAATGTATCTGCAAGTGTTTTCCTTTCTTAATGAAAGTACGTTTCGTTGGATTGAAACTGGCTTGCTTGCGTCGTTCTAACGTTTGTTGTTGTTCGTCAACGTACGTCGTCTTTTGCTTTTCGTGCGTTCCTCCTTAATGCTTAATCGATAACGAATATCGTATTTTCGTGCTGCGCAATGTAGTAGTCGATGTGCGTATTTGTGCGGTGCTTCACCCCACTTCTATTCTATTGGTCACCACGGCGCGGCGATTGGTGCGCACTTTCTTCGCTGAGACGCGCCAATTGCACTTACTCGTCATCGAATAATTCGGTTTCGCGATCTCGTTCCTGGCCTTCCATATAAAGGTCGCTCAACTTCTCTGCGCCCACGCTTAGAAATAAGGCCTCGGCGGTCGCGGTCAAGCGGTCGTCGGCAAATACTTTTCCGCTCGCGTAAGTTTTTCGGCCGTCGACGCGGTCGAGTTGGGCTTTGAAATGCAAGTTGGTGTGAAGGGGCGTCGGACGCTTGTAGTCGATCGTGAGGCGCGCGGTCATGCCCGGGTTTCCCGTGAGCGAGTTGACGAAGCCCAACACTTCGTCAAAGGCTGCAGAAATGAACCCGCCGTGCACACAGGCGGGTGGCCCTTCGAAGGCCGAACCGAAAACTGCCCTTCCCTCAACCGTCATGTTGTCGCGGTCGGCGACAAGCGAAATGGGCGGGGAAAGTGGGTTCGCGAGCCCGATGAGCGGGCTGTGATCGAAGAACGCGGCGGCGTCTCCCGACACCGCGGTTTCTGCCCAGCCCTCATATTTGGCGCCTTTGGGGTATTCGAACAGCCGTTTGGAATAGCGCTCGAGTGCATTGGCAGCTTCGGCGAGGTCCTCTTCGGGAGCGTCGATTTCGACCAGGCGCGCGATCACTTCGCGCATCGCCTTGGCGAGCCTTCGACGTTCTGCCCAGGCGCCGGTCGCGTTCATCGAACTCGCGTCCCAGTGGGTGAACCGTCGAATGAATTCGTTATCGCTGCTCAAAATGCAATTCCTTGCTTTGCGCCGTCTGCGACACATCTGCTGTCGAACTTCCGTTGATTCTGACTGTGTCGTGTACGCCGAACCACGCATGGAGAGTAGTTCAGCGCGGGTGGGGTCGCGATGACGCGGCCTTATGCGTTGAGCAGGCCAAAAAATATTTCTCCGAAAACTGTGGAAATCAAGCACTCGATGACCGGATCTGTCACAGCGGACCGCTTTTATGAGGCAAGCGGGTACTCGACCCCAAACCCGCAGACTTTCCGAGGCGCTTTCAACTGCGGAAGGCGCCTCGGAGAGCACCATAAAAGCGCGCAACTTCAGCGCGGTACGAATGCAGCAGCACGAACTGCAACAAGAACAGCACGAAATAGGGCAGAAGCAGAGGCAGAAGCAGAACCAGAAGACCGGATACAGAGGCCGAAATCTGAGATTGAGAAGCGAAAATCAGAACACCGAAAACCAGAAGGGAAGAACTTCAAATGAGAATATCCACAACCGCCGCGACAATCACTGCACCCCGTGTTTCGATGCAGCCTTTGAGTCCATCCTGCGACCTCTGCGGTAGCTGTTCAGTATTCACTGACGAAGTGACGAGCCCTGTTCCCCGGATGGAGTCGATGTTTCTCAACGAATGCAAGCGCTGTCACCATCGTTGGACAGCCGCGGTCGCAGCCCCGCAGCTTGCGGCCCAACCCGAACGGTCGATGCTTCCGACCCGAACGGCCGCGGTACGGGTGAGGCTTGCGACGACTACGACCGCGCCCCAGGCACCGGCGAACACCCCCGCGGTTCGCTCTGCACCCGCCGCGGCGTAGCGCGAAGTTACCCGGTGTCGGGAGGTCGCGTTCGCTTCGTGATACGTTCTGTTCATGCGGCTCGTTCTATACACAGGCAAGGGGGGAGTGGGGAAGACGACGACCGCAGCCGCAACTGCGATCCACGCCGCCAAAGCGGGGAAACGAACACTGCTGCTTTCCGCCGACGCATCTCACAGCTTGTCCGATGTACTGGGGCGGCGAGTTGGCGCTGCTCCGGTAGAAATCATTCCCAACCTCACAGCAATTGAGGTTGACGCTCAAGCCGAAATCAAGCGGCACTGGGGCAAGGTCCACGACTTTCTCGTTTCGCTGTTTCAGCACCAGGGCATCGACGGGGTTCTGGCCGAAGAGTTGGCGTTGTTGCCCGGCGCAGAAGAGATCACGACCCTGTTCGCTGTCGACGAGTTTGCGCGATCGGGCGACTACGACTTCGCGGTTGTTGATTGCGCGCCCACGGACACAACGCTTCGCCTACTGACCCTGCCAGAGGTCGCGCACAAGAGCGTTCGGCTGCTGCTCAAGATCCAACGCTCGCTCGCAAAGGTGATGACTCCCCTCGCGAAAGGCATGGTGAGCGCGCCGCTCCCCGACGCCGCGGTGTTTGCCGAAATCGAAGCGCTTCTTTACGCCAAGTTGCGGGGGCTGCGCGAACGCATCGTCGCAGAAGACACCACTGTTCGGCTTGTCGTGACGACCGAAAAAATGGTGATCGAAGAAGCGCGGCGTGCGTTCACCGACCTTTGCTTGTTCGGGCTGCGGTGTGACGCTGTGGTGATCAATCGTTTGCTGCCCGAAGCCGCGCTGCGCGAACCCTTCTACCGCGAATGGGGCGACGTGCAAAAGGACCGCACTGTCTCGATCGCCGAAGCCTTCGCACCCCTGCGGATTCTCAATGGCGTGCTCCAGCGTGAAGAGGTCGTCGGTGCCACTGCACTTGCCGAGCATGGACGTGATCTGTTTTCGGACTGCGAGCCCGACGCGTTGCTCGCCAGCGTGGAACCGATTTCGTTTCACCGAAAAGGTGACCAGTACTCGGTCACGATCCCGTTACCTGGCGCGGATCTCCATGCGCTCGACATCGCCAAAGTAGAAGGGGACCTGTTGGTGAAGAGCGCGTCGATGAACCGGGCGCTCAAGCTCCCGCGCCGCATGGCGCTTCTGGACGTGAGCGAAGCCCATTTTCGCGACGGCGTATTGTCGGTCTTCTTTCGTGTCTCACCGGCGTGCTCGGCCGGCACACCACAAGGCAATGCCTAATCCGTGCGCGTCCTTCTACATATGGGCAAGGGCGGTGTCGGGAAGACGACCCTTTCCCTCGCCACCGCGATGGCGGCTGCGCGTTCTGGACACCGGGTCTTCGTACTTTCGACCGACGTCGCGCATAGCTTGGGCGACGCATTGGGTCGGCCTGTTGGACCCAAGCCTGTCGAAATTGCTGAACGCGTCGTTGCCCGCGAAGTCGGGGCGCTTGACGAGCTGGCCCAGTCGTGGACCGAGATTCAGAGCTGGTTGCGCGAGCTTTTGCGAGATGAAGCCGGCGAGATGGTCGTCGAAGAACTGCTGGTGTTTCCCGGGCTAGAAGAGCTGCTTGCACTGCGCGCGATATGCGAAGTTGAAGCGACCGGGGACTACGACGTCTGCGTCGTTGATTGCGCACCAACGGGCGCTGCGCTGCGGATGCTTCGCTTCCCCGACGCCCTCGAAGTCTTCATGCAGAATTTCTTTTCTCTCGAGCGTGCGGGCGCAAAGTTGTTGCGGCCGCTGCTCGGCGGTACCAAGGCAGGGCGCTTGCTACCCAGCGAGGCCTTCTTTCAAGCGTTCGAGCGGTTGTACGAAGACGTGCGCCGGGTGCGCGCCATCTTGATGGACAACGAACGTACGACGGCGCGGCTTGTTCTCAACCCGACGCAGGTGGTGATTGCCGAAGCGCGTCGTACGTTTGCGTACTTGGGGCTTTACGGGATCGCGACGGACGCAGTCTTGATCAACCGCGTGCTGCCAGAAGAAGCGGCGTCGGGCTATTTCGAGCGTTGGTCCGAACGCGAACGAGAAGGGCTCGACGAAATCGCGGCATCGTTCCCCGTGCCGCAGTTCACCGCACCCCTTCAGAATCGCGAAGTCATCGGGACCCACGCATTAGATCAGCTGGCAGAGCAAACCTTTGCGCGTACTGATCCGGCCGAAGTGTTGATGGACTCGCGGCCGTTTCGAATGCGAAAGGTCGGCAATGAAACGTCCATCGAAATCGATCTTCCCGGGATCGACAAAGACGAGATCGACCTCCAAAATACCGGAGACGAACTCCATCTCCGGGTCCGAGACGTCAGCCGTCGCATCGGGCTGCCCCGCAGCGTCGCCGGGCGCGAGATTGCGGGTTCGCGGTTCGCGCGCGGGGTTCTTTACGTCCGCTTTTGTCCCTGACCTTGGGTGGTGGGCCCGGTGCGGTCACCGCAAAGACAACCCGCGCCGCTCCTGTCGAGTTCTTGACAGAACTCCTATCAATTGTTCGACTCGCCCATTCTGGCGTGGTAGCTTGGTTGCCGTTCCAAGGCGGAGAGCTCCAATGACTTGTACTGGGTGGTTTTGAAGTCAAAGACCAAGTCCTGGCTCACTAAGAGGCCTCAATTTGGGAAGTCGCCGTAGCGCTTAATATTCTATGAGTTCGACACCCCCGGAAAAACAGTTCGTTCCGAGTTTAAGCCACACCCCCCCGACCCGAAAAGAAACGTGCAAGTTCTTGAATCGGAGCCCGGAAGGTCGGAAGAAATCGCATGTTTCATCATGCGCAGGGAATGTGCGTGTCCGCCGCAACGGTTGTTGTGGCACTCGGCGCGGATAATCACTGAGAACTCAGGGGGCGCTATCGACATGGATACTGATTCCACAAACCGACGAGCAATCGCTCGTGGCAATTCGGAAAAAAGGGGACGTTCGCGTACAGCGAGCTTCCGCCTGATCACTTCGGTCTTTGCCATGGCTTTCTGCTCAGTGTCCACAGCGGCGATTGCGGCCGAAGTGGTGAACATGCGCCTGGGCAGACATCCAGCGTATACACGTGTTGTCTTTGAATTAAGCGGGCCTGCGGGTTACAGCCTCGAACAAGACACGCGCGAGGGCGGTAACACCGAACTCGTTGTGACTCTAGACGCGACCGCACAAGACCAAGAGAAGTCGCTTCGCAACTCACTCGTGCAGGGCGTTTCTCTCACCGGCGACGGTGCAAAGTCGATTGCGCGAATTCAACTCAGAGGTGAGGGCCTTCGCGTCAAGGAAATGCTTCTCGGCAGCCCGCCGCGAATCGTCTTGGACGTGCTTGCACCGGTACCGGCCACAGTCGCAAAGGCCGTAGCAAAGCCAGCGTCTAAACCAAGTACACCAAGTACACCAAGTACACCAAGTACACCAAGTACACCAAGCACAGCAAGCACACCAAGTGCATCGACACCCGCGACAGCGCCGACGCATTCGAACGCTCCCCGGAGTGCTTTGAAACCTGCGTCTTTGCAGCCCGTCGCTTCGATTCGCCGCAGCGCACCGGCGAAGCCTTCGCGGATTACCACTCCCCCGGCTCCGGCACCTGCCGCACGACCTTCTGCGCCGAAAGCGCCGCGCGCCTCAGTGTCGACTCCGGTCGCGCCGAAGCCCGCTGCAGCAAAGCCCGCGCCGGCGAAGGTGGCCAGCACGCCTCCGCCGCCGGCACGCAAAAAGCTTTCGCTTCCGGCAGCGCCTGCTGCAATTCCGCAGTCGAGTTCAGACTCGCTACTTACGCCGGTGAGCATGGGAGGCCTTGCGCTTCTCGGTCTCGTCGGTGGCGGTGCGCTTTTTATGATGCGCCGACGCAGTGGCGACGAATCGGACACCGGCGATGTCGAAGCCGATTCGGAAGAAAACCCGTTCGACTCTTTGGGTGACGCGTTGACCGTCGCGGCCGAACCCGAAACGGGTAACGACGAAGCAACCGAGATCCCGATGGCCACGCATGTGGACGATTCCTTCGCAGACGGCTCGAACGTCGTTGACGAGTTTGCATCGGACGTGGAAGAAGCTTCGTACGCAGGAAAAAGTTCGAATGCCGACATCCCGGTTGCCAAGGTTGCAGCCGACTCGGGACCTGAGGAAGATCTTTTCGATACTTCAATGACCGAATCGCTCATCGTAGACAGTTACAAAGAGACGGACACGGTTTCAGAAGCAGACCAAAGCACCGCAATGCTTGGCAGCCAGCCTGCCGAAGCGGGGGGAGAGAACATGGACACCTTTACCGATACAGGGATGGACAGAGGGGTGGATGCAGGCATGCCGCCGATGACAGGCGCTTCGGACAACTCCGAAGTGATGCGAATGTTGCGCGAATTCGAACAGCGGGTGTCGGGCCTCGAGTCAAAGCTCGAAGAAGTGTCCGAAGCCAAGGAACGCCTCGAGCGTCAGGTAGCGGCCCAGACCGACGAGCTTCGCGTGCAGCGCGCAGCCATCGCACGCACTCAGCGCGCACTTCGCAACTTGAGCCGCCCGGACGACGAATCGCCGACCGAGCCCGCGCTTCGCGAGCCGAAGCCCTAATCTCGATTCGCACGATCGAAAACCGAGCCCCCTTCCTCTTGAGGTTGGGGGCTCGTTGTTTTCGTGACGCGTGCGCCCTCAGCCGCGCAGGCTCCTAGTGGTTTGAATCGCTCATCAACACGGCGCCGAGCGCACCACCAAACTCTGCGTGCGGCAGAAACACGGGTGTACGACCCATGGCCGTAGTCACTAGACTCAAGATGTTGCGCACGAGTGGGTTGTCACGCAGGGTCGAACCCGCGAAGACGATCTCTTGCACCTGACTTGCATACGACAGCCCGCCGCAAATGAGCCCAACGTTTTCGGCAACGAGCCCAACGATCGCCGCTGCGAGGTTTTCGGGGTCTTTGCCGCCGGGGCCCGCGATTCCGCTTCCGAGCTTCGCAAACGCCGAAGCCGTGGCTTTGCCCGCCAAGGGATTTTCGCCGGCGGGGTAGACGTCCTCCACCACGAGGTCCACTTCGGTTCGGTCACCGCGTGCGGCGAGCGCGCAGATCTCGTCAAAGTCGGTCGTGCCCAGCAGCGCACTCGACAGACCCAGCACCGTGCCGCCGCCGAGTGCCGTGCCACCAACCCGGTGCGTCGCATCGCCGTCCATCAGCAAAACCGACGTGCCAGTGCCGAGCGACACCAGCAAGTTTCGCGACTCTTTGAGCAGGCTTTCGGCGTCGAGCAAATGGCGCGCACCCTTGCCCCAGCTTTCAAATTCGTTTTGCAGGGCGCTGATCCCGGCAAATCGCTCGCTGAGCGACGACGCACCTCCGCCCGTAAGTCCAACGCGGGTCGGGTTGAAATCGGCTACGCGGTCGCCGACGCGGTCAATTTCGCGCGCGGGCAGTGATTCAAAATGGAGCGCGCCCGCCTCGTCGCGGATGGCAAGTTTCGCCAGGGTTGCGCCCACGTCGACCCCGATCGCGGGCTTCATGTCTTTGGGCTCGCCGTGAACCACACCGCTCTCCAGTTCATCCATTTCATGGGCGCTCTTCGCGAGTGCCGCATAATATCTTTGCGAATCGATCAGTTACAATCGCTGCTGGATATCAACCGAGATGTATACCGCGTTTTACGGGCTTTTTGAGAAGCCCTTCTCTCTGAGCCCTGACCCTCGTTATCTGTTCTTTGCGGACGGCCACCGCGAGGCACTTGCGCACCTGCGTTACGGGATCGATCAAGGCGAAGGGTTCATCGCGGTCACGGGAGAAGTTGGCACCGGGAAGTCGACGCTGTGTCGCGCGTTGATCGAAGGCTTGGGCGAAGACACCGAACTCGCCTTCCTCTTTAACCCGCCGCGCTCGGCGACGGAACTCTTGCAAGCGATTGCCCACGAATTCGGCTTGGTCCCAGCCGGCCATCAGCGCCACGGGCTCAACGATCAACTGAATCAGTTTCTGGTTGACCGCAAGCAACAGGGTCTTCGTGTCCTGTTGATCATCGACGAAGCGCAAAACCTCGACACCGACGTGCTTGAAGAAATTCGTCTGCTCTCCAATCTCGAAACGGCGAATAGCAAGCTGATCCAGATCGTTTTGCTCGGGCAGCCTGAGCTCGACCGTAAACTCGACAGCCGCGAGCTGCGCCAGTTGCGAGAACGGATCAGCGTGCGTTGGTTTCTTGGACCGTTGTCCCGGGTGGAAACTGGGGCGTATGTCGCCCATCGCCTACAGGTTGCGGCCGGGGAAAAGCGAGACGTCTTTACCGCTGGAGCGTTGCGCGAGATCTTCCGTCGCTCTGGGGGCATCCCTCGGCGCATCAACTTGTTGGCTGACCGTTGTCTGCTCGCGGGGTTTGGCGCGAGTGAGCACCAAATCCGACGCGCGGTGGTGCGACGCGCTGCTGCAGAAATTGCAGGCGGCCGTGCACCGCGTCGCCTCGGTGCGAGTTGGCTTAACCCGCGGATCGCTCTGGCTGCTGCCTTGTTTTTCGTCTCGGGTGCCGTTGGGGCTTGGGTGGGTCAGTCAGGTTTCGTGGGAAACTCAACGGACGACATTGGCTTGGATTCCGATGCACAAGGGGTCGCTCCAGTCGCTTCTGCAGGGACTCACACAACCGAAGTCGGCAAGAAGAACATCGCAGGCGAAACTGCGACCGCGGACACGCAGCCGGCAATCCTGAACAGCATCCTCACGCCGAAAGGAAGCGCGCCTGTTCGTGAAAGTGAAATGGGTGAGAGTGAAACCGTTTATGCAACGGACGGCGCCGACACCGTCGACGCTCAGGACGTACTCGCCGGAATCAAGGCCGTCGCTCCGAGCCCCGTCGGGAGCCGCGGCGACCGTCTTCGCAACACCATCTTGCCAGGCAACTTCCTAGGTCGTTTGCTCGATAGCCAAGACGCAACCTCCGCGCGCGAAGCCGCGCTCGTGTCGATCTTCGACGCCTACGCGATGCCGAGGGACTGGAATACAGCCTGGAAAGTGCCCGCGAACGACGACGAAACCGTCGCGCTGATCGAAAGTCGAGGGTTGCACGTATTGCGCATCAGCGACGCGGATCTCGACGAGTTGCGGGAACTCAACCATCCGGTCCTCATGACGATACGTACAGAGCTGGGTGACACGCGAACCGTCGCGCTTCGTCAGTTGGGCACCAAACGCGCAACGTTCTTGGGGGTGATCGAAGAAGGGGCGCTTGAGGTGTCACTTTCGGAAGTCGAATATTTGTGGGACGGCGAGGCGTTGGTTGTGTGGGAACCGTTTGAAACGATTCCCAATGTTCTGGTCCGTGGCCAGCGCGGCAACGGTGTGATCTGGCTTCAGCGCGTGCTCGGGGAACTCGGTGTTTATAGCGGCGCAGCGACGGGAACCTTCGACGAGTCAACCGAGCGCAGTGTTCGTATACTTCAAGCGGACGCCATGCTCGAACCCGACGGAGCGGTCGGCCCGCGAACTCAAATGGTGCTCTACGAAAAATTGCCACGGTACGACGTGCCGCGATTAAAATCGAAGGAAGGCTCGGGATGAGCACGATCATGAAGGCGCTTCGCAAAGTCGAAGATCAGAAGAAGACCGAAGCCCACGCAAGCCAACCGGGTGAGCTCGAGCGCCAGATCGTGCAGGACGTCGAACTCCCGAGGAGGAATCCGCCGAAGCGTGTCGCGGTCATCGTGGGCGCGGTTGTGTTGTCGGGACTCGCCGGGGTAGGGATCACGCTGGGTGCGTTGTCGCTTTGGCAGGCGAACGGCGACGGCGTCGCGACTGCGAGCGAAGCGCTCGCCGTGAGTGCTGCGGGCCAGGCCGCAGTTGTTGCGGCGCCCGACGAACGCAACGAAGGAACGACGGTCGTTGTGGCCCAAGATGTGCTGAACAGCATCAATAACAGCAACAACAAGAACAGCAACGCACGCGCAGGCGGCGTCGAAATTGTTGCGGGATCTCAGAATGGGAAGGATGTCATCGTTGTAAATGCCGCGAGTGCGGGTGAGGCCACCGGTGACGCTTCGGCGACAACCCCTCCGGTGACTGAGCCGGTCCCGATGCGCATCATTGAAGACCCCGCCGCAATCGCACGCCTGAAAGCCCGTCGAGAAGAAAGATTTTCTCGCATGCCCCGGAAGACCGCGCAGGCGGCAACGGCAACGCCAAGTGGGGAAGAGCCGATCGCCAACATTGCCACGGCGACAGCGGACGCGACGCCCGCCCGCGCTCCAGTCGTGGCGGTGAACATCCCTGACGAAACCACGGACACCATCGCGCGCCATCAGCGCGCCGAGACAAAAGCGATCGAAGACGAACTCGCCGCGGTTACGCCCGCGCTGATCGACGTCGCAGAGCCACAGAACATCGTGCGCGAAGAAGTCGGCGCCGTTCAGCCCCACGTAGTCTCAAGTGTCATCTCAAAGGTCGACGAACAAATGATAGACCGGGACGTCAGCCAAGACTCTCATCGCGTTGTCGTTGAAAGCGCAGACAACGAAGTCGTAGAAGCAGAAGTCGAAGCAGAGGAGAGCGTCAGCGATGACGTCATGAGTCCTGCGTCGAGCTTGCCCAAAGCGAACACCAACGCAGTTCCGCGCTTCGCCATCAGCGGAACCACGTGGCATCCGTATCGCCAACGCCGGACCGCAGACATTTCAGTAGAAACCGCCGGTGGAACTCGAACCGTCGAAGTGCGCGAAGGTGAAATGCTCGGCCCGATGAAGGTGTCGGAGATCGGTCCAACAAGCATCACATTCTTGCACGAAGGCAAAGTGATTAAGCGTCGCATCGGAGCGGGGCTTCGTTAGGAGGCTGCGCGGCACTTAGGCTGCGGGAGTCGCCGGCGCATTCGGTGACGGATTGGCCGGGACGAGGTCGCGCTAGTGGATCGAGATCGTGCCGTTCGACGTGCGAAGTTTGATCAACGGCCCGCCTTCGCCGAATTTTCCGCGTACCCGTCCGGCACTCTCGGTGATGCCCGGATCTTCTGATCGGTCGTTTCGGATGACGCCGTTGTCTACCCGCACATCGACTTCGGCATCTACCGTCTCGGGCAAGTCGAGCATAATGCGACCGTTGCTCGTCGAAAGTGTCACGCCCTCTTGATCGATCTGGGCGACCGATACGCGAATAGATCCGTTTGATGTCATGGCATCGATTGAGCCCGAATGGTCGTGGAGTTCGACGTTGCCATTGCTCGACCGTGCAGAGACCTTGCCGCAGGTGTGCTTGCAACAGACCTTCGCGTTCGCGGCGCTAACGACGAGGTCACCGACGACGTCTCGAATACTCACACTGCCGTTGCCCGAACGGGCTTGGACGTTGGCTCGCATCCCGCAGACGTTCACCTTGCCGTTCGACGACGAGACTTCGGTCTGAATCGAGTTCGGCATGCGGATCGCGAGGGCGACGCGCCCGTAGCGGTTCCACTTGCGCGGGATCGCGATGCCGATCTCAAGGACGCCGTTTACTTCATCGGCCACGATGTTCATGCCGCCCACCAATTCGCTCGCCGCATGGGGACATTCGGCGCGGGCTTGCTTGATGGCGGTGACTTCGATGTCGTCTCGCTCTTCGCCGATGATCGACGTGCGTCCGTTGCCGTTGCGGACTTGCAAAAGCTTGTTCGCGGGGATCGGGAGGTTGAGGACTTGTTCGCCATCCGCGCTTTCGCTCCACGGGATGCCCGAAACCAAGCTGCGGATAAACCCTCCGATGGACCCGTGCGTGGGTCCGCCGCCCTGCGCTTCACTCTTCCCGTGATCGCGATTTCCCACTACCCGAAGCTCCCATGGGCGCGTTGTCGGCCGCAACAGTGCAGACCGCTAGTGAAACGTTTTATCATCGTCCTTGCGCTTTCTATCGCGTTGCTCTTCTTCGTGCACGGAGCGCAGCTTCTGTCGCATCTGATACCGGCGCCACTTGACCTTCATGCTGTCAATCGTGGGAACACCGGGCGTTCGTCCTTCGCGGGCGAGATAAACCCAACCCACAACCACGCCACCGAGATGGCCAACGTGACTTACACCCTGCTGGCCCGAGCTGAACTCCATAAAGAAAAGGAACGGAATCAGCCAGATGGCCTTGATGGGGATCGGTGGAAAAAGAAGTTGGATCGTACGGGTGGGCCACGTAAAGGAATAGGCGAGCAGACAGCCCATCACGGCGCCGGATGCGCCTAAGGTTCGGTAGCCGAACTCGGGCCCCGGAGGCTGGAGCCCCATAAGCCAAGGGATCAGCGGGATGGTGGCGATCAAAACGCCCGCGCCAACACCGCAGGCGAGGTAGTAACGGAGGAACCGTTTTTCGCCCCAGTGGAGCGCCACCTGGCTTCCGAACATCCAGAGGCTGAACATGTTGAACAAAATGTGCCATGGCCCGGAAGAGTGAAGCCACATGTAGGTGAAGGGGCGCCACAACTCAAAGTTGAACCAGACCGATGCCGGAGAAACGACACCCAGCTCGGTCACCGCGTGGCTCAGGTTCTGTCCGATAAAAACCACGCCATTGGCGATGATCAAATTCTTGATGATGTCGGGAGTAACCGGGGGCCCAAAGCCCATCTGACTACCACGGCCGTACACGTATACGCACTCCTGGTCGCTTAACTTGCCCAACCTTCAAAGTTGTCTCACACGGCGCTCGCCAATCTTACGATCAAGAGCTTAGAGGGAGACTATGGGTCGAAGGTTCAGCTTGTTCCTTGGCGACTTGGTAACGGGCAGCTTGACCGACCGTCCTTCCGACGGTGGGGCGCGTCACCCATCGGAACAAAAAGGCTACGGATTCTGCGGGGTTCCGTCAACGTCGGCGCAAGGAACCCCCCAAATAATTGGCTATCGGGCGGCTCGACCGTCGAGTTGCCCTGTTAATTTTGCGGCCTGCAGTAGCGCCACGACACTCTTCGCGTCGGTCAGTTCGCCGGACCAAATGAGACTGAGCGCATCCGCAAGCGACATGGGGGCCGCCTCGATGATTTCGTCTTCTTCTAGCGCGGCTCCGACCTGAGTGAGATCGAATGCGGCATAAAGGTGGATCTTCTCGTCGGTGAAGCCGGGGGTCGTGAGGATCGACCCCAGCTTTTCGATGCGGCCCGCGCGCCAACCCGTTTCCTCTTCGAGTTCTCGCACTGCACACGTTTCCGGCGGCTCGTTGGGTTCGAGTTTGCCGGCCGGAATTTCGAGGAGGGTTCCGCCCGCCGCATGACGGTACTGACGGATGAGCAGCACATTTTCATCGTCGAGGAACGGAACCACGGCGGATGCGCCGGGGTGGCGAATCAAATCGAGGGTCGCGGTGGCTCCGTTTGGAAGGTCGATTTCTTCCGTCACCATTTCCAGAAATTTCCCCTTGTAGCGACCCACTTCGCGCATGCTCGGCTCCTCTACGTCACGTCTATGAGATAGCTTGTAGGTTAGCGGGATCGGAAGTGCGCGGTGCGCGTGTCACATTGTGGGTCTAGACAAGGAACGTTTGAATGGAACAGGCAGCCGCGATCGCGCTTCCCGACACCGACGACCGAAAGGGCCGTGTGCTCGATGGTCTCTTTCGCATGGGTCAGGACAAAGAGTCGGGCGGCGCAGTGATCGCAGCTCCGCACCCGCTCTACGGCGGAAGTATGGAATCACCCGTCGTTGGCGCGATGGACTTCGCTTGCGAAAAGGCGGGCATCGCAGCGTTGAGGTTTGACTGGCGTGGCGTGGGAGCGAGCGCGGGCAAGCCAAGTGGAGAAATCTCCGACGCGCTTGAAGACTACAACGCAGCACTCGACTTCCTGGAAGACTCGGTGACGCCGCCGTTGGTGGCTGCGGGATATTCATTTGGTGCTGCGACCGCCATCCTGGCCGCGCATCGATCGACGGTGCGTAAACTCGCCCTTGTCGCACCCCCTCCGGTGATGCTCGACACCGACCGGCTTGCCAACTTCAAAGGCAAGATCTTTATCGCGGTCGGCGATTATGACGCTCTCGCAAGTGCGTCAGATCTCGAGAAGGTCGTGAAAGGTCTGCCGAGCGTTGAGTTTCACGTGCTGGAGGACACGGATCACTTCTTTATGAAGGGTCCGGGCTTGAAGCTTATGCGCGCAAGACTCACAGATTGGCTCAAAGCGTAGAGTCGAGCGCATCCCCTGCGTACGCCAAGGAAAGCCAAGGTGAGCCTACGTGAGGGCGATTGCGAGTAGGCCGGCCAGCATGGCTGAAAGCCCAAAGGCTTTCATGCCGTCGATGTGTTCGCCGTACCATAATACCCCGATCGCGGCCCCGAGCGGTATCGAGAGCTGGCGAAAGCCCGCGACGTAACTCACGTCGCTCGCGTAGAGCATCGCGATCAACACTAGGGCGTAAGACGCGTAGCTCCCGATGCCAACGACAACGGCATCGCGGATCGCCGCGCGCGACGTGTATGTCCGCAGCTCCGCTCGATACTCTCGTTTGCGGAATAACCAAACGCTCATCCAAAAGCACGAAAACCAGCCTTCGATGGACGCGTAGAGGAGGCCGGAGCGGGCGGGTGCTTCGCGCAACTGATCGAGTGCTCCGGAGTTCAGTACTTCGTGAACGCCGGCGTCATCGATCAGCGTGTAACCCATTGTCGCTAGGGCGGCGCTGACACAAAAGAAGAGGCCGATCCCCGAAAACGTCCGCTGGCCAAGCGCGCGCATATTGCTCAGACCGAGGGTCGCGGTACCCACCACGATCGCCGCGATGCCGAGCAAGCAGCCGATGCTGATCGCGTCTTGTCTCCCCAGCGCGAGCGAGCCCAACACAACAAACACGGGACCGAGCGAACGAATGAGAGGGTACGCGACCGAAAGGTCGGCGGCGGCATAAGCCCGCATCAAAGCGAGCCCGCCCACGGCTTGTGCCATCCCCGCAAACGTCAAGAACCACCAGACGGTCTGCGGGAGTTTCCAGACCACGTCTGCGTGGAGGTACACGACAGGGAGCAGCAAGATCGCGCCGACGATGTTGCTGTAATAGAAGAACGCGAAGGTAGGGCGACCCTTGGCGACCGCGTTCCAAGCCGCATGAAGAACCACCGACGCGAGGACGAGTGCAATCGCGGTAGCGGTCATTCAGCGTGTGTCATCATGCGTGCAATATACTCGGCAGTCGCTTGCGCGCGAGAGGCCGAACAAAACTTGCGAGCTACAACCAGTCGGGAGCGGGCAAGCCCTTCTCTTTGAGGAAGCTGGGATTGAACATCTTGCTCTGGTAGCGCGTGCCGCTGTCGCAAAGGATGGTGACGATCGTATGGCCGGGGCCCATGTCCTTTGCGAGCTTGATCGCGCCCGCAACGTTGACCCCGCTCGAGCCGCCGACGCAGAAGCCGTCGAGCTTGAGCAAGTCGAACACGATCGGAAGCCATTCTTCGTCCGGGACCTGGTACATCTCGTCGATCGGCATGCCTTCGATGTTGGCTGTAATACGGCCCTGGCCAATGCCCTCGGTGATTGAGTTGCCACTCGACTTCAGTTCGCCGTGCTTGAAGTAGTTGAAGATCGCGGCTCCCATCGGGTCGGCGAGGCCGATCTTGATGTCGGGGTTGCGTTCTTTCAGCGCGATCCCGACCCCGGAAAGGGTGCCCCCTGTGCCGACCGCGCAGATGAAGCCGTCGACCTTGCCGCCGGTTTGCTCGAAGATCTCGGGCCCGGTCAGGTCGATGTGGCCCTGGCGGTTGGCGAGGTTGTCAAACTGGTTCGCCCAGATCGCGCCCGCAGGTTCGGTCTTCGCGAGATCTTCGGCGAGGCGTCGAGACACGTGGACGAAGTTGTCGGGGTTCTTGAAAGGAACCGCGGGGACTTCACGCAGGTCCGCGCCGCAGAGGCGAAGCATGTCTTTCTTTTCTTGGCTCTGGGTATCGGGGATGACGATCACCGTGCGGTAGCCGAGCGCGTTGCCCACGAGCGCGAGGCCAATTCCCGTGTTGCCCGCGGTGCCTTCGACGATGGTGCCGCCGGGCTTGAGGTCGCCCTTTTTTTCGGCGTCGAGCACGATCGCGAGCGCGGCGCGGTCTTTCACCGACCCGCCGGGATTCATGAATTCGGCTTTGGCGAGGATCTCGCAGCCCGTCATGTCCGAAATGCGATTTAATCGAATGAGGGGCGTGTTGCCGATACTGCCGACGAAACCGGATCGTGTGTCCATCGTGGGGCTCCTGCTGTAAATGCTTTGGTCGTCGTTCGCGTTGCTGAACGACGGTAGATCAGGCGCGCTGGCTACTCACAGAAACGGTTTCGCCCGTCATGTACGAAGAGTAGTCGCTCGCGAGGAAGACCATCACGTTCGCAACTTCGAAGGGCTGGGCACCGCGGCCGAAGGCTTCTTGTGCTTCCAGGGCGTCGAGAGTTTCTTTCGGCGTGGTCTTCACTAGGAACGGGTGCGTGGCGAAGCTCGGAGAAACGCAATTGATCCGCACGCCGAACTCGGCGGCTTCCAGTGCAGAACAGCGCGTGAGCGCCATGACACCGGCTTTTGCGGCCGCATAGTGGGCTTGTCCAACTTGCGCGCGCCAGCCGAGTACCGAGGCATTGTTGACGATCACGCCGCTCTTGTTTGCCATCATATGAGGGAGAGCCGCCCGGGTCATGCGAAAGGTTCCGGTAAGCGTGACGTCGAGCACCATGCTCCATTGCTCATCCGTCATGTCGACGACGTTCGCGGTGCCGCCGAGGCCGGCGTTGTTAATCAACACGTCGAGTTGACCGAACTCGGAGACCGCAGCGTCGATCAAGCCGCGCACGTCTTCTTCTTGTGAAACGTTGCAGATCTTTGTCGGAACTGCGACGCCGCATTCTTGTTCGAGAGCGTCGGCGGCTTCGGCGAGTCGGCGATCGTGAATGTCGCTGATCATCACACGCGCGCCTTCTTCGAGGCACTTCTTCGCAGTCGCAAAGCCGATGCCTTTGCCCGCAGCGGCGGTGACGAGCACCGTCTTGCCGGCGAGCAGGTTGTGTCCCTCAACGTACGGGGGCGGGGTCTGGCTCATCGAATGTCTCCTTAAAGAGAAACTAAGAAACGAGCGCGCAGTACGTGATGGATCACGCGGGGCGCGGTTCGCGCGGCATGCCGAGGGCTCGCTCGCTGATGATGTTCCGTTGGATCTCGTTTGATCCGGCGTAAATGGTGTCCGAGCGCGTGAAGAGGTACATGCGTTGGAGCGAGTTGAGATCGTACGGGGCGCCATCCGCGATTTCTGAGTGCGAGCCCATCACGTCCATGGCGAGCTTGCCAAGATCTCGGTGCCACGTCGCCCAAAAAATCTTGGTGATCATCGACTCGCGTCCGGGGATGGCGCCTTCTTCTCCACTCAACATGCGAAGGGCGTTATAGCGTTGGAGTCGCAGGCCGATCCACGCGTCGACGATGCGCTGACGCATCACGGGGTCTTTCGCTTTCCCGTTCTCTTTTGCAATCGCAATGATCTCTTCAAGTTCATTGTTGAACAGCATCTGCTGGCCGAGCGTCGAAGCCCCACGCTCAAAAGCCAGCGTGCCCATCGAAACCTTCCAGCCGCCGTTTTCGCCGCCCACGATGTTGCCGATGTCCGAGCGTGCGTTGTTGAAGAACACTTCGCTGAACTCGGAGTCGCCGGTCATCTGTTCGATAGGGCGGATCTCGACGCCTTCTTGGTCCATGGGCACGAGGATGTACGAAATGCCCCGGTGCTTGGGCTGCGCGTCGGGGTCGGTCCGGCAGACGACAAAGCACCACTGCGACCACGCCGCGCCCGAGGTCCATACCTTTTGTCCGTTCAACACCCATTCGTCACCCTGGCGCTCGGCGCGGGTTTGAACGTTTGCGAGGTCGGAACCCGCATTGGGTTCGCTGTAGCCCTGGCACCAAACGGTTTCGCCGCTCAAGATGCCGGGGAGGAAGCGCGCCTTCTGTTCGTCGGTGCCGAAGTGGATCAATGTTGGGCCGAGCAGCCCTTCGCCAATGTGTCCAACACGGCCCGGGCCTTGGGCGCGCGCGTATTCTTCGTAGAAGATGACTTGTTGGTTGAGGCTCAGGTCCCGGCCTCCGACTTCCTTGGGCCATCCCACGCCGATCCAACCGTCTGCGCCCAGCTTTCTTTCCCACGCGTGGCGTTCTTCGAAAAGCGCATGTTCGTCGCCCGGTCCACCGCGACCCTTCACCGGAGCGAATTCGCCGGTGAGGTTCCTTGTGAGCCATTCGGCGATCTCGGTGCGAAAAATTTCGTCTTCTTTGCTGAAGCTTGTATTCACAGGACTGACCTTTTGCGGAGGTGCGAGTTCGAGGAGCGCGCGGTGCGTCGCGACTAGGCGCTGCCAAATTTCGCGATGACTTGTTCGCTGAACTCGCCAAGGGTGCGTTTGGCGCTTTCGAGGTCGGCGTCGACCGAAGCGACAAGCATGCGGTGTGCGCCGGCTTGCTCGATTTCGAGCGCCATGTCGTGGGTCATCATGCCCGAGTAAGTGAGCTCGATGGCGGCTGGGTCGCGGCCCACGTCAGTCGCCGTGTCTTGGGCAATTTTGAAAAGCGCACCGAGTTGCGAAATGCTGCCGCCGAGGGGAAGGAACCCATCGCCGAGGCGGCCCGCTCTGCGGGCTGCGGCTTTGGAGTGTCCGCCAATGTGAATCGGGATGCCGCCTTCGCGAACCGGGTGCGGGCTGCACTTCACGTTGGTGAACGAAACGTGTTCGCCGTCGTAGCTCGCGACGCGATCTCGCCAAAGCACGCGCATCGCTTCGATGTATTCGTCGGTGCGCTTGCCGCGATTCGAAAAGTCCGTTCCTACAGCTTCGGCTTCTTCTTTGAGCCAGCCGATACCGGCGCCCAGAATCGCGCGGCCGCCCGAAAGGGCGTCGAGGCTCGCGAGCGCCTTCGCGTAAACCAGCGGGTTGTGTTGGGGCAGGATCACCATCGCGGTGCCGAGCACGAGGTTTGTGGTCTGCGCTGCCGCGAAGCTGTTCCAAATGATCGGGTCGGGGATCGCCGCGTCGGGGATCGGCATGCGGCCATCGGGGGAGTACGGGTAGTTGGATTCGTACTCTTCGGGCATCACCACATGTTCGACGGGCCAGATTGATTCGAAGCCAAGCTCTTCGGCTGCGCGCGCCAGGCCGGTCGTGTAATCGGCGGTTGAAACCGGTGCCGCGTAGTAGCCGGGGATCAGTCCAAATTTCACGAGGGTTGACTCCTGTTATTGGGTTGTACTGCGGTGCCTTGGAAACTCGGGATTCACTAAGCCAGGGTGCGGATCGGACGTCTGCAGGTCTCGGGAATCCAAAGAACGCCTTACGGTACGATACGATATGGCCCGCCTGCAAGGTCGCCGGCTGTGCAACCGGCCCACATACCGTTCGGTTCGCCTTTGCATCTGAGTGTGCGAGAAGGATGCGAGTTTCGAGCCGCAGGCGGTGCGCGATAATCTCCGGGCTTGGCAATATCAGGTCCCTCGGTCTTTCTCGCGACCCTCTACTCCTTCAGTTACAGCATCTACAAATATGGAGCGTCAACCCATGGAAAAAACCATCCCGCGACTCGTCTTGGGTGCCGCCGATCGCTTCGGCGACGCTCCGGCAATCGAAGACGGCGACACGACGCTCAGCTTTCGCGCACTGTCAGAGGCGGGGCTGTCGGCGTCGCGAGCGTTTATCGGGGCTGGGCTCGAACCCGGAGACCGCGTCGGCGTTTGGGCGCCGAACCTGTACGAGTGGATCGTCGCGGCGATCGGCATTCAGATGGCGGGGGGAGTGCTCGTCACGATGAACACCCGCATGAAGGGCGGCGAAGCCGCATACATTCTTCGCAAGAGCGGGGCAAAGTTCTTGTGCACGATGGGCGAGTTTCTCGGCAGCAACTACGTCGAGATGCTCGACGGTGAAGATCTTCCCGACCTCGAACGTATCATCACCCTGCGTGGCGAAGCCAGGAACGTCACGAGCTTTGATGAATTCATCGCGAGCGGCGAGTCTGTTTCCGAAGACATCGCGCGCGAACGCGCCCTCGCGGTCAAGCCCGAAGATCTTTCTGACTTCCTGTTTACGTCTGGGACGACGGGCAATCCGAAGGGTGTGATGACGTGCCACGGTCAAAATATCCGTTCCTTTATGGCGTGGAGCGAAGTGGTTGGATTGCGCGAAGGCGATCGGTACCTGATCGTCATGCCGTTCTTTCATTCGTTTGGCTACAAGGCGGGCTGGCTTGCAAGCTTGATGCGAGGAGCCACGGTGCTCCCCCATCAAGTCTTCGACGTGCCGGTGATCCTCGAACGCATCGCGGCGGATCGCATCAGTGTTTTCCCGGGTGCACCCACCATTTACCAAAGCATGCTCGCCTATCCAGATCTCGCTTCTTTTGATATCTCGGCCCTTCGCCTCGCGGTAACCGGCGCCGCACCGACGCCGGTGGAATTGATTCGGCGCATGAAGAGCGACCTCGGTTTTGAAACGGTGATCACGGGCTACGGGCTCACCGAGTCGTGTGGCATCGCGACGATGTGCCGCTTCGATGACGATCCCGAAACCATTGCGACGACTTCGGGCCGAGCAATCCCCGATGTTGAAGTGGTATGCGTCGACCCCGAAGGCAAAGAAGTGCCGCGGGGCGAACCCGGCGAAGTCTGGGTTCGCGGCTACAACATCATGCAGGCCTACTTCGACGATCAAGAAGAAACGGACAAAGCCATCGACGCAGACGGCTGGCTCCACACGGGTGACATCGCGGTCATGGACGACCGCGGTTACGTCAAGATCACCGATCGCATCAAGGACATGTACATCTCCGGTGGTTTTAACTGCTATCCAGCCGAGATCGAAGGGGCGCTCTACGGAAGTGGAAACTACGCCCAGGTCGCCGTGATCGGGATCCCGGACGAACGCATGGGCGAAGTCGGCATGGTATTCGTCGTGCCTCTTGAAGGCGAATCGCCGACTCCTGACTCGGTGATTGCGTGGTGTCGCGAAAATATCTCGAACTACAAAGTCCCTAGGCGCGTTGAAGTGATGGAAGAACTTCCGACGAACGCGAGCGGGAAGGTGACGAAGTTCGTTCTGCGCGACTACGCGGCAGCGAGCCCCGCGTAACTTTGCGCAATCGCTAGGAGAGCAACGCGATGCTCGACGCACCGACATTATGGAGTTTGATCGAAGCGAGGGCGGCAGCGACTCCTGACGCCATGATGGCGGTCGACGAAACCGAGACCGTCGTGACCTTTGGCGAGTACAGGGATCTTGCCCAGCGCTCTGCAGCCGGTCTTATGAAACTCGGGCTTGGTACTGGCGACGCGGTGTCGTGGGTGTTGCCGACGCGCATTGAAGCGATCGTGCTTGCTGGAGCGCTTGCGCGACTGGGTGTGGTCCAAAATCCCATCCTTCCGATCTATCGCAAGCGCGAAGTCGGCTTCGCGACTGCGCAGTCGAACGCGAAGTTGCTCGTGGTCCCGGGAACGTTTCGCGGTTTCGACTATCCCAGCATGGGTCGCGAGATCGCAGACGAACAAGCGGGCGTCGAGTTGCTCGTTGTGGACCGCACCCTTCCCGACGGTGACCCCAGTGAGCTTCCGCCCCTCGATGATGGAAGCGGCTCCGCCAGCGACCCGGTGCGCTGGCTCTTCTATACATCGGGAACCACGGCAGACCCCAAAGGCGCGCTTCACACGGACGCGTCCGTCATGGTGTCGGGCCACTGTCTGGTTCGCGTCTGCGAAATGGATCCGAGCGATCGCATCGCTCTGGTTTTTCCCTTCACCCACATCGGCGGCATGGGGTGGTTTGTCGCGGGGCTGATGACGGGCTGCGCTCAAATCGTTGTGGAGACCTTCGATCCGAAGACCACGATCCCACTGCTCGCACGCCACGACGTCACCCTCGCGACCGCGGGCACCGCGTTCCACCAGGCCTACCTCGACGCGCAGCGTGCAGCTCCTGAACAGCCACTGTTCCCGAACCTGAAGAGCTGTCCCGGAGGTGGCGCTCCAAAGCCGCCGCAACTCCATTACGACATCAAGCGCGAAATGGGTGGCGCGGGCATCGTGTCGGGTTACGGCTTGACTGAATGCCCGATCGTCGTGATGAACGCTGCCGGGGACGCGGACTCGAAGCTTGCGGACACGGAAGGAAGCGCGAACCCGCCCGGCGAGATGAAGATCAAAATCGTGAGACTTGATGGTGCTCAAGCCGCGCAGGGGGAAGAGGGCGAGATCCGCGTTCAGGGCCCGCAACTCTGCAAGGGTTATCTCGATACCTCGCTCAACGATGCGGCGCATGACGAAGAGGGGTTCTTCCGTACCGGAGACCTTGGGTACTTGGACGCGGATGATTTTCTCACGATCACGGGTCGACTCAAAGATGTGATCATTCGCAAAGGCGAGAATATCAGCGCGAAAGAGGTCGAAGATCTCTTGTACGAACATCCGAAAGTCGCGGACGTCGCGGTGATCGGGCTGCCGGACCCGAAGACAGGCGAGCGATGCTGCGCTGTCGTTCAGTGCAAGGCCGCCGCCGAGCCGCTCACGTTCGAAGAGATGACGGACTTCCTGCACGGGAAGAGCCTGATGGTCCAGAAGATCCCCGAACAGCTCGAACTCTGCGAAGCACTGCCTCGCAACCCTACCGGCAAAGTGCCCAAGCACGAACTGCGAGCGAAGTACGCCGACGCTTAAGCGCGCGTCGTCCCGAGGCCTGCGAGCGCAAGGTCGACCATCGGCGTCACCATTTCGGGCTTCAAGCGTCCACCCTTGAAGAACAACGCGACGGCGATCGGGCCCACAACAAGATCGGCCGCGAGTTCGATATCGATATCACTCGGAATCTCGCCGCGCTCGCGAGCGCGGTCAAACGCGGCAAGCAGGGGTTGTCGACGGTTCTTGGAAACGGGTTCGAACAACACCGAAAGCTCCGGGTTGTGGAAGCGCTCACCGGCGAGACTCGGAAGCACCGCGGAGAGCGCGGTGGTGTTGAATACTTCGAGATAGCGCTTGAGCATCTGTTTCAGGTCTTCGGCGAGCGACCCCGTGTCACAGTCTTCGAAGCCAGGAAGTTGGCCGAAGGCTTCGACGATCAACGGGATCTTGGACGCCCAGCGTCGATAGATCGTCGCCTTGCCCACGCCAGCGCGACTCGCGACGCCTTCGACCGTCAGCCCCGAAAAGCCAACCTCGACCAACAACTCAAGCGTCGCGTCGAGAATTGCCTGATGGGCTTCCTCGCTCCGCGGTCGTCCCGCGCTAGTGCTCGTTGTGTTGGGTGGGCTCGCCAATACCTTCTCCAGAATTTGCCTGCATAGTCGCATGGCGGCGCGCAGCGAATCGGACGCTGATTACGATACAGCACGTATCGAACCCGGCATGCACGCCAGAACGCATTAAATTCGCTGGAGGTTTGGGCTGGCTTGCTTAGGGCGTGCCCTGGTCCTACCTAAGAGCCTGACCCAAGACGGTCGGGCTTGGGAGATCGGTTGCAGCCTGCCCCGTGATGTTCCCCACCACCGCGCCGTCGGCACCGACTACGACCGCCGAAGGCTGAACACCCATGCGGAAGTTCGCATTCCAGTCGGCTGGCAAGTTGAACTCGGAGTCCAGGGGACTTGCGCGCGCAACGAGTATCGCAACAAGAATCGGATCGTGTTCATGAACGATTTTTTGACGATGCCCGTCGACGAAACCCAAGTTCGAAAGCGTCGTGACCATTTTGTGATGGCCGCGTTTTCGTGACACGTCCTGTCCACAGGTACGGGAAGCTCGAACTCGAATGGAAGCCGAGCTGGTGGATGTCAGACCTCGCCCTCTACGAGTACAAGCGCCACGTGGTCGGTTTGATCGTGCGAGTTCATTCGGATTGGTCGAATGACAATCAGTTCAGAATGAAGGCCAAAAAATGCTTCTTCGGAAACGAGGGGCACTGACGCAGACGAGAAAACGACTCGGGGCAGCATGAGGCTGCACTCCAGGTCAAGCTCATCACGTCTCAGATCAACGACAATTCATCGGGTCGTGGCGAACGGGCGAAGTTGATTCTCGCACTCGATTCGGACTTTCCATGCACACACGAGGCTTCGTGTGCCGCGTCGCCACATCTCTCGTCAAAGTGGAGTGGCAAACGGCCGATCCGGATAGAGACCGAATTCGAATTCATTTGTGTGGTCTGATATCACGCAGTCGAATTTGGATCTCTAGAGGCTCGAGATCAGCGATGCTGAAAAACACTACCCTGCGTAGAAAGTTATGGCTTCCGCCAATTGTTGGAGGCGTTTTCCTTTTCTTCCTGTTCGCAATTTCAATGTGGTTGGGTTCGCGTGTTGATGTGCAGCTCGAAGGGCTTGAACTTGGCCACTATCCAAGCGTGACGTTCCGGCACGACCTGCATGACATTGTCGAGCGGATGCAGTGGGAGCTACGAGACGCAGTCGCTGGCGAAGATGCGAATTCGGTACGTGCGACCGATGCATTGCGGGATCGTTTCTTAAGCCGCGTTCAAGAAGAAATAGACAATTTGATCCTTGCACAGGAGGATCTCGAAGGGCTGTCAGAAGTCATTACGGATTATCACGCGGCCGCAAGAACAGCGGGAATCGAAACGATCGCGAAGTCAGGCAGAGATCCCAACTTGAACAAGAGCTGGGAACAGGCGCGATTGAGGCTGGCCAATCTTGACAACCAGCTCAAGCTCGAGGGCGATTCAACGGAACAAAAGATGTTGGCCGTGCTGCAAGACGTCCGGGCTTCTGAGTCACGCCTTGCGAAAGCGCACGGGATGTTCTGGCTCTTGTGTGTCGCCGCTTTGACGTGGGTTTCCTGGGGAATGGCGTCAGACGCAACATCTCTCATTGAAAGGCTTCGGGATTCGGCTGCCAAGGTGGCCGATGGCGAGTTAAGTGAAGACAATCTCGTCTTCGACGAAGCGGATCAGACCCGGCGCGATGAGATCGGCCAGCTCGTTCGCAGTTTCAGTGCGATGCGTTCCAATTTGCGAATTCTTGTGGCGGGAGCCGGCACCGCGGCGACGAGCGTCAAAAAGGGCGCGCGTGGTCTCCAAACGTTTCACAAAGAACTTGCCCGAGCTCGGATGGGACAGGAGGAAACGATGTCGATGATCGATACCGCGGTTGTGGGCATTGCGGAATCGATCGACACGATCGGAGAGACCATGGACGACATATCCAAAGTCGCCGTTGAAAACTCGAGCGAAACTGAAAAGCTTGAGAGTTCATCCGCCGAAGCGGCGGCGTCTTTGGAGTCGCAAGTCGGAGCCGTCGACCAGGTCGCCACTTCAACGGCCGAGCTGGGGGTTTCTATCAAGAAAATCGCTGAGAACGCGCGGTTCTTGAACCATTCAGCCGCGGGGACCGCCGGGGCGGTCGAAGAACTCGGTCGCGCGACGGATGAAGTGAGCTTGAGGGCGGAAGACACCGCAAGAGTCGCGAGCGAATTCAACGAACGAAGCCAACTAGGCCAACGCAAGGCGGTGGCGGTTGGGAAGAGTGCGGCAAAGGTGCAGGAAGCGTCGAGCCAGCTTGTAGAACTCATGGACAATCTGAGTACGCGGCTGCAAGTCGTTGGGCAGATCAATAGTGTGATTCAGGGCATCGTCGACGAAACGACGCTTCTATCACTCAACGCACGGATCGTCTCTGCGCAAGCCGGCACCCGGGGTAAATCATTTGCCGTGGTCGCCGAGGCGATCAAAGACCTTGCCGGCCGCGCGGGGAAGTCGACTGACGAAATTCGAAATGCGTTGACGTTGATCCAACAAGACGCGGGTCTCGCCTCGGCAGCGGTTGAAGCCAATGTGGCCGCGGTCGAAGATGGCGCAAGGTTGTCTCAGGAGTTGGCGTCCGAACTCGATCGCATCGGCGATGGGGCAAACCGCTGCTTGGAGAACATGAGTGAGATCTCTGCTGCATGTGAGGAACAGTCCCAAGGGATCACCGAGGTCCGAAACGCGGTCAAGCAAGTGAGTAGCATCGCGGACCAGGTTGAACTTGGGACCAACGAGCAGGCATCGGCGACGGAACTCGTTCATGGCGCAGTCGAAGATATGCTGGGTTCGATTGAGCGAATCCGTCAAGCGTCCGCGGACCAGCGAAAAGGAACGGTCGCGATTGCGCTTGGAGCTACGAACCTCGCCGACCAAGTTGAAGAAGTCTCGCGAGCGATGGATGAAACGCGAAGGCGCGGCGTACACATTCGCAACGGCCTCTTTGAGTTCGCGATGATTCGAGATCAGAGTCGCGACGCCGCCGAGATTGTCGGCGAAGAAGTGACGGACCTCGTCGACAAGACGAAGGAACTCTCGGCTCAACTCGAGAGCTTTCGCCTCTAGGCCCACAGACGAATCGTCGCTGCTAGAGTGGTGTGCCTCGTCATTGCGACGCACGTAACCTGGAGCACGAAGATGGGCGACGAATCGGCCAACCCGCAATTACAGCCCCGCAATATTGTCGTGACCGGAGCGTCGTCGGGCATCGGTTCCGTAGTCGCACAAGCGCTCGCGGCGAATGGTGATCGCGTTGCGATCGGGGCGCGTCGTGGCGATCGCTTGGACGCGGTGGCGACCCATATTCGAGAAGACGGGGGCGAGGTTTTCGCGCACGCCCTCGACGTAACGAGTCTCGAGTCGATCGAAGCGTTTTTTGCTGCCGCGCAGACTTCGCTCGGTGCGATCGACGTTGTGATCAACAACGCGGGGTTGTCGATCCCTGCACCCGTCCACGAAAGCGACCCGGACTGCCTTCGACGCGAAATTGAAACGAATCTCATCGGGCCGATGCTGATTTCTCGCCAGGTGTTGCCGAGCATGATCGAGCGAAAGACCGGAGACCTCGTATTCGTCGGGTCTGACAATGCCGACAATCCGCGTCCCCAGCAGGCGGGCTATTCCGCTTCGAAGGCCGGACTCAAGAATTTCTGCCGTACGCTCGCGATGGAACTCGAAGGCACCGGTGTTCGCGTCACTCATCTTCGCCTCGGCCCAACTGAAAGCGAGTTTGGGCTTTCATGGCCGCACGACCGAATGGTATCAGTACTCGAAAACTGGGCGCCGTTTGGGTTGACGCGACATCTGAACGTTATGCCGGCATCTGTGGTCGCCGACGCCGTGATTCACGCGCTCGGTGCGCCACGCACTTCGGCATTTGCCAATATCGAGCTTCAACCGATGGCGCCAATCCAAAACGACGAGGCGCCTTGAACGAGGCGCTTCGCGATCCGTGGGGCTCGTCTTTCGCGTAAGGCTTTGGCATCGATCGCAAATCGCCTATTCGAGGTCCGCGCATTCGAGTTCGGGTGGACGGGTACGTCTCCCCTTCGTCGGCATGACTCTCGATTTGAATCACGAGTGTTCCGTATGACTCGAGCTTGCCTGTTGTCGTAGACACGTTGCTTGCTGAAACTCCCCGCGGTACAAACGCAAAGTGGGTGTCGACGCCGGGCACCGAGGACACGACGATCTGGGTTCGCCCCGTACCCATGATGCTGCGCTCGGAGACGAGATGAAGCGGAAGTGGTTCACGGAAGAACAGATCATGGGGATGCTGAAAAGAGCGGAGCAAGCGGGGAACATTCGCGAGCTTGAACGCGAGAACACGGAGCTGAAGAAGAGGGTGGCGGAGCTCTCGCTCGATGTTCACTGCTCGCGTATGGACCGCGTGCTCAATAATTGATTGATTTCAGCTGGTTATGGGCGACCCTCGTAAACGGCCCCGGTGCCAATCAAATCCCCGAACAGGAGCGAACCCGAAATGACCGAGTCTGAAGAGCGAGTTTCGAGCGGCAAGAGCTGGGACGAATTTTGCGATGCGTTGAAGGAAGCGGGTCGCGTGGTGCAAAGCGCCGACGCCCCCAGCGACGCGTTCAACCGCGCCGAGGGATATCGCTACCTGACCCGCATGCTGCGTGCGGGTCTCGAAAGTTTTCTCGAGCACGGCGATCCCGCCTTCCCGCAGCTGCGCTGCCCGTGCCACACGACGATCAAGATGGGGGCCGACAACCCGGACAACTACTACCAGAGCACGTCCCTCGACCCGCAGTACGAATACAAGATTACCGGCACCCGAGGCACGGTCGACTATCTGGGCTTCGGCACGGTGATCAACCGCTACTCGACGGGCGGCGGCATGAAGACTTCGGGCTATCTCGATTCGAGTGAACTCAATCTCGACGCCGACGGAAACCTCGAAGTCATCGTGAGTCAAAAAGAACATGCGGGTAATTGGCTCGCGATGGGGCCGGAAACGAACTCACTCAACGTGCGCCAGACATTTCAAGATCGCATCAATGAAATTCCCGCCGACATCGTGATTGAGCGGTTGGGTGCGGAGCAAGAACGCCCCCAACCTTTGACCGCTGAAAAGCTCGATCATGGCCTGGCCGGGGCTGCGCGCTTTGTTCGCGGCACAACTCAGCTATTCGAAAATTGGTCGGAAAGTTTCTTGCCGACGATGAACGAACTCCCGCCCGCCGACCAGGCATATTGTCAGTCGATCGGCGGCGATCCGAATATCTATTACTTCCACAGCGCGTGGGAACTTGCCGACGACGAAGTGCTCGTCCTCGAGGCCGATTCCATCCCGGACTGCCAAACCTGGAACTTCCAACTGGACAACTGGTGGATGGAGTCCCTCGACTATCGCTATCACACGATCCACATCAACAAGCACACCGCTAAGTACGAAACCGACGGCGGTGTGCGGTTAATTATTTCGCATACCGACCCGGAGCTACCGAACTGGGTCGAAACAGCGGGCCACAACATGGGGACCATGTGCTGGCGCTGGATCGGCGCAAGCGAACACCCGCCCGTGAAAGCAACGGTGATGAAGCTCGCCGATCTCAGCTAGCGGGAATCGCTGTCGGTGAGGTTGGCTTCGAGGCTTGCTGGCAGATTGGTTCTTGCGAACTGTCGCAGCGCTTCGAAACCGCCGGGTGGCTGAAGGCCTGACCAGCTTGCGGAAGGTTTGAGATCGATCGTGGTCACAAAGCTCGCGACAACAGCCGTGGCGACGATCGCAGCCATTGCAGCAATGCGGCTCGTTCGCTTCCAGCGAGGGCTGATTTTTTGGCCGGCTTCGCCTGTGCGCACAACGGTTTCGTTGTCGCGACATTCGAAGACTTGATGTTCCCAAAGCCAGCCCGCGAGTTCGCGACGTAAGTCGACCGTAGAAGGGCGCCCGAGTTCCGCTTCCAGTCGCCTGCGAATTTGCGCCGCACTGATCGTTCGCCGCTTTGGGTTTGCGCGAAGGCATGCGCGTACGATTTTGCGAAGGAAGCGCGGCACGCCCTTTACGTGGGTGCGCACGGGCGCGTAACCCTCCTTCTGCATCGTCTTGAGCAGACTCGCTGTTTCTGTCTCACTTGGCTCTCGGTACGGGAGTCGATTGGTGAGCAGCTCATAGAGCACCACGCCAAATGCGAAAAGATCGCAGCGTGCGTCGACTCTTTCGCCGAGCATTTGTTCGGGAGGCATGTAGGGAGGCGAGCCGAGCATCACGCCGGGCTGGGTCAGTGCTGTGCCGCGTGCATCAAGGGCAAGACCGAAATCGGCGATCTTTACTTCGCCTTTTCGCCCAACCATAATGTTGAGCGGCTTGAGGTCGCGGTGCACCGTGCCTTCGGTGTGAATCGCTTCGAGGCCGCGGGCTACTTCCAGCGCGATCATGCAGACGATGCGATGTGGCAGCGCCCCACGAGTCTTGAGCACGCCCGCAAGATCACTGCCATCGACAAACTCTTGCGCGATGTACTCGTTGCCGCGAAATGTGAAGCGATCGTAGACCGCAACGACGTTGGGGTGATGAATCGCCGCCGCAGTTCGCGCTTCTCGACGAAAGCGCTCGGCAAGTTCCTGATGCTCGCGCAATTCGCTCCGAATGCGCTTTAGAACAGCCGGGCGATCGAGAGACTCTTGGCGTGCGAGCAAAACTTCCCCCATGCCGCCGCCACCAAGCTCGCGCTCGACTACGTAGTGACCCAGCGAGCGTCCGACGAGGGATGCCATGGCGTGTTTCTCCAGGCGTTCTTGTTTAGAGAGTGGGGTGGGGTAGCGCAAAATAACGCGCCGACTTAGTCGCCGATTACGTGCGTTTTGATGGGCTTTGGCATGGGCTCGACGAGGTAGCGCAGGGTCGCGGTTCCGACCTCGATGGAATCGCCGTGCTTGAGGTCCGCGACGAGGGTGTCTCCGCCGTTGATGCGCATCCCGTTCGTGCTTGCCAGATCCCGGGCGCGGAAACCGTCGCCCTGCAATTCGAACGCAACATGTTCCCGGGACATCGCGGTGTCGGCCAACGAAACGTCGACGCACGGTCCGCGACCCAGGACAACGCTCTTTTGGGCGAGTAGAAATTCCTCCCCTGCGGAAGGGCCTTTCTCGACGATCAACGAAGCGCGATTGATCGACAGGAAGGGGTCGTCGAGCATGGTTTCATCGCGCTTGATTCGCTTGGTTCTGCCGTCCTTCATTTGACTCTCCCGGTGTCGTGCTCGCATCATTCGTGTGAAACGCATTGCGGCACTGCCGCCCTACGAAGACGTATCGGTTCGAGAACTCAGTGCTTGGTGACGCGAGTCACCGTGCGTCGCGGAGGTGCATCCAGTTCGCACGGGAGTTGGTGTATGGTGCTACACCGTGGCGCATACGCCGCCTGCCGCGAATAACCCGACGACCCCAACGCGAAATGAACAGGAGCGCCACGTTGAGCGACACAAACAACATCAAGTCCCTGCGACCCCAAGACACCCTTATTTTCGCGTGCGCAGCGATCGCGCTGATGCTCAGCGTGCCGGCGACGGCGCAGCAAGGCCTGCCGAAAGGACATCCTCCAATCGGCAACGCGAGCGCGACCGGAACCCACACCGCCCCGCCAGCTGGCAATCGATTGACCGGTACCGTTGTCGAAACCATGGACGCGTCGAGTTACACGTACGTCAACGTCGACGCGGGCATGCGGTCTGTCTGGGCCGCCGCGCCGAAGTTTCCGGTCAAGGTCGGGGATCGCGTGTCGGTCCCAACCGACAGCCCGATGCAGAACTACCGTAGCGACACGTTGGACCGAACTTTTTCGCTGGTTTACTTCGCGGGGAAGATTCATGTCTCCGCCGAGGGTTCGAGCGCGTCGCTTCCCGCTGACAAGACCGCTCCGCATCCGAGCACGGGGCGGGCACAGTCGCCCCCCGAACAATCTTTCGCGGGGATCGCCAAAGCGGATGGCGGCTATACGGTCGGAGAGTTCTTCGACAGCGGTCGTGCACTTGCGGGGCAAGAAGTTGCAGTGCGCGGAAGCGTTGTCAAATTCTCTCCCCGCATCATGGGCACCAACTGGATACACATCCAAGACGGCAGTGCGGGCGCAGACGGGAGCAACGACTTGATCGTCACCTCGGACAACGTTGCCGCGGTTGGCGACGTCGTCCTGATTCGCGGGGCAGTGAGCGTCGATCGCGACTTTGGCTTCGGGTACTCGTACGCGCTGCTGGTCGAGAATGCGAGCCTGACCGTCGAATAGCCCTTCGGTCTCGAGGGCCGAGTCGAGCGGCGCGCTAGCCGAGTTTGCTCTGGGCGCGGGCGGCGCGTGCCGTCAGAAATACCGCGGCGATGAACAACAGCCCACCCGGCGGAACCAAGAACACCCCAATACCGGGATCGCCGCCGTGGGTGAAGAAGCCGCCCAAGAAAAAACCCAGTGGCAAGAGCACGAGGGCTCCGATGAAGCAGCGCGATGCGAGCGTTTGGCTTGCACTCGGCCAAGCGGGCAAGAACTTCGTCGAAATTCCAAACACAATGTTGACGACGGAAATCAGCGCGCCGTGGGCATGTGAAAGTGTCCACATGGTACGACGGGCTTCGCTCGACACGTCGAGATAGAAACCGGCCTTGAACCCGTGCAGCGATTCGAGGAAGAGCCCCATCGAGAGAAAGATGAGCAGCGCGCACCAGCCGATGCCCATGTGTCTGGCGCACAAGTCTTGTTCGGAAGTGGGACTCGAAGCTGCTTTGGCTTTGCTCACTCGCTGATCCTAATTGCGCGGTTGTTGCGCTCTTTGAAGATACGGTTCAACTCGACTTGATTCATCTCACCGGTCGAATTTAGTAGGACTTGCTTGCCGTTGGGCGTCGACTTTGCCGCGATGGCCTTGAGCCACCGTTGGATGGCTTCATTGCGTTGGCCAGCGAGAGCCGAAGGCGCGCCATAGAAGTCGTACTCGAAGTCTCCGAAACCGGGCAGCGTTTTGATTGATCGTCCGGCGACCTTGCGAACGGCCATGTAGGGATCCGCGAGTAGAATCGAAAGATATGCGCCGATCCACTCGTCGCCAGAGGCCCGATGTGCGGGTTCCCATCCCATATGCCATCCCACAACCGAGCGCTGCGCGGCGTCCCCCTTCAGGGCCCATAGAACCGATGCCGCGATCGTGCGCTCGTCCTTTGTGAGGTCCGCCTTGGGTTGGTCATACCAAGCGTGAAGTCGATCGATCGTCCATGCGAGCGGTTGGTCGAGATGACAAAGGTTGCACGCATTCGGCCGCCCAGCTTCGAACGGCGTAGAAGCGTTGGGGCTGTCGATGCGATGACTCCGCATGGCAACGAACAAGCCATAGGTGGTGCGCGGCATGTGGCAGTTCATGCAGCGGCTTCCCGGCGAGTCGGGGGCGTGGTGGGTGTGAGGTGTTGGGTCTTTGGCGATCGCGGGATGACAACTCGCGCAGGTAGCGTCGTCTTGACGATCGCGTCGTAGCTGGTTGTCGGTGTCTTCGTAGCTGTGCATCGAATGGCAACTCAAGCAAGTGAGCGCACCTTGGGTCGCGCACTTCGATTCCATCAAGCCGTTGTATTCGCGTCCCGCGACCCGGATGGTTCCGTCCGGCCAGAAGTTGCCGCCGAGGTTGTCTTGGGGGTCCGGAATCGTTTCGACTTCGGCGGGTGTGCGGTGAAGTTGAAACACCCGATTGGTTTCGTGCAAGTTGTTGCCCGGGCGAAAGGCGACGCCGGTCTTCTTATGCGCGTCGAGATCCAATGGCTCGCCAAAGCTGTGGCACTGTCCGCAGACATCCCGCGAGAGCGCGCTTGAGAGTCGTGCTGGGTTCACAACATGTTCCACCGGCTCGTCGTCACCTATGAAGTACCGAGAGTATCTTGCAAGCGGGGATCGAAACTCGGCGACGTGTTCATCAGCAGGTCCATGGCACGCTTCGCATGCGATCCCGAGTTCAACAGTTTGGCTTTTGAACTCATCTTCCTCCGACCGGTAGTGGGGTTGCGTCGCGACCGAGTGACACGAAAAACACGACGTGTTCCACATCAGTGGCGCTTCTGGGACCTTCGTCGGGGGCGTCAAAAAGGAATCCTGCACCGGAATCCATCGTGCGTCCTCGATCAACCACACCCAAGGCACAGACATGAGCGCACCGTGGTCATGCCGTTCGTGGACCGGACCGGTCTTTGGGCGGCGCACCCAGTAGTACTGCATGTGGTGTGAACCGGTCGTCATCACAACGGGGACGTTGATGCGCGGAGGCGTCGCCACCTTGTTGGGGTCCGGATCCAGGAACCAGGCGGGGTCAGGGATGTCAACCCAGTAGTCATCTCCGCGCTGCTCAAAGCGACTCGAGTGGCCGCGCGCTTCGAGTACGGTTTTGTCGAAGTCGCCAAGCACGACGTTTGGCCCAATCGCTTGTGTCATCGTGCGGTGAAAAGAATTGTGCCAGCTTCCGTATGGCCCCGGATGGCAGGCACGACATGTGTCCGATGTCGTGTAGCCGCCCTCGGTAGTGGGTTCTGGAAGCGAAGTCTCGGCACGGATCATGTTCGCAAACATGAAAACCAGCGCGAAGCACAGAAAAGAGGCGCGAGTGTTGAGTTTCAAGTTGCGGGAGCTCCGCCAATTCAATTCGGTCATCATTATGCCTGTTTGCAGGCACATGATAGTGGCGCAAAGGAGCGCAGTCGATCGGCCGCATTGTAGTCGGATTAGAGGGGGTGATCCGGGGCGTTTTGGTTCTTCTCGGCTTTGCTTCGCGACTTCATGTTCTGCACCGCGTTGGCCGTGACCGCTCCCGCCGCATTGATGCTCGGCTTCGCCACGAAGTTTTTACCATTTCGTCGCTTTGCGCGACGGTGGTGGCGCTTGCTGAAAATTTCGACTGTGACACAGGCTTCAAATGGATCGCCAGCAAGCAGTCCCGATACGCAGACATCTTGAACCCCTTCTTCGAGGGCTGCCTTGTCGAGGCGGATCCTGAGTGGGACATCCGGCCGCTGGTCGTCGTTCAGGTCTTTCAAGTGCCGAGATTTTTTGTGGTTGCGAATTTTGGGGGTGATGTCACCGGGGTGAAATCGTAAAGACTCAAGGTCGATCTTCTCTACATCGACCGTGTCACTTCCTGGAATCGCGAGGTACAGGCGCGCACGTCGACCCGCGAAGAGCTTTCGGTGTGCACGGCGGGGGTCGATGGTCAGCTGAACGTCGAAGCGCTCGCTTTCAGAGCGTGCGTTTGGTCCCCAACACGTGGGGTCTTCGCCGAAGTCGCGTTGGCCGTCGCCGTCGTTGTCGATGCCGTCACTGCATTCCGAAATCGCGTCGAGGCGTGGCCATAGAATGTAGAGCCCGCGATTGATGTCGGTTGCGACGATATAGCCGCTCTTGAAGTAGGGATAGACACTCCAGGTGCCCGAGAACGCAGGCAGGTCGTCGCTCGGCGTGGTGTCGAAGTAGGCGACTTCGGCGAGCTCGCCTTCCGAGAGATCTCCGAGGCGCAAGACACGAATGCCACTGCGGTAGTTCGCTTGAAAAACGTGATTCCCCAAGACGTATTGATTGTGGTCAATCGATGTCGTGGCGCCGCGGTGGACGCCCGTGACGAAGGGTGCGTCGAGGTCTGACATGTCCCAAACGAATGTGCGGGTGTTGCCTGCGCTGCGTCGCTCATCCAGTTCGTCATCGAGCAAGAAGTGGGCGTGATCTTCGGTGAGCCAACCTTGGTGGGTGTACGCCGACCCGAAGTAGGGCGCCCTGACAATCATGACCGGTGCCGCTTTGTCGGTGACATCGGCGATCGTGACGGTGTCTTCATTTGAGTTGAAACAGATTTCGCGCCCTTGATAGTCAGCGTCCGGTCCGTGATAGATCACGCACTGCGCATCGTGGGTGTAACGGTCTTGACCGAAGCAACCTGCGAATTGCGGGCGCGCCGGAATTTCGATGTCGATCATGTGAAGGCCACCGCTGCACGAGCCCGCGCCAACCGCGTAGGCGAAGCCGGTATCTTCATTAATGACGACGTTGTGCGCGGACCCGATTCCCTGGTAGACGAAGTTACTAAGAAAGAAAGTGACCGGCGCATTCGCGGGGTCGACTGCGCGCAAGCGCGTCAAGTCGAAGACCTGCATGCCATGTCGCGGAGCTTCGCTCACGATGTAGGCATGGTTGTCGTACACCTTGATGTCGCGCCACGACGACTGGAAGCTGTTGGTGGGGAGGCGACCCAAGTAAGTTGGATGCCCGAACTCGTTGATGTGAATGAACGCGGTTCCGTTGCGCAGACCCACAATCGCGTACTCCTCACCCGTCAGTGGGTCGGTCCAACCCCAAATGTCATTCGTGCTGGTCGAGTTGAGCGAACGGACCGGGACGAAGTGCACGAGTTCCATGTTCGAGCACAAGTAGCCGCTCGACGTTCCCTCAACGCATGGTGCGTGTTGGGATGGCGGCAGATCTTCGGTCTCGCCTTCAATCTCTTGGTCGTGTGCGAGCGAGAGAAGTGGAAAACACGTGATTGAAGTGATGAGCAGTGCCATGCGGCGCAGAGACAGCCCGCGAAACCGATCGTTACATTCTTGTGGGCGACAGAGCATGGATTGCATTGTCTCTGTCGGAGCCCGAAGGGGCAAGCAGCGAATTGAGTATGGGACGACGCATCGCTCGTGCCGCAAAGAAAACACCCAAGAAAAGCAAAAAATTGTGGCAGAGTTTGGGCACACTTCCGTGTGCCCAAGCGACGCGTGCACGCCCCTACTTGGCTGCGTCTCATGCAGTCGCGGCAATCCAGGAGAAGAATGTATGAAGATCCATTGGCGGCTTCGAAGCGGGATAATTTCAACGCTCGCAACCATGCTCTCGTTTGGCCTCGTTGCATGCGAAGACGCGAAAAAGAGTGTCGAGCTACGCGCTGCCGAAATGGTTGGCGATATCGCGCAGGAACGACTCGTCGAAATGAACAGCGGTGAAACGGAACGCGCGGCCGCTGACTTGATCAACATTCCTATCGAAATTCGAAAAATTTCTGACCTGATCTATCAGGCGCGCGGCGTTTCGAATACCAATGTCATAACGACAAGCGAAGGCAACGTGGTCTTCGACACTGGCCTCGCCACTCAGGCAGCCAAGCAGCGCCGGTTGCTCGGTGAGGCGATTCCTGGGCCGACACCTTATGTGATCAACAGCCACTCCCATCAAGATCACGTGGGGGGCAATTCGTTCTGGCTCGAAGAAGGAACGGAACTGATTACCCACGCAGAGTTCCCCGAAGAGCAGCGCTACTTAAAGGCGTTGCAGCCCTACCTCTGGTATCGCAACCGAACGCTCTTTCCCTTTATGCCCGAGAATCCGCCGGACATTGGCTTTCTCGTTTACGGCAACGACAAGCCGACGATCCTCGTGGACGATGGTGAGCCCTACAAATTTGAGTTGGGTGGCGTTCGTTTCGAAGTGCATCCGACTCCGGGTGCCGAAGGTGCAGACAATATTTGCCTCTGGCTGCCCGAACAGAAGGTGCTGTTCAGCGGCGACTTCTTTGGCCCGCTCTTCCCGCAGTTTCCCAACATCTTCACCATGCGGGGTGAAAAAATTCGCAAGCCGATCGAATACATTCGCTCTCTCGACCGGATCATTGCCCTCGGTCCCGAGATGATCATCCCGAGCCACAACGACCCGATCGAAGGCGGCGAAGGACTTCTCACCTCGCTCATCAAGATGCGTGACGCCGTGCAGTTCGTGCACGACGCAGTGATTGCGGGCATGAACGACGGCAAGGACGTCAATCAACTGATGAAGGAAATTCAGTTGCCGCCCGAGCTCGAACTCAGTCAGGTCCATGGACGCGTGGCGTGGGGCGTGAAGAGCATTTGGGAGTACTACGCGACGTGGTTCCACTTCGACACGACGACGGAGCTTTATGGCGTCCCGGCATCCGCGGTTTACGCGGACCTCGTAGAACTTGCGGGGGCTGACGCGTTAGTCGAGCGGGCTAAGAAGCACATCGATGCCGGACGCCCGCTCGAAGGGCTGCACTTGCTTGAAGCGGTGCTTGGCGACGGTCGCGATCACCGTGCCGGGCTCGAAGCGCGCCGGCAAGCACTCGAGATGCTTCTCGAGGAGGCGCGCGAAACGTTCAAAAACAGCTACGAGATCGACTGGCTCCGGTATCGGATCCGCGACACCGACTCGCGCATGGTTGAAGCAGGCTAGGAGTCTGCGCGGCAGAAGGCGCACGCGCCCAAACGCGGATCCAATGCCGCTGGCTGCGTTGCGAAAGCTAGCTGTAGCCAGCTAGAGCGGCGCTTTCGCGCCTTGCCATCG
>DUBZ01000137.1:0-111167 GCA_012960035.1 Myxococcales bacterium | reverse complement strand
AGGCGCACGCGCCCAAACGCGGATCCAATGCCGCTGGCTGCGTTGCGAAAGCGAGCTGTAGCCAGGTTCTGAAATCAAGACAGTAAAACCAAAACGCCCCGGGCTCGAATGCCTGGGGCGTTCTGCGTTTAGAGGTCCGCAGCCTTCACGACTCGGCACAATGGCTTCGGGTGTTCGTCGGCGCGTATCCAGCGCAAGCACATCGTGCCCCGAACATGACCGGCAGGGTCGATCCAATTCCCCGTTGTGGGTTTGTCCTTCGAGATCACGATGACAACGCGTCCGTCGTCTTCGACTTTGGCGCCGTGGTGGTTGACGTCGATCTCGTGGTAGCGGTAGTCAAGAGATTCCATCCAGTAGTTATTGAGCTGGAAGTTCCAGTAGTCGCATGTCGGCGGGGTGGTCTCGATGACGAGTGCTTCGTCTTCGGCGACTTCCCAGTAGCCGTGGTAGTAACAAATGTTTGGGTCACCGTGGGCGGCTCGTGCGATTTCGGGATCGAGTAGACGGAGTTCGTTGGGGTGCCGGGCGAAGTTTTCCGTCCAATCGGCGAACAAGCTTGCAGTGCCGAGCACGTACTGCGACGCGGCGGCGAGACCCTCGTCGACTTTTAAAGCCGTGATGGGCTCGGGGCGCAGGTCGCTGCCAATGCGTTCGATTGTGATGTCGGCGATGACTTCCGTCTTTCGATCCTGAAACGTTTGCCGAATGATCAGGGACGACGTGTCGGGTTCCATCGGGAGCCAGTTCTTGCCGGGTTGTTCTTTGCAGCTGAGAATGATTTCGAAGTTGCCGTCCTGATCGTTGTCCTGACCGTTGTCGATGTCGATGTCGAGATCGACGCCTTCTATATAACCGCTCTGTCCCATGCGGCCGCCCGAACCGTAGTTTCCGACATAGGTCCCCATGCCGAGGTAGTGCACGGTATTGCGCTTGCCTCGGATGCGATATTCATGGGCGCCAGAGATCGCGGCACTCTGGTAGTGGTTGTCCGGGTTGTCGGCGCCGATCTTCACGGTTTCATGGGCTGGACGCCGCAAGATCGGAAACTCGGGGTCGGCGAACTCGATGTAGGATTCGAGTGCGACGCGAGTCAGTCGACTCAGATAGCGAAAGCCTTCGGCGCGCTCGAACGCGTCATCGGGCGTCGCGTCGCGCAGAATGACGTTTCCGGCGCTGCGCAGTGTTTCGCAGAAGTCGTCCCAGCTCTGTCCGCTCTGGACTCGAGCGTCGGAGTCTTTGGTCACGCAGTCCTCCTCGCTCAGCCTCAACGAAGAGGCCTACCCGGAACGCGCAGGATCAAGCCTTCGCCGCACCTTCGAGAAGCCATTCGATCAAAACACCGTACATGCCGCCCACGGTGTTCTTCGCCGTCTCGTCATCAATACCTTCTTTGGCCACGAAGTTCCCCGTCCATTCGATCTGACAACCGGTGCCGACTTCGGTCACGATCGCGTAGGCGGCGTATTCGTCGACAGGCATCGGGTTGTTTTCGGGGATCGAGTAGGCAACTTTGCGCTTGAGGTCGTCGCGCTCGGTCAACATTTCACGCACCGGCGGGTTCTCCGGCGGGCCTGCAAAGATGGCTCGCACCATGCCAACGCCGTCGCCTTCGACGTCGGTCTTCGTCACACCCTTCATCCAACTCGTATTGCCGAAGTCGGCGAGCAGTTCGTAGACAGTCTCTGCCGAAAGATTCGAATCGCGGGTCACCGTGATTTCCAACATATTGAACTCCTTGTGCGCTGCACGTGTTGGCCAGGTGGCCGTTAATCGAGAACCGAGCTTGCGATTAACTCTTCGAGATGGCTGGTGTCCCACCAGGTGATCTGCAGCTGCTTTGCGCGGCGGAAGAAGAGCTGGATGTCGTACTCGACCGTGAAGCCGACGCCGCCCCAAACCTGTTCTGCCATCGCGGTGAGATCGCGATACGTGTTGCAAGCAAAGAGTTTCGACATCGGTGCGAGGCGATCGAGGGGCTTGCCTACTTCGGCTGCCCATGCGGCTTCGTACATCAGTGTGCGCGCACCGGCGACCAGGGTCGACGCATCGGACAAGTAGTGAGAGATGGCTTGGAATGCTCCGAGGGGCTTGCCGAACTGCTCTCGCTCTTTGGCGAACTCAACGGTGATGTCGAGGGCCTGCTCGGAACCGCCGACTGCGAAAGCGGAGAGCACGATCACGCCTTCGTACATCGCGGCGGTAAACGATGCCCAGTCGCCAACAATGTCGGCCTTTGTCACTGCAACACCCTCGAAGTCCACCCGGTACTGGGTGTCGGACGAAAGGCTCAACGCCTGGGTGAGCTTCACACCCTGCGCATTGGGGTCGACGAGAAAAACGCTGATGTTCGTGTCGGCATCGCCAGTGCGTGCGAGAACCAGCATGCGGTCTGCTGAGCTTGCGTAGTGGACGTTGAGCTTGGTGCCCGAAATCGTGAAGCCGTCCCCGCTCGCCGTCGCACGGACCTGGACACCCTTGGGGCCGAAGCCGTTGGCGGGCTCCATCCATGCCGGCGTCAGGATCGCGTCGCCACTTGCGATCTTGGGCAACCATTCTTTCTTCTGGTCGTCGCTGCCGCTTGCGAGCAAGACCTTGGCCGAAAGGAAGGCGCTGTGGAAGTGAGGTGTGGGGCAGAGCGAGCGACCGATCTCTTCGTACGAGATGGCGGCTTCCATGATGCCCATGCCCGAACCCCCGAATTCTTCGGGGATGATGATGCCGGTCAGGCCGAGTTCTGCGAACTGCTTCCAGAGATCGTCGGGGTAGCCCTTCGGATCATCTTCCATTGAGCGGACAACGTCCGTCGGGCAGAGTTGGTTGCAAACGCCGCGTACGGTTTCGCGGAGCATGTCTTGTTCTTCGGAGAAATCGAGATTCATATTGGCTTCCTCTGTGTAAATGCTTTTGGTCTGAGACCTGTTCTGAGTTGGTTGGCGACGCGCTTAGTGCGGGCTTCGTGTCCGAGCGGGTCGATGAAATGGCGTGACTTCACTTCGGCCCTTACGGCTTCCACTGCTCTCCCTTGCGCTTCCACGGGTTGTCGTTGTCGTCACTCGGGAGGGCGACGCGTACGGTGCAGTCGGTCACCGTCTTTTCTTCGACCGACAAGTTGATTTCCAACGTGGCCCAGTGGCAGCCGGTGTCGTCGGACGCGAGTTCTTTCACGGACCCCTTGAAGACCATCTTGTCGTTCGGGTAGACGGAGTCCTTCATGCGGAAGTGCATCTTGCCCAAGCGACCTTTCGGCCCCGACCAGTCGGTCACGTAGCGCTCGAACCAAGTCGACTGGTTGGGCGTGTTGAGGAAGATGTCGCGGGTTCCGTTGCGGTGGATCGCGAAGTCCCGATCGTGATGCATTGGACGACAGTCGCGGGTCGCAATTGCGCCGATGATCACCGTCGTCGCGGTGACGTCGTAGGAGAAGTCAGGAAGGTCGTCGCCGACGTTCACCTGGTTTGCGGTCAAGTTCGCAATGGCTTCACTCATTTTGCGTTCCTCCGATAACCGAAGCCGGTGTACGACTCCGTGCCCACGTATTCGTCGCGCTGGTTGTGATAGACGACCTCGATCAACCAAAAACGACCGGTGCCGAGCTTGGTCGTTTTCGGATCGCTGAGTGAGCGAAGGATCTGCGCAGTCCGCAACATGTCGCCGGGGCGAACCGGTTCGCCGAACATCACGGTGTAGTCACTCATGATGGCTTCGGGCAGGTCGAGGGCTTCCTTCAAGTCGAAGTGGATCTGAAGCGGAAGCGCCTGCTTGGTGCGGCCGGGTGCCCAGTGGTGGGGGCGAAACCAGGTCGAGATCATCGTCGGCGGTGCGATCACACCGTCCGTCAATTCGTCAGCGACCTTGTCGTCCCAGTAGAGCGGGTTGCCCATTTCGACCGACGAGCATGCCGTCCAGATGTAGCCGCGTTCAACGGGGAACTCCCCCACTTCCTTGTAGCGCTCTTCGCCAACCCAGGCCGCGACGTCCGCGGGGACCTCGGGCAGTGTTTCTGACATTACGGAACTCCTGTTGCTCGCTGTTCTTTGCAGCGCTGTGTTTGCGAATGTGTTCGATCGAAGGCCGTCGCGCGCTACGCGACGGCACCTTCGGCACTGAGTTTTTCAATTTCATCCGCGTTGTAGCCCACGGCCTTGAGCAGTTCGCTTGCGTCGCTCTCGCCAAACGCACGAACTTTGTGAAGCGGTTGGTCGCGATTGCCGCCAGCAAGAATCGCTGAGACCTGCTCGAAGTCGCCGTGCTCGGCATGGTTCGCCTGCATGAAGATCTTGCGGTCTTTGTAATGGGGTTGTTCAACGACTTCGGGAATCGTCAGCACCGGTGCCACACAGGTGTCGTTCGCCGCGAGGGCTTCCGTCCATTCGTCACGCGTCTTGGTGAGAAACGCCTGCTTGAAGGCTTCGCGGATCTCGTCCTGCACCGCGTCGTCCATCTGCGACTTCGTGTATTGCTCGAGCCCAAGGGCTTTGCAGAGGTTTGCGAAGAACTTGGGCTCGATCGCACCCACTGAAACCCACTTGCCGTCGCTCGTCGGATAGACGTCATAAAAGGCGTAGCGGCCGGTCAAGAGCACTTCACGGGGGCCTGCGATTTCGCCGGTAGCGAGGTACTGGTCGATCGAAAGTGCCATCAGGGACAAGACGCCCTCGGTCGCCGATACGTCGAGGAAGCTTCCGTTGCCCTGGGTCCCGCGGCTCACGAGTGCGGCCATGATCGACATGGCGGCATGCATCCCACCGCCGGCGCTGTCCGCCACCGTGGCACCGGGGATCGGAGGGCCACCGTCTTCGCGCGGTTCGGTGCAAGCAAGGAAGCCCGACATCGCGAGATAGTTGATGTCGTGTCCCGCCCAGGTCGATGCCGCGCCGTCTTGGCCGTAGCCTGTCGTCGAGCAGTAGACGATGCGTGGGTTTCGCGCCGAGATGTCGTCGTACCCAATGCCGAGTCGCTTGACGACACCGGGGCGAAAGCTCTCGATCACGACGTCGGCGTTTTCAGCGAGGCGAAGGAAGCCTTCGCGGCCGGAATCGGACTTCATGTTGATGGAGATGTGCTTGAGGTCGCGCCCCGCGCCGTAGGTGTGGAAGGGCGGTTGAATTTGCACGCTTCTCTGCGGTGCCAGAGGGCCAACTTGAATGACCTCGGCGCCGTAATCAGCCAGGGTTCGTGCCGCGCGCGCAGCCGGCCCAACGCTAGCGAGGTTGAGCACGGTGATGCCGTCGAGTAGGGGGGGCGCGGACATGGAAGGCCTCGGGAATCCGAAGATCGAACCTGGGGTGGAAGAAAGCAGGGCGTCCCACTATATACGAGACGGGGCGTATTGTAAATGATTTCGGGACCGTGGAAGGGGACGGTGCCGTCAGCAATTCGGCTGTATCTCAGGTGCAAGAAAATGAGACAAATATCTGAAATTATTGGTCAAATTATATTTTGGCGCCCGCGCGGTTACAGGCTGCCCAGCACATCTCCCACCCGATCGAGCTCGCTTACATCCCGGGTCGTGGGCACCAAACTCACTTCGTCCGCCCCGGTGTCCTCGATGCGGCGCAGCATGTCGCGCAGGCCCTGAGGCGAGTCGCAGCTCACCGTCTTCGCAAGCTTCTCCGCGACGCCTTCTCCAAAGAAGTTGAGGTACCGCGTCAGGTAGTTGTCGAGCTGGCTGCGCGCGTCGCCCCCCAATGCGAACCAAAAACTTGTAACGAGACGCGGGGGCTTTTCTCGGCCCGCTTCCTTCCAACTCGCACGGGCTCGATCGAAGGCCTGGTTGATCTCGTCGATCGATGGGGCAAAGCTGAATCCCGCAAGTCCGTCCGCCCAACGTGACACGTGCTTGATCGCAGGCTCGCTCAACGACGCGACCAAAATTTCAGGACCTCCCGGTTGTAGTGGGGCGGGCTCAACCGGCCGGAGCGGTCCCTCGACCACCATCTCTCCTGCCCAAACGCGCTTCATGGTCGCAATCTGCTCTTCGAGTTGTGAAAGCCTTCGCTTCCCAAACACGGCGCCCACTGCCTGGTAGTCCTCCTCGCGTGCTCCCGCCCCAACGCCAAGACACAAGCGACCGTTCGAAATGATGTCGATCGTCGCGAGTTCTTTCGCACGGTTTACTTCGTTGTGCATCGGCATGATGAGCACGTACGACATGATGGGTACGCGTTCCGTCACCGCTGCCGCGACACTCAGCGTCACCATCGCGGCGTGATTGGGAAAATTAATGCGCTCGCCGACCGCAAGGCTTGAATAGGGGCCTTCGTCGATCCCTTTGCACCAAGCGAGTACGTCGTCGCGTGTCATGCCTGGAACCATCGACGGGATATTCATTCCAATTTTCATGATGATTTGAATCCTTGTTCGGCGAAGAGGATCGTTGGCGGCGGGTTGCGCGCCCCTCGTGTTGCATTCGGTTACATCAAAGTTTTGTGAACTTCACCCCGCCCAATTTCCTCGCAACGCGAAGGATTTTGCTGGGTACCGAACGCCTTGAAGGGGGGACGCAACCATCGAGTGAGTGTCGCGCAGTGAGCGGGTCTATGGGGGCATGGATCTGCAAGCAAATGCAGATGCAGAACACGGTACGTTCAACGGGGGTTCCCGCCTTGGCGTTCCCAGCATCGAGCTGGGGGGGGGATCCATGTAGGGTCGTCCCTTTGTGCGAGCCGCTCCTATTTGCGGGGCATTTCACAGCCCCTTCCTGTTGCCGGACATACGGGTTGGCCTCGACTTAACATCACCAACCGACTCGGCATGTGATTTTTGAGATAGGTTCTAGGCTTTCGCCATCACAGCGACGTGCCGGGACGACGTAACGATGAAGATCGGGATCACGATCCACGCAACCGACAAGGCGATGTCGCCGGTCGAGCTCGCTCGCGAAGCCGAAGCGCGCGGGTTTTATTCTCTCTATATCCCCGAGCACACCCACATCCCCGCGAGCCGACGTACTCCTGCGCCGACTGGGAGTGAAGAACTCGGCGAAGAATACTTTCGTAGCCCCGACCCCTATGTGGTGCTCGCGGCGGCGGCGAGTGTGACGGAACGAATCCTTCTCGGAACCGGGATCGCGCTTCCCGCGCAACACGATCCGATCGCCTTGGCGAAACAAGTTGCAACGCTCGACATGATTTCGAACGGTCGCGTGGTGTTGGGCATTGGCTTTGGCTGGAATGTAGAAGAGATGGAGAGCCACGGCGTCGTGTTCAAAACTCGGCGCGCTCAGGTGCGCGAACACATGCTCGCCATGCAGGCGTTGTGGGGTAATGAGGTCGCTGAGTTTCATGGTGACTTCGTCGACTTCGAGCCGTCCTATCAATGGCCCAAGCCCGTGCAGCGGCCTCGACCGCGCGTCCTCGTCGGCGGCGGTGCGGGCCCCAAGTTGTTCGATCACATCGCGGAATATGCCGACGGATGGATGCCAATCGGCGGAACGGGTTTGCGCGAGGCGTTGCCCAAACTCAGGGCGGCGTTGATCGAACGGGAGCGGGACCCGAACTCGCTCCACATCGTGCCGATGGGCATCGAGCCCGACGAAGCGAAGCTCGCCTACTACGCGAACATGGGCGTGACGGAAGCGGTGCTGCGCGTCCCGTCTGCAGCTCGCGACGAAGTGATGCCGGTACTCGACGACTTAACTCGCTACCTTTCTTCGTCGTGAGGCTGATTCGGCGGGCCGAGTCCTGGGTGTGCTGGGTCATGCACGTCGGTAGTGTGCCGATCATCGTCAAGGAGAGTTCAAGGTGAATCGCGAGTCTGCGCTTGCGGTGACCCGCCGCCTGATCGAACACGTCGTGGCGGACACCACCGACCTCGCAGAAGCGCCGTGGGTTGAACCGGCCGAAAACTATCTTGATCCCGAGGTTTGGGAGCGCGAGCGCGAGCAGTTCTTCTTCGAGTCCCCACAAGCGATCGGTTTTGCGGGCGACATCGCGAATCCCGGCACGTTTATCACCACCGAAGTGATGGGGAAACCCGTGGTAGTCACCCGCGACAAAGAAGGTGCGCTGCGGGCGTTCTTGAATGTGTGCACCCACCGCGGTGCGAGGGTGGCCGAAGGATGTGGCAAGGCGGCACGTCTTGTCTGCCGCTTCCACGGTTGGAATTATGAGCTTGACGGTAGGCTCGCAGGTCGCGGTCGCTCGCAGGACTTTGAGCCCGTCCCACTTCCGACCGGCTTGCAACAATTACCCGTGAGCGACCGCGGTGGTGTCATTATGTTGGGTGTGAGGCCGGAGATGGGGCAGCTGCGAGTCGAGCATGCCATCGACGACATCTTGCCGGCATTCGAAGGGTACGAGTTTGCGAAAATGCAGCTCGTAGGAAGCGACCGTTTCGAAGTCGATGCCAACTGGAAACTCGTGACCAATTTAAGCCACGAGGGATATCACTTCGCGACACTACATCGCGACAGCCTGGCTCCCATGATGACGGGCCACGGTGCTGCGGATGAGTTTGGTCTACATACCCGATGGGCATTTCCGTTTCGAGGGATCGAAAACTTGCGCGACAAAGACGAGTCCGAATGGCCATCGTATCCCTACGCCGCGGTAAACCACACGCTGTTCCCCGGCACGGTCATTGTGGCGAACGAAGGCAACGCACAGATGATCCGAGTTGAGCCCGGCGACGAACCCGGAAAATCGGTTGTCTACTTTTCTTCTGTAGGTGTTCCGTCGGTGGACGGCGAAGTGAGTGACGCCGATCGCGGGACGTACGAGTTCGGTCGCAATATTTTCGAACGCGAAGATTTGCCGGCCGCCGCCGAATGTCAGCACGGGATCGCGGCACGGGAGCAACCGGTGGTCATCGGGCGCAACGAGGTGGTGGTGCAGATGTGGCACCGCCGTTGGCGCGACAAACTTGACTAGGACGACTATGAGCATCCCCCAATGAAGTCTGATTCCGCCAAGGGCAGATTCGATCCGGCACTTTCGCGACGTGCATTCGTGCGTGGCGGTGCGAAGACGCTGAGTGGGTTGGGACTGTTAAGCGCGAGCGGAGTCATGGCTCCGGGCATCGTGCGTTCGTACGAATCTGGTGCGGATTCATTCGGCCCCTTGGAGCCACCGGATTCCAATGGATTGATGCTGCCTCCGGGTTTTTCTTCGCGTGTAGTCGCTGTGTCGGGAGCAAACGTTGGGGCGACTTCTCACGCGTGGCATCTCAATCCAGATGGCGGTGCCACCTTCGAATCGACAAACGGCGGCTGGATCTATGTCTGCAATTCCGAAACGTCGGACGGCGGTGGCGGAGTGGGTGCCATCGCATTCGCGTCCGACGGCACGATCGAAAACGCCTACACGATTTTGTCGGGCACCCATCGCAACTGCGCGGGTGGCCCAACGCCGTGGGGCACCTGGCTCTCGTGTGAAGAAGTTGTGGGGGGGCGGGTTTACGAATGTGATCCTGGCGTGCCGAACTCTCAAGGCACACTGATCCCGGGGCTCGGCACATTCAATCACGAAGCCGTTGTGGTCGACGCCGCCACCGAAATGCTTACCCTGACGGAAGATCGAACCGACGGATTGTTATACCGCTTTATTCCCACCCGCTATCCCAACCTTCAAAACGGGACCCTTGAAGCTGCCGAGATTTTGGACCCCCAGTCGATGGGGCCGATTCAACCGGGACAAGTACGAAGTCTCGCTTGGCATGCCATCGCCGACGCAAACCCAGCGGCCGGCGGGATTCAAAATGGGATACATATTCCAATTGCCGAACGAGCGACCCGCTATCAGGCATCCGACGCCACCGTGTTCAATGGTGGAGAGGGCTGTTGGCTGCGCGGTGACAAGGTCTTCATTGCGACCAAAGGCGACAATCGCGTTTGGCAACTCAACGTCGGCGCGAACACGATCGAAATCATCTACGACATGGCGACGAGTACGACGCCCGAACTCGAGAACGTCGACAACGTTTATGCCGCGGCGAACGGTGACGTCTACGTCGCCGAAGACCCGGGCAGTCTGCAAATTGTTGCCCTTACGCCATCGGGACAGGTGAAACCGATTGTCCAGGTTGCCGGACAAACGAATACAGAGATCACGGGCCCAGCACTTAGCCCCGACGGCACGCGGCTCTACTTCAATTCCCAACGAAACCCGGGCAAGACTTACGAAGTCACCGGTCCCTTTGACGGCGTTCCAAAACTGCCTTTCATGAACCAGCCCGCCGGGGGCGTGTTGGTGGGCGCACTCGCGACTCTTGCCGCGCTGCGTCTGCGCGGGAAGTAGCAGTCCGCTGTCAAACTGCGCTTTGACGTGTTTGGGGCCTTTCTCTACCGTGACCTGCCACTACGAACTTACGAGGTCTATTGATGGGTGTTCTTGACGGCAGAGCAGGAGTGGTTACCGGGGGGGGGCGCGGGATCGGGCGAGGCCATTGCCTTCACCTTGCTGAACAAGGTGCGTCGGTCGTCGTCAACGACATCGACATCGACGAAGCCAGCGCAGTCGTCGACGAAATCACGAAGGCGGGCGGCAAAGCGAGCGCGAACAAAAGCGACATCAGCACCCGCGAGGGCGCGCAAGCGCTCGTCGCACAATGTGTCGATGAGTTCGGCGGCATTCATGCCGTCGTGAACAACGCCGGCAACGTGAAGGACCGCACCTTTTTGCGCATGACCGATGACGAGTTCATGTCAGTCGTGAAAGTTCATCAGGGCGGAACGTTCATGTGTAGCCAGGAAGGTGCGCTTCGAATGAAAGAGCAGGGGACCGGGGGTGCGATCGTCAACACGGTTTCGGCGGCGCACTTCGGCAACTTTGGACAAACCAATTATGCGGGTTCGAAGGGCGCGATTGCTTCGATGACCTACACGTGGGCGCTAGAACTCGCACGCTACGGCATTCGCGTAAACGCCATCAGTCCGACCGGCTCGACGCGGATGTCGAGTACCTACAAGGGCCCCGATGGTAAGGATGTCGAGCTCCCCTATATCGACCCCACCCGCAACGGCGCGTTTGTTGCCTTCCTTTGCAGCGATCACGCGAACTATGTGTCCGGACAAATTTTCGGCACGGGGGGCGAGCGCGTCGTGATCCTGGAACACCCCGCGTACGGAAACGCGATGTACAAGGATGGTGGCTGGAGCACCGACGACCTCGTGGCGGGCTTCGAAAATCATATGCGCAAAGAACTCGAGCCGTTGGGCATCATGTCGCAACCGTACCCATTCCACGACGGCGTCAAGCCGCCAAGCTCGTAGGATTTTTTCATGATCGGAATCACCTCATACGGCGCCTACATTCCGCCGACACGTCTCGCACTCGGCGCGATTGGGGGACGCACGCCCAAAGAGGGCGGACCCGAAAAGGCGGTTGCGTGGAACGATGAAGACAGCGTGACGATGGGGGTAACCGCCGCGGTGAACTGTCTGCGCGGTTTCGACAGAAATTGCGTGGACTCGATCTTATTCGCTTCGACCACCTATCCGTTTCGCGAAAAGCAAGGCGCCGCCTTGCTCGGACGAGCTCTTGATCTACGTCGCGAGATTCAGTCGAGCGACTTCTCGGGTTCATTGCGCGCAGGGACGATGGCGCTTCGCGCAGCCTTCGACGCTGTCGCCGCAGGTTCGGCGCGCAGCGTGTTGGTCGTCGTGAGCGACGCGCGCACTGGAGCGCCGGGATCCGGTCTTGAGCGCAACGGGGGCGATGGCGCCGCGGCTTTCCTTGTGGGCGACGGCTCTGCGAGCGGGTTACCTGTTCTTGCATCGTTCGAAGGCGGGCACGCGTTGTCAGACGCAATTGTCGACCTCTGGCGCGTCGACGGTGATCCCTTCGTGCATAGCTGGGAAGAGCGCTTCGTTGTCCAGGAGGGCTACACCCCACGCATCGTTGACGCGGTGTTGGGTCATTTTGAAAACAGCGACACCCAGATGAGCGACTACACCAAGGTCTGTCTATACGCTCCGGACGCGCGAAGTCACGCTACCGTGGCGCGTAGCCTTGGCGTCGCGACCGAGCAGCTTGGCGACCCGTTGTTCGGTCGTCTCGGCAATGCCGGGGCAGCCTTTGCGCCGCTTCAGTTGGTGGCGGCACTTGAAGCGTCTTCGTCGCCTTCATCGTCTTCATCGCCTTCGTCGGACGTAACGTCAATTTTGCTCGCAAACTACGGCGACGGTGCTGACGTCCTTACGTTCGTCGTAAACCAAAATGCTGAAAAGATCGATTCGCGTCGAGGCGTGGAGTGGCATCTCGCTCGACGTCGCTCTGTCGCGAGCTATGACAAGTATCTGAAAGCGCGCAAACTCGAGCCCAGTGAGTGGGAAGGCGGTACGAACCCCGGTCTCTCAGCGACTGTGCACTTTCGCGAACGCGATGACGACCTGAGCTTCCGCGGTCAACGCTGCACCGCGTGCTCCGCCGTGCAGTTCCCCGCTCAACGCATTTGCGAAACCTGTTTTGCGAAAGACGCGTTCGAACCTGTGCGGCTGTCCGACCAAATCGGAGCGGTGGTGACCTATACGTTCGACTTCTTCTTTCCAACCCCCGACCCCCCGACCGTCGTGACGATCGTCGACGTTGGCGGAGCACGAATTCATCTCCAACTCGTCAACGTCGCTTCTGCCGACGTGAAGACAGGCTTAGAGGTTGAGTTCGAATTTCGTCGAATACACGAAGGCGGGGGCCGCCCGAACTATTATTGGAAGGGCACCCCGGTTTCGGGATAGCGCTCTGCACCCTCACTACACCTTCACTACAGCAACGAGCAAAGCAACGTTCCCAGAGGAAGATTGCCATGGAGTTCGAAACCATCGTCTTCGAAGTCGAAGACCGAGTCGCGACTGTGACGTTGAACCGTCCCGACCGACACAACGCATTTAACGAGCAGATGGCGCTCGAGCTTACGCGAGCGTGGACATTGATCAAGCAGGACCCCGAAGTGGCCTGCATCATCGTAACCGGCGCTGGGGACAAAGCACTGTGCACGGGTATGGATGTCGCGGATGTTGCCAGAGGTGGAACGAACCGCTCACAAGATCCCAATGCCCAGAAGCGCGAAGATCAACCTTGGTTCAAAATCACTGCGTTGCAGAACAAATGTTGGAAGCCCGTCATTACGGCGATCAACGGCATGGTGGTGGGGGGTGGGCTGCACTTCGTCGCCGATTCGGATCTTACGATTGCGGCCGAGCATGCGACGTTTTTCGATACCCACGTAAAGGTGGGACTCGTCGCCGGGATCGAACCGGTTGGGCTTGCGCGTCGGATGCCCCTTGAAGCGGTGATGCGGATGTCGCTCCTGGGCGGTAGCGAGCGAATGTCGGCTCAAGAAGCGCATCGACTAGGACTCGTGGGCGAGGTTGTCGCGGCAGATCAGCTGATGACTCGGGCGCGTGCTCTTGCGCTGATGATCGCCGAGCATTCGCCAGCCGCTCTGGCACGAAGCAAACAAGCCATTTGGGAAAGTCTTGATCGCGGTCTCGAAGACGGTATCGAGCATGCCTGGCAGATCATCATCAAGCACAACGGTTCGCCCGACCTAGAAGAGGGTGCAAAGGCGTTCGTGGAAAAGCGCAAGCCAAAGTGGGCACCGTACACGGGCGATTAGGATAGACACCGGTGCGACGCGCGAATCGCGTTGCGCCGAACGGAGCGGGGATCAGAGCGAATGTACGAACACATTCTCTACGAAGTCAGCGATGGGATCGCGACCATTACCCTGAACCGTCCAGACAAACTCAACGCCTATATTCCGGCGATGGGTGGCGAAGTTGTCGATGCCTTCGCCGCGGCCCGTTGCGACAGCCATGTGCACGTGGTTGTGTTAACGGGGGCGGGCAAGAGTTTTTGCGCCGGGGTCGACCTCGAACACCTCAAGGCCTCATTCGCGGAGGCGGATACTCCGAGTGACGGCGGTACAAGTGGGCCCCGACTCGGTGAAGAGGACTTCCTTCGCAAGCTTCCTCTCGATCTGCTCGACTACGAAAAGCCAATCATCGCAGCATTGAATGGTCACGCGATTGGTGTGGGGATCACGATGGCATTGCCTTGCGATTTAAGGGTCGCAGCAGCCGGTAGCAAGATCGGCCTCACGTTTGCGAAGCTCGGCATCCTGCCCGGGCTTGGCGCCACTTACTTGCTGCCCCGGCTCGTCGGCATGGCGAAGGCGCAAGAGTTGGTTTTGACCGCCCGCGTGATTCTCGCCGAAGAAGCGCTCGAGATCGGGCTTGTAAACCGAGTCGTTTCCGGTGGTGATCTTATGAAGGAAGTTCGCGAACTGGCACAGCAGATCGCAGCCCATGACCCCGAGGTGCTTGCCCGAGCCAAGAAGAGCTTGTACTACGGAGCGAAGTCGTCGATGTCGGACGCGATGAAGAACGAACAACTCATGAGCGCAGAGCTGCGAGCAGGTCGTTCGAAGGGCAATTGAATCTGCGATGAAATGTGATTCCGTCGATCGACTCGTCGACTATTTCCCGTATCCAAGCTCGCGCAGCGCATCCTTGGTTTGCGTGTCGAGTTCGAGCGGGGGTGTCTCCGCTGGGTTCCATGCCCCCGACCAGTCGAGAAGCTGGGCTTCGAGTCGTGCGACGTCGTCGGGTTGCTTGCTTGCGAGGTTCGAGAGTTCGCCCGGGTCGGCCAAGAGATTATAGAGCTCTCGCTCGCCGTCTTCCGAAGTGATGAGTTTGAGATTGTCGACTTGAATCGACTTTAGACGGCGCATGTAAGGTGCGAACTCAAACTCGGGATCGATCGCGTGATAGAGCGGCTCTTGGCCGGTGGGACGCATGAGTTCGGCATACACCGGGCGACTATGTTCGCTTGGGCTGCCCAGAAGGCTCTGCCCTTGACTCAAGGGTCGACTGTCCGCCGGCCAATCAAGTGCGTCGAGCACGGTTGGCATGACGTCTACCAGTTGCACCGGCTCGTCACGGTTGCTGCCAGGTGCGAACTCACCCGGCAACCGAATGATAAGCGGCACCCGAAGCAAACTTTCGTAAAGACAGAACTGATGTTCCATCAAGCCGTGGTCACCAATGTTTTCACCGTGATCGCCAACCACGACCACCAAAGTGTTGTCCAGTACTGCGTCTCCACCAAGTAGGTCCAGAATGTTCTGCAAGCGTGTGTCTGCGGTCGCGACGTCCGCGTGGTACAGCGCGCGCAAGATCGAGAACTCGAGTCGCTTGAACCCGAGTTGCCCCATGATCTGCATGCGCGCGTGTCCCTCTTCGACCGAGCGAAAATTGTCGATGATCTTCGCGTCAAGCTTCGGCACCAGACGTTCTTGATGATCAAGCGTGGGGAGGTAGGGGAGGTGGGGCGTCATCAGATTGACGAAAAGAAAGAACGGCTTTGTTTCGTCGCGGCCACTCAACCACGTCGCGATGCGTTCTTCTGTGGGGGGTGGCTTGGCGTGGGAAGCCTGCTCGCGCCAAGTCTCTTCGAAGTGGTCGAAGCCTCGCGCGAAACCCCGAGCTTCAACGATGTGCGGATTCTCGGAGAACCCCGCTGAATCATGAGTCCGACCTAGTAAGTCCGGCAGCGTGACAAGCGACGAATCAAGGCCTGAGCCCTCCGCGTGGGCACCATGGCGAGAGGGGAAAAGGCCAGTGAACAAAGACCCGTGTGCAGGAAGTGTCCAGGCCGAAGTCGTACGTGCGTTCTGAAATAGCGCTCCTTCGGCGGCGAGTTTCCGCAGGGTCGGGGTGTAGACGTTGCGCCCGCCATAGCCCTCGACGGCGTCGGCCCGGGTCGTGTCGAGCACGACGAGCAGCACGTTGCGATCGCGAACCTCGGGAGGCGGAGCGTCTCGCTCGCAGCTCGCAATCACGATCAAGCAGAAGCCAAAGATCAAGAGCTGTAGCGCCCGCCCTCGATACGAGCTGGAACGTATGGCGGAGTTCACCGGGGTGTCCTTTGGTTGATGAGATCGCGAATGCTAGCGCGCGATTCAGCTAGATCGCGGCAACATGGCCTCGACGGATTCCACCAACGCCTCCGGTTCGTAGGGTTTGCCCAGGAACTCGACGCGGTGGGTAACGCGAATTCGTTTTGCCGCCATCGAACTCGCATAGCCACTAGAGATGAGTGCTGGGACATCGGGTGCGATCTTACGAATGTGCTCCAGCACTTCCTCACCGCTCATGTCGGGCATGGAAAGGTCGAGGACGATCACGTCAACCTTGTCGCGGTTCTGGGCGAAGAGTTCTACGCCTTGGTTTCCGCCATCGGCCACAAGTACGTTGTAGCCCGAGCGTTGTAGTACCGCTTGGGCAATCTCGCCCACGTACTCATCGTCATCAATCACGAGCACGGTCCTTGCAACGTTCATCGTCGTTGGGATCGCGACCGAGTCCGCCACATATTGCTGTTCATTTGACTTTCGACTGGACTCGATGGTTTCGAGGACCGTTGCGTCGACTTCGGGGAACAGCACCCGAAATCGCGTGCCGTCGCCGGGTGAGCTCGTAAGCGAAATTGCAGCGCTATGGGCTCGGGCGATGCCGCGCACCACCGCGAGGCCGAGCCCGCGGCCCGAGAGCTTCGTCGAGAAGAAAGGGTCGAAAATTTGCGCCTGGGTATCGGCGTCGAGGCCAGGTCCGTTGTCGGCGACTTCGAGGTAAACGTAGTCGCCCGCGATCAACTCCGTGACATGGCGCAGACCCGCTACGGAGTCGGGCCCCACATGCAGTCGACCGGTGCTCAGCTCGACACGTCCGCCTTCATCTCCCATCGCCTCGCTTGCATTCGTGATCAGATTCAGGACGATCTGTCGAACTTGGCTTGAGTCGCCCATGACGAGCGGCAAGTCGGAATCGACGTTCAGGGAAAGTTGAATGCGATGATTCGTGCCCGCTTCAATGAGTTCGCTCATTTCAGCCACGACGTTGCTTAAGTTGAGGGGCTCGGGGCTCACCGACGCACTGCCCGAATATGTAAGCATCTGCATCGCGATGTCGGCGGCGTAGCGCGCCGATTTCCGGATCCGCTCGGTGCGTGCGAGTAGCGGAGAGCCTTCGGGTAGGCCCTCGCCGATCATCGACGCGTTGCCGATGATGACACTGAGCAAGTTGTTGAAGTCGTGGGCGACACCGCGGGACAACGCACCGAGGCTTTCGAGTCGTTGGCCCTCGCGAATTCGTTCATGGAGCGTCGCGTTTTCAGCTTCGGCGTGCTTCTCTCGCGTTACGTCTCGGCCCGATGCGTAGATTATGACGTCGTCCGTCGCAGCATTTCGCTCGCCCATCATGCGCCCCCTTATCCAACGGACTTCTTCGTCCTCCGTGGTGATGCGCGTTTCAAAGCCTGTCACTTCTTCGCGAAGGGCGCCTGCAAAACACGCACGTAGGGTGTGAAAGTCTTCGGGGTGAATCAGGGACTTCCATTCCTCCATGCCGATCGATCGTCGTGTGTGTTGCGTGCCGTGGCGATCGGAGCCGGTGACCCATTCGATGAGAAAGTTGCCCTTCTGGTCGACCTTTGCCGCAAGGTTAAAGTCGGAAAGCAGAGAGATGACTTTATGGTAGTGGACATGGCTCTCTCGGAGCGCGTCTTCAACTTGACGCCGCTCGGCAACTTCATCTCGCAAGCGCTTTGTCCGTTCAACGACTCGTTCTTCCATTTCGCTGTGCGCCGTTCGCAGTTCGTCGAGACTGATGGCGAGAGCAGCCGCCGTGCGTTCGCGTTCTTGAGAAGTGAGGGTGAGTCGGTCGCCCACCAATTCAAACCAACCTGCAGATTGCAACGTTCCGACCGGGAGCCCAGTGGCGAGCCATACGAGAAGCGGGTTCCAAGACGGGATCGAATAAATTCCGTTGTACGCGTCCACGGCCTGCACTCCGGCAACGACGAGTAGGCCAGGTGCGGTCAGTCGCTGGAGAATTGTGCCGTGCTTCTTCGCAGTGGGAATGACGATGGTCGCTGCCATTGCGCAGAGCGCCGGAAAGAAGACCAGGGAAATCAGACTCGTATAGTCGGGGTGTCCCGCGAACGTCGAAATCCCACAAAAGCAACAAAGTGTTAGTGCGAGAGGCGGTAGGGCTCTGGGCACCTTCCGGTTCGAATAACGAAATGCGCCCGAAAGCATGAGGACGGGAAATAGCGGCGCCGTAGAAGCGGCAAGCACCGGTGCGAGCTCTCCCGGGATCGGGAAGAGGTTCGACATGCCACTAAAGAGCAGTGCCGCCCAGCCTAGGATCCAATCGCCGGACGTTCCAACTTCGAGACGACGGGACGGCAACGAAGCCAACAGCAACGCTGCGACGATGGTGGCAAGGACCGATGCACCGACCCAATCCATACAAGTTCCTGTGATCCGTGTGGAGAGTTCGCAGGGCAAGCTCCCAGATCGCTTGCTCTGATCGTTACAACCGTAGCGGAACCTGTCAACGCCGATGAGACACTCGATTGTTTGATTTAGTGAGCAATTCCTCCTGTCGTTGACGTTTCGGATGGGTTGATCCTGACCGCTTCGGGAAGCGGACGGGGCCTTGGGATGCCTCGGACGACGCGTTCAGGGTGAGCGTCCCAGCCGGCTTCGAGCGTGCGCTTTCGTTGCGCGATCCTTTCGTTCGCTTGTCCATGATGAACATCATCTGGTGTCAGCATCAAGATGCCGCCATGTCGATGTTCGGTGTTGTACCACGGGAAGAACGATCGGCAGTGGCCCGTCGCGTGGTGGATGTCGTTGAACCGACGCGGGAAGCCGGAGTGGTACTTCAAGGTCTTGAACTGTGCCTCCGAAACGGGTTGTCGTCGGAGACTCGGGGGCGATGTTCTTTCGGCCGCGGGAATGGGAAGAGGCCATTGGCGGGTATTTGATGGAGGCGTGAGTGGGTTGCTCGGTCGGGGCGAGGCATTCGCCGGAGCCCTCACTCTCCCCAGTCACGGCGCTCGCCCCAACCAAAACCCCTGATTAGAAAACCCCACCTCCCGAACATCAAGCCTTGGCCAACTCTCCGCCTGCCGCAAGCCAGCGGCCTATTGTGTCCGCCCCTTCGGTGGGATTGTAGAGGTCTTCTTGATAGGACCAGAGGCCGTCGCCCGCGTATTCGAGGATCGTGACGCAGCCGAAGCGATAAACTTCGTTGCCGCCGGTCGGGTCGGGCATGACTTGCCAGGGGTAGTAGACGACGCGGTTTCCCTCGATGACGCGCCACTCGACTGGGAACTCCATCATCGGGACAGGGATCATGACTTTACAGATCGCTTTGCGGATGGCCTCGCGTCCCTTGAAGGTTCCAAGGTGATGTTCGACCCAAATGCCGTCTTCGCTGTGGAGATCCGCCCAGGCGTTCCAGTCGCCGGCGTCGCCTGCAACGACGAACTGGTTCCAGGCTTCTTCGACTTCTTCGCGCGCGTATGGAGTCATGGGTTGTCCTAAAATTCGAATCGCTGGTCGACGATCTGCTCAGTCAATGTCCACAGGCCTTCGGCGTCGCCTGGGTCAACGGCGTGCGGGAGGTAGCCGTTGGTGTCGGCGGTCTCTTTTGCGGGTTCCGCGATGCTGACGTTTTCGAGATAGAGGCCGCCTTTGCCGTCGAGCGACGATGACGTTGCCGCCCACACCGATGTCGCCGCGCCTTGTGGGATTTGCTTGAAGGTCATGGGTGCGCCGCCGCGCGGGCCTTCTTTTCGCATTTTGGTGATGTCGGCTTCGGTGAGGTGTCGTCCAAGTTCGGTCACGATGGCGCCGGGGTGAACCGAGAAGGCACGTACGCCCTGGTCTTTGAGTCGCTTGTCGAGTGCGACAGCGAACAGAGCGTTCGCGGTCTTCGAGCGACCGTATGACTGCCACTTGTCGTATTCGCCGGTTTCGAAGTTCCAGTCGTCGAGGTTCACGGCAGAAAACTTGTGACCTCCGCTGCTGAGGTTGACGACGCGCGCGTTGCCCGAGGCCTTGAGGGCGGGCACGAGCAAGCAGGTGAAGAGAAAGTGTCCAATGTGATTGGTTCCGAACTGCATCTCGTGTCCCTCGGAAGTTCGATCGAGGGGGCACGCCATGACGCCCGCGTTATTGATCAAGATGTCTAGCGTCGGTGCGGCTTCGAGCGCTTCGCCCGCAGCTTTGCGAATCGATGCGAAGTTCCCGAGGTCAACGACGAGCACGGAGAGTTGACTGTTGCCCGTCGACTCGGAAATTTCTGCGGCGACTTCTTTTAACTTGTCGGCGTTTCGCGCAGCGAGGATCACCCGCGCGCCCTTGCTTGCGAGCGCGCGACACGTCTCCTTCCCCAGGCCGGTCGAAGCGCCAGTGACAAGAACGGTCTTGCCCGTAAGGTCGATGCCTTCGAGGGCCTCGTCGGTGGTGGTTTCAAAGCCAAAGGTCGCTGCGGTCATGGGGACTCCGTTCTGGTTGAGGTGGCGTGAGGCCGTGCTGATACAGACGAGAATATGGAATGGGCATGGCGCGCGCGCCACTGCGCGAGCCGAAAGCGAGTAGGCTGTTGGTCATGTGGCTATTTTTGTTTGTCGTGCTTCCGATCTCAGCGGTCGCGGGAGCAGGCTTTCTGCTCTATCGCGGGCAAACGATTGCGCGACATATCCGCGGCACGTGTTACGACGACGTTTCGAAGATGCCACGCAACCATGTGGGTCTCGTGCTCGGCTGCGTTCGATATCTCGAGAGCGGTCGTCCGAATCGTTACTTCACATATCGAATTGAGGCCGCGACAGCGTTGTATCGCGCCGGCAAAGTGGATGTTTTGCTGGTAAGCGGTGCTAGCCATCGCAAGTCGATCGACGAAGCGGGCAGCATGAAGGAAGCGTTGATCGAGCAGGGCGTGCCCGCGGCTTCGATTGCTTGCGACCGGTTCGGATACCGAACGATCGACAGTGTGCTGCGTGCGCGGATGGTTTACGGACAAGGGCGCTTAACGATTGTCTCCCAGCAGTTCCACAACGAGCGTGCGATCTATATTGCTGAACGCCGTGGGATCGAAGCCATTGGTCTGAACGCCGAAGACGTTGAACCTCCTCGTGGGCGCATGGTTCGGCTTCGCGAATACCTCGCTCGGATGCGGGTCTTGGTCGACATCCACTTGAGCAATACAAAGCCGCGGGTGTTGGGTGAAAGTGAGCCTCTATGATGGGGGCGTCGATTCGCGTCAATCTTTGTCACGGATCGCGCACATCATCGATCGCGCACATCATCGCGCACATCATCGCGCACATCATCGATAGAGGAACGCGTCCGGTGTTTTCTTGGGCTTTCGCCAGCGCGGAAATGCAGCGATACCCGCACTCGAAAGGTCGCCTCTTACGACCAAATCGAATGGCAAGGCCGATTCGCGCCCGCGCACGATCCCAAAGCGCTCGCGCGCACTTTCAAACACGTAGGTCGACTGCGCCGTGGCGCGAACGTCGGGCTTGTCGGTAAGGCCAAGGCGTGCTCGCTCGATGAACAGGTCGCGTCGCGGGTCGGCCGCGATATCGGAGTCGGGGTCGACGCGATAGTTTCGGCGCGCGGTGTCGTCGAGCACGGAGACGAGGCGAGTCAGTCTTTCTTGCGAGACCTTCTTGCGAACCTTCTCAGGTGGATCGTCTTCGTCTCCTGATTCTGCCAAGAATTCGAATTCGAGATAGCGCCCACCGATAAAGCTCACGCCGCGGGGATGTAGTTCTCCGTTTGAGTTTTCGCCGTCGATCAGTTCCGGACGCAGACCCAACGTACGCGGACCTGCGACCTGTGGGTTTTCGATCAAGAAGCCCTTGGTCATTCGAATGCTCTGGGCCGTGGCGCCTTCGCGTTGGTATCGCGCTGCAAGGCCAGCTTGGTGACCTCCTGCGGAATCTGGGAACTCGCGAGCCGTGTGCCGCAGGGTGCTGTTCTTTTGGTCGCGCCTTTCACTTCTGTCCGCGGATGCAATTTGTTGCTCGGCCGCCTTTTCAACGAGTTCGGTTCGCTCTTCGACCTCGAAGTTCGGGACATAGTCCGCCATGCGTAAGGCGGCCGTCCAATTCTTTTGGCCCGATTCGTAGTCGAACAGCCAGCGCGCCATTTTGTCTTTGTACTCGCCCTCGGGATTTCGGTCGAGATAGCGATAGGCCGCGATTGCAACCGGGCGCTTGAAGTTGGGCTGTTTGCTGACGGGCGAGAAGATAAAGCGCACCGGGCTGAACAAGAACGTGTTGATGACCAGCGGAGTGTCTAGGAGAAATGCGATTGGGGCAGGAAGGCGGCGATAACGCGGCCCTTCAAAGAAGGGGCCGAAGAAACGCCAGCGCAGCTTTGTGTTTCGTTGTGTTGCGCTCACCCGGTTGAAACTTCCATACGGGTTTTGCGCCGGATCGCGGACAAGGGCCCGTGCGTGACGCGCCATCGCGCTGCTGTTCGGAGCGCGTCCCGATAAGTCCCGCATGTGGTCCCAGCCCGCGCGCTCGTCCCCGCGCTCGATCAGCGCGGACGCCACGATGTAGAGACCGACATCTTCGTAAGCGTCACTGCGTAGGAGCGACAGACCCTCGGCACCGAGGTCACTGCCGGCGAGTAAGAGTCCGGTCGCACGGGTTGCATCTTCGAGACTCACGCTTTCGAATGCCACGGACTGGCTGCGAATCCGATCACGCTGTTGCTTTTCGATCATCTCGCGAGCACGGTCGCCATGCTCTGCCGCTTTCTTGTTCTCGGGGTCAAGCTCGAGTGCGCGCTTGGCCAGTACGTCACCCATGCGCGGGTTGCCGTTCTTGATCGCGACACCCGAATGAAACGCCAGCTTGCGAGCTTCTTCGTGGTGAAGCTTTGCGCGCCCCTTTTCGACTTGAAGCGTCACCTCGGCTGATTCTTCAGAGTCTGGGAAGCGGGCGAGGTAGCGTTCGCGATGCACCAACGCCTGCCGCATCTGCGCCCCGAAAGCGTCACGCTCGTTGATCCGAGCGAGGTAGGTCGCGACGCTATTGGCGAGGTAATAAGGAGTGAGGACCCCGCCGCTCAATAGCGATCGGCTCAGCGGGTCCGCGACCGCGTTGTAGGTCTCGGCCCAGATGGTTTCGCGTGAATCGCGAATCCTGCGCTGGGCAAGACGCAAGAAATCGTCTTCGCTGCATTCTTCGAGGCGGCTGTCGAGGCGGGGGTCGTTGTCCTTGCGGTTCTTGAGCGACTCACATGCGTCGCGATACGCTGCCGGGTCGTCGAGGGTGGCATTGCGCAAGTCTCGGCTCATAGGGATGCGGCGCATGAGGTCGCGATCCGGTTCGTCGTTGTTCTCGGCAAGAGTCGTAAGCGTCGCGAGGCTTTCGTCCATCGCGCGGCGATCCGTCAGCAGCGCTGCGCGCACAAGGTCACGGGTTGCGAGGTCGCTATCGCTCGGCTGCAGCGCCGCCATGGGTGCGAGGGGGAGCAAGATGCTGTGTTCGACGAACGGGGCTGGAGTCGTGCAAGCAACACACGTTGCAAGCGTAAACGCGCACACCGAAGCGGCGACGTGATCCGCGAGTTTTCGCCTACTGGGCAAAGCGGTCTCGATCGATACGAAGCGTAAACGCGAGAAAGGCTTCGAGCTGCCGCGCGGCTTCGAGCTTTTCGCTCGTTCCGTCTTGCGCCGCGACAGAGCGGTATAGCGCTGCGGCAGCATCGACGAGTTCTTGAAACTTGGGCGGGTCAAAGAGCAAACTCTCCGGCGGAACCGCGTCGACGTATTCTCGGGCAATCGAGGCGTAGAGGCTGGCGAGCGCCAGCATGTGGGCGCGTCGATTTTGGCTCGCGCCGTGTCGTGAAAGCAAGCGCTGGAGTTCGGCGACCGCGCGAATCGACCCGTCGGGTATCACATGCCGAAGTGCCAGGAAGTATCGCGAGCGAATCATGTCCGCACGTTCGATTTCGCCGCGGATCACGGCCGGGTAGTGGGAGTCCGGGCGGTGCGATTCGTAGACCCCGGCAACGATCGAAACGAGTTCCGACACACGCTGATCAAGAGCGTCGACCACGGAGTCGGTGTCCATGCTGAGCGGTTCGACCTCGGCGCTGGTCGGGTCTTCTAGATCGAGACCGACGATCACCGCGGCCGCGATCGCCTCACATACGCTGGCACTGCGTTTCGCCTCGTCCGCAAGTTCGGAGTCCTTGCGCGCGGCTTCGCGGTAGTACTTTGCCGCGAGCGCATATCCCCGCAGCCGCTCGAGGCTGCGCGCTTTGCTGAAGTCGATGACGGCGTCCATATAACCGCTGCGCAGCTCGTCTTTGTGAATGCGTTCGATGTTCTCGAGCCGCAGGAGGGTCGAGCGGTATACATTGCGCCCGGTGAAGTCGCGTCCAGCGGGAAAACGATAAGTGTTATCCGGAATGTGTCGCCGCAGGACGGCGACGATTTCGGTAAGACTTTCGGCCGGGTCGTAGATGGCTTCGGCGCGTCGTTTCGTAAACGGTGTACATGCGGTGAGAACCACGCCCAAAAGAAGCACGGCAATGACAAGGTGTGACCGTGTGAATCGCAATGGTTGCCTTTGCCCTTGAGCTTTTGAAACTGGCGACGAATTCGTGGGGTGCGACGCCCGTCCCGCCCGTCTCGGCGAAGCTTGCAGCAGTGCGCAGATTCCTAGGATCGACTTGTGCGATCGCGTCCGTACAAGAGACAATTTGAACCGTGCCGAGGTTCCAAACTCGACGCCCCTAGGCGGTGCCGCGCTTTGTCTTGGCAGCCTTTTTACGTTTGTTCTTGGACCCTTGGGTGACCTTGGGCTGCACGAGTAGGTTCAGCATTTTCTCGGTCGCGAGCACCGCGGCGTTCAGCTGGTCGGTGTCGACGCCACTCGTCGTGAAGACGCCCGCGTTCGCGCGACCCTTTGCCTGATTCCAAGTGATGATGGTTTCTACAATGGCCCCGGTGCGGCCACCAGGCGGGATTCGCACGCGATAGTCTTCGAGCACGGGCACTTCGAACTCGAAGCTCTTTACCGCCTTCTTCACGGCGTTCATGAACGCGTCGTAACCGCCGTCGCCGGAAGCCGTCGCCTTTTCGACTCGGCCCATATAGCTCAACACCACGTCGGCCGACGGCGTTTCGTCGTGGCTTACGACGACCTTGAAACCCTCAACCCGCACGAGTTGCTCGCTCGAACTCTTGAGCACGTCGTTGATGATGTACGGCAAGTCTTCCGTCGAGACGCTGTGCTTGCGGTCGCCGAGTTCGATCACGCGTTTGAGCACGAGATCGCGGTGTTCGTTGCTGAGCGTCACGCCGAGCGCTTCGAGGTTGTGATCGAGGGACGCCTTGCCCGAAAGTTTGCCAAGCGCATATCGGCGCGCGCGACCAAAGCGCCCGGGTGCCAAGCGGCTCCCGTACAGACCCCCCTTGGCGTCGCCATCGGCGTGAATGCCCGCGGTCTGCGTAAACACGTCGCGCCCGACGATCGGCGCGTTGGCGGAAACGTCTTTGCCTGTATAGGTCGCAACGATCTGCGACGCGTCGGCGAGGCGCGATTCCACGATGCCGGTCTTCATGTCGGTGTGATCGTGAATCGCGGCCACGACTTCGGCAAGGCTCGTGTTTCCCGAGCGTTCCCCCATGCCGTTGACACTCGTGTGAACGCCACGTGCGCCGGCACGAATGGCCGCCAAACTATTGGCCGTCGCAAGGCCGTAGTCGTTGTGACCGTGAAACTCGAAGTCGACTTCGGGCCACGTCCCTACCATGAGATCGACGTATCGCGCGACACCTTTCGGTGACAAGATGCCGAGGGTGTCGGCGAGAAATACCCGCGCCACGCGCAGCTCGCGCAGTAGGTTCACGAGTGCAAATACGTAGTCGAAGGATTCTTGCACGCCGTTAGACCAGTCTTCAAGAAAGACGTTGACGGTCAGTCGTTTGCGTCGCGCATAGCGGATGGTCTTTTCGACTTGGGCGCGATGTTCTTCGGGGGTCATGCGCAGCTGCATGCGGCAATGGCGTTCGCTGCCCTTGGTGAGCAGGTTCATCGTCTTACCGCCTGCGCTCGTGATCCAGTCCACCGAGGCAGCGCCGTCGCAATAGCCCAGCATTTCGACCCGCTGGATCACTCGGTTCTTGCGCGCCCACGCGGTGATCAACGACGCACTCTGATGCTCGCCTTCCGAAACGCGGGTCGACGCGACTTCGATGCGGTCCACTTCAACTTCGAGCAGGAGCCGCCGTGCGATCAGCAGCTTTTCCTCGGGCGTGTACGAGACGTTGGGAGTCTGTTCCCCGTCGCGCAAAGTGGTGTCCATCACCGCGATATATCGCGGTTCGTTGTCGCTGGTCGATTTATTCTTGCTCATGACGCGTTCCCGAGGCGGCTAGCCTCTAATAGGCCCGCCGCCCCGCACCGGCATCAGGCTGCGCCGGTTTTGGGATGGGGACCAAATCTGCTCCCAATCATGATCCGAATCCGCGAAGATCGCGGACGGCTCATAATTGAACGATTGGGGGCTTTGAATCGAGGTCTCATGGCCCGCGAGCTTACCCAGCGGGTCTGGGCCTGTCGACCTAGGCGGGAGATCGGCCCTATAGCCCTCATCGCGCAGCTGGACGAGAATCGCGAGTTCCCGGACTGGATCTCCAGTCGTTCCAAATATCGGGTCGTCTTTGCATCTGATCGCACATATATAATAGAAAAAGGTCGCCCGATGGACGCCGAAGTGATGACAACCGAAATCGTGCCTGCCAATCAGGCCGGCGTGCGTCTGGATGTTTATCTCGCCGCGCGGCTCAGGGTTTCGCGTGGGCAGGCGCGCCGGTTGCTCGACGACGCCTTGGTGCGCGTCGACGACCGTGTCGTCGGCGGCAAAGACAAGGGGCGCATTCTTACCGTGGGAACGCCGGTAGGTGTGGGTGCGTTTCGACGCCCTGAAGATCAGCGTATTGTTCCCGAGGCCGCGAGCCAGCCCGGGGGGCCGGTGATTGGAATTCTCGCGCAGGGTCCCGGTTGGCTGGCGATTGACAAGCGCGCGGGTGCGCCGGTTCATCCGCTGCGGGAAGACGAGCGCGGCACGGTATTAAACGTCGTCGTGTCGATGCAGCCCGAGGTGCAAGGTGTTGGCGAAGGGGCTCTTCGCAGTGGCGTGGTGCACAGACTCGACGTCGAAACGTCGGGCGTGTTGCTGGTTGCGACGGAACAACGCTCTTGGGAGCGATTGCGTGGGGCGTTTCGTGAGCATCGCGTTGAAAAAACATACCGAGCTTTGGTGGCCGGCAATCTGCGTGAACCGGTCCAGCAGGAGGTTGGCCTGTTTGTCGCCCAGCATCGTCCTGCGAAAGTTCGCGTGACCGAGCCGCCAACCGGCCAAGACGCGGGCGGCGTTCGCGTCGCGGTGCAGCAAATTCGCCCGCTCGAACAGTTCGCCAACGCCTGTCTTGTCGAAGTGCGTCCGCGTACCGGGTTTCTGCATCAGATTCGCGCGACCTTGGCGCATTTGGGCCATCCGGTTCTGGGGGATTCGATTTATGCAGAGTCGCGTGTTCGGGAGCTGGCCGACCGACATCAACTGCACGCCGCGCGGGTAAGCGTGGACGACGTCGACGCCACGAGTCCCGACCCGCAGGACTTTTCGCAATTGATCGCACGCCTGCGCGGGGAGTGATTGCTCTTGAAGTCGCCTGGAGCGCCGCGCGCGGGCATATACACACTATACTGCCGGGCCAATGGAGATCCGGACCCTCGCTGCGCTTGAAAAAGGCAAGTTGCTCGACTTTCTCGATCAGTGGGACTTGCCCGATGGTTGGCGGGGCCGTCACTACTTTCGGCGCTACATGGACTACGACCCCAGCTACGCCGACGAAAACATCTGGGTCGCGGTTCACGGCGATGAACTGCTTGCCTGCGCGCAAATCTTCCCGCGTCGAATTCGCGTGCTCGGTCATCCCGTGCCTTGCGGCGGTCTCGGGACACTCTTTACCGCGCCGGAACATCGCGGCAAACGGCTCGCGAGTTTGCTGCTCGAATCCGTGACGGAATCGATGATTGAACGCGGCATGGAAATTTCTCTATTGCAGGCGCAGCGACAAGACTTCTTCGGCGCGCGCGGCTGGCACAAGTGGACAAACGAGCGGAGCATTATCCGACGATCAGGCGGCCCCATTCAATCGGAAGCGCCGGGAAAAGCGACTCACATCGAAGTGCTCCCCTTCGACCGTGACCGAGATCTCGCAGCCGTGAAGGTCATTCATTCCGCCTACTCGGCGTCGCGCAGCGGCACCGTCGTGCGCGACGACTCGCAGTGGGAAGCGAGCCTGTGTCTCGGAGGCAATCCGATCGAAGACTTTCTGGTCGCACGCCAAGATGGCGCGACCGTCGCGTACGGGCGTTGCACTGTGATCGGCGGCATCTTGACCATCACGGAGTTAGGGCGACTCGAAGAGGCGTCCGTCGCCCTTGCAGACTTGATCGCGAACGTGCTCGAGCCGCGCATCGAGGACGCGCTCGCACCCCGTGGCGTCAATTCACGCTCATTACGCGACGCGGCCATGCTCCCCGCCTTCGACGACCTGATGCTCACGGTTTTTCTGGAACATCGCGGCCTTTCTACGCATCCCGTCAACGATCCAAACGCCATGTTGCGTTGTCTCAACTTGAACGCGCTGGCGGAGCGACTCCATATCGCGCTATTTCCGGACGAAGAGCCAGACAAATTCCTCGAACGCATTCTTCCGCACGACTCTCTGGTATTCTGGCCGTCCGATCGGTTTTAGCGGCCCGGCACTCATGCGGCGGGTCGAACCACTGCGAGGATGCGCTGGCATGGCGAAAGGCAAGTCGTACGGTCTCGGGCGACGCGGTGCAGCCGAACGGATCATCGTCAAAACGAGTCCGATTCACGGCTGTGGCGTGTTCGCCGCAAAACGAATTCGTACCGGCGCCTACATCGCAACGTTTGAAGGAAAGGCCACGACGAAAAACGGCATGCATGTCTTGTGGGCACGCGATGACGACGACAATGAATTTGCGATCGAGGGCCGCAATGACCTGCGCTTCCTCAACCATTCGCGTCACCCGAATGCAGAGTTTATCGGCGTCGACTTGCACGCCGTTCGCAATATTGAGCAAGATGCAGAACTCACAATTGACTACGGCGATGACTGGGACCACGTTGACTGAACGCAAGCGATCCCGCTCCAAGGCCGTCTATAAAGGAACTCCCTCTTGGAAATTACTCGGATGGATGAAATGACCAGCCACGAACAGGCGAACGCTAACTTCGAATCTCATATCGTGAGCAACCCGTACCCGGGACGCGGCCTCGTTGTTGGTCGTTCGAGTGAAAACGACGCGTGGTTGTTCGTGTACTTCATCATGGGACGCAGCCAGCACAGCCGAAACCGTCGATTTGTGGCTGAAGGTTCGACGCTTCGCACCGAACCCGTGGACATGAGTTTGATCGACGATCCGAGCTTGATCATCTACGAAGCGATGCTTGATGGCGACTCGACGTACCTAGTGACGAACGGCGACCAAACCCGCACCGTGCACGATGCCCTGGCTTCCGGGGGAACGTTCGACGGTGCGCTCGCAACACGCGAACGCGAACCGGACGCGCCGAACTACACGCCCCGCATCAGTGCGATGGTGGACACGCGCGGCGACGAAGCGACCTTTGCGTTGAGTATCCTGAAGGCCAACTCACTCGATCCAGCGCAAACAGATCGGACGACGTTCCGACCGGAAAACCCGCCCGCAGGTTTCGGCTGGTTGCTCACCACCTACGCGGGAGACGGTTCACCGTTGCCGAGCTTTTCGGGGGACCCAATGGCGGTTCCGTGCGCCGGGTCGCCTGCGGAGATCTTGGAGTCCTACTGGAAAGCGCTCGATCCCGACAACCGGATCTCACTCGCGGTGAAGCACATTGCGGCGAGTGGCGAGACGACGCTCACCGTCAAAAACCGCTACTAGCGAGTGTGCGTCGCTCGATTTGATGGTTTAGAAATCGTTCCGAAGAACAACGCCTTCGAAGGCAGGTCGCCGCTGTTGCGCCATTGATGGGGTCCCGCGGTGTCGAAGTGCATCGAGTCACCGGTTTCGCCTTTGTAGGAGATCGTCCTCGCGACAGGGCCAGCTGGGGAGATTTGTCGACGAGCCATTCGTCGGGGCGACGATTGAGCGCCGCACAAAGTTTGATCAAGACCGAGATCGTCTGCACGGTTTGGTTCTTTTCGATCTTGTGAACCGTTGAAGCTGCGACGTCGCTTCGATCTGCGAGTTCTGAAAGGCTTGGAGTCGCCCAGACACAAAAGACTACCCAGCCGAATTGCGCTGCGTCGACTACGCATTCTATACGCAGAAGGGTTCCAGCTACGCTCGAAAGGTTTCGTAAATTTTTCTAATGAACCGGAGTCACATAGTCGAGTGAACGGTATGCCTAGTTCGATTTCGGAGTCAATGAGCGCAGGAACGGACGCGGTTGCACAAGCTGAAACCGACGTTTTTTCGCTGCGCGTAGGGACACCGAAACACTTCAGGTGGCTTGAGGGCATCGTCAAAGCGGTTCTGGTGATGAACCTTTTTGACGCGGTGATGACGTTGTGGTGGGTGAGCAGCGGGTTGGCGACTGAAGCGAATCCGTTCCTTGAACAAATCGTGAGGGAGCACGGGTTTCTCTTTGTTGTGAGCAAAATTTCGCTAGTAATCCTTGGCACAACGTTGCTCTGGCGATACCGCACGCGGCCCCTCGCTGTGCTCGGGATCTTTGCGGCGTTCTTGGTCTACTACGAAGTTCTCCTCATTCATCTTAGTTTTGCGAGCTTGTTGATCGGCGAACTCATCGACGCGTGATACGCGTCTGGCCGCTGCACTTTCGTTGCGCTTTACGTGGGCTTTGCTTGTCGGGATACTGAGAGAATGCGACTAGGCGTTGACATTGATCGACCCGCTCCAAGAAAACTTCAGCCCGTCGTGGACGCACTGAAGAAGGGCGAAGTTGCCATCTACCCAACCGACACTGGGTACGCATTCGGTTGCGCACTTTCGAGCGCGAAGGGGATTGCGAAACTTCGCCAACTCAAGTCGATCGAAGCGAAGTCGAAGAAGCCACTTGCGATGATGGTGAATGAGATCGTCGATTTCGGAACTTATGGTGTGATGGATAACCGGGTGTTTCGGATGGTCCGTCGCATTTTGCCGGGGCCGTATACGATCGTATTGAAGGCATCCATCGACGTACCGCGTGCGATGAAAAATCGCGACCACGAAATTGGCTTGCGCATGCCCGACAATGCTGTGTGTCGCATGTTGGTTGATCTCGTTGGTGAACCGCTGCTTGTAGGTTCCGTCTCTTCTGCGGACGAAGAACCCGACACCGAGGATCCCGAACTCCTCGAACGTATCCATCGCGGGGACGTGAACTTCGTCTTGGATGCCGGTCCCATGTGGCCTAACCCATCAACCATTCTCCGCGCGGGACGCGAAGAAATTGAAGTCGTGCGCGAGGGCCAGGGTCCGATTCCCGACTAGGTTTTTGAGGTCACGCTTCCCAGTGACTTGGCGAGTCAGAATGAAACCGTCACAAGCGCGTGAGCCCATTCGAGTTTGGAGCTGGGGTTATACCTAGGTCTGTTCCTCCAACAGAATCCTAGGCTGACTCGGTACCGTGTGACTCCGAGTTGCATGGGTTGTTAAACACACCTGATGGACTCTATGCCGGGGAAACTCCTTTGATGGCGCTGATTTATCGCTTCAGGAACGAGAAGAAACCGGAGTCAGTTTTACTCGGATACCCCACGAGACCCCCGCGCGTCTTCCGGACTTCGCACGGTCACACAATGGAACGAACCTCATTTGTGTTGTTCAGTTGCTGACAGCAATGACAAGAAAAGATGTATAATATCAAGTGCTTGTCGGGTTTTCGTGGCGATGTGGGGCAGAGCCTGCGAACGGTAATTTGTTTTCGACAACCTCAGAAACCTTCAAATTTCAGAGGACAAGACTTCGGGCTTATTCCTGCGGTTTCTGGGTTAAGGCCCTATACCCGCTGCGGGTGGTGCCCCTATCTTCAGTACTCAAATAACCACGACATGACGTGGACCGGGGGCGAGACATGACGACGATAGTCGTGGCGGACGACCACAAAATTGTAAGAGAGGGTCTGGTAAAGCTTCTGGAGGGGCGAGCAGACTTTTCGGTCATTGGCGAGGCCGCTGACGGCGAGGAAGCCGTGAAGATGGTGTTGGAAAAAAAACCGGACATCGTCATTATGGACATCTGGATGCCACGCCTTTCGGGCATCGACGCAACGCGCCGCATTGCCAAGCGCGGCTCGCAGACAAAGGTTCTCGTGCTCTCCATGCACGAAAGCCGAACGTATGTAGAGGAAGTCCTGCGCGCGGGAGCCTCTGGATACATTGTCAAGAACTCAGCGTCTTCAGATTTGCTGCAGGCCATTGACGCGGTGCAGGGCGGCGCCTCCTATCTCTCACCTGCGATTACTCAGCAAGTCGTCGATGCGATCGCGCGCCCAGGTGATTCGTCGCCGTCCGGTGTTGCGATGTTGACGGATCGGGAGCGAGAAGTTTTGCAGCTGATCGCCGAGGGTCTGTCGAGCAAAGAGATCGCGGGCATGCTCGGTGTCTCGCTCAAGACCATCGATTCTCATCGATCGAATCTGATGCAGAAGCTCGACATCCACAAGGTTTCGGGTTTGGTTCGATTCGCGATTCGCGCGGGGCTCGTCGAGCCATAGCGAAGTGCCGCAATTTCGAATCACACGAGATGTGTGATGCCAACCGGCTGTCGTGCAATTGTTGCGCGGCGGCCATTTTCGTTTTGGGCGAATGGCTGCGCGCGAATGACGCAACAACCGCGAGAATGTTACTTCCGAGAACCCGCCACACCGCGACCACACGAAACCTGACGTCGAGATAAAAGAAGCCCGAGTGTTATCAGCGAATGAGAAGCTGCATTTTCATGTCTTCACCCGAGTGGTTGCCGGGCAAATGCAACTCCACCCGCACGCATCTCTTACAGTTTTATTAAAGCCCGCTCGCGTATTTGTCGAAACGAGAGGTCGGACCTCGATTCGTTGTTTGCGGTGGGTGCAGAATCAGGCGAGGTACCCATAAGAATCCGGCGCCCCTCAGCGTCTGGATGGGGAGCCACCTAACGTCCTTTGCAAGTGACCATTCCGACCGACTGACGGGGCGCACGCGATCCCGCGACGCGTTGACCCGGCTCGCTAAGCAGTTGCGCTCGGGCGAACAGCCCCTTCACGAGGTGGTGGCAAGTCTTTCTTCGCGGCTGCTTGATCTCCCAGAAACGAATGTTGGACAGGGAATCGATGAAGCGTTGAACGAGCTGGGCGTGAGTCTGCCCGCCGACCGTGTCACGCTCTATCTTCGCGCCGCCGATGCCGCATCGTATGTTGAAGTCGCGAAGGCGAGCCAGATTGCCGGCGAAAGCTTATGCGCTGGAGATCCAGACGGCATGTCAAACGAATCGGCACTCGAAGCATTCGCCCTCGCCGACTATCCGTTCATAGCCGGGAAAATGTTCAAAGGTGAAGTCCTAGAACTTCGCAGCGTTGATGACCTTCCCGGCGAAGCAACCCAGGAACGCAGTCTCGTAAGAGCCCCCCGTACGGGTTCGCTGCTCTTCGTTCCAATGGTTTCGCACGGAGCACTCGTTGGCTTTGTGGAGATCGAAGCGCCGCGTTGCTGGGCGCCGGAGGCTCCATCGCTTGTACGAGTCGTGGTCGACATGCTCGCAAACTTGATCGAGCGAAAGCGTAACCATGACAAGCTTCAAAAGATTGAAGATCGCTTGCAGACAACCCAGCGCCTTGAAATCGTGGGCCGCGTCGCGAGCGGTATTGCGCACGACTTCAACAATTACCTGACCGCGATCCTCGGTTACGGTGAATTGCTTTCTTGCGAGTTGGACGCCGACCGGCGCGGCCAAGAAGAAATTAATGAAATTCGAAACGCCGCGGGACGGGCATCATTGCTCGTCAAACAAATTCTTGGTGTCAGCCGATCGAAAAAACACGACCTCAAGATTCTGGACCTCAATAGTGCTCTCGCGTCACTTGGCAATATTGTGGATCGCGTGGCGGGCGATGACGTCGAAGTGACGTATTGCTTTGGAACGGATCTCGCGAACGCGCGCGTGGACCCGGAGAACTTTGACCAACTGGTTCTAAATCTCGTGACCAACGCGCGGGACGCCATGGCGCATGAAGGCGGGCCGCTTACCATCGCCACGAACTCCGCAAAGTGTTCTAGCGGCACCGCGGTTACGCTCGACGTCGGTCGTGATGACGGCGCGCTCGATGTCGTGGTGCCAGTGGGTCTTGCACCCGGGGATTATGTCGTCATGAGCGTGCTCGACACCGGTTCGGGAATGACCGACGAAACTCGCGTACGCTTGTTCGAGCCGTTCTTCACGACCAAAGAGCGCGGTCGCGGGACGGGGATCGGTCTTTCGAGCGTCGCAGGCATTGTCGAAGCAAGTGAAGGCGGGATCGTCGTCACCAGCGAACTCGGCGTGGGTTCGACCTTCCACATGTTCTTGCCCGTCGCCGATGATGCCGAAGTCAACCACGGACGGAGTGCTCCGCAGCCACCTATTGTGACGGGTTGTGGGGAAAACTCTGTTGCTACTCGAGCCCTTGGCGCGGGGCTTGATGGAACGCGTCCTCAAAGACAGTGGCTACCTCGTTCTCTCGGCGAATGATGGCAATGAGGCTTGGTCGGCCTGCAAGCGCCATGAAGGTCCGATTCACCTTGTGATCGGCCGACCTCGCGACGCATCGTCGATGCGGTCACGAAGTCGTTGCACAGATATCGCGTGCGCGACCCTTCGTGAGGGTTCTTTTTTGTCGCAGTACTCATAGCAGGCCCTGCGAGAGAGGGGCGTGTGGAAGTCAGTCGCGCCGGTCGTCGAGAAACCCTTCGCGATACATGCGCGGGCCGAGCAAGTTCGCGCCACACTCGAAGCCGACTCGACCGCTCCCTGGACTCGCCTTCGCATCCGATTGGCTGCGGCAGTGACCGCGACTGTGTTCCGGTGGGTGGGCTGCCGCGCGCGTCTCCATTGGTTAGTGTCTCGCGTCTGTGACGTCCTGCGCTCTCACGCCGCTGTGTCGGTGAGACTCTATGCCACCGGGAGGTGCCCCCATGAGAGATTGGCTACGCGATCTTTTCCGTGATCGCCCGATCTGGATCAACGCCCTGATGATCTTCAGCAGCTACATGGCATTCATCTACATGCCGTGGGATATTTTCTGGAAGCCCGTCGCCGAAGACAAAGAAGTTTGGTTCGGGATTATGTTCAGCGGTTGGTGGGCCAAGCTCACCGCGATTCCACATTGGTTCGTATATGCGGCAGCGGTGCATGGCTTTCGTCGACATCGCTCGTGGATCTGTACTTGGGGCGCTCTCTATACCGCGCAGATTTCACTCGGGATGCTGATCTGGAACATCGGTTACTTCGGCTTTTCGCTCACCGGTTGGTTCGTTGGCATTGTTGGCGCGGTGCCGTTCGCGCTCTTGTCGCTGGCGCTCGCCGACGCGCGTGATCACTTTACCGACGCCCGTAAACCAATGCGCGCGCGTTATGGCGAGTGGGCAGTGGTGACCGGAGCATCGGCGGGCCTCGGGGTGGAGTTTGCCCGGGCGCTCGCACGGGAAGGCATGTCTTGTGTGTTGGCCGCTCGTCGCGAAGACCGACTCACCGACCTGGCCGAAGAACTTGAAAAACGGCATCGCGTCGAAACCCGAGTGGTGCGCGTCGACTTGTCGACCATCGAGGGGCCCGAAGCGCTTGCCGCCGCGTGCGAAGGACTCGAGGTCGGCGTGTTGGTCAACAACGCAGGGTTCGGTTATTCGGGGCGGTTCGACAAGCAGGACACCAGTCGCCTCCGCGACTTGGTGATGCTCAACTGCGTTGCCCCCACCGTCCTCACGAGCAAGATCTTGCCGGGCATGAAAGAGCGCGAGCGTGGCGCGATCATCATGACGGGTTCAGTGGCAGGCCGACAACCCCTTCCGCTTCATACCGTTTACGCAGCGACGAAGTCTTTCGACCAGGTCTTCGGCGAATCGCTCTACGTCGAATTGCGGGACGCTGGGGTCGACGTGCTCGTTCTAGAACCCGGCTCGACTGAAACCGAGTTCCAAGAAGTCGCCGGCGAGATCCCACATTCGGGGCAGTCGGCCGCGCAAGTCGTTGAACTTGCGATGGTGAGTGTCGGACAACAGCCCACGGTGATTTCCGGTTGGTTGAACTGGGCCCGCGCCATGCTGCCAGCGCGCATCGCGCCGCGTTCACTAATCGCGTACGTCGCACACGGCTACATGAAAGACCAGACGCCTCCGGAGATGCGCTAGCGACAGCTCGCTTTCGTAGCGGAGGTTTAGCGTTGGATCCGCGTTCTAGCGCGTGCGACTTCTGCCGCGCAGACTCCTAACCGCGGAGGTACGCCGAAGCGAGCGCGTCGACGTATTCGTTCCAGCGCGACCCGTCGTGGGCCTTGATCCAGTTGAGCTTGCAGCCGGGATGCGAATTCGCGAGGGCGTAAAGTTCCTGCACGAGTTCGAGATTCTTGATGGGGCCTCCTTTACGCTTCCATCCGCGCTTTTCCCAACCGGCTGCCCACTGCGTGACGGTGTTTACGCAGAGTTGGCTATCGGAATAGATGTCGACCTGGGCGTCGGCGGGCAAAACCTTGAAGGCTTCGATCAACGCCTGAAGTTCCATGCGGTTGTTCGTTGTATCCGGATCGAAGCCGTTGCCCTTGTTCAGGATTTGATCGTCTTGGACCCATGCGAAGCCCCAACCTCCGCGCCCGGGATTCGGATCGCATGAACCGTCGGTGAAGACGCCCGTCTTGGGGCCCCCAAAGTAACGTTCGAGTACTTCTTCCGGAGTCAAGATGTCGCGGTAACTCGCCATGGGCGATCGGCTTCCTCTCTTGATCAGTGAAACGTGCAGGGTATGCGGGGAATGCGGAAAATATTGAACCGCGCGACTAGACACCAACGCGAAAGTGCACGACGTCTCCATCGCACATGATGTATTCCTTGCCTTCAACTCGCATGATGCCGGTGGCCTTTGCTTTGGCTTCGCCCCCGGCTTCGATGTACTGGTCAAAGGCAATCACTTCGGCGCGGATGAAGTTGCTTTCAAAGTCGGTGTGGATCTGTCCGGCGGCACGCGGTGCAAGGTCGCCTGCGTGAATCGTCCAAGCGCGGACTTCGATTTCGCCCGCGGTGAAGAACGTTTGCAGGCTGAGGAGCTTATAGGCTTCTCGGCTCAGGCGATGCAGCCCTGGCTCGCTCACCCCCATGTCGTCGAGGAACGCGTCGCGCTCTTCTTCTTCGAGCTCTGAGAGCTCGGCTTCAACCTGGCCACAAATCCGCACGCAACCTGCGCCCGACTTTTCCGCAAAGGCTTCGAGCACCGAAGAATAGTCGTTGCCTTCACCAAGAGATTCGTCGTCAACGTTTGCGACGTAGAGCACGGGCTTTATGGTCAGCAGGTGGCACTCGCGAACCGCTGTCAACATGGGTTCGGGGACGGTGTGGCTGCGCGCGGCGTTGCCGCTGGAAACATGCTCGAGCAAACCGGTGAAGAATTCCTTCTCTGCGATGCCGGTCTTGTCTCCCGACTTCGCTTGCCGGGTCGCACGGTCGAGGCGCTTTTCGATGGTTTCGAGGTCGGCGAGGCCGAGTTCGAGTTCGATCGTTTCGACGTCGCGTGCAGGGTCGGGTGACCCGTCAACGTGAATCACATTTTCGTCTTCGAAGCAGCGCACGACATGAATAATCGCGTCGGTCTCGCGGATGTTGGCGAGGAACTTGTTCCCCAGGCCCTCGCCCTTGGACGCGCCTTTGACGATGCCCGCAATGTCGACGAACTCAACTGTCGCCGGGATAATCTTGTGCGACTGCACGATATCTTCGAGTTGCTGCAAGCGGCTGTCCGGCACGACGACGACACCCGTGTTGGGTTCGATCGTGCAAAACGGATAGTTCTCCGCCGCAATTCCCGCCGCAGTAAGGGCGTTGAAGATGGTGCTCTTGCCGACGTTCGGCAGACCGACGATTCCGCATTGAAGGGCCATGGCGCGGTAGGGTCCTCGATTTTTCGGGTTGCGCCATGGCTTGGGTGAAATTTGTCGTGCTTTGTGGGGCGGGTCTGGCAACGCCGCGCGAGATCACTTGTTGCGCGCTCTCGCAGCCAGCTCAGCGAGGGGAAACGAAAGGCCGACCACAAGCAGGAGGGCGCCGAGGGGCTGGCGATTTTGCGCCATTCGGAAGAGCCATTCGGTTTCGCGTGCCGCGTAGTGGGTGTTCTCATGGCTCTGCGTGCCCGAGGCAAACCAGAGCGCCAGGGCGAGGAGCGCGAGCAGCCAGGCAGGTCGGGACAGGTCGCGGGCAATCCACCAAAACGGAAGCAGGGTCAGAGGCACCGCGAGAAACAGGTAATAGTGGATCCAGACCACGGGGAAGAGGAGCAACATGACAGCAACGCCGATTGCGGTCTCGAGTTCGAGGGACCCTTCGCGGGGGTCCGCGTCGGACGCGAGTCGGCTCGGAACTAAAAAGCCAGGGGCGCGCAAATATAGAAGGGCGGCAAGCGCCATCGCCAAGGACACCACGCCAATCGTGACGGGTAGGGGGCGCTCTGTCGTGGTCCAGTCTGCGAGCCCGCGATCGGTGAAGACCCGCATCAAAGCTCCCTCGAAGCTCTGGTTGTTAAAGGCCGCTTCTGAGCGCCCGAAATTTTCCGCAACGACTCGCTCGAAAAATTGCGAGACCAACTCGCTGCCGAAGAGAGCAAACGAAAGCATGACGGCTGCGACGACGACGGCAGCAGCGGGCAGCGCGAGGGAAACACGTCGCCGAAGTGCGAGCAATATGATTAAGAGGTTGGGTGGGATCTTGATGACGCAGATGAACCCAAGCACGGCTCCCGATACACGCACCCAACCACTGCGCGCCGCAAACATGACCCCGGCAAAGAGCAGCACCATCATGGGGGTGGTCTGTCCAAGATCGAGGCAACGAAGCATTAGCGGGGAGAAGCAGAGAAAGATCGCACTCGAAGCCAGCAAGTGGAGTCCGCTAAGCGGCGCATAAAACCGGCGCACGAACGCAAGCAACACGCCGTACGTCAACACAAAGCTAATGACTTGCAGCCACCAGAAGAACTTCCACGCTTGTGCGTAGTCGAGTGCGGCGAGGGGCCGCATGAGTAACGCGACGACGGGCAAGTTGGTGAACCACTTGAACTCGTTGCCGTAGAGTTGTTCGGGATGACCGCTCGCAATAGACGTGGCGGCACCGTAGTACGCGGGAAAGTCATTGAGATGAACGAAGTACGTTGGCGGGAGTGTCGAAAAGAAATAGAGCCAGAGCGCCGAAGCGACGAGCGCGCAGCCCGCTTTGCCTGCGGCGGAGTCCGCCCAACTGAGTGCGGCAGCGTTGGCCACTACGGGGACGCTTCCTCGTCGCCACCGCGATAATTCGTGAGGAAGTCGCGGTGGAACGTGTCATAGCGATCTTCGAAGATCGCCTTGCGGGCCTCGCGCATGAGGTTCTGATAGAAATGCACGTTGTGGATCGAGCATAAAATCGCGGACAACACTTCGTTCGCGGCGAACAGGTGGTGGAGGTACGCGCGGCTCATGCCGCCCGTGCACGCATAGCAATCGCAAGAAGCGTCGATGGGAAACGCGTCGCGCCGAAAGCGTCGGTTGCTCAACCGAATGCGACCACGGGAAGTAAACACCGTGGCGGAACGTGCGTAGCGAGTGGGGATGACGCAGTCGAACATGTCGACGCCGTGTCCCACACACGCGAGCAGGTCTTCGGGGAGTCCGACACCCATCAAGTAGCGGGGTTTGTTTTCGGGAAGCAGCGGCGTCGTAAAGTCGCTGACTTCGCACAAGAGATCGTGCCCTTCCCCCACGCTGACGCCGCCAATCGCGTAGCCGGGTAAATCCATCGAAACCAAGACCTCGGCGCATGACGCGCGGAGGTGCTGGAACGTGCTGCCCTGTACGATCGCGAACAGCGCTTGGTCGTCGGAGCGCTTGTGAGCGCGGATACATCGTTCCATCCACGAAAGCGTACGTCTCACGCCTTGCGACGCTTGCTTTTCAGTTGCGGGGAAGGGCGTACATTCGTCAAAGGCCATGATGATGTCGGCGCCCAGGCGGTTCTGAATTTCGATCGAGCGTTCCGGCGTGATTTCCATATTCTCGCCGCTGAATTCGTTGTTGAAGCGCGCGCCGCGATCTGTGATCTCAACCTTGGGCAACGAAAATACCTGGAAGCCGCCGCTGTCTGTAAGCAGCGTCTTGTCCCACGCCATGAACTTGTGGAGCCCGCCGAGTTTTTCAACGAGTTGTTCGCCGGGGCGAAGCGTCAAGTGATAGGTGTTGCCGAGCAACACTTGGCTTCCGGTTTCGCGGGCGTGCTCTGTCGTCATGGCTTTGAGTGCACCATGGGTGCCGACGGGCATGAAGGTCGGCGTCTTCACCGTGCCGTGGGGCGTGGTCATCGTCGCCGCGCGTGCGCGACCACTTGTTGTTTCGAGCTTGAACGTGAGAGGTGTGCTCGCCATTCGCGCGAGCATAACCGAAGGGTTTCGGTGTGACCCGTGAGCGAAAAAACTGCGGCAATGTTAAGCTGATGACGCCTAATTACATGACCCAGAGCCCAGACTATCACTTCGCCGATCAACTGATCTCGCGTGTCCGCGAGCTGGGACACCCTCTTTGTTTGGGTCTAGATCCGCACCTGGGCTTGATCCCCGAGCTGTTCCGCCGTGGCGACATGGCGGCGACGTCGGAAGAAACCCCAGCCGCGGTTGAAGCGTTTTTGCTCACCGTGCTCGGGCGTGCCGAAGGCCTGGTCTCGGTGGTGAAACCACAGATTGCGTTCTTTGAACAGATGGGCTTTCGCGGGCTCGAAGTTCTGACCCGGGTGTGCGACCGCGCGCGGTCCATGGGTTTTCTCGTTTTGCTCGACGCGAAGCGCGGGGACATCGGCTCCACCGCGGACGCCTACGCTCGAGCTTTCCTCGAACCCGGCTCGCCGATGGAAGCCCACGCGCTGACCATCAACCCCTACCTCGGCCTCGACAGCATGGAGCCGTTTGCCGCGCGCGCCGAAGCGCACGGCCGCGGCTTGTTCGTGCTCGTGAAGACGAGCAACCCGGGTTCGGGCGACGTGCAAGACCTCAGTCTCGAAGGCGGCACGGTCTACCAAAGCGTCGCTGCTGCATTGGCTCCGTTGGCCGCACGCCTTAAAGGAAAAGAAACCGGCTGGTCGTCTCTCGGCGTGGTTGTTGGCGCGACCTATCCGGGTGAAGGACAAGCGGTTCGCGAAAAGCTGCCCGACGCCGTCTTCCTAGTGCCTGGATACGGCGCACAGGGCGGTTCGGCGACCGAAGCCGTGGCGGGGTTTGTGCCCGGCCCGCGGGGTCTCGAAGGTGGGATCGTGAATTCGTCCCGCGGCATCTTGTTCCCCGAGCATGGGGATGGACAAGAGGCGGCTACGTGGGACCGCGCCATTGACGCTGCCCTCGACCGTGCGATCGACGAACTAGGCGAAGCCGTTTCTAGCGGCGCATGACACCGATAGAAATCTCGCTTTTATCGATAAGACCAAAGGCCCACAAGCGAAGCGCGCCAATGAGAACTGTCGACAAGAAAGTTTTCGAATGAACGGCTCGCACTCCAGGGACCCGGAGCGTCGAGGGAAGAACCGAACTAGCGGGTGTACTTGCGCCCGTCCGGGTTCACACGCTTGCGCTGGCGGCGGCTTTTCTGCTTGAGCTTTGCGCGGTAGCGAGACGACTTGTTGCGATTACGGTTGTTCGTGCCTTTTTTCATGACTGCCTCGCAGCGACCTGTTCAAACGGTCGCGATGAATTGAAGGGCGGCAGGTTAGCCTAAACTCTGGAGACCACCAGAGCCCTGTTTCGCCAGCGGAGCGCGGGCTGAAACCCCACAGACAGGGGGTCACCCCCGAGAATGCAGGCTAAAGTGCGGTGCCGCCCCGCAACGCGGCCGCCAAACCCCCGGAGAAACGATGAGTTCAGCCCTCGAGCGCATGTCCGATTTCGACCTGAATGACGACCAGCGTCAGGTTCGCAAGTTCGTAAAAGAGTTCGCGGAGAAGGAAATTCTCCCCCACGTCGAAGAATATGAGCGGGAAGAAAAGTACCCCCTGGACCTGATTCAGAAGCTCGGCCCCCTCGGACTCATGGGCCCGATGATCCCCGAAGAGTACGGCGGCTCTTTTTCTGATGTCGTCAGCTACGGGATCATTTGCGAAGAACTCGCGCGGATCGACTGGGTGGTGGCCTCGGCGGTTTCGGTCGCGAACTCCCTCGCGGCCAGTTCGATCTTGAACTTCGGGACCGACGAGCAAAAGCAGCGTTGGCTTCCGGGGATCGCTTCGGGAGCGACGCTTTGCTCGGCACTTCTCACGGAGCCGGGCGGCGGCACCGACCTCGGCAATATGGCGAGTACCGCTACGAAGGTCGACGGCGGTTACCGACTCACTGGCACCAAGGTGTTTATCTCGCACGCCGCATACGCGGGCTTGTTCTTCTGCGTGGCAAGCATGGACTTGAGCAAGAAGCACAAGGGTGTGACGGCCTTCTTGATCGATCCGCACAACACCGAAGGCATTACGATGAGCGATTTTCCGATGCGCACACTCAAGCGCGACAACTTGGCGGAAGTCCACATGGACAATGCCTTTGTTCCCGACGAAGCCTTGCTCGGGAAAGAGGGCGCGGGCTTCCCGGTCTTGGGCGCCGCACTCGACACGGGACGGTTTAGCGTTGCCGCGCGCTGTGTCGGCCAAGCGCAACGATGCCTCGACCTCGCGATCCCCTATGCGATGGAACGCAAAGCCTTTGGCCAACCCATCGGCGAGTTCCAGATGATTCAGCAGAAGATCTCCGACATGGTGTGCCGCACCGAACAAGCGCGGCTTCTTGTTTATAGGTTGGGGCGCATGAAGGACGCCGGCATCGGTCGGGCCTCACTTGAAAGCTCACTCGCAAAATTGAACGCGAGCCAAGCCGCAGTGCAGAACGCGCTCGACGGTATGCAAGTGTTCGGCGGCTACAGCTGCACCGAAGAATACGAGATCGGACGCCTGCTCCTCGAAGCCAAAAGCTTGGAGTTCGGTGAAGGCACAAGCGAACTCCACAACCGCTTGATCGCAGAGTTCGCACTCGGAATTCGCAAGCAATAGACAACCCTATCGGCGATAGGCCGAAGCCCCGCCTTCGCAGGCCAAACAGGAAAACCCCCTACATGACTGACCAGACTCTCGAGCAAGCCCGTGCCGAACTATTGGCATTGATCTTGGACGTATCGTTCGAACAGAAGAAGGTCACCCTGGCGAGTGGACGCGAAAGCAACTTCTACCTCGACCTGCGTCAAACCTTGATGCGACCGAAGGGGGTCGCGCTGGCAGGCCGGTTGGTGCTCGACATGTTGCAACGGGGCACGCCGGTCGAAGCCGTTGGGGGCATGGCGGTGGGTGCAGTGCCGCTTGTAAGTGCCGTGCTCGGCGCCGCCGCTTCGAGCCCGGGCCACGAAGACCTGCTCGGCTTCTTCGTTCGCAAAGAAACCAAGAAGCACGGTATGGGGCGACAGATCGAAGGTGGCTTCAACGAAGGGCAGGTTGTCGCTCTGGTCGAAGACACCACAACGACTGGTGGCTCAACTCTTGACGCGGTGGAGATCGTGAAGGCAGCAGGCGGCAAAGTCGCGCGCATCATTTGCTTGGTCGATCGAGGCGAAGGCGCGAGCGAAGCCTTCGCAGAACGCGGGCTTGTGCTCGAACCGCTCTTTACCCGGGCAGATCTCAACCTTCCGAACTGACCCGTAAACCACGGTCGTCGTACTGAAACGATGCTGTCGCAATGAAGTGTTGTTGGAACTCGCGCGCGAATTTGTGCGAACCTGTCCAAACCCCACGGCTCGTTCTCAAGCCCGACATCGGCACGCTCGATCGTTGTGCCAGGAGGCTCGACCTGTTGCGCTTGATCGCAATGATTGCGCTACTGATGTTTGGTCTGGTGGGAACCGCCGCCACGCTCAATGAAGACCCGACTGAGGTTCGCTCGCGGGGCCGAATCGTGGCGTCGCCCACTTTGGGTTTCGGCTGAGGAATTGATCCGCCCTTGATGCTGTAATCGCTGAGTCTGAGGTCGAGGCCGCGGGAGGGAAACTTATTCGCCGTGGCGAGTACCAACGCGGCGCTGCATTTGCGTATGGTTAAAATTCCGATGGGTATGTCATCGCGTTGTCGCCATCGGGTTTAATCGAGATCTTGGTGCGCGTCGTGATAAACTTTCGGCTCTTCTTCGTGTTCACGCAGCGCGTCATGCAAACCTACTTAAAGGACCAACCGTGTACAGGCTCTTCACATGGGAACTCAGCTACTTCTCCGGCAAGGTTCGTGCGTACCTTCGTTACAAGGAACGCATGGGAGACTTGGGTGAAGGCTTCGAAGATATCCTCGCAACGCCCGAGCTGGTTTCCGGTTTGCTGACTCCCGCGACGGGTTCGGGCGCCATACCGCAGTTGCAGAACGCCGACGGCAGCTGGGTGCAGGATTCGAGTGACATTATCGACTTCATTGAAGCACGTCACGACAAGGCGCCGGTGATCCCGAGCAGCACGGACGCGCCGCGCCAGGCACTTGCGTCGTATCTCGTAGAAATGTTGGCGGATGAATGGATGGTCGTGCCCGGTTTTTGGGAACGCTGGCATTACAGCCTGGAGGGTGTCGAGCCGAACCACCGCAATTACAACGCGATGCAGTGGGGGTCAGTGTTTGCCGCGGGTGCGCCGGGAGTAGACCGGCTGGCCGCAGGTGCGAGCGTGTTCGAAAACATGTTTCGCATGTCCGAAGCGCGTACCAACCCGCAGGGGGTCTACGCGGGGCTGATCCAACTTGGCTGCACTGAAGCTACCGAGCAGGCGTGGTGGGCTTCGATGAAAAATATACTGAGCCTGCTCGATACCCACTTTGGGTCCCACGACTTTCTGTTGGGTGGCCAGCCTTCGTTGGGAGACTTTGGGTTACTCGGTCCCTTGTACGCGCACCTCTACCGTGACGCGACCACGGGCTTCATGCTGCGGATGGATCACCCGATCGTGTCTGAATGGGTCGAACGCACGAACGGCCATAACGTCACCGCACGCACCTACGACCAAAAGCTTTACTCGCTCGGTGAAGGCGGCGAACTCATTCCTCGCCCAGCCACGAGTGATGGCGGTGAGTTGTTGAAGAACGACGAGGTGCCGTCGAGCCTCGATGCCGTCGTGGGTGTCTTCTTCGACGAAATGTGGCCGGTGCTCAAGAGCACGATGGAGAAGACTGCGACTTTCATCGCGAGCGATGCTCATGAATCAGGCGGAGGGCTACCCGGTAAGACCTTTACGGTGGACTTGCCATGGTACGCACACCAAACGGGTGACGGCGCGCTGACCCACGACTTCGAGATCGGCGGAATCCAGGCGCGCCGCATGGTGACGCCGTACCACGTATATATGCTGCAGCGTCTGGCTGCGGTGGTGGATGACGCAACGGCAGATGACGCCAGCCGGACGAATGTCGCAATGTGGCTCAACCAGTTTCAGGGCGGCGAGGAACTACTAGAACTGAATGATCGCCTCGCGGACTGTCGCGTTCGCAAAGAGGGTGGGCGCATCTTTTCGGTTCGTTGAGCGATCTGACGGGCAAGTATCAGGGTTGAGCATCGGGGCGTCTTTGCGGGTATTCGATCGAGCGATTTGAGCAGTGACTTGAAATCGATACTCACAAAATCTGTCGTCGCACTCGGGGTTCTTGCGCCGATCGTTGCGATCGCGACGAAAGTCCAACCCGGTTGACGCTAGTTGTGAAGTCGCGCCATACTGCGGCTGCGAGGCCGGGTTCGCGCAGCTATGTTGCTGGACGTTGAGCGCCGACCTGCTACGCGGTGGAAAATGGACGATTCGGCTACCCACTTCACAACGGTCTTTATGGCGTTTTTCGCGATCATGAATCCGATCTCGAACGCGTCGCTCTTTTTGGGACTGACCGACGATCTCGACTCCGCCTCGCGGCGGGCGGTCGCCTTCCGAGCCGTTGTCCTCGCATTTATAATTGTTGCGTTGTTTACGGTTCTTGGCCGGCAGATATTCGAAATGTTTGGGATCACGCTTCCCGCTTTTCGAATCGCAGGTGGGATTCTCGTAGGCCTAGTGGGTTACCAACTTATGCACGGCCAAGAGTCGAGCGTTCAAACTCCAACCGCTGAAGACAACTCTCGCAGCCGAGAGGCCGCGCTGGGCATTGCCATTTCACCGTTGGCGCTCCCTATCCTGGCGGGTCCGGGTGCAATCGCGACCGCGATGAACTTCGCCGCAAATTCGACGCTCCCGGAGGTGACTCGTGTTCTTGCGGCTCTGGCGCTTGTTTGTCTGATCACCTTCGTTGCCTTTGTGACCAGTGACTCGCTCGTCCGAGTGCTCGGCCAGAACGCCATCAAAGTCGTGAGCCGCTTAATGGGTCTTATCCTCGCCGTGATCGGCGTCCAAATGGTCATCGAGGGCATCCGCGGCGCGGTCGCGGCGTCGTGAAAAATCTTTAGCCGATCGCGGGAGGGAACTAATCCCTCTTACGCGGGGAGATCTCGGTGGATAACCAACCGCTCATTCTCGATCTTTTAGAATGGATAGCCGAGGAACCACGACAGTACGCTGACGTGATGGAGGCGTGGCGTACGTCCTGCCCCAAGCTCCCCATTTGGGAAGACACGCTGGATGCGGCATTGGTGTGCGTTCGCAGCCAGCAGGTGCACATCACTGCGGAAGGTCTCGCGTTCCTGACTCAACATCGAAGCTCTGAATTTGGATGAAATATGAGCTTCGGACTAAGGCTGGCTGAGACTCGAACCGTCTGGATTCGCTTCTTCGCCACAATCCGTTTCGATGCCGAAAGGAATTTCAATGGAGCCTTATCATTTCGACCATCGACTGCGTCTGGGCATTTTGGGTTTGATCGCCGTTTGCATGCTGTCAGGCTGTGACGCCACGTCCTTCACGGAGGCTCCGCCGGCAAGCTGCACAGAATCGGGGGTCCAGTGTCAACTTGCCGAGGGTCCACTGGGCGTGTGTGAGCGCGCGCCCTGTCCTGAGGGGCAGGCTTCACCTTGTTTTAAATGCACTTCGCAGCACTAAGTCCTCGCTACCGCGACCACGCCGATCGAATTGTTTCGATTGCCGACGTGAGATGACGAGCGGCATAACCGCCAAACGAGGTCTACGAAATGCAACAACTACACTCCGATGTCTGGGTCACAAGTTCTCCGCTTCGATTTCTTGGTGTCGAAGTCGGCGCGCGCATGACCGTTGTACGCATGCCTGATGACAGGCTTCTGTTGCATTCGCCAATTTCCGCAAGCGAAGAACTCGTTCGCGAAGTTCAAGCTCTCGGCACCGTGGAATACCTCGTTGCACCTAACAAGCTTCACCATCTCTACGTCGGCGAGTGGCAGCGTGTGTGTCCCGACGCCGAAACGTACGTCGCTCCGGGTCTTGAGACCAAGCGCGCGGATCTGTCAATCACCGGCGTCCTAACGAACGAACCCGAAGCAGGGTGGAAGGGCGAACTCGACCAAGTGCTCGTCGGCGGTTTTCAGTTCGCCAACGAGGTGGCCTTCTTTCATCGAGCCAGCGCGACCCTGATCGCAACGGACCTCGCCTTCAATTTTGGTGCGAACAGTCCGCCGCTCACCCGCGCCTTTATTCGCCTTGCTGGAAGCTACGGCGAAGTTGGGCCTTCTCTTCTCGAACGGCTCTTGGTGCGTGATCGCCCGGCCTTTCGCAAGTCGCTCGAACGGATTCTCGAATGGCCTTTTGAGCGTGTTGTTGTTGCACACGGAGATGTGTCTGAGTCTGGCGGGCGAGCAGAATTGATTCGCGGCTACTCTTGGGTTCTGTCTTAGGGGCAGAAACTCACGGTGACTCAAAGGAGCAGCGCGCGGAATTGCGCGTTCGTACGAGAACGCAGTCCGGCGCGTTTCCGCATTCGTTTCGACATACGGACAGCTCGAACTAGGCTGGAGCGCCGAGCAGGGCCAAGCACTCATTCGTCAGCTTTGGCAACCCAATGACGTGTGGCAAATGTTTATCGACGGGGAGCTTGCGCGCGTCAAGTCGTAGCCAACGCCATCGCGTGCTTTCGGCAGCTTGCACAGGATGGGCAGCATCGCGTGGGCACAGCTTGAGAGTCGTCTGGGTTTGCTGTCGTTTGCGGCCTCACCGTGTGATGAGCGGGTGGCGAGAATCTAAGCAGAATGGTCGAATCGCGCGCGGAGAACGTCGATGACTTGTTTTGAAAATCGCATTGCAGTCATAAGGGCGTGGGGCACGCGCCGACTACGAAGTTGTAACCTGTTTCACGCGTAGCACACCGCTTGCAAGCTCGATTCGCCAATCGGCTTCGTGTCGACATATGTCGAGAAACCCTGCCGCCTCCAGCAACGCGTCGGCCTCATCGCGTTGAGCGTCCTGAACAGTGCGATACAGATCCATTAGTCGCTGAATCTTCCACCCGGTATAGAGGGGGCCTCTTGGGCGGATGTCGATGGACTGGCCGACGCTTGGTTGGGTCAACGCAGCTTCGGCGAGTTCGAGGCTCTGTTCCGCAGCAGCGCTGTAGGGAAGCTTGAAGGATGCAAGCAGTGGTTTGATAGAGGGGGCGATGTAGAGCGAGCCCTGGTCGGACTCTCCAGCGGCGGAAAGCATATGATCGATCCAAAGCGAAAGGCTAATGCACTTCCAGTGAATGTGATCGCAGACTTCGCCTGGGTCTCGATACAGATGCCCGAACATGGCGTTCATCATGCCAAGGTCGGCCAGGGAAGGGCGGTCGCCTAACAGGAACGGAGTGTCACGCAGATGGTCGTCGAGACGATCGCAGATTTCTTTGGTCGCCTCTTTCCCTGATTCGAAGTGCTTCTCAGCGATGTGTTGCGTGCGCTTTTGAATCGAGTTGGCGATGCGCCCACCATTGGTCGCGCCGCGCTCCCGGGTAAGTTTGTCGGTCACACGTTCGGTGCTGATCTGAACGAACATGTCTTTCGCCCACTCGCTCGTGTCTTTCGCATACCAGCGTAGACCTATGGTGGTCGAGAGCATGAATTCGTCAGCGACGGTTTCGATCAACGTGGCGATGAGACGTTGGAGGGGATCTTCGGGAAGAACCGGGCGGGTTGGATGGCGCGCTTCCAACTCTTCAACGATCGTGCAGCTGTCGCGTAGAACGGTGCCATCGGGACAGACCACCACCGGGTAAACATGATCTCCCGTAAGCTCCTTTACGCGCATCATCGATTCGATATTTGCGGTTCGCTCAGAATACGGAATCCGCTTGTACTGAAGGCATGCGCGAACCTTGGCGGAGTAATAAGAATTCTTTGAGCCGATAAATTCGTAGTCGATGTCTTGTCGCACCAAGTTGATGTTCCTTCATGGATTGTGTCTGTCTAAGTTTCCCGATCCTCAATGGTGACACATTCTGGCTCCTGCACGTGCCGTGCCCCGGTTTCAGACCTGCGGTGAATCGGAGTGATTTTTCTCGTGGCTCGTGATCGCGTAGCGACCTTGGTGAACCAACGGGTCACGCCGGTTGTCGTACCTAAAACGGTCCAATCCTCTTGTTCGATCTTGCGAGAGGCATATTCTGAATCCGCAGCCAAAGAAGACATGCTCAAAATGGGCTTGTACTTTCGTGTTGCCGCAATCCAATTCGCCGGGGGGGGAGATGAAAACAAGTAAGATCTACGCGCTACTTGGAACTCAGGGCAGCGGCGCCACCTTGAAAAAAGGCATCTCGGCCGCGATGCCCGCATACCGACAGGCTCTGGAAACGGGCGAAGCAGTACGACCCATTGACGTGATCAGTGATGGCGCGCTGCTCGTTATCGCGGCTTCTCATCTAGCCTGCCTGTGCGACGCCTTTTTGAAGAATTTTCTCGACGTCGAAGAACTGGGATACGTCGCAACCGCTCTCGACCGCGCGCCCGACTTCAAGTTCGTTACGAAAGAAGTGGAAGAGTGTGCGTTCTTGCTTTCGAGTTCGGATCAGCACGGACCGCCAAGCCACGAAGCGGTGACAGCGATTTATCGCTTGCTGCGCGAGCGCGCGGTGTAGGTCGGGGAAGCCCTCGGCACGGCGAGTCTAACGCGAATGGCACATGGAGCTGATAGACCGTGTCTCGTTGTGCCTTTGGGCGCCTCGGGATACCGTTCGCGTTCTTATCGTAAGGCTACGTGCCCAATCACGCGCCCGACGACAGGCGCCGAATCACGTGCGACAGACCCAGGAGCCGACATGGAGCTGACCGACATGACCGAGGCACTGCAAGTCACCGACTCGAACCTCACGGGTTCATCTTTTCAAGACGTAGATCTGTCGGGTTCGAAGATCAATAATGCGAGGCTCCAAAAATTGAAACTCCAGGACGTAGACTTCAGCGAGTCCTTGATCGTGGACGCGAACCTAAGTGGCCTCGAAATTCGCGACTGCAACTTGAATGGAATGCAGATCAATGGCGTCGCCGTGACCGATCTGTTTGCGGCCTATTCCGCGAAGTAAATCGAGGGATCAGCAGTTTTTCTATGTTTGAGATCGCAATTTCCGAAGCCGAGTTTTCAGCTGCCGACGTTTCGGGCGTCGAAATTGGCGCGTGGTCCCAACATTCGGCGGCATTGCAGAACGCTCTCGCACAGAGGGGAGTGGTCTGCCTGCATCTCGCTCGTGCGCTCGAAGACGAGGAGCTGCAGTCGCTTGTGCGGCTCTTTGGCCCGATCAAAGATCCGGTGGGACGCACAAAAGACGGAGGCGAATTTCGCTATAGCGAACCGCGCCAGGTGATCGATTCGGGTTTCGTGATGACAGACGAAGTCCGCGAAAAACTCGGCGATCTGAATTTCGGCGGTCTCGATGACGACCGCCCAGGTTTGTTCGAGACATTCCACTGCGATGACACGTACACCGAGCGCCCCGCCCAAGCGACGGTTCTTCACGCACGGGCACTGCCTCCGAGTGGAGGGGGTCCGACGTGCTTCATCGACATGCGCGCTGCATACACGCTGCTCGACACTGCGACGAAAGATCGTTTGAGAGATCTTCGGGTCGTCTACGCGTACAACAATGAAGACGCGTTCCCTCCTCGGCGCGCCGCGCGCGGGCCCGGCGAAGCGTTGGTCGACGTAACCCATCCGTTGGTTCGAACCCATCCAGTGACGGATTCGCCTGCGTTGTTCATCGACTTGGATCGCGCGCGCCATCTGGACGGCTTGCCTATCGCGGAGGGTCGTGCGTTGCTACAAGAGCTACAGGATCACGCAGAAAAAAACGCTCTCGCGTGGGAGCACCACTGGGCTGATCACGACGTACTCGTTTGGGACAATGCATCGGTGCAACACAAAGCGGCCGGCAACTTCAAACTCGGAGAGCCGCGACGCTTTTGGCGATACATGGTTGAGGGCGATCAACCCAGGTGATCTTCGGAATGGGTGTCGCACAATGCTTTGGCTCGATCGAGACTGTATTGTCGCGTGAGTGCGCCGAACCATTGGCGACGGAGGGATGCCCGATATGACGGTCAACATCGATCACTTTGTTGCGGACTGCGTCGACGCAGTCGCATCGCCGGGGACTGAGCGGGCGATTCGCGAAGGCGTCGCAAGGCTGGTCTCCGATCCCCAGGCGCTCATGCAAGCGATTGGTACGCCGACGCGTGCTGGTGTGAAGCGCATCCACGTCACAGACACCCTCACGATCGTGAACGTCGTCTGGGCGCCGCGCATGACTTTGATGCCCCATAACCACAATATGTGGGCCGCGATCGGTGTTTACGGTGGGCGCGAAGACAATATCTTTTGGCGACGGCTTGCAGACGATCCACTGGGGCGCATTGAGGCTGCCGGTGCGAAGTCGCTCGGCCCCAAGGACGCAGTTCCTCTAGGGCCCGAAATTGTTCATTCGGTAACCAACCCGACCGCCCAGTTGGCCGGTGCCATTCATGTTTACGGAGGCGATTTTTTCGCGACCGACCGCAGCGAATGGGACCCTCAATCCCTCGAAGAAAAGCCGTACGACATCGACAAGAACATGCAGTACTTCGAAGATGCAAACCGCATGTGGGAATCGACGTCGTAGTCGGATGGCAATCCCTCGCGCTGCTGAGCCGCGTTGGCAGGACAGTCGACGGCTCGCTCGCGCCATGAACTCGCGCTGCACCGCTACCGAGTCATGGGTTCGATGTCTTTCCACACGGCTTCGCCGGTGCCGCGAAAGAACGAGACCAGTGCTTCGGGTAGCCAGCCGGTGACCGCCGACCCGTAATAGGGCAGCGCCTGCAGGCGCGCGTACCAATCGGCCAAGTTGGGTCTCACGCTGGCTTCAAGCAACGGCGTCATCGCGAGGTGATCGAGACGCAACACGTATGGAAGCATGCATGCATCCGCGACCCCAAACGATTCGCCAGATAGCCATGCGTTGTTCTCGAGGTCACTTTCCATGTCGTTTAATAAGTTGATGAAGACCCGCAGGGCCCCTTCAAACTCGGGCGACTTCACGCCGTTTTCGATGACGCTTCGTCGCTCGGCGCGTCGCTTGGGGTCGGGGATTTCAGCGAGGTTGCGCTCGCGTACTTCTTCGGGCTGGTTGAGGATCATGTTGCGTGGACCAATTGCGTACGTGACGATTCCCGCCATCGGTTGAACCTGCGTGTCCGCGCGCTTTATCCAGAGACGAGCAGCATGACGCTTGACCGGGTCGGCGGAAAGCATCGGCGCTTCTGGGAACGCATCTTCGAGGTACTCGTTGATAAGGGACGACTCGATCAACACGCTTCCGTTGTGCACGAGCGTGGGGACAACGTGGTTGGGGTTGAGCTTCACGTAGTCGGGGTCGTGTTGTTCGCCGGCGATCAAGTCGATTTCGTGGCTCTCGAACTCGAGGCCCTTGCCTGCCAGAACGAGGCGAACCTTCTGGGAACAGGTTGAAGCGGCATTGTGGTAGAGAGAGAGCATTGAGAGGCCTTTCGCTAGATGGGGGGAGAAGCGCGCGCGTCGAGTTTCTCACCTTCGGGATCCGCTGTCGACTTCAAGGAGATGCGACGCTCCGTGCCTTAATCCGTCCGGCCCCAGCGAAGTCTCAAGAAATTGGGCACGCTTAGAGTCGAATTCGAACTCAACGCAATCGGGCGCGCGATCGTCCCCGCGCTTTGATGACGTCGTGTGTCGGCGAGGAGGAGTGGTGGAATGACGAAGGGATCATGTCTTTGTGGCGCAGTCAAGTTCGAGGTCGGGGACAACACGACCGAGATCGGAATGTGTCATTGCTCCAAATGCCGAAGGGTCTCGGGCACGGCGTCCAACGCGACGTTGATGGTGGGCGTCGACGGTTTTCGTTGGATCGCTGGCGAAAACACACTTGCGAAGTACGCCATGGACGATGGCTGGGGGGTATGGAGATGTTCGGTTTGTGGCTCGCCCGTTCCCAGGATGCATCCGGCCGGCCAAGCGTATTGGGTACCCGCGGGCTTGCTTGAGGACGACCCGGGGGTTGGTGTCGCGGGGCATATCTTCGTTGGCTCACGCGCACCTTGGGACAACATCACGGACAGCTGCGCCCAATACGAAGAGGGTGTCGACGGCAAGAAGCTTCGTTAGCGGGCAGTTTGCAAACCTGCGTCTGTATCTTGCTACCCTGCGTCCTTATTTTTTTAACCCGCGTCTCCTGATAGAGACGCTTGTTCGGCAATGACCTGAACTTCGGCTGGCTCGCGTTACTCTTTCGAAGTCGTTAAAACGCCACCGCTGTAAACTATCTCCTGCGAATTGAACTGCGCCATCTCATCTGAATGCAAATTGCCGCGCCCGGTCGATTGCATTCACAAACGGTCTTGCGCGATGACGCGCTTTTGACTGAAAGGTTTGTCCATGACCACGCCTCTTTGGTGTCTACTCATTGCTTCATTCATCCCATTTGTCCTCGCCGGGATCGGCGGTTACCTACGAGTGCAACAACTTGGGGAACTCGATGCGAATCACCCGCGAGTTCAGGCATACGAGCTTCGCGATGTAGCAGCCCGTGCATACGCGGCCCAACAAAACGCGTGGGAAGCGCTCGGGCTCTTTACCGCTGCGGTTGTGACTGCGCACTTGGCTGGGGCCGACGCCGGAAGTTCGGCGACGGCCGCAAGCGTGTTCATCGTCGCGCGGGTCCTTCACGCAGGTACATACATCGCAGATCTGGCACCCGCTCGAACAGTTGTGTTCATCGTGGCCCTAGGCAGTTGCATCTCCCTCTTTTATCTCGCTGCCTCGGCATAAACCGGGTTGCTTATGCGCGCGGACAAATGGCGATGAACGAAAGACGCGCGCGTAGCGCATGAACTCTGGATGCTGATCGCGGCCTGTGGGCTCGTAATGCTGGCGGCACTGCTGTTTGTCTGATGGGTTCGTGTGTCGCCGCCGTCGCGTCTGATAGGATCCGTGCGCAACCAATGCGATAGGAAAACAGGCAGCGTGGCGGGCGATACCGACTCGAGAGTGCGCGGCGAGATCGAGGCACTTCATCACTTTTTTGTAGGCTGGTTTCACATTCGTGAAACTTGGCTGCCCGAAGTGGTGATGTCGGCGGGACCTTATGATTTCTAGCGCCGTGTGGAATTTCGGGGCGACCGGGCTGCGCTCCGTGCGGGTCCTCACTGTGTTGGCGACGCTGTTGTCTGTATCGCTAGTCGTTCCCCTGCAAGCGTTCGCGAGTGAAGACGGAGACGCAATTCGGGATGTCTTTCGGGCTTATCGAACCGCCATCTTGGAGGGAAAGGGTGAAGACGCCGCCGATCTACTATGTCAATCGACACTCGACTACTTTGACCGCATGCGCATCCTGGCGCTAGACGGCGACGCTGCGGCGGTGCAGGCCACGGCGTTAGTCGACCAAATGCAAACCATGCTCTTTCGCTTGCGCGTCCCGACCAAAACGCTGGAAACGCTGTCTGCAAAGGGACTGATCGCATACTCGGTCGAAAAGGGTTGGATCGGGAAGAAGAGCGTGCAGAAGGTGACGCCCGGGAAGGTGCAGTCCGAAAAGGACGGCGCGCTGCTTCATGTAAACGTCGATGGGGAAGATGCCGGACCGGCCTTTCGCTTTTACCGCGAGGCGAAGGGTTGGCGTCTTGATCTCGTTCCGACGCTGAAAGCGACGGACGGGGTTCTTCGCTCGACAGCACTGCGTGCAGGTGTGCCCCACAACGAGTACATCCTCAAAGTGATGTCGCTTGCACTCGACACCGAAATTGGCGACGAGGCTTGGGAACCGCTGCGCGGAAAAACGGCGACTGAGTAGGTCAGTTTGGCGTGGACAATAAGAAGCGAGACCACGGAGAACACAATGTTGGAGACCCCCATACCATCGATGCGTCCGTTCGCTGTCGACGCGTTTTGTACGTTGCTGCCAAACTTGTTTTTCGCTGCAAGGACTGCGGAAGACATTTGACGTGACGGTTCAAAGGATCTGCGTATTTACGGGTTCAAGCCCCGGAGAGCGGGTGGCCTATGCCGACGCCGCGAAGGTGCTTGCCGAAGAGATCGTGCGACGCGATTTTGAACTCGTCTATGGCGGCGCGAACGTCGGACTCATGGGCGTGGTCGCTGACCGTGTGCTTGAACTCGGAGGACGCGCCATCGGTGTCATTCCTGAGTCGCTCGTGAAGTGGGAAGTCGCCCACGAGCATCTGACGGAGTTACACGTGGTGGGCTCGATGCACGAGCGCAAAGCATTGATGGCCGACTTGTCTAGCGGTTTCGTTGCGCTACCCGGCGGCGTTGGGACCCTCGAAGAAACCTTCGAAGTGTTGACTTGGGCTCAGCTTGGCATGCACGACAAACCGTGTGGCCTGCTTAACATCGAGGGGTACTTCGATCACCTGATCACGTTTTTGAACCACAGCGTCGCGGAGAAATTTCTGAAGCAAGTCCATCGAGATCTTCTGCTTGTGCAAACCGATGCCGCCGCTCTACTTGATGCCTTCGATCGCTTCGTTGCGCCCATTGTCGACAAGTGGGTGGATCGATCCCAAATCTGAGGCGCCCTGTGGTTGTACACAAGCTCTGGGTCATCACCGCAGCCCTTCTTTTTTCGACCGGCGGCACGGCGATCAAGTTTTCGAGCTTTACGGCTTGGCAGATCGCGAGCTTTCGGTCCGCCATCGCAGTCGTTCTTCTTACGCTGTTGATGCCTCACTGGCGAACTTGGTGGCGACCGCAGTCTCTGATGGTGGGTGCCGCGTTCGGTGCGACACTCGTACTTTTCGTCACGGCCAACACCCTCACGACTGCGGCCAATGCGATTTTTTTGCAGTATTCGGCGCCTCTTTACATTTTGATCCTCGGCCCAAAGCTGCTCGGCGAAGCGAACCGCCCAAGGGACTTCGCCTTGATGGCGGTGCTCGCGACGGGAATTTTGCTTCTATTCTTTGGCCAGCAGGCCGCGGTCGGCACCGCGCCCGACCCGGCAGTTGGCAATATGTTCGGCCTCGCCGCAGGCGTCACCTGGGCGCTGACCATTATGGGACTGCGTTGGCTCGCACTGCAGCCTGGCGTGACGAACGCGAGCGGCACGGCGGTCGTCGCGGGGAACGCGATTGCGTGCTTGGTTTGTCTCCCGATGGCGTTCCCCTTGAACGAGCCCACGCTCGTCGACTGGGGGGTCGTCATTTACCTGGGGGTCGTGCAGACATCGCTTGCGTACGTGTGTCTGCTTCGCGGGCTCGATCATCTTCGCACCATCGAAGCAACGCTTCTATTGTTGATCGAACCGGTTACTGCTGGTATATGGGCGTGGCTCGTGCACGGCGAAGTGCCGGGTAGTGCGGCGCTGCTGGGGAGTGGGTTGATCTTTGCGGCGGTCGTCTTCGAAGCTGTGCAGGGCAGCGACGACCCGGTGACGTCTGTAGGAGAGCAAACTGAATGATTGAAGGTGCGCGCTACGTTCACACCAACTTGGTTGCGCGGGATTTCCGAGCGCTTGCGGGTTTCTATCAAGACGTCTTCGGCTGCGTCGTCGTCCCGCCGGAGCGCAACTACCGCGCCGACGAACTTGAAAAGGGTACGGGGGTCGAAGGTGTAGGACTCGAAGGCGCGCATATGCGATTGCCCGGGCATGGTGATAACGGTCCGACCCTCGAGATCTTTCAGTATTCGCAGCAAGTCCAAACAGCGAGGCCGTCGGTGATCAAGCCCGGCTTTGCCCATATCGCGTTTGCGGTTGAAGATGTCGTCGCTGCTCAAAGCGAAGTGTTGCGCAATGGAGGCAGCACGGTTGGCGAAGTCACCACCGTGATGACGTCAGACCAAAGAAGGGTGAAGTGGTGCTACGTCCGGGACCCCGAAGGCAACATCATCGAACTTCAGACTTGGGAATGAATGCCGCGCGATTCGCGGCCGGATGACTTGCCCATCCCGCGCATTGATGTCGGGATGCTTAGGCATCGGCATTCGCGCGAGGGTTCGCGCCCGTCGCGATCATCGCGCGAAGCAGAGGTTGGTTGTCACGTGGCCAGTCGAGTGGGGGGGCTTGAAGCTCGCCGGGTTCGCAGATTCTCGATGCGCCGAGGTCTTTGAGATCTCGGGCTAGTGCCGCGCGATCTTCGGCGAAGCCAGCCAAAACCACGCCTGCGAGGACATCCGCCATAGGGGCGATGGTGTTTATGAGTTCAGGGGTGTCGGCTACCGGGGACAGCCGAATGAAGCGATGGAGGGGCGCTGCGCGAAGCGTTGCGTCGTGTTCAGTGACGACGGTCCATTGTGTTCCCTCGCTCGCCAACACCCGGGTGTTATGCCCGAGGGCGTTGCGCATTTTCGCGTTGGATCGTTCGCGCGAAATCCCGGCCGCCGCATCGATCGTAATCTCTCCCCGGGGACATTGCTTTTCGTGGGCTTCGAGTGCGGCCGCCAACGAACTCGCGAAGTTGTCAATTTGTGCGTCGCTCCCTCCAACCAAATAGAAATGGATCGGCGAAAGGCAACCGAGTTGATCCCACAGGCTGACATCAACAGCGAGCCGTTCCGTAAGCGACGCGATCGAATGAGCGTCGATGGCTGCGACGTTAACCGCGCCGACCGAAACGCGATGTCCATAGAAGAGCCGCGTCTGATTTGGCCCAAGCTGGCTTTCGACTTCTTGAATCGTTTCGCTCGAACCGGTTACGACAACACATGGAGAAGCGAAGAACGCGCGCGCCGTCGCGGTGTCTTCTTTTTCGAAAGGCACGATCGCGACGCAGTCGCCGAGCAGTGGATCCACGGTGTGAATCGATTCGGCGACAAGGCTCGCAGTCACCAGGTCTCGTGAAGCGGGTTTGCAGAGAACTGGGGAGCGGAGCACCAGGGGAAGCACGATCGAGAGCAAACTCGGCATGGGGATCGACCCCGCAAGGACGACGGATGTCAATGGATGTCCGACCGCGGTTCGTCGACCTCCTTCTGGGATCGCACCGAGTTCATTTATGACCAGCCGCGTAAAGGCATCACCCGTCCAGGGCTCGAAGCCGACATTCAGTCCGGCACGCACGGTTTCGCTTGTAAATCCTGCGGCACCGGGAAGTCTTGCTTCGAGTTCGCGGCGGCAATCTGAGTTTGGGTCCCGCCATAGATCAAAGACCTTCGCGAGCGCAGCGACAATCTCTTGATCGCTTCTCGCGTCTAGAGATGAGCGCGCGTGCTCGAGAGAGCGGACGGCGGAGTCGATGCGATCCGCCGGACTCATCGCATCGACTTGAGCCACGTGGCATCGGCAGCGATCGAACATCCTCGGGCTTCGGCGCCCGACGCGCGGCCTAGAACTTCGAAACCGTCGTCTTCGATACCCGTGCGCCGACCCAGGTCTTCGGTCTGCAGCGCCGCGACGCTTCCCGTGTTGGCAAGGTCGTGGACGACGATCATGCCTGCCTGTCCAGAAACCACGTCTTCCCCGGTCTCGGGGTCGATGAGCCGAACTCGCGCCCATGGTGGACCGAGTTTTCGACGCGGGCCCGAAGTGCCACCACGGACGCTTTCATATAGCTGCGAATCGTAAAACTGACTGCCCAGTTCCGTCATGCCGTATTGATTCACAATATGAGAGCGCGCAACACCGAGGTGGTTTTCAATTGCGTCATAGAGTTCGTCGCGGGGGACTTCGCGGCTTCGCCCTTTGAAGCCACCGGTTTCCATCACGCGCGAGCCGCGGGGTAGCTGAAGCGTTTTGTCGCGGTGCGGGGACGCGTCGAGTGCGTCAAGCAAATGCACAAACGCAAACGAGGTCCCGCATAGTGCGACGGGGCCTTTCTCTTCGGCACGTTCGCTGAACTGGAGCAATCGCGTGATCAAGGGGGCGGCGTCGAGTGCCCCTTCGCGGTTTTCGTATCCGCTATCTCCATCACCGAGCTCACGAAGGGCGATCCCGAACATGTGTGAAAGTGAGGAGTCCGACGCCATCTCGGGAGGGTTGGCGAGGACTCGAATGGTCATAGGCTTTTCGGATGCGTCGCCGTCGCGCTCTGGAAAAACAAACCGCCGAATCATCGGAAGCAGTGATGCTTCATAGAGCGAGAGCGTGTCGAGATACAGCGAACCACGTGCTTGCCCTGTACTTCCCGTTGTCGTGCCGCTGGTGCGAAAGACCTTTGTAGTCGCATTGGCGTCGAAGCTGTGAAGGCGCGCTTCTTTGAAGGCCGAGGTAGGCACCGCGGGGATGTCGCGGTAATTCGAAATTGACGATGGCGTTTTTCCAAGCGCCTCACAAAATCGCCCGTACCCGGTGCAGTAGGCGAACTGGAACTCGAAGAGTTCGCACGCAAGGGTGTCGAAACGCGCGTCGTCCTCTTCCCAAGAGCCCTCGGTCATCCAGGCGAGAACTTTCTGATCGAAGGCTTGTCGCCGGGGATCACCCAGCATTGCAGTCTCGGTCACGCTGAACTCGCGCGGTCGTTTGCATTCGAGAGGTCTCGAATCACCGAAAGAACGATGCCCAAGGCATGGGCGAGCGTGGCGGCGTCGATACACAGCGGAGGCGTAATCGAGATGACTTCGCCCGACGAACCCGACGGCAGCGCGATGACGCCACGCTCAAGGGCGCGCGTGCAGACTTCAGGGCCGCTGAGGCTTGGCGCGAGTTCGATGCCGATCATCAAGCCCTTGCCTCGAACTTCGACAACGGCGTCGATGTCTTGGGTTTTAAGTGCGAGGTCGTGAAGTGCCTGCGAACCCACGGTTGCCGCGTGGGCGAGGTAGCCGTCTGCTTCCAAGGTTTCGATGCACGCGAGTGCTGCGGCGCAACTTGCCGGATGACCCAGAAATGTTTGGGTGTGCAGCGCTTCGCCGCGGGACACAGGCCATGCATCCATGACTTCTTCGCGGCCCAAGCACGCAGAGATCGGCATGCCGGACGCCATGCCTTTGCCCACGCACAATAGGTCGGGCACCACGTCGTCATGGTCGCACGCAAACCACCGGCCCGTGCGGCCAAAGCCCGTATAAATTTCGTCTGCGATCAAGAGCATGCCTCGTTCGCGACAAAGCTTGGCGAGGCCTTCCAAAAAACCGGGCTCTGGAACGCGCTCGCCGCCTCTTCCTTGAATCGGTTCGACCAGCACGGCACCCATGGGAAACGGACTCTCTTGAATCGCCCGGGCTGCAGAGCCGAGATCGCCGTATGGCGCGAACTTCGTTCGCTCGGGGAGACGCGATGCGAATGGGTCGCGGAAGTCTTCGCGCCAAGTCGTGTCGAGGGCTCCGAATGCCAAACCGTGATACGCGCCCTTGAAGGCGAGAATCCCAGGCTTGTTCGTTGCCAGGACCGCGGTTTTGATTGCAGTTTCAACGGCGTCCGAGCCCGACGAACTCAAGACTCCGCGTGCGGGTCCTCCGCCTGGATAGTGGGCGACCAGGGCCTCGAGCAACTGGACCTTGATCGCGGGAGGATGTACGTCCCCCATGCCGTGCAAAAGCCGCTGTGATTGTTCGGCGATTGCCGCGACAACGTGTGGGTGTGCATGACCAACATTCGCAACACCGAAAGCGGCGGTCAGATCGACGAAGCGATTGCGATCGACGTCCCACACATTGCACCCGGACGCTCGCTCCCAGAAAATCGGCTCCGGATCAAGGCAAGTCACATGGTGTGACTCGACCCCGCGCAATCGCTTGGCGAGCGCGGAAGATCCCGGGCCTGGGATCTCGGTTAAAATTTCGGGTGCGAGGGCGGCTTGCAGCATGCGGCGATTTTAGCCTGAATTACATCTGGGGCAGTACGGAGTTTCCCCTTCGATCTCGACCGATTATGGTTGCGCACGAAATGCCGGGCCGCGCGGCCGGAGCGGGTTTCGCCCGTCGCAGCGCGTTCGGCGTCATTCGGAGCCAAGGTGCCGAAAGCTGTAAACGCATATGTCGGACTCGGTTCGAACCTGGGGGACCGGGAAGCCCTGTTGCGCTTTGCGTTGGAAGCGTTGAACGCTGCGCCCAATTTGACGATTGAGGCCGTGTCGCGTGTTTATGAAACTGATCCCGTAGGGCCCGGCGAACAAGGGGCTTATCTCAATGCGGCGGTCTCAATACAGACGCTGCTTTCAGCCGAGCAGCTCTTGGAGTGCCTCCTTGCGATCGAACTGAAGGCGGGCCGCGACCGCGCTGGCGAGACCGAGCGATGGTCGGCTCGCACTCTGGATCTCGACCTTTTGTTTTTCGGCGAAACCATTGTCGAATTGCAGCGGCTCCAGATACCGCACCCACGGCTCCACGAGCGTCCTTTCGTGCTCGAACCGCTGTGCGACCTGGCTCCCGACTTTTTACATCCACGTACCCAAACCCCCCTGGCCGAACTCGCCCGCGCGGTGCGCGACGAATCGGCGGTGCGCCTCTGGCCCACCTCGCTCGCCATTCCCCAATAGGCGTTCGCTCAACCCACCCATTCCCGGAGAATTTCATGGCGATCGTCGCAGTATCGATCTCACCCATTGGCGAAGCGGTCAGCGTTTCAAAGTTTGTCGCTGCAGCCCTCGACGTCGTTCAAGCCCAGGAGCGCATTCGTTTCCGACTCGACCCGATGTTCACCACCCTGGAGGGGGAGATGAGCGAGGTCTACGGCCTCATCTCAGACATGCAGGAGGCGGTCTTCGCCGCCGGGGCGACTCGGGTATCCACGGTGATCAAGATCGACGACCGCCGGGACCGAGCTGTTTCCATGGAGGACAAGGTGAAATCGGCCTTAGAGAAGACTCAAATTAAAACGGTAAAAAGATAGGATATTAAAGTCTTTAAAACGGTAGACGAATAGGGAATTGTGCTTCATATTCTGTCTGCACCCGCTTGGTGCTTTCAGATCGCCGCCCACCAGGAGCATTCCCCGCGTGACTGTCCCCGCATTGAAGCTTGCAAAGTCCTTTAACAACGACGTTATTCGCGCCGTGACCGGTCGCCAATTCGAAAGTCAGCGTGCCGAGCAAATCTTGACCTGGGCACTAGACAATTTCCAATCCAAACTCGCGCTGTCGGCAAGTTTTGGCGGGCCCGAGGGCATGGTCTTGCTCGACATGATGCACAAGCTCGACGCGTCGTCGCGGGTTTTCATGCTCGATACCGGCCGCATGCACCCTGCGACCTACGATCTTGTTGACCGCGTGCGGGATCGCTACGACAAGAAAGTTGAAGTCATCTTTCCCAACCATAAAGACGTGGAAGCCATGGTGAGCGAGAAGGGGCACAACCTCTTTTACGACTCCGAAGAAAATCGCAAGCAGTGTTGCCGCTTGCGCAAGGTCGAACCGTTGCGACGTCATCTCCAAGGGCTCGATGCGTATGTTTCAGGCTTGCGCCGAGACCAGAACGAGAACCGGCGCGACACGCGTAAGGTCGAGTTCGATGAAGCGGCCGGAGGCATCGTAAAGCTCAACCCACTCGCCGACTGGAAACACGACGATGTGTGGGACTACGTCGAAGAACACCAGGTCCCTGTAAACCGCCTCCACAAGCAGAGTCATCCCTCGGTCGGGTGCGAGCCTTGCACCCGCGCAGTCAAGGCTGGCGAAGATTCGCGGGCAGGGCGTTGGTGGTGGGAGAGTGATGACATGCGGGAGTGTGGGATTCATCTCGGTGAAGAAGAAGGTGGGTCGGGGATTTAGGGCCTTGTTTGCGGCAGCGGAGCATCGAACTGGGATGGGAGAGGGGTGGCTTGCTTCGGGTGATGGGGCTGACGTGATTGGAGTCACTTAAGAAAGCTGGGTTTGGTGTCGATGAATTGAGTCTCCCCTGTGTTTTGAATTCTGGAGGCCGTATGGCTCGGGCTGTTTGTCGTGTGAGTGGGTTCTTTATTTCGGCGCTGTTTTTGGTTGGACTGACCTTGTGGGGGAGTGGGGTGGGTCGGGCTGATTCGGGTCGTGATGATGTGCGTGCGAAGTCGGATCAGGACGCGGAGTATTCGCGCTTTGTGGAGAGCACGCTGCCACCGACCCCGACGGGGAACCCGGCAAAAGCGCCGGTCCCCGCGCCGACTTGTGACGCGGGTAAGGTGCGTTCGGCGAGACTCGATCAGCTTCAGAAGATGCAGCACGGTTTTGTCACGACGCAGGAGCGGCGGGCGCAGAAGTCTGGCGCGATCAAGACGCTTCCGGGCGGGTTGGTTTCGATCGGTGAGCACGTCGCACGCAGCGTCCCTGCAAAAAAGAGCGATCGCTAGGAGTCTGCGCGGCAGAAGGCGCACGCGCCCAAACGCGGATCCAATGCCGCTGGCTGCGTTGCAAAAGCTAGCTGTAGCCAGCTAGAGCGGCGCTTTCGCGCCTTGCCATCGACAGGGTCTCCACATCGGGTCACGCACACCTTCCACCGCGCAGACTCCTAGTCCCAAGCGGTTTCGCAATCGCGCGAGTGGCTCCATGAAGCCGTTGTCGCGCCAGTCGCCTTTCGTGGTGTCCTTTATTCCGGGCCAATTTGTGCGATCCTCCCGGCCGATCCACGGTTCCCGATGAGCCATGGCGGCGCCCGCCTGGACGACGAAAGCCCATGAACCCGATGTCTACAGCGAGATTTCGCCGCTTTACGGGGCTGACTGCTGTCGCGATTGCGGCGGCGACGATCCTCGTTACGGCTGGCCACTTGGCACCCCCAAAAGAAGGGATGGTGCTCCCGGTAAAGCTCGCACTTCTGGGTGGCTCGACCGTAGTGCAGGCCGCAACCGCAGAAGCGGTGAATGCCGGAGTGATGCTTGGCGACGGGGCCGTTTCGATCGACGGCGTTCCGATGCTTCGGGTTTTGCGTTGGCCTTCGGACCTTTTGCGCGAGGGCCAGACCAATTCGTATGTCTTTACGGCAGACGACGGCACCGACTACGCGGTCGACCTCATGCCCGCGCCGGGTGCATTTTTGAGACATTCCCTCGACATCATTCTCGTGGTCTCACTGCTCGCCGTGAGTGTCTTCTATTTGCTCGTCGGTGCGGTGGTGTGGCGCAGCAAATGGGAACGCGTCGAAGCCTGGGCCTTCATGTTGTTTTGTTCGGCCATGTCCGCAGAACTTGCCGCATGGGCAAGAATGGACCTCGTTCCATTCGGTGCAACCCGCATACTCGCCAACATGCCCTTCCTTGGCGCGACGGCTTTCCATTTGTTCTCGACCTATCCGATCGAACCGCCTTGGATCGTGCGAAATCCGCGCATTCGCCTCGTGCCGTATATCGGCGCTGCGATTCTTTCGGTCATGGTCTTGTCGAGCGGCTTGATTTCGCCGTGGCTCGACATGGTGTCGGCCAACTTGGCGTTTGCTTACGGGCTGGGCCTTTGCGCGGTCGCGATGGGGGTGCTCGCGAGTGAACGCGGGCGGGCGCGCTTGGCGGGAGTCGGCGACCGCGTCGACATCGTGCTGCTAGGAGGGATCGCGAGCTTTCTTCCCGCAACGATGATCGCGTTTGCGGAGTACTATCTGCGCACTTCTTTCCCGCCGCACTTGGCGTTGTTGTGGGTTGTCTTCTTGCCCCCCGCGATCGGCATCGGGATGTTGAGGCGACAGCGATTCGAATTTCGCTTGCTCGCGAAGTCGTCTGCAGCCTACGGCGCGGCGACGCTTGCGATTACCGGGCTATTCGCGTTGATGATCACCTTTGCCGACCAGGCCGTTCAGGGTTTCGGCGTTACGATGCAATCGGCCCAGGTTGTGTTTCTCTTTCTCGCGATCCTGGCCTTCAACCCACTGCGCGATCGCTTGCAGCGCCTAGTCGACGGCATCTTTGATCGCGACCATTCCCGCTACCGGTCGGCCGTCCGCGAAATTTCCGAAGCCATGGTTTCGATGTTGTCGCTTGGCGAAATCGGCGACCGTATTTTGGCTGCGCTGACGGACACGATGGGAGTCGAGCGTGCGATGGTGATGTTGCTCGACGACGAAAGCCGCCTGCTTCGTCCGTCGGTGTGGCGAGGGGATTGGGACGAGGAAAATCGCGAAACGCTCGAAATCCCGGCTGAACATCCAATCTGGCGTTACCTATGGATGCGGCGCGAAGAGCTCTACCGAGCAGACTTCGACGAAGAGCCGGACCCCGAAAAGCGCGAGCTTTGCTGGGACGTCTTTGATTCCCTCGAAGTCGAGCTGCTCGTTCCCATTCTGTTCGGAGTCGACATGTTGGGCGTGATTGCCGTGGGGCGCAAACTTTCGGGCGAGCCGCTTGCGACCGAAGACCGGCAGCTCCTGCGAACCCTCGCCAATCAAAGTGCGATCGCGATGGAGAACGCAAAAGCGTTCGACGAAATCGCGAAGCTCAACGAAACCTTGGAAGCGCGGGTTGAAGCGCGCACGACGGAGCTGCAAGAGATCCAACTGCAGTTGATGCAGAGCGAAAAGTTGAGCTCGCTGGGGCAGCTCGTGGCCGGTGTCGCGCACGAACTCAACAACCCGATTGGCTTCGTGCACGCCAACTTGCAACTTCTCGATGAGTTCATCGACAAGCTGAGCCGCGCTCAAGACGCGGGTACCGACACGGAGCAGATTCGCGCCGCCATCGCGAAGCTGTTGTCTCGAAGTCGCGAGGGGACTCATCGGGTAAAGGAAATCGTGCAGGACCTGCGCGCATTTTCGCGCATGGATCAGGCCGAGCTTCAAGACGCCGACTTGCACGAAGAACTCGATCGCACTTTGGGCTTGATGGAGCCCCAGTTCAAAGACGGCGTCACCGTAGTTCGCGAATACGGCGACTTGCCGCGGGTTCGCTGTTACCCCGGCCAGCTCAATCAGGTTTTTTTGAACCTGCTCATGAACGCCTGCGACGCGATGGGGTGCCAAGGTTCAGTGCAGATCACGACCACGATGATCCCAGAAGGAGTTCGGCTCGAATTCCAGGACGATGGGCCCGGCATTCCGCCCGAACTTTTGAATCGGTTGTTCGAACCCTTCTTTACCACCAAAGAAGTCGGCAAAGGGACGGGACTGGGGTTGTCGCTTTCGCACGGGATCATTGAGCGACACCGCGGCAAGTTCACCGTGAAGTCAAACTTGGGTGAGGGGGCGACCTTTGTCATCGAACTTCCCCTCGACGCGAGTCCCCGAGGCGAAGTAGAGTCCGAATTCGCAAGCGCCGCGGCGAGCTAGTGCTTCGCCTGGTTTCGTGTCGCGCCGAGATCCATCACAACACGACGCCCCCACATCGCGACATGAATCGCAAAATAAGAGGACACTGCAATGCGCCTGGGCATACTCGCCGGCTACTCCCCCGCAAAGATCAACATCCCGATGGACAACATCAAAGAAGCCGAAAGCCTCGGCTACGACTCGGTCTGGACCGCTGAAGCTTATGGCTCTGATGCCGTCGCTCCTGCGGCCTGGATCCTCGCCAACACGACCAAGATCAAAGTCGGTACGGCGATCATGCAGATGCCCGCGCGCACACCGGCCTGTGCCGCGATGACGGCACAAACTCTCGACGCACTTTCGGGGGGACGCTTCATCCTTGGGCTCGGGCCATCGGGGCCCCAGGTTGTCGAAGGCTGGCACGGCGTAGCTTACGGCCGACCGCTAACCCGCACGCGCGAATACGTGTCGATCATTCGAAAGATTCTTGCGCGCGAAGAAGCCGCCACCCACGAAGGTTATCATTATCAGATGCCTTACACGGGCGAGGGTTCGACCGGTCTAGGCAAGCCGCTCAAGAGCATTCTGCACGGGAACCCGGACCTCAAGATCTTTACGGCATCCATCGCGCCTGCAGGTGTCGCATGCAGTGCCGAAGTTGCCGACGGTGTGTTCCCGGTATGGATGAATCCCGACCGCTTCGACTTGTTCGAAGATTCCCTCAAGAAGGGTTTCGCAAAGGCGGGCGGCGGCAAGACTCTTGAGAACTTCGAAATCAACCCGTTCGTGACCGCGGTGATGGGCGATGACCTAGACCAATGCCGCGGCCCGGTCCGCGCAATGCTCGCGCTCTACATTGGCGGCATGGGGGCGAAGGACAAGAACTTTTACAACGACTACTGCAAGCGCCTTGGTTATGAGGAAGCCGCTGCGAAGATCCAGGAGCTTTATCTCGGCGGGAAGAAGGCCGAGGCGATGGCCGCGGTCCCCGAGCAGTTGATCGACGACGTGGCATTGGTGGGTCCGTGGGAGCGAATCAAAGACCGCATGGCGGCCTGGAAGGACGCGGGCGCAAAGGGCCAAGTTGGCACCATGTTGATTGGTGGCGGTGGTCCCGACTTGCTGCGCAAGCTCGCGGAAGAGGTTCTTTAGCGACGCATCGATTGGTGCGGAGCGAAGGGCCTAGCCTTCGTTTTCACCCCGCTTGTTAATCGCATGAAATTTTTCGCAGACGCGATCGACCGTGATGTGTCGCGGTCGACACGTTGTGATTGAGATCTTGTTCATCGGCGTGCACCGACACGGATGGCATCAACGCACATCGATATTCTTCGGCAGCAGTCGCCGAGTCCTCAATCCGTGCAAAGCCGAGACGTCGCACTGGGTTTGCCTTGAGAAGCGGCGAACTGTGATAGAAAATCTTCGAGAACTTCCAACGTCGCAACCGGTTGATCAATGTGAACGTGATGTCCGGCATTCTGGACAGACTCGACGCGCACATCACTGAGTTCGTCCGCGAATTCCGCAGCGCCTTGTTCGGTCAAAATCGAGCTGTCCGTGCCTCGAATGATGAGCGTTGGACATCCAATCTTGGAAGTATCGGGTGCGGGCCGCGGTGGAAGCGCGAACCACCTCGGATCAAAGGCGTAGCTGTAGCGACCGTCAGCTTCCTGGCGAACCGAATGCCGCGCGATCGAGAGGCGAAGCTCTTCGCTGGCGTTTGCTGCTCCCGGTAGAAACTGAAAGCGTTCGATCGCATCGTCTTTAAGCGCGTAGGTGCCGCGCATGCGCAGGGCCATCCGGCTGCGGCGGCGGGTGGACTTCGTACTACCGCGAGCGAGGTCGATCAACGCGAGTGCGCGGGTGTCCCGGTGGCGCGACGCATGATCGACCGCGATATGGCAGCCCATCGAATGGCCAAGCAGGACCGCGTCTTCGCGCCCGAGATGAGCGAGCAGGAGTTCGACGTCGTCGTTGAACGCGCCCACCACCAGCTCTTCGGGGTAGTCAGAATTACCATGACCCCGAAAATCCAGGGCCACGACGTAAAAGCGGTCGGCGAACGCGGGGGCGATGTGGTCCCACCAATGCGCGTTCGAACCGCCGCCGTGAAGCATCACCAGGACAGGCTGGGCATCACTGCCCCGTGCGAGATAATGAAGCTTCGGCGACCCCGCGGCATTCGCCTGAAAGAAGTGGGAACGAGGTTCGTCGGGTGGGTTCGTGGACAAAGCGCGGGCGAGCGTATCTCTGCCCCACCCGTACCTCAAGCGGTGTCGATTCCCCGGGCGACTACAGGTCTTCGAATCACAATTTTTCTATTTGGCAAGTAGAAAGCGTGTCCCTTCGCTTCGCAGGTGTTTGGCGAATCGGTCGAGATCGGCTGCCAAACAGCCTTTTGGAGCCCACTTTCTCCGGCTATGACCCCGCAATTCGCAAAAAAGCGCTGGAATCGACAGTTTCAGGCCATTTGAGAGCACTTTTTGTTTGACTGCGAATTTGAAGCGCGTAAAATCGCGGCGATGAGACAGGTTACTGCGTGATTCTGCTCATTGGATGCGTACTGCGTTTTCGTAATTGGATCCGCAATTGGACCCAATCAATAGGGGGTACCCGCCAACGACAGTCTGTGGGTTTCACGGATGAGGCGCGGCGGTTTTAGGGAGGCATGCTTCACCATGGCAGCGAAGAAAAAGGGAAAGAAGGGCAAGTCCGCAGACTTGATCATTTCGAAGTCGCGCACGAAGGGCGCGGTCAAGAAGTGCAACGTCGGTGCTGAGTTCTACCCGGCACTTGACGCCGCGGTTCGCAGCTTGATCAAAGACGCCGAAGCCCGTGCAGTCGGTAACAAGCGCAAGACCTTGAAGGCCGTCGATCTCTAAACGGATCGCCGCTTTCAACAAGTGGCAAGAGATAAAGTGGTATGGGATCCGCTATGGATGTGGCTGCCTCCGGGCACCCGTCTCATCGCGGAAGACCGAAGAGGGCCCGCCGGCTTATGTTGGCGGGCCCTCCCCCATTTGACCGATGTTTCCGAAAACGGCTTCCACGGCCCAGACGCGAGGGCATACGCGACTTGACAACGCTCCGTGGTCGTGACTGAATACACCCCATGAAACAAAGCGTACTCGTGATGTGGCTTGTGTTGTTGTTGGGGATGCTCTTCGGGGGCGGAACGATCGCGTCGATTTCAAGGTTCGGTTTTTGGGCCTTGATCGTGATTCACACGATCGAGTTCTTCGTCAAGAAGAGTGTGCTCGAAAAGGCGGGTGGATCGATGGGCCAGCACTACGTGCAGGTGCTGATCTACGGACTCTTTCATTGGAAGCCGCTGGAAGATCAACAAGCCGGCCGAGCAAGCGAATAGCGCTGGGTCTGCGGCACAAAACGAAGACAAAGCGATACCAAAGCGTAGACGTTTACGCGTCGAACGCGCGATGGCTCCTGTCCGCGTCTAGGCCAAGGAAACTCACAGCAAAGTGGTGAGTGGCAGCGCGACATCGACGCCGCAACACCGATGCTCAGTCTTACTCTTGTTGCTTGAGCCTATCCGCTTCTTGCGACTCGGCTTCTTCGATCGACTTCTCTAGGGTCTCCGAGTAACTAACCCGCCCATCCTCGGCCCGGGTTCGGTCCAGGTTGGCGCCGACGCGGAACAAGCGTTCGAGGTTCGCGCGTCGCACGGCAGTCGCGAGATCGATCCCGTGTTCCGTTGCGACGAACTCGAGGCCTAGGCTCGCGAGCGTCGCAATCTTTTCAATCGTGTTGGGCAAGGTTTCTAGGTCACCGAGTGCCACTCCGTCTGCCATCGCCACTTTGTTCGCGAGGGTGATCAGGCTAAAGAAGAACGCTTGGCGCTCGTCTGTGTCGAGTTTGGCGGCCGCACGAAAAATTGCGTGCTTGGCGTCGTGGGTTGCGGGGAGCGGGGGCACCCAAACGGGGAGTGCGAACTCCGCGCCGTCGAGCGTGATGTTTTCGGTGGGGAGTTCCGCCCGCTTGTCGGGACGCAGAAAACCATAGATCCGCATCGCGTCGTCCCAAGTAGGGAAACCGAGGTCTTGCAGTCGCCCCGATCGCCAACGCATCGCCCATTCTTCGAGATCGCTATCCATCTCCCACTCAGTGCCCTGCATCAACCTGAAGTACAGCCAATAATCGGCGACAAATAGTTTCGCGAGCAATTGGGCGATGGCGGCTACGTCGTCGCTGTCACGGCGTGCAGTGAAGTAGAACTGCCCGTCGAGGGTCTGGCCACCGGCCGGAGGCTGCCAGCTTTCGTTGTCGTTCGGCTTGAGTTCGACGAGGATTCGGTCGCGCAAATACAAAACCCAGAGCTCAGTGTCGATCGAGTGTGCGGCGCGAAGCAGCGTCTCCTCGCCTGCCTCGGCAAAGATCTCAAGCCACGACCCCATGCTGTCAATATTGGGCACGATCCCCTGCCAAGCATCGAGATCCGCGCATGCGACGAGTTGAGATTCGGTCGCATGCTCGAGGATCCAGCTGCCGTCGGTGATCCCCACCGCCTTGATGGTGAAGCAAAGCTCGGCTTCGGGAATGAGCGGGATCACGTCCTCGGGCTGGTCCAAGAGTTCGAGCATGGCCGAGCGCCGCTGCAGGCTGGTTTCGCAAACCAACGCAACTTGCTCGTCGAGGGAGAGGTGCTTGAGCGCCGTGGCGGCGGCGCGCTTGTCTTTGCGCGCCAGCACGAGGATCTGCTTCGAGCGAGAAACTTCACGGAGGGGGGATGACATCGGCGGCACCCTAGCCTGAATCTCGCGCGAAGTCGCGGGTTGGGCGCTCGTCGCGAGAGTGACCCCAGGCAACGCAGCAAGCGGCGAAGCTGCGGCGTACCGCAATTGCGAGTGTCTTGGGGCAGCCTCCGAGTGCGCAGATCCCCTATCGTGTGAATCCGTGACTCATTTTCCCCGTATTCGAGAAAGCCTTGCGACGTACTCGCCTGAGCTCAAATCCAGCGAAGGCCTGAACGCGGCTGCGGTGAGCATGATTTTGCGGCCCGGGCCGACCGTTCCGGAAGTCCTGCTGATCGAAAGGGCGAAGCGCGAAGGCGACCCGTGGTCTGGCCATATGGCTTTTCCCGGAGGCCGCGCAGACCCCAGCGACGCGTCGATCCAACAAACGGGTGAACGCGAAACCCTCGAAGAGGTGGGGCTCAGCCTCGAGCGTGCCGACGTAATCGGACGCCTCGACGATCTGGGTGGGCGCGCAGCCGCGGCGAACAAAATGGTCGTTTCTGCGCACGTCTATCAATTTGATGATCCGGGTCGACTCGTCATTCAGAGTTCAGAAGTCGCCGAAGCGTTCTGGGTGCCGCTCGACCATCTGACGGACCCGGACAACTACGTCCGCCACGTGATGCAATACGGCGAGCACGAGATTCCATTTCCCGGCATCAACGTCGGAGACGATCGACCCCGAGTGGTGTGGGGGCTCACCTATCGATTCCTCGAAGTCTTCTTCGAGGCGACCGGTACGCCGCTGCTGAAGCACGACATCCCCGATCCGGAAGACTTCGCGAGAATTTCGGAGTGAGCCCGTTGAGTTGGCTTCGATGTCGCGCTGACAACCTCCTCGCAGTCCCCCTCGAACAAAAAGGCATGCGATGAACCTCCCCGCTCGTTTGCTCGAACGCTTTGAGCGCGTGCTTGAGCTCGGTGAAAAACTTCTCGGCGAACTCGTCGAAGCGGAACCCGACAAAAACTTCTTTGAAAGCCATCGGGCATTTCGTTGGGACGCCGGCCGTGGACGCGGCTTAGGACAGTTGGTCGCGATCGAGCGCCCCGCGGAGTTTGACCTGGATGACCTCGTGGGCGTCGATCGTGCGCTCTCGGCGTTCGTTCAAAATGTGAAACAGTTTCTTAACGGCCTGCCGTTCAATCACATCTTGCTTTACGGTGACCGCGGAACGGGCAAGTCGTCGGCGGTTCGAGGTGTGCTCACGCGTCTGGCAGACCAGGGCCTTCGGCTCGTCGAGATCGAAAAAGACGAGTTAGTCCATTTGCCTCGGGTACTCGATTCGATTCGCAAAGGCGGGCAGCACTTTCATTTTCTGGTTTTCTGCGACGATCTTTCGTTTGGCGCCAACGAGGCGGGATACCGCGAAATGAAGGCAGTGCTCGACGGAAGCATCGCCGGCCCGCCAGAAAACGTTTGTTTGATCGTGACAAGCAACCGACGGCAACTCGTTTCGCAGACCATGGCGGACAACCGCGCACCCGTCCTCGACGAAGACAACGAACTCCACATGGGAGAAGTGTTGGAGGAGAAGCTTGCGTTGGCCGACCGGTTCGGCCTGACCCTCGGCTTCTATTGCTTTGACCAACCGACCTATCTCGAGATCGTTGATCGATATTTGAAAAAAGAAGGGCAGGGCCCGCTCGATGACGAAGCACGCGAAGAAGCGCTGCGCTTCGCGTTACGCCGCGGGACTCGCTCGGGCCGAACCGCGCGCCAATTCGCCAACCAGTGGGCGGGCGCGCGGAAACTCGACGCGCTGTAGTTGGGATCCTGAAACAGGTCGGCTCTAGAACCAGCTCAGCTCTAGATCACGTCCAATTCGCGCCCAACCTTGGCCAACGCGGTGAGCGCCTGGTCGAGATGGTCGCGGGTGTGGGTGGCCATGAAGGAGGTGCGAATCATGGCCTCCGAAGGCGGTACTGCGGGCGGCACGATTGCGTTTACGAAAATACCTTCTTCCTGCAGCCGCTTCACCATGGTGAACGTTGTGACTTCGTCGCCGACGACGATGGGAATCACCGGCGAATCGGTGCTTCCTGTGTCGAAGCCCAGGTTCTTGAGTTCGGCCATCATGTAGTGGGTCGTGTCCCAGAGCTGGGTGCGGCGTTCGGGTTCGCGCTGGACGATTTCGAGAGCCTTGATGACCGCAGCCGCCATCGGCGGGGGCATGGCGGCCGAAAAGATCTGAGAGCGCGCATTGTGACGCATGAACTCGATCACTTGCTTTGGCCCGGAGATGAACCCACCCACCGTCGCGAGTGACTTCGAAAATGTTCCCATCGTGAGATCGACTTCGCCTTCGAGACCAAAGTGTTCGGCGGTGCCGCGTCCGTTGGCCCCGAAGACGCCGAGGCCGTGGGCGTCGTCCACCATCAAGCGGGTGCCGTACTTCTCTTTGAGCTCGACGATCTTCGGCAGATCACACAGATCGCCTTCCATCGAAAAGACGCCGTCGACGATGATCGTCTTCGAACGCCTGTCGTCGGCACGCTGGAGCTTTGCCTCGAGGTCGGCCATGTCGTTGTGCTTGAACTTGAAGCTCTTGCCAAAACCAAGGCGCACGCCGTCGATGATCGATGCGTGGTTGAGGTTGTCGAGGTACGCCACGTCGTGGCGACCGAGTAAGCACGAAATCGCGCCGACGTTGACGTGGTAGCCGGTCGAAAAGGACAGCACCGCGTCGGCATTCATGAAGTCGGCAATTTTCTCTTCGAGTTCGACGTGAACATCGAGTGTGCCGTTGAGCAGACGCGAGCCCGCACAACCGGTGCCGTACTTCGCGACCGCATCCGTTGCGGCGGCCTTGACTTCGGGGTGGTTGGTAAGCCCCAAGTAGTTGTTCGAGCCCAGCATGACGATCTTCTCGCCATCCATTGTGACGACTGGGTCCTGCGGTGATGAAATTTTACGAAAGTACGAATAGATGTTGTTCGCACGAAGCTCACGCGTCAGCGTGTACTCTTCGCACTTATCAAAAATGTCCACGGAACCTCCTCCGCGAAGCGGGTTGCTCGTCATTTGAGGCGAGTCAAATCCCTGAATTCACCAGCCTGGGGTCAATCACCGCGGGGCTCGTTCCAGATCTATTTCGGGAATGCGAACCGGCTGGTTTCCTGAATTGCGTCATGAGCTGCGTGAGACTCCGGCAATCAGTCTTGGTTGCGATCGATATGGAATCACCGAGATTCGCGCGCTGCATGCGGCGACCGGGTTATTTCCGTCAGGTCTTTTTGGGGGGTGGCTCAGGTTACCGCAGGCCTGTTCAGGAAGGCACGCGAGTTTTGATCAGAAGCCCCGCGGGGCGAAAGGGAAGTAACGTCGTTGTCGGGGGTACGGCTTCTTTTCTTGCTCGGGTGTTGCGCGAAGCACTTTTGTAGAGTGCGCGCGATTGGAGAGGGGGGCGACAATGAGGTCTGTGGGAATCGGCTGGATCGTAGCACTGGCCATCGGCGTCACAGCCCTTCCGGCTCGCGCTGAGGGCAAAGCGGACGTTCCGCAAACAGTTGAACTGCCTGACGAAAATTCGTCGGAACCCGAGAGCAACTCGGTTGCTGAGCCCGATGACTCGGCGCCAACCGAAGCCGAGCTATTTTTTGGCGACGCTGGCGACCCGCTCTTTGACGACGACTTCGATCTCGACGACGCGGCCGGTTTCCCGGACCCCCTCGAGGAGCCAAATCGAACGGTCCTAGTTTTCAACCAAGGACTGGACACGTTTTTCCTGGGTCCGATCACAAGTTTTTTCGGCTGGGTGACTCCTGACCCGCTGAAGCTCGGCCTGCAAAACTTCTTCGCCAATCTCAATACGCCAGTCGTTCTGATCAACGACATACTCCAACTCGAATGGAAAGACGCTGCGACCACTACCGGCGCGTTCGTCGTGAACACGACCGTGGGAATCGGAGGCTTCTTTGAGCCCGCGAAGTCGATCGGCATGCCCCGGCACGAATCTGACTTTGGCCAGACGCTGGCCTTGGCGCGGGTTCCGAGTGGTCCTTATCTCATGCTCCCCATCGCGGGCCCATCGACGGCGCGCGGGACCGTGGGCTCAGTGGTGGACTTCTTCATGCGCCCCAATACGTGGATTTTGCCCGTGACTAACTTCTACTACTACGGCGGCGAGGGTGTGGTCACCCTCGAGAAGCAGCGGGAAAAGCTGAAGGCCCTCGAGGAAGCATCGGTCGACTACTACTCGGTTTTGCGCAGCGCGTATTACCAAACGCGCACGGACGAGATCTGGGCACGCCGGCAAGATCGTCGGCCGTTCGAGCAGGACGAGTAGGCTGCCGGCGGGTCTATTCCTATTCGCCGAGCATGAAAGCGCAGACGCAGTCGCGGAAGCCGTCCGGGTTGTCGGTCATGACCGAATGCCCCGCCTGGCCGACGACTGCAAGCGTTGCGTTTGACATCTCATCTTCGACCATGCGGTCGGCCACGTCTGCGGACATGATGTCTGATGCCGCGCCGCGAACCACCAACGTCGGGCATTCGATCTTACGCAGCGCTTCCCAGAGCGCGTCCGTGGTTGCCTTTTCGGCGACCGCGATTTCTTCAGCGCTCGTACCCTCGGCGACTCGGCTGCGAAACGCGATGTCCATCTTAAGGGCGTAACGTCCGTCTTCCCTCTGCGTTAGCCCATTGCGCGCCATGCGGCGGATCGACTCGGGGGTCGCGGCCGGGTACGAGGTCGAAAGATAGTTCTCGTATTGACCTACAGATTCGAAACTCGGGTCTCGGTGTTGCTCGACGTCTTGTGAGATCCGGACGATGCCGCGGGGGTCGAGTTCGGGGGCGGAGTCGACAATCACGAGTCCGGCAATTTGCTCCGGGTGGGCCGCCGCGTAACGAATGCAGACGCGTCCTCCGAGAGAGTGCCCGACGAGAACAAGCCGTTCGAAGCCGAGTCCGGTGATGACGGCTTCGAGGTCCCTTTCGTGGTCCGCGTAGTCGTATCGAGATTGCTCGTCCCAGGACGAATCGCCGTGTCCGCGCAAGTCCATCGCGAGTACCTGGTAGGTGTCGGCGACCGCGGGCGCGAAGTCTTCCCAGATATGCGCTTCATTGCCAAAGCCGTGCACAAGCAGGACAGGCACGCCCTCGCGACTCCATTGGAGTAGGTGGATTTGGCTGCCATCAGAACCAGAGACGTGAAAAGATTTGGGGGTCATCGGAGACCTAGGCTAGCGAAGCCGTGCAAGCTCCTTCCAGCGCCAAAGAATTGACCCTGAAGGGATCATCTCCTATTGTACGCCGCCCCGCGGCTCTAGGGCCCGCACGGGCTCGAGAGTTTTCGGCCCACTGCCCTCCATGGTGTCCGTCGTAAGTCCCACCGCGCTTCATCGCGTCGGGTTGTGGCACTGACGCGGGACCCGAAACCAGGTCACTCGAACGCCGCTCGGGTATTCGCCAACAACCGCCAGTAGCCAGAACACCCAGCCAGCACCCAACCAATACAAGAAAAACAAGCCAACTAGAAGGTCGGCGAGAATTCAATCGTTCACATCGAGCATCTGCTCGAACGCTTGGGCGATCGCACAGTCGCACTCCAAACCGAGGAGGTCCCCGTTATGCTCCGAATGGACGAGATCGAAGAAGGTCTACTGATCACGCATCGCAATACCGGGCTTCGCTACGCCTTGATCGAACTGAGTGACGAAGAAGTGTTGCTGTCCCCCGACCAGGACGGCCTCGAAGACCTCACCGTACCGCTGGACTTATTCCGCAGCGAATTCGTCTCGAGCGATCGCTTTCGCTCTGGTGGGCCTCGAAGAGGCGGACGGAAAAAAGGCGGGAAGCGTCCCGCGTCCGCGGTTCCCGCAGCGCCGGCAGGCCCGAAGTGCCGCGGCAAGATCAAGAAGATGGTGCGCGACCGGGGTTTCGGCTTCATTCGCGGGGACGACGGCAAAGAAGTGTTCTTCCACCGCTCCGGCTTGAACGCCGCGGAATACGACGGCCTCAACGAGGGCGACACGGTTGAGTACGTGGTGCAAGAGGGTCCGCGCGGTGCGCGCGCTGAAAACGTCAAGAACGCAGCCGGCAGCGTCGTCGCCACGGCCTGATTATCCGTTCAAGCGAGCGGTGCGCCTGAAGATCTGCGTGCCCAATGAGCGGCGCGCCCAATGAGAGACGCACCTAGAAAGAGTCGCGCCTCGCTAGTTCGTGTAGCGATGCACGATCGGCATGCGTCGCCCCGTCCCAAACGCCTTGGCGGTAGTGCGCAGCACGAGCGGTGCCTGGCGCCGCTTGTATTCGTTGCGGTCCAACCGACGCATGGCCCTGTCGGCGACTTCGGGCGGGCAACCGTCGGGGATCTTCACCCGCGTCACCCCCAACTCGCCCTCGATGCACTGCTCGAGCAAGTTGTCGAGGATGTCGTAGTCGGGGAGATCGTCGCTGTCGAGTTGGTCTGCGGCGAGTTCGGCCGAAGGCGGTTTGGTGATCGTGTTTTCAGGGATGTGCATGCGCTCGCGGTTCGCGTGGCGCGCGATCGCGTAGACGTCTCGCTTGTAGACGTCCCCCAAAACACAGAGCCCGCCAACCGTGTCGCCGTATAGCGTGCAGTAGCCAACCGAAAGTTCGCTCTTGTTTCCCGTCGCGAGGACGAGCCGACCTTCTTGGTTGGAAGCGGCCATCAAGATCGCACCGCGGATGCGCGACTGAATATTTTGCTGCGTCAGGCCGTAGTCGTCTTGTTCGCCGAACAGGCCCGCGAAGACTCCGCGGTAGCCCTCATAGATCTGCGTGATCGAAACTTCGCGCACTTCGATGCCAAGCATTTCACCGAGCGCGCGAGCGTCGTCGACGCTGTGGCGAGACGAATAAGGACCCGGCATCGCGATCCCCAACACCTTGTCTGCGCCGAGGGCCTTGACTGCAAGGTGAGCAGTGACCGCCGAATCGATTCCCCCAGAAAGACCGATCACCGCACCGGGCGGGAGGTCCTGCTTGAGGAAGTAGTCGCGAATCCCAAGCACCAGACCTTCTTCGAGTTGTGCCGCGATTTCGATGTCGGCGACGTCTACGTTTGGGATGCCTTGGCTTTGGTTGGGAAATTCAACGATCGACATCCCCGCTTCGAAACTCGGCAGCTGCCCGCTGATGCGTCCACTCGGGTCTACGGCGAATGAGCCTCCGTCAAATATCAATTCGTCGTTGCCGCCAACTTGGTTCACGAAGACCACCGGCACCTGATGATCGCGTGCAAGGTCAACCAACATCTGCCGTCGTTCCGCGCCCTTGCCGGCGTGCCACGGTGAAGCAGACGGGTTCAAGATCAGCGAAGCCCCTTCTCGCACCATTTCTTCAACGGGATTGATGTCATATGGAACGCGCGCGAACCATGTGTCTTCACAAACTGCGAGCCCGAGCGAATGATCCCCAAGCCGGACGACTTCTCGCTTTTGTGCCGGCGCGAAGTAACGCTTTTCGTCGAAGACGTCGTAACTCGGAAGCAAGGTCTTGGGTTGAAGGAATACCTGCTTTCCGCCGGAAAGGAGAACGCCGGCGTTGATCAATTGTTCGCCGCGACCTTCCTGTCGATCTTGATTCTGCACGACGGCCCCGAGTGCGATCGCGATGTTCTTCGAAGCGGGGGCGAGGGCGTCGAGCTCCTTCAGTTGGTCTCGCACGAAACCGTCGCGTTCGAGCAAGTCCATGGGTGGATAACCCGTGATCGCCATTTCGGGCAAAACCACGAGGTCCGCACCCGCACGTTCGGCTTTTGCCGCGGCTTCTTCGATGAGCTTGCGATTTCCGGTGAGGTCACCAACGGTGGTATTGATTTGCGCCAATGCGATCTTCATGGCGCGGGAGCATACCGCTTAGCGATGAGGTTCGGGATCGCGGCAAGCGCGGAAGTCGCGGCGCGATTCAGAGTGGAAACGCCGCTCAGGGGAAGTAGACGTAGATCGCGTCGGCGGTACAGCACGCCCGCTTCGATCCTTCGAGGTGGAATGTCAGGCTGATCGTGACGCGAGCGCCGCCGCCGGGCACGTTTCGCACGTGCTTGATGCTGGCCGAAAGCCGAACGCGTCCACCCGCGGGTACCGGCACCGGGAGTCGCATCTTGTCGATGCCGTAGTTGATGGTGCGGGAAGCATTCGAAACCTGAAGCAACTGAGGCAAGAGGGCCGGCGCGAGCGACATCGTGAGATAGCCGTGAGCAATCGGCCCGCCGAAGGGAGATTCCTTTTCTGCGCGTTCGATGTCGGTGTGGATCCACTGGTGATCGCCCGTCGCCCGGGCGAAGTCTTGGATCTGTTCTTGAGTGATGGTGAACCAGTCGCTCGGTCCAAGGGGGCTTCCCACGTATGCCTGAAGAGACGGGATGTCGGGGATTGTGGTCGGACCAGCCATATGGAGTTCGTTCCTAACAAGCGGAGTTTGTTGTGGGTCAGGGGGATGTTAGCCGCACTCGCGCGGTGCGAAACGTACGCGGTGGCCGCGCGCTGTTTTTGACAAGGGCCCCAAGAAGGACCCACAGAATTCGCTTTTGGGGACGAGCATGCTCGATTTCTAGCCGGGACTGTGAAGAAGAACCCCTATCGTCTGCCTCTCGATCGAAATCTCGCGCGCGCCAGCACATGAGCTGCGGCTGACGTGTACTCGACCCGGAGGCCCCATGAATTTGAAGCCTGTTCTCACAATTCTAATCTGCTTGGTGGGGGCCGCACTCGTCGGATACTTCGTCGCGGGTCACTACGCGATTATGACTTTGATCGGGCTCGCTCCGAGCGCTTTTCCGGCTGGCGACGTGGCCCAGTCGATTGTCGAATCGATCCTGCCGCCCATCGGCGTTACCGTCGCAGGTGTGGTGGTGATCGTTGCCGTGATTCTTTTGATCGGGATCGTGACGTTCTTCGCATTGCGCTCCAGTGTGCGAGCTCAGGGCAAGGTGAGCGAAGAGTCGCGTCGATCGTTCTTGACGGGGACGGTTGCCGGCGCGGCCGGAGCCGTCGGGGCAGCCGCGGTCGGCGGGGGCGCGATGTTGGGTCGCAGCTTCTTCGGCATTGGAAATGAAGGGCGTGGTTGGGCGGATCCTGCGACAAAGATCTTCGACCCCAACGTCGTCAAGACGCATCCCGAATGGAAACAAGAATGGCGCGGCAGCCGCGTCCAAGAATACGGCCGACTCGGACGCACAGACTTCAAGATCTCCGACATCGTGATGGGCACCGGGCCCCTCCAAGGCGAAGAGGGGGAGCGCGTCGTCAAACTCGCGATTGAACGCGGTGTGAACTATCTCGACACCGCTCCCGACTACTCCGGGGCCGGCAGCGAAAACATCATCGGCCGGTCGCTAAAGGGTTTGCGCGACGAGATCTTCCTCACGACTAAGTTTTGTACCCCGAAAGGCCACCTTCCCCACGACGCATCGGTGGCGGAATACAAAGAAACCCTCGAACAGAGTCTCAAGCGACTTCAGACCGACCACGTTGAAATGATTCACGTTCATTCATGCGATGAGATCGACCGCCTGATGAGCGAGAACATGCACGAGGCTTTCGACCGGCTGAAGCAAGAAGGCAAAGTGAAGTATCTGGGGTTCTCGAGTCACACGCCGAACCTGGTTGAAGTCGCCAACGAGGCGATCGACTCCGGTCGCTTCGACGTGATGATGCTCGCGTATCACCACGGCATCTGGCCCAAGATCAACGACGTCATTCATCGTGCGCGCACGGAGCAAGACATGGGCGTTGTCGCGATGAAGACCTTGAAGGGTGCGAAGCATCGCGGCCTTGAGAACTACGCCGAACACGCCGACTCCTACGCGCAAGCGGCGCTCAAATGGGTTCACGACAACAAAGACATTTCCTGCGCAATCATTTCGATGTTCAAGATGCAGCACGTCGATGAATATCTATATGCGTCGGGGAAGCAGATGACCCCGACCGACGTTGCGGTCTTGAATGAATACGATCGCCAGATCGCGGGCAACTACTGCTCGCCCCATTGCGGAGCGTGCCTCGACTCTTGTCCCGAAGGCGTGCCGATTGCCGACGTCCTGCGTCACCGCATGTACTTCGAAGACTACGGCGCCGAAAAGATCGCGATGAACTTGTACGCAGATCTCGACGTCAACGCTTCCGCGTGCGCGGGGTGCGCAGCGCCGTGCCTAGGAAGCTGCCCGGTTGGGATTTCGATTCAGGAACGCACCACCGGAGCACACGAGCTGTTGCGTTTCGCGTAGGTCGGGTGGGGCCGTTACTTCGACCCTTGTGCGTCCGGTTCCAAGAAGTGTGCGAATTCGTCAGGCGGCACGGGCTTGCTTACGAGGTAGCCCTGGATTTCGTCGCAGTCGATGCTGTGTAAGAAGTCGCGCTGCTCTTCGGTCTCGACGCCTTCGGCGATCACCACCAGGCCCAGAACATGGGCCATCACGATGATGGCTTCGAAGATCCCCTTCGCGTCGTCATCGTCCGGCAGGTCCATTACAAAGGATCGATCGATCTTGAGTGTATCGAGGGAAAGCCTGCGTAGGTAACTGAGGGACGAAAACCCGGTTCCAAAATCGTCGAGGGAAACGCGGACCCCTTGCTCGCGAATCAACTTGAGCGTTTGCGTCGTGGCGACTTCGTCTTCGAGCATCGCGCTTTCGGTAATTTCGAGTTCGAGCCACTGCGGTTCGAGCCCCGTCTCCTCCAAGACTTCGGTCACCACTTCGAGCAAGTCGGTGTCCGAAAACTGTCTACTTGAGACATTGACCGACACGGGGACCGAGCCGAGTCCGCGGTCCTGCCATTCTTTGTTCTGCCTGCATGCGTCGAGCAACACCCAACGGCCGATCTTTGAGATACAACCGATCTCTTCGGCGAGCGGAATGAACTCGTCGGGAGGCACGAAGCCCAAGTCCGGTTCGACCCAGCGCAACAGCGCTTCCATGCCGATGACCCGTCCCGAACGCAAATCAACTTTGGGTTGATAGACGAGGTGCAGTCGGTTCTGCTCAACCGCGTTTCGCAGCTTGGACTCAAGTACGAGCCTGCGGGTCGACGTCGCGTTGAGAGATTCGGTGTAGTACTGAAAGCTGTTCCCACCCTGACTCTTCGCGTGGGACATGGCGCGGTTCGCGTTTGCGATCAAGGTCTCGGTGGTTTCCCCATCGATCGGGTAGATCGAGATTCCGATGCTCGCGCTCAGGGTCAGGTTTTGCCCGTCTACGTCGATGGGCTCGCGGAGTGTTTCGAGGATGCGCTGGGCGACGGGTCCCGCGTCGGTGGGGTGAACGATCCGCGGGAGCATGAGGCTGAATTCGTCGCCGCCAACTCGTGCGATTTCTACGTCAGTATCGTCCCCGTCGAGTGGTCCGACACAGTCACTGTTCCTCACTTGCCGATTTACGCGCTCTGCGACCACCTGCAAAATCTGATCGCCAGCAGAATGGCCGAGACTGTCGTTGATGAGTTTGAACCGATCGACGTCGACGATGATAACTGCAACGAGATTTCGACTCGACCGGGCGTGCTGCACGGTTTCCGTTAAGCGCGCGTTGAACTGTCGGCGGTTGGTGAGCCCTGTGAGTCCGTCAAAGTTCGCGAGATAGCGGATCTGATCGATCGCATGGACATGGTCAGTCGTGTCCTGGAGCACGCCCGTCACGACCCGTGTTCCCATCAGGTCTTCCGTCGCTTCGGCGTAGTGACGAACGTGACGGATGCCGCCGTCATGGAGCACCAGCCGATGTTCGATCGAAAAGCTCTTGCTGTCGCGTAGCGCTTGTTCCGAAACCGCTTTGACATGCTCGAGGTCGTCGGGATGGATCAAGTGCGTCAACGTATCTGGGTGAGCGCGATGACGCTCGGGGTCCAGTCCGAGGATCGAATAGAGTTCGCTTGACCATTGCGATTCTTGCGTCTCTGCGTCGTAGGTGAAGCTTCCGATTTTTGCGATTCGTTGCGCGGTCGCGAGGGAGGTTCGATTCACGCGCAGCTCACCCATGGCACGACCTGCTTGCACCAGGTACGCAGCGCGATGGGGAAATAGATTCCAGTCGAGTGGCTTCGTAAGGAAGTCGGTCGCGCCAGCTTCGTAGCCTTCCCTGACGATCTCACGGTCGCTGTTCGCGGTGACGAGTAGGATGGGGAGCGTCGCGTAGTCTGTGGTCTGCCGGATCTGGCGACAGATCTCGATTCCGCTCGCGCCAGGTAGGCAGACGTCCATCAGGATCATGTCGGGAGTGATGTCGCGACAGATTTCGAGCGCGTCTTCCCCGTTGTTGCACGCCACGACGATGAAACCCGAATTGCTCATGACTTTTCGGATCATGAGTAAGAAGGTCTGGTCGTCGTCGACGACTAGCAGTCGGCTGGCGCGATTGTTTTCAAGCGAACCCGGCATGGACGCCCCCAGGCCTCTTGATCGGAACCTCTCGCGCGTCGCTTGAACGAACAGTATCCCCAGCGCAGACGTAAACGTTGCTTCTAGTTGTTCTCGCCGTGTATCGCCGCGATGAAGGATTCATGGAGCGCGACTTGGATGGCTTTGTGATCGATGATTGTTCGCGTATTCACGATCGGTTCGAGGTATTTCTTCGCGGAAATAGGTGAATCCTTTATCGGCCACTTCCGTGGAAGGCTGTGGTGCAAAAGTCCTATATCGAGTTTTGACCGTGCGCGGAAATTCCAACGGGACTGAAACTGAGGCGATAGCTCGGCCAAGGTTCCCCGTTTCTCGCACCTAGGCAATCCTTCTCTAAGCTCACGCGAACCGAGCAGCGCTTGTTAGAGTCCCACGCGATATGAGCCGCAAAAAGAAAACGGACAGCGAAGTGAACGAGGGTGACAAAACCACGGCTTTCGAGGAGCCCGAGCCCGTCGTCATGCCGATCGAGGAGTCGATCGACCTGCACCACTTTCGTCCGTCTGAGATCCTCGACGTGGTGGACGCCTATCTCGATGCTGCTCTCGAGGAGGGGTTTCGCGAAGTGCGTTTGATCCACGGAAAAGGCAAAGGCGTGCAGCGCGCGAACATCCGCCGCTTTCTCGAAAACGATCCAAGGGTGAATCGGTATTCGGAATCGACTGGGGATCGCGGGGGTTGGGGGGCGACGTTGGCCTGGCTTAACGAACCCGATCGCTGAGTTCGCGGGTCTTTCGTGTGGTGTCAAATCGATGCGCGCTTCTGGCAGGCGAATTACTACTTAGAGAGAAGGAAAAAGGGTTTCGTGCAAAAAATTTTCGTTGGCGACGTACAGGGTTGTGGGGATGAACTCGAGAACCTCGTCACGCGCGCGCGTCAGGAATTCGATCGCGACTTCGAACTGTGGAGCGTCGGGGACATGATCAACCGCGGCCCCAAGAACTTGCTGGCGCTCGGCTTGATGCGAGAGCTGTGCGAACAGGGCCAGGGGCAGTTTGTGTTGGGGAACCACGAGATCGGGCTGCTGCGGGTATGGCTAGCGCTGATCGAGGTCGATCCGAAGAACACTTACCCCGAAATCCTTGATGACCCGTCGTGCCGCGATTGGATCGATTGGATTCGACGGCAGCCGGTTGGACTCACCGGGACTGTGGAAGACAAAGGGTTCGCCATGGTCCACGCGTCTCTGCATCCCGATTGGTCCCTCGAAGATCTTGCCGCGAAGGCGCGGCGGGTGGAAGCCAGACTCGCAGCGACGAATCTCGACGACGTTTGTGCGTTCCTGGATCCGAACCTTGACTCCAATGACACGAGTCTGATCGAAGACCGCGACACCCTGGGTCGCTTGACGCGGTGTCGCAGTGTGGACAGCGGCAATGAATGGTCGAGCGCGCAGCCAATTGACGGGTCCCGAGCCTGGCACGAAGCATGGTTGGAACGACAGCACGACTTCGGTGTCGTGTACGGCCACTGGGCGATCCAAGGCCTGCACGTAGACGACGGCATTCGTGGCCTCGACACAGGCTGTGTGCACCATGGCCGCGGACGAGACGGGTATTTGACTGCGTGGCTTCCGGGGAGCGATTCCGCCCGGGCGGCGTCCCTTGACGAGTTCGCCGCGCCGGACGACCGCATCTGGCAGATCCCGGCGCTGCGCCGCTATTACGACTGACCAAGCAAATCAACGCGGAGCGGGAACGAACCCAGGCATCACGCCATCTGAACAGAACTCAGTGGCCGGGTGAGATATGTTTTCTCCCAGAATTGGCGTCGCGCCCACGCCCTGCCATCGCGATCACACGCGATGATTCGATCGGAAACTGAACGCCTCTGTCGACTCTAAAGACATCACTCACGCGTACCCCGACGGCGGCGATGGTTGCGATCTGCCTCATGTTTCAGTTCGCCTGCGCGATTAATCCCGTCAGCGGCAAGCGCGAAGTGATTCTGATGTCGGAGGAAGAAGAGCGCGAGATCGACGAACGGGAAGCCCTCAAAGTTGCCGAGTTCATGGGGCTGGTCGCGGACCCCGAACTCGTTTCGTATCTCAATGAACTGGGGCAGGCAATGGCGGCCAGCGCCCCCCGCCGCAAGCTCGACTACCACTTCAACGTCGTCGAAATGGACGCCCCAAACGCATTCGCACTTCCGGGCGGACACATTTATGTTTCTCGCGGCTTGTTGGTTCTTTCGAATTCCGAAGCGGAACTCGCCAATGTGCTCGGCCACGAAATCGGGCACGTTGCGGCGCGACACGCTGCGCAGCGGGACATTCGCGCGAAGACGATTGGGCTGGCAACGATTCTGGGGACGGTGGGCGCCGTCATTGCAAGTCGTGACGGCAGGACCGCTGCTGGCGTACAAGTACTCGGCCAGGGAATGATCTCGGCTTACGGTCGCGAGCAAGAACGCGAAGCCGATCGCATTGCGCAAGATCTCGCGGTGGCGGTGGGCGTTGACCCGGGCGGGATGAGCGATTTCCTTCGCAGCCTCGACAGCACGGTGCGTCTCGAACAAGGGTATTCACGCCAGACCAGTTTTTTCGACACGCACCCTTCAACCCCGGAGCGCGTGGCTGAAGCGACCACCCAGGCGGTTGTGCGACGTTGGACCCCGAAGTTTTCGATCGCAAAGAGTCGCGAAGATTATTTGCAGCGCATTGAAGGATTGCCCATCGGGAAGCCTGCGAATGAGGGCGTGCTGCGCGACGGACGCTTCATGCACCCCGACATGAACATCTCTCTCGCATTTCCCCACGGCTGGCACGTCGAAAACGAACGATCCCGTGTGATCGCCTTCGCGCCCGAACGCGATGCGATTGTGCTGCTGGAGCTTCAGGGCCGCGGCATGGACCTGCGCGCGGCCGTTCGCAAGTACGCGGCTGAAGAAGGGATCCGGCTCAGTCAAGGAAAGCGAATTCGCATTGGTCCCCTCGATGCACTGCGAACCCAAGGCATGGTTCCCACCTCGGCGGGTCCCTTTGAAATGGAACTCACCTTTGTCGCGTACGAGGGTCAGGTGTACCGGCTGTCCGCCGGAGCGAGGCAAGGCAAATTTCAACGCTACGCGGGCGTCTTCCGCGGCTTTGCCCGAAGCTTCCGAAGTTTGCGCAAAGACGAATCGGCATTGATCGACGAAGTGCGACTGCGCCTGGTTCGGGTGCGCGAGGACGAAGACCTCGCGGTTTTGAGTGAGCGCACGGGAAATACCTGGGATCTCAACCGGACTGCGGTCATGAATGGACTCACCATCGGCGACGATCTCGAAGTTGGCCTGCTGATCAAGGTCGCGATTCGCGAGGCCTATGTGGTGCCGCCGGCGCCGGTCTCAGTGGAACCGGAACCGTCCGGTTCGGAGTCTGCCGGAGATTCGGAGGTCAGCCCTCCCGAGCAGGTTTCCAGCGAGGATGCAGGTTAGAATCGCCAGCTGCTCGAATGCGAGCACAAATTTCCAAAAGAGCAGGTAAAACAAGTACGTAGAAGAATGTCGAAGAACGGTTCGGCCGATGAACCTGCGCTTTACGCGACGTCCGAAGTGAATACCTAATATAGAAGGACTAGGGAGCGAGCCCATGCCGACCGTCACAATCCCCACCGCATTTCGCGGTACCACAAATGGTGCGGCCCAGGTCGAAGTCCCCGCCGGAAGCATCAAGGCCTGTCTTGAAAGCGTCGGCGCCGACGCGCCGGGGTTTCTGGAACTCTGCCTCGACGCCGGTGGCAACGCCCAGCGCTGGCTCAAGTTTTTCGTGAACGAAGTCCAATTAGACGACTCAGTTGACGCCCTTTCGGTCGAGATCGGAGAAGACGATCGACTCGAGGTATTGGCCGCGGTTGCGGGCGGCTGATCGCCCAGTCTTTGTTAATGTTCGGCATTCCGGATGCGCCCAGGATGCCGGAAGATCGAAGTGCTCAGCATATTTCAGTTGGCCGAGCGCAAAAACTCTGACGACCAGACCGATTCAAGAACTTGTGTTCGACGCTTCTTCGAAAGCAACGAACTTGTGCCCTTAACGATGAACCTACGAATGGAGACAACTGATGGCAGGACCTGAAGGCGATCGCCTACTTCACGTCGACATGACGACGCAGACCACGAGCTTTGAAGACTTTCCCACGGAATGGAAACTGCTTGGCGGCCGCGGCTTGTCGGCAAAGATCCTGACGCGCGATTGCGATCCCACGTGCGACGCCCTTGGCCCCGACAACGTTCTCGTCATGGCCCCCGGCGTCCTTTCCGGTTCGTCTGCCCCGACTTCGGGACGCATCTCGATCGGCGGCAAGAGCCCGCTCACCGGCGGTATCAAAGAAGCGAACGCCGGAGGCAACCCCGGTCAGCACTTGATGAAGCTTGGCATTCGCGCCGTTGTGGTCAAAGGCCAGCCGGCCGATCGCAACAAGCGATACGGCCTGCGAGTGAACGGCGAGACCGTTGAAGTCGTTGCCGCCGACGATTACAAGGGCATGTGGAACTACGCGCTTTGCGCCAAGTTGCTCGAGAACGAAGCGAAGACCGCTTCGGTGATCTCGATTGGCCCCGCCGGCGAACACATGCTGTCGGGTGCTTCGGTGGCCTGCACGGATCAGGACAAGGAGCGCCGCCCGGCTCGTCACGCAGCCCGCGGTGGTTTGGGTGCAGTGATGGGCTCGAAGGGTCTCAAGTGGGTCCTCGTCGACCCCGGCAAGTCGCCGCTTCGCAAGGCTGCAGAAGCCAAGGCCTACACGGCGCTCAACAAGGGCAAGTCGAAGGAATACATCGACGGCCCGCAGATGTTCAAGCACGGCACGTCGTCTGTGGTTCCTGTGGCGAACATGCTCAACACCTTCGTCTACAAGAACCGCACCGAAGGGCAGTCGCCCGACGTGGCGAACCTCGACGGCGCACGCATCGTCGAGAGCTTCGAGACCCACGGTGGTGGCATGCACAACTGCTTGACCGGCTGCATCGTGAGCTGCTCGAACATCGTTCACGACAAGGAAGGCAACTACAAGACGTCAGCTCTTGAATTTGAAACCCTTACCGTCCTCGGCGCAAGCTGCGCGATGGAAAGCTGGGAAGACGTCGCCGACCTCGACCGACTCTGTGACGAGCTCGGTCTCGATACGATCGAAACGGGCGCGGCCATCGCAGTGTTGATGGACGCTGGCGAAATGCAGTGGGGCGACGCCGAAGCGGCAAAGAAGCTATTCGATGAAATCTCGGAAGGCACCGACCTCGGCAAGGCGATCGGCAATGGCGCAGTCGCAACGGGCAAGCGCACCGGGCACAAGCGCGTCCCGCACGGTCGCGGCCAGGCCATCCCGGCTTGGGATCCCCGCCCCCTCAAGGCAACGGGTGTTTCGTACTGCACGAGCTCCATGGGTGCAGATCACACGGCCGGCTTGATCGTGAACCCCGGCATGCCGCTCGAAGACATGGCGCAGGCTGCTCAGGAAGTACAACTCGTGAACGCGGTTTGTGATTCGTCTGGCTTCTGCCAGTTCCTCGGCCCGGATCTCGACATGATCCGCGAGTACTACAGCCTCATGTACGGTGAGGAGATCTCGCGAGATCAGATCGGTGACCAGGGTTGGCAGATCTTGCAGGACGAATGGGACTTCAACACCAAGGCGGGTTGGAAGGACGAGGACAACAAACTCTCGGACTGCTTGGTTGAGGAGGGCATTGGCCCGGACCACTCGCTCAAGTTCGACATCGGTGCGGACATCATCGCCAAGGCGAAGGTGCGTTTCGGCAACCGCGACGAGCTCTTCACCACGAAGGCTGCCGGCTGATCTATGGTACGACGTAAGATCCGCGGGCGGAGGAGCTTCGGCTTCTCTGCCCGCTTTACGTTTGGTCGTCTGCTGAAAAGTGCGGTGTGAAACAGTGGGTTAACCCACCGGCGAGGGATCGGGAGTTCATGCGCGACGTTCGAATGAAAGGCTTTGCAGAGCGCGTGGACGTCGAGGAAGTCGAGGGATTTCTGGTCGACCACACGCGGGTCTGTGAAAACGAGCCCGTTGAACTCGTGGAATGCGTTGGGCGTGTGCTTGCAAACGACGTCCGCGCTTCGGTCAACGTACCGGGCTTTCCCCGGTCGGCGATGGACGGCTATGCGCTGCGGGGCGAAAAAACGTTCGGCGCTTCTGCATACAACCCAATTCGGTTCGACATCGTTGGTGAGTCGATGCCCGGTCACCCGTTCGCGGGTGAAGTTGGAAAGGGCTGCGCGGTCAGGATCATGACCGGCGCACCGGTGCCAGCAGGTGCCGACGCGGTCGTGATGGCAGAGGTCTGCACCGAAGAGGGCGATCATGTCGAAGTCACCGAACCCGTCGCCCCAAAGAAAAATGTGGGTGTGATCGGAGAAGACATTCGAGACGGCGACGTTGTGCTGCGCGCCGGACGCAGGCTTCGCCCACAAGACGCGGGCTTGCTGTCATCAATTGGTGTGGCCCAGCCAATGTGTGTGCGAAGGCCTCGGGTGCGGCTGGTTGTCACAGGGAATGAACTCCTGCCGGCGGGAAGTACGCCGGGCGGCTCCAAGATTGTCGACAGTAACTCGGTGGTCTTGAGGGGCTTGCTCGCCCGGGACGGCGCCGAGCTTTTGCCATTTGAGATTCTCCCCGACGAGCCGGGTCCGATCGAAGACGCCATGGCCGACCCAGATGCGGATATCGTGCTCGTGTCCGGCGGCAGCAGCGTGGGCAAAGAAGACTACGCGCCGCAGTTGCTCGACCGCATTGGAAGCCTCGATTTCCACGGCGTATCGATGCGCCCTTCGAGCCCGGCGGGTGTCGGTCGAATCAACAATACGCTCGTGTTCTTGCTGCCCGGTAATCCGGTGAGTTGTCTCTGTGCGTACGAGTTTTTTGCGGGCCCGAGTGTACGAGGGATGGGAGGACGCAGTCGTGCGTGGCCCCACCGTCAGGTGCGTATGAAGCTTTCTCGGAAGATCGCCTCAAAGGTGGGACGTACAGACTACGTCCGAGTCGCAGAGGAGGGCGGCGGGATTGTTCCGCTCGCGACTTCGGGAGCATCGATCCTTTCGTCGACGGTGCGCGCAGTGGGTGCGGTGATCGTGCCGCGCGAGCGCGAAGGAATGGCGCCGGGCGACGAAGTCGATGTGCTGCTCTACGACGATGAGTCGCGGGAGCCTGCATCATGAAGCAGACCCAGTTCCTCAAGGTAATTGACCGCGACGAAGCGGAGCGTCGCTGGCACGAAGTGATTGATCGCGGTCCCACCGGAGTCGAGACGATCGTCCTTGAAGCTGCACTGGGGCGCGTACTCGCAGAAGACGTACGGTCCGAAGTGGACGTTCCCGGCTTTGACCGATCAAACATGGACGGCTTTGCTGTTCTCGCGACGGACACATTCGGGGCGTCGGAAGAAGAACCTGTCCGGCTGCAACTCAATACCGAAACGATTCCCACCGGCATTATGCCCAAAGTCGAAGTGGTGCCCGGGCGGGCGACGATGATTGCGACCGGCGGCATGCTTCCCCGAGGCGCCGACGCGGTCGTACCCGTCGAAATGACGGACATCGAAGGTGAACCCGGCAGCGAACAAACATTGGTGGTTCGCGGCTCACGTGTTCCTGGCGCGGCGCTTTCGTTTGCGGGGACCGACATGGGTCGAGGCGAAACGGTTCTGTTTTCGGGCACCCGTCTGACGTCGCGCGAAACAGGACTGCTCGCCGCGATTGGTCGCGACGAATTGGTGGTCTACCGAAGGCCCCGGGTTGCCGTGATTTCAACCGGCGACGAAATCGTGCAGCCTGGTGAAGCCATGAGACCTGGGCTCGTCTACGACAGCAACGGTCGAATTCTCGCCGACGCCGTGACCGAACTAGGCGGCGAACCCAAATTTTATGGTGCGTTTCGCGACGACCTCGACGCTTTGCGATCGGCGCTGCGAACAGCGCTCGACGAAACGGACGTCGTTTTGCTGTCCGGAGGGACATCAAAGGGTGAAGGCGACTTGAACGGCGTCGTCGTGGCAGAACTCGAACCTGGGATCGCGGTGCATGGTGTTGCGCTCAAACCCGGTAAGCCGATCTGTCTCGCTTCCCACGGACGCTTGCCAGTGGTGATTCTGCCCGGCTTTCCAACATCCGCGATCTTTACCTTCCATGAATTTGTTGCGCCCGTCATTCGTTCCATGGCGGGGCTTTCGACCGAGCGCGCGAGTGAAGTGCCGGCGCGTATGGCCCAACAAGTCACCTCGGAGCGAGGTCGGCTCGAATACTTGCTCGTAGGGTTGGTCGAGGGGGATGGCGGCCAGCTTCGCGCGTACCCGATGGGCAAGGGGAGCGGCAGCGTCACGACGTTCAGTCGTGCGGATGGCTTCGTACGTGTCGGGCGCAATACCGAAATCGTTGAGGCGGATGCGGGCGTCTCGGTGACGTTGATCGGCAAAGAGGTGCCGATCGCCGACATGGTCGTGATCGGGAGTCACTGCGCCGGGCTCGACACGATCGCGAGTGCGCTTGCGCGACAAGGGTTTCGTTTGAAGGTGTTGGCCGTGGGAAGTCACGGAGGACTTGCCGCAGCCCGTCGGGGCGAGTGCGATGTTGCGCCGTTTCACTTGCTCGATCCCAAGACCGAAACCTACAACGCACCGTTTCTGAGCGAAGGGATGCGCCTGTTGCCGGGCTACCGACGCATGCAAGGTGTCGCGACCCGCAAAGACGAACGCCGGGACATTAAGGCGTTGCTCCAAGATCCAGCTGTCCGCATGGTAAATCGCAACCGTGGCTCCGGAACCAGAGTTCTGATCGACCAGCTGCTAGGTGACGGTCAGCCGCCCGGCTTTCCCTTCGAGCCGCGTTCTCACTACGCGGTTGCGGCTGCGGTGGTGCAAGGACGTGCTGACTGGGGCGTTACGATCGCGAGTGTGGCTGAACAGGCGGGCTTGCACTTTCAGGCATTGACCGACGAACACTATGACTTCGCCGTACCTAAAGATCGCTGGGACAGGCCTGCCGTTCGCGCGTTGCGCGAATTGCTCGAGCCCGGCACTGCGCTGCGCAAAGAACTCGACGCCATGGGGTTCACCGCGCCTGCGTCATAGCGTCCCGTGTTAGCGCCGCTGTCTAGAGTTGCTTCAAGGCTTTGTTGATCGACATCGTGTAGACCCGAGCTCGGGAGTCGCGCTGAAACCGTCGCGCCGCATCGGCTTTTGCTTTTTTGAGTTCGCGGATCGCACCCGAACGGTTTTCCTGGGCCAATAAAATTTCTGCCTGGACCATGTGGACATAGTACCGCGCCACATTCATGCGACGCGCCACGCCCAGGGACTCTTGCGCGGCCGCGAAGTCGCGTTGGCGCGTGTGATGCCATGCACTGAAGAGTGCGTACTGGCCATCGCTTGGTCGTTCGGCGGCCAACTTTTTGAATGCAACCAAGCTCTCATCGGGGCGCCCGCGGTACCAATGGGTGTGGGCGAGGTTCTCAAGCGAAACGAGGGCACGTGAGTCGACTTCGAATGCGTGGGTGAAGATCGTCTCGTCGCTCTTCCAAGTGGGTACTTGCTGGAAGCTCAACCACCCAAGCGTCGCTACGAGTACCGTGCTCGCGGCGACGAGAAACTTTTCCGGCAACCAGATCAATGCGGGCAGCAGAACCAACGGTGCGAGGAACACCAAGGGGATCTGTGCGTATCGGTCAGCGACTGGAGGATAGGTGGGGAGCAGGTTCAAAATTGGAATTAGTGCCACTAGGTAGCCGGCGCAAAGAAGTGCTCCCGCTGATCGCATGCGTGCACCGCGAAATAAGATCGCTCCGCACACCAGCGCAAATACAAGGGTTCCGAGTGCAACGAGCGCATTCTGTTCGCGTACACCAGTCATGATGTACTCGGTGCTCTGATTGAGAGGCCAGGCAAACTTGTAGAAGTAAAACTGCGGAATGAACGCGGCGCGCGGAAGTCGGCCAATGAACTCGGCGATCGTCGGAGCGGTGTTCATCGCGCCGTGGGTCGAAGCGATGACGATATGAATCGCCGCGGCGGCGGCCGTGATGGCGATATGGGGGAGGCCCCGGAGCAGACTGCGCGTAATCGCCGCGTCGCGATTGAGATAGAAGTCAAAGATCACAACCAACAAAGCAACCGGGATGGCAGTCGCTTTCGAAAAGAGTGCGAACGCAACGAGGATGACCGACAAACCGTACCAGCCGCGCTTGTTTGTTTCGACGAACCGCGCGTAGCTCACCAGCGTTGCCAGCATGAACACAAGTGCGAGCAACGCATTGCGCGCCGTGATAAACGCGACCGGCTCGACTTGAAGTGGATGCATGGCGAACACCATGACGACTAGCAGCGAAAACCAACGCGCATTGCGAGCCAGTCGTTCGTGGGGCGACGCAGAGAAAATTACGCGGTACAGGGAACCGAGCAACGTAACCGCGACCCCAAAGAGCAAGACGTTCTGAAAGTGAAACCCCGCCGGTGACTCGCCGAACAGTGCGTGATCAACGCACAGGGTCAGGTCGCGCACGGGCAAGTATTCGAACGAGTTGGCTGCAGTCGTGAAAATCGTTTTGAATTCGCAACTGCTGTAGACGGTCCCGAGGCTGAGTAGCGTGTCGTCCCACACGAAGGCGTGTGTGCGTGTCTGTGCGTAAACCACAGCGATGGAAAATAAAGGCAGGACCACGGCGAGTAGCCGCATAAGCGGACGGCCTGCGGCGTTCTCAAAAGAAAACTCGTGAGGTTCGAAACCAGGCTCATTGGAATTTTCTATGCGGGTAGGCGTCATGAAAGGTCGGCGATTGCTCGGTTGGGTGTGCCGCCTACCATAGCTGTCACACCACTCAATTCTCGAATCAGGTGCGACCAGGACGCGTTGAATCGCTAGGCTGCGAGTGGCTAGGAGGGGCGGTGAAGGGGAAAAGAGTCAGTTGTTGCTGGCCTTCTTCAGCCGGGTTACGGTTCGCGCGAGTCAACGAGGCCACCAAAGGGCGACATGCCAAGACCGAATTGCGAGTCGAGCACCAAAGCGGACCCACCACCATCTACGTTTTCGCGATCCGCGTTCGCCACCCAACACATCGGGAATTTTCCCGCCGGCGCTTTTCAGGTTGTCGCGCGCGGAGCGAAGGCGATGAGGCTGTCCTTTGTCTGACATAATCTACCTCGCCATTGTCGTCGGCTGCATCGTGATTTCGGCGTTCTTCTCCGGAAGCGAGACCGCTCTGTTCCGGCTGCGGTCTCATGAGATCGAGAAGGAAGTCGAGACAGCGCGTGGTCCGTCTGCGGTCGCGGTGCGAGACCTGCTTTCGTCGTCGTCGCGTCTGCTGGTCACCATTTTGCTCGGCAATAATGTTGTGAACATTCTCGGAGCGTCCGCCGCCGCGGCACTGTCCATTCGTCACTTCGGGCCGCAGGTTGGGATTCTGGTCTCGACGGTCATCATGACGATCCTCGTGCTGATTCTTTGCGAAGTGCTCCCGAAGGCGGTGGCCGCGCGCTACCCGCTCTCCGTGGCGCGGGTGATCGGCCTGCCGCTCTATATCTTTCACGCGGTGCTGCGCCCGGTGCACGCGCTTTTTGATCGGATCATTGAGCCGGTGGTTCGACGCATTGCGCGCGCGTCCGGCAATGAGGAAGAACCGCTGTCGGCCGAAGACGTACTGCGTGAAGCACGCGAGGCGCGTGATGGCGACAAGCTCGGGTCGGCTGTTGCGATCATGGGCGCGACGACCGAAGCGGCTGAGATGGACGTCACCGAGATCATGGTGCAGCGCACTGAGATCGTGGCCTTCTCGGTGGATACGCCACCTGCGGAGTTGCTCGAGAAAATACTCGACGAGCGATACACACGCGTTCCCGTCTTCGAGAACTCGATCGACAATGTCCTCGGAATTGCCCATTTGAAGGATGTGATTCGACTCGTCAACGACGAGCGAAACGACATCCGAGGGATCTTGAAGCCGATCCTGCGCGTTCCCGAACGAAAGCCGATCTTGCGATTGCTCGCCGACATGCAGCGCTCTTTTTGTCATGTCGCCTTGGTAAAAGACGAGTTTGGTGTGACGTTGGGGCTCGTTACCCAAGAAGACATACTCGAAGAAATCGTCGGAGAGATTCGCGACGAGTTCGACTTCGAGGAGCTTCTCACCATTCGCAAGCTCGACGAAGACAGCTATGAAGTTCTCGGTCGGGTTTCGGTGCTCGATTTCAATCGGGAAACGAACTGGCGCGTCACCGCAGAGAAGGGCGATACCTTGGCGGGTTTATTTTTCAATACCCTCGGGCGGAGCCCTCGGCGCGGAGAATCTGTCAAGGTCGCGGGCTACGAACTTGTGTGCGCGGACGTGTCAGGCAGCCACATTACTCGGCTGCGGGTGATTCAGAAGCCGGAAGAATTGGCGGGCGAATCCGCGGACGAAACAGAGTCCGCCTAGGCGAAGTGGCACGATGGGCTTTCTCAGGAACTGGACTCCACTAAAGTCTCGGCCTGAGACTTGGGAGATTTCGGTTGCCGGTCAGTGAGAAGTTTCCAATTCGAATCGCGATGCTGGCCTGTGGCTTGGGCACTGGGCTTTTGATTTTTGCCGTCTTGGTGATCGGGCGCGGAGAGGTCGTACGATTGATTACCCACGACACCGTCGGACAGGCTCTCGACACGGAGCTGTGGATCGCGGACCTGCCCGATGGGACATATCTCCGTGCGGGAAGTTCGGACGTGAAGTGGCTCGGTCGTCTCGAGTCTGGCGGTGCTCCGGCGCTTGAACGCGAGGATCAAACGGTGCTGATCGAAACATTCATCGTCGATGACACGACGACCCGCGAAGCCGTTCGAGCGTCAATGGCCGAGAAGTACGGGCTCGCAGATCGTGTGTGGGGCGCCATTCACTCGAACAAGCCTGTCGTGATTCGAGTCGAGTTACTTGGCGACGTCACGACGACCGCGCACCAGAATCCAAACGGCGCGCCGCCACGAGCACAAGCCACGCCGTGACCCAACACAGAAGACGGCCCAGCAGTAAGTCGGGTCCCAAGACGACCCGCGCGCCGCAACCTGATCCAGTGCCGATCAGCGAAGAGATTACGATTGGCGCACTTGCGGCTGGTGGCGACGGCGTAGGACGTCTCGCCGATGGACGCGTCGTGTTCGCACGTCTGTGCGCGCCTGGTGATCGTGTTCGCATTGAGGCCCTCGATACAGGGGCGTCCTTTGTGAAAGCCGAATCGTCACAGGTACTCGTTCCAAGCGATGAGCGAGTAGAGCCCCGTTGCAAGGTGTTCGGCCGCTGTGGGGGTTGTAGCTGGCAACACATTGAATACTCGGTGCAAACATTCGCAAAACGGAAAATTTTGAACGATGCGATCGAACGTATCGGGAAATTTGCCGAGCACGTTGATGTCGAGTTCATTTCATCCCCCGAGCCCTATGGCTATCGCGGTCGAACTCGAGTGATGGTTTCGAATGCGCGTGTTGGCTTTCGAAAGTGGCGTGGACACGAAATCGAACCCATCGACGAATGCCCCGTGCTAGCGCCAGCACTGAACCGAGGGCTCGCAGAGTTTGCGGCTTCGCATCAAGCACTCGAATCGGCGCACGCCGATGAACAAGAATGGGCACTTTCCATTGATTCAAGTGCACGAGTTCATCGTGTCGCGCTTGAACAACGCGACGAAGACCCAAGCGACCCAGATGCGCCTGCGAAGCAGATACAGACCGAGACTTCGTCGAACGTCGAACTCAAGGTCGGCGCCGAAACGATTCGGGTCTCGCCAGCGGGCTTTTCTCAAGGCAACCCGCTTTTGTTCGACGAGCTATATCGCCTTGTTGAAGAAGGTCTTGGCGGGGCAAAGCGCGAGCTTCTTATCGAGTTGTTCGCGGGAGCAGGGTTTTTCACCGTAGGTCTCTCGCGATTGTTCGAACGTACGATCGCCGTCGAGTCCGACAAGCGGGCGACCGAGGATCTCGCACGGAACCTCGAGGGTGTTGAGGGTGGCCGTGTTCAAGTTCGCTGCGAGCGCGTCGAAAACGCTTTGAATAAGTTAAAGGCAAAGCGTCCGAACGCGGTCGTGCTAGATCCGCCTCGCGCGGGTCTTGCTCGTGGCGCGGCCGAAAAAGTGGCGGGCCTCGGAGCCGGGCGGATCGCTTATTTGAGTTGCGACCCCGCCACATTGGCCCGCGATCTCAAAATCATTTGTACCGACCCGAAAACCTCGGCGCCTCGCTACCGAATTGCGCGCCTAGTAGGCATCGATCTCTTTCCGCAGACACCACACGTCGAAGCGCTTGCGATCCTCGAAAGGGTTGCGTGAGACAGTCGGGCTACGGCTCGATCAAACCGCGACGGAGTGCATAGCGGACGAGCTCGGTGGCTTTCCGCACGCCGAGTTTGCGCATGAGACTTGTGCGATGTGCCTCGACGGTCTTATGGCTAATATTCAATCGCGTCGCCACTTCCTTCGCCGAAAGGCCTTCGGCGATGAGGAGGAGTACCTCGCGCTCTCGAGTCGACAAGAGTGTGAAGGGTTCGTTGGGTGTGGGGTTCGGGTCTCGCAATTGTTCGACGATTTCTCGGGCGACGGCCGGAGAGAAGTAGCTACCTCCTCGCATCACGGCGCGAATAGCCGAGACCACCTCGCCTACCTTTGCGTTCTTGAGCACGTAGCCATCGGCACCAAGCGAGACCGCGCTTTGGATGAACGGCGGATCGCTATGAACCGAAAGCAAGATCACCTTGATGCCGCGGTGTTTGACGCGTAGTCTTTCGAGGGTTTCGAGCCCGCCAAGCTTCGGCATCGTGATGTCGAGGACGATGACTTCGGGTTCGTACTGTTCGACCATCTCGAGAACCTCTTGGCCGTCGAGTGCTTCGGCGCATACGCTGAAGTCGGGTTCAGCTTCGATGAGTCTACGCAGTCCCTCACGCACAATTCCGTGGTCGTCCGCTATGAGGATTGAAGTCACTCCGTTAGGGTAACAAGAAATGGGGCCTCTGAACAAACTGAATCCCGTGTTTGTGAATGACAGAGCGCGACAATTAGCCGCAGTCGCGCCAAACTTCGATGCGTGGTCGACCGAGGCGTGTGTAAGCATGGGAGAGGCCCCTGCATGTCTAAGCGTGCGTTCATTGAATAGACCGCGGGGTGCCCGCAAGAAGCTCGGGATCTGAAAATCTGAACGAGGCTCAACGAATCGTGCTGCCGCACGGGGGCAGTAAAGGAGCAGCAAAGAAGCAGGGTTGATCGTTGATGTCCGCCCATGTTGTGTGCCAGCTACTCTGCGGTCTTATGCGAATTTGGAGAGAGGGAATACGTGTTGAGAATCATGATCACTGTCGAGGTTTCATAGGGATGGAGGCGAGGATTGAAAACAGTGAAATCGTCGCGAGTTTCCGTTTGTTTTGTGCAGCTTCTAGGTCGACAATGTATCGACAGCCTCTAGAAGACACGGTCGTTTCGCCGACCGCCATGGTTGCCAACCGCTAGCGAACCGAATTCAGGAGCCGATTGTGTTTCGTCCACACACCGCCCGAAAACGCGACCTCGCCGACGCGCCCTTGCGCTTTGCGCTTTATGTCGAGGGGCCCCGAGACCGCGACGTGTTGCGACATTTTGCTCAGAAACTTTCTCCCGAACTCGCCAAAACGATGGATCCGTGTGTTCGGATCCTGGGAGGCAAGCAGCCCGAGCGGGCAGCGCAGATGTTTGGGCGCCTCGTGGAGGAAGCCGGCCAAAAAAAACGCGACAAGCCTCGAGGCTTGTGCATCTTGGACCGGGACGACGATGAGCGCTGGAACGCAAAGAAGACCGACGACGCTCAAGACGCAATGTCTAACGACGCGGCGAATCTCGAATTCGTTGTATGGAACCGCCGTCAAATCGAAAGCTACTTGCTCGTCCCCCATGCGCTTCGGCGATGCGCGTCCAAGCACGGCGCGGATACTCAGTTCGATCGAATTCTCGCGTCGACGTTGCCCGACAACGGAGACGAAGCTGCGTTTGCGTCTCTCAATGCAAAGCGTCTGCTCAGTGCGCGTGGACCCATCGCGGACTATCTGGGTCGCCCTCTACGCGCACGCGAAATCGTGCGCAACATGTCTCCCGTCGACATCCACGACGACGTGAAGGCCGTGCTCACGCGGGTTCGAGACTATGTCGGTACCCGTCGTAATTCGGTGTCTACCCTGGTCGGGCAGCCAGCGTAACGAGGCGTCGCGTTCGACACTACGGATCGATTGCGTCGCGCAAGATGGGGCTCGGTACCGGTTGGCCTTGCTTGCGAGCGTTTCGTACTTCCTTCACGAGCGCGATCGCCTTCGAGATGAAGAGCGACCCGATGATGACGTGCATCGCAAGGAAAATCGTATTCGTCCAGAGCGCAAATGCGTAAAGGGCTTCGTGGGAGCCGTACTCTTCGAAAAGCGTCGCGAACGCAATCTCGCGAGTGCCAAAATTGCCGAGAGAGGGGATCAGCAGCGCGACGTACATCACGGGGATGCGTGCGATGAGCGCAATCCATTCGATCTCGAGACCGAAAGACCGCGCGGCAAGTCCCTGAATCATCACATCGTAGACACCGAAGACGGCAAACCATCCGACATAAGGCAATAATTCGCGTGGCTTGACGCTATCGATCCAACCCCCAATGCCCAAACGATCGAGCGCGATCCGGAGGTACCCCATGCGTACCGCCACGGTCGCAGCAATGGTGAGTATCCAGCTGACCATGACCAAGATCGCGACATCGCGATTGTCTTCGACCCCGCCTTCGAGAAACGGAAGCGCAATGGATGCTTGAAGCAGCAGCACGATGAAGTGCGTGACGAAGGGGATGCTCGCGATGGCGACCACTCGTGCCACCGTTGCCGATCGAACGAGCTGAGCAACGCCCAACAAAAAAGAAGCGTCGGCGAGCGAGTTGTTTACGGTGCGGACCAACTCCGAAGCACCCTTGACCGCCATGATCTTTCGGATCGGGATGCGCTCGATAAATTGTCGGATCGCCGCGGCCTGAATCAGGCCCCAAACTACGAAGAACGAAAATTTGTCAAAGACGGTAATCGCGATGAACAGCGGAAGGTTTGCGTTCGCTGTGGCTTCGGGGATCGACTGCCAGTCGATCTTGTATCCAAATACATAGATCATTGCCCCGATCGAGATAGACCAAGGCAGCAACTGAGGGCCGATACTATTGAGAACACGTTTCACCGCGGGGCAGCATAGCGCTAGCTTTCGCTTTGGGTTCCGATCGAATGGCCCCGTCTCGCATTGCGAGTTCAATCGGGCATGCTCAAGTTGGGATTCCGGCTCGGTTTAGAGAGCCAAACCGAGGCGGACGATGAAAGTTCTTGCTCTGGACTTCGACGGTGTGATTTCGGACAGCGCTCCCGAATGCTTTTGGGTTTCGCTGCGGACACTGCTCCGGTTTCGGCCGAGCCCGACATGCGAAGCGCTGCTGGTGGACTTCGAGGCCACAGATCGTCTTTTCATTCGTGAGAAGATCGTCGCCAGCCCCCAGTATCAAAAATTCCTGAAGCTGATGCCTCTGGGAAATAGGGCCGAAGATTTCGGCGTGGCGCTACAGGCCATTGAGCTGCGCGCGGAACTCGATGATCAGGCCACTTATGACGCGTTTTTTAGAGAGTTGGGCGCGAACTTTGCCGCGGAGTTTCATCGGTACTTCTATTGGGAACGAGAAGCGTTCCGCGGTGCCCAACCGGAAGTGTGGGAAACGCTGTCCGTTCCGTTTGCAGGCTTGATCGAGATTCTCAAAGCGCGGTCGGGAGATGTCAATTTGGCAGTTGCCACCGCAAAAGATGGTCATTCCGTCGCGACTCTGCTCGCTAATTACGGAATCGCCAGTTTATTCGCCGATGGCGCCGTGGTGGACAAAGAGGCGGGTCGGAGCAAGCGCGCGCATCTGCGCACCCTGGCAGAAAGGTTTGACGTCGCATTTGATGAGATCACGTTCATTGACGACAAGGCCAACCATCTCATGGAAACCCAGCAGCTTGGCGTCCGGTGCTTGCTGGCCCAATGGGGATACAACGGGGAGCGGGAGCACGTGGTCGCCCGCGAGAACGGAATCGGCGTCATTTCTCTTGATGCCCTAGAACCCTATTTGTTTGGGTAGCGACTCCTGGCGTTCGGCTTGGAGTTGCGGTCGATTCGTCCTACTCTGGGCAGGTCGACCGGGACATTTTCCTTGGGATTCACGGCTTCTCGCCGTCAATCGCAGCGAAGCGAAAAGAAGAGAACCTGCTCGATATTCCCCCGTAAGCAGCGTGTGCCGATAGGCCGAAGAGAAGTGCTTCGAGCTTGTTCGCGTTTTTTGCAAACGCAATCAACGACGAGCACCGGGCAAGTGTCGAACGAGAGGTTGGCGGTCGCGGGGTAGTTCCGCGTTGCAACGGGAGCAAGCGGATTGCTGGATCAAAAGGAAAGCCGAAGCCCATTTGGGTCGCGAGGCAATCGTCCGAACCGCAGTCATAGGCGGCGGACGTTGAGCGGGCGCGGTCGCCTGACCGTGTGCTCATTGCTGCTCTTCTTCGTGCTCGGCGTGGTGCTGGCCGCCGGACTTCCCGTGCAGGCGCCAAGCTTTGACAACGTGTTTGCGTTCAGCGGCGATCCGTCGGACACGACCCTCGCCACATCGCGCTCTGCCGACGCCCCCGGCCCTCAGGCGCCGGAGCCCCTGTATTCCCGACTTCCGGTTGGAATCAACAATTCGGTCTACGCCTACGCGGACGAGCCGTCCGGCCAGCGGTCAAGCGGCGTCGCGTTTTCGAGTTCGACCAGCGATCCGTTTGCGAGCCCTCGGTTGGTCGAAATGGTGCCCGCGCCGATGGACCGTCCCGACCTCAATGGGCCGTTGCGGGTCGAATATTCGGTTGATTCCGAGCTGACGCGTTCTGTCTTCGACATTTTGAAAAAGGGCAGGGTCGAGCGAGGGCACGTGATCGTGCTCGACCCCGAATCTGGGCGCGTTCTCGCTTACGCTTCGACCGACCCTGAAACGTTTCCCCCGACCCGCGCTTATCCTGCGGCGTCGTTGATCAAGGTGGTGACCACGGCGGCGGTACTCGAAACGTCGGCAAACGTACGGGATACCCGTTGTCGCTACCGCGGTAGCCCGTATCGTTTGACGCGATCGCGGATTAAAAAACCGAAGTCTGGTCATGAGGTATCGCTTGAGGTCGCGCTCGCGACGTCGAACAATCAGTGCTTTGCGCAATTTGCCGTGAACGATATCGGCAGCTTGGGCATGCTCGACACCATCGATCGTTTTGGTTGGTTGAGTCAGTCCGGTGCGGGACACGACGCGGGCGCGGTGGATCTCGGCGGTTCGGAGTACGACCTCGGTCGCTTCGGCTGCGGGTTGGCGGGCTGTCGCATTACTCCCCTTCATGCCGCCAGGCTTGCAGCCACGATGGCGACGGGATTGAGCGTCGAGCCGTGGTGGGTGGATCGGGTGGTCGATGCCGACGGCCAAGAACTCAAACGTCCCAAGCCGATCAAATCGAAGCGCGTCATTTCTCCCGAGCGCGCAGACGAAATGCGGTTGATGATGGTGCGCACGACGACCCGAGGAACCGCGCGTGGCGCATTCCGCGACCGACGTGGTCGACCGTTGTTGGGGTCGATTCAAGTCGCGGGCAAGACCGGCAATCTGTCTGGGCGAGAGCCGAAGGGTCGCTACGAATGGTTTATCGCCGCCGCTCCGGCCCAAGACCCCACGATTGCAATCGCGGTGGTACAGGTGCATGGCCATCTGTGGTGGAAGAAGTCGTCGGAGATCGCAGCATCGGTTCTCTCGGAAGTATTTTGCGAACGCCAACAGTGCGCACCTGAGCTTGCAAACCGGTTTACCGGGAAGCTTGGATCGCCTGCCTCACCGGTCTTCCTTTCGGAAAATGGACGCGTACCGGTTCGATCTTCAGACTGACCGCGCACCGCGAGGTTCGATGTCGCTTCGCCGCGCGCTAGTTCGAACTCGTTCGCACCTGGGTCAGCACGCTTCCCATGCCGATCTCTTCACCGTCTTCCAGAGACTCGACTGCGGGCAAGCAGGTGATGAATTTTTCGAGTTCGGCTGCGGCGCCCCGAGGCAAGCTCGAAAAGCGTAAGGCAATGCCTCGTTCGCCATCATCGCGTACGACTTCCGCGTCGAGCACCAGCGGTGTTGAGTTCGCAAGACCGTAGAGTGCGAGTTCGAGATGTGCGCCCAGCTTGGCAGCCGCGAATCGTTCGACCCGCATCCCCCCGGAAGACAAATCGCGTCCAAGCAAAATCATTTCGTTGTTACTCATCGCCGCTTCGATGCGTTGCTGATAATCGACCCGCCGGTTCTTGCGTTGGTTGTCGGGGTCGAACTCCTGTGCGCTTGTGGTCGAGAGTTCGACTTCGAATGGGGTCGCGATTGCGGGGTCGGTTTCGTTGTCGAGTTTGAGGCCTGGAAGGACAGGGCTGTCGCAGCTCGGGAGTGAGAGTTCTTGACTCAATTGTGGCGCAAGGGACTTTGGGCCACTGATTCGGGCGTTGAGCATGCAGGCCAGGACGACGCGGCTGGCGTCGGGCATGTCGGGATCGAATGCCACCGCCGCGCCAAAGCGAAGCGTGTCTGTGGGGGCGTCCCAAGGACCGGTGCGAACGATCGATCCATTGAGCTCGATTGCTTCACTTCCGGTTGCTTCGGGCGAAAGTGTGAAGGAAAGACGGGCTTCGAGGTCGAAGGGTTCGTCTGCGACGACGTGGCAGCCGCGGTTCGAAATGTCGGCGAGCCATGCCGGGCGCGCGGGTTCGGTCGCGGGCACGGCTTCGTCCTGTTGGGTCAGCGAAATTTGCGCGCCAACAGGCAAGCGTGTTTCTCGCCGGCGTTCGTCGCCTTGATACAGCGCCCGCTGTACGAGCAGTCGCCACACTTGATCGTCGGCGGGTAGGCGTACCCAAGTGGAAAAGCCCATGTTGCGCAAATTACGGCGCAGCGAGGGAGAGTCTTCGTCAACCGCAACGATGCGGTTAGGCCTGCCTGGAAGAGCGCCATCCGGGGATTCGCGCCGAACTTTACTTGCGTGACGCGGTGTTACGATCAGCAGGCTTTCCGGAGGTTCGATCTCGTCCCCAACTTCGGACCCGCGAAGTCGGGTATACGGCAAGCCCAAATGTTCGAGCAGTGCGCAGACAGCATCGAGTTCGCCGTCATCCAATAACAAAATTGCGTGGGCGTTTTGCATTTTGGGGTCGACCTTGTCAGCGATCTACAGGTGATATTCCGGTCAAGGAATTGAAAGACTTCGATGTTCGTTTCGGGTGATCGCCCATCTCACTAAAGATCGAGAATCAAACCCCACGGGGTTATCGTTGTAATCTGGCTTTCGTCCTCCGCTCACTTGGCAACCGGACCGTGTCGCAGACAAGCGAGCCTGCTACTTTTGCACCGTGATCCAAGATGAATCGCTGACCGCCACGCTACTTGTCGCCATGCCGCAACTCGCGGATCCGAATTTTCGTCGCACAGTGATGCTCATTGTTGAGCACGACGAGAACGGAACTTTCGGCCTGGTGTTGAACCGAACCGTCGACCTGTTGGCTTCAACCTTGTGCGCGAGTCTCGACGTCAAGTGGCAAGGCGATCCAAAGGCGAACATCCAGTGGGGCGGGCCTGTCGAGCCCAGTACGGGCTGGTTGTTACTCAACGAGCCCTCAACCTTGAATCTCGAGGATCCTTCGATCTCGCGTATTGGCGACCATGACTTGTACCTCGCCCGCTCGGTCGACGTTTTGAAGAACGCGACCGGCGCGGTGCCGGGAACCATTCGCTTTTATCTCGGGTATGCGGGCTGGGGCCCCGGGCAGCTTGTGGCTGAAATGGCCCAAGGCGCCTGGTTGGTCGCACCTCATGATCGCAAGGCGGTATTTGAGTCGCCCGAAGATGTGATTTGGGACGAAACCGTGCGCGGACTGGGCATTGAACCCGCCTCCCTCATCTCGACCCAAGGCGTGCACTAGCAGGCTGCGGAAGAACCTCTCCCGTCGCATTGCACGTGTCTTTGCGTCGATCACTGCGTTGCGAAACCTTGCTGTGCACCCGCACGGCGGTGGCTTCACGCCTTACGTTTGCCGAAAAGCTGCGCACGCTGCTCGCTCCAGGGTTGTCCCGCAGCCTGCTAGACTTGGGTTGACCTAGCACGTGGTTCGGCGGCAATCGCCGAAAGCACGCCCCGACATTTTATTCGCCGTGGAGAGACCGTGCGCAGCGCGTTGAAACCGAAAAACCAATCGAACGGCGAGCCGACCAGACCGTCCAACGCCGGCGTGGAAGCCTACGAAGTGCGCTGTCGGCACTGCGACGTTTCGTTTCCAGTTGGGACAAAGCGATGTGTCCACTGCGGTGAGCGAACCGGTGTCCAGCCGGTATTCGCCCGGAATTTTGCCGACAACCCCATGGCGGACTTTGGGCAGCCTGGAGATTTTTCTGCGGGAGAAGGCTCGACGGCGCGCCCGATTGATTTCGCGGACGAAGAAGAGGCCGAGCCACGGGGGACTTCGATGTTTCGCGCGCTTGGGAACCTGAGCTGGATCATCTTGTTCGTTGCGATTACCGTCTACCGGAGCTGCGCGGGCTGATCGATTTTTTCGCGCCCGACGCAAAATTGTTTTAGCCCGGGAGATCGATGATGAAAGTTAAAGCTGCTGTTGCAGTCGAAGCCGCGAAACCCCTGGTGATCGAGCAAGTTGATCTTCAAGGACCGCAAGCCGGCGAATGTCTCGTTCGTCTCGTTGCAACCGGTGTGTGTCACACGGACGCTTTTACGCTCGGTGGCGCGGATCCCGAGGGACTCTTTCCTTCGGTTCTCGGTCACGAAGGCGGTGGAGTTGTCGAAGAGGTCGGTCCGGGCGTCACGTCGTTGGCTCCCGGCGATCACGTGATCCCGCTTTACATCCCCGAATGCCGTCAGTGCAAGTTCTGTCTTTCGGGCAAGACGAACTTGTGCGGGGCGATTCGAGAGACCCAAGGGTTGGGCATGATGCCCGACGGAACTTCGCGCTTTTCGTTGAACGGCAAGCCGCTGCATCACTACATGGGCACCTCGACGTTTGCGGAATACACGGTGGTTCCTGAAATCGCGTTGGCGAAGGTCAACAAGGCCGCGCCGCTCGACAAGGTCTGCTTGCTCGGTTGTGGCGTGACGACCGGGATTGGCGCCGTACTCAACACGGCGAAGGTGGAACCTGGATCCTCGATGGCCATCTTTGGCATGGGCGGGATCGGGCTTTCCGTCGTGCAGGGTGGCGTGATGGCGGGTGCGGAACGGATCATTTGCGTCGACGTCAACCCAGCCAAGTTTGAACTTGCAAAACAGTTTGGCGCGACAGACTTCGTGAACGCGAGCGAAGTCGACGATGTAGAAGCCGCCATTGTCGACATGACGGACGGTGGTGTCGACTATTCATTCGAATGCGTGGGCAACGTTGAACTCATGGGCACCGCACTGCGCTGCACCCATAAGGGTTGGGGACAAGCGATCATCATCGGCGTCGCCGGAGCCGGGCAAGAGATTCACGCGCGTCCGTTCTTATTGGTGACGGGGCGCTCTTGGCGCGGCACTGCATTCGGTGGAACCAAGGGACGCACCCAGGTGCCGGGTCTAGTCGATCGCTACCTGTCAGGGCGCGTGAAGCTCGACGAAATGGTGAGCGCAACGTTGCCGCTCGAACAGATCAATGATGCCTTCGACGCGATGCACAACGGCGACGTAATTCGCAGCGTGATCCGATACTGATGCTCGACGGCCGCACAGGCGGGGCGCATGGACTCATTTCGGCAGAAATCGTTAGCTGGGTTCAAAGCGCGCTTGTGTGCCCAACCCGACGAGCAGTGCCTCGACCGAATCAACATTGGGCAGGCGCCGTGTAGCGGCAGTGAGTGAATCCGCCGGTCCTACGCGAAATGGGTAGGTGAGCGTCGCACCTTTCACTTCCGTCTCGGCGCCATCGCGGTCAACTTCTTCGAGGTCCTTCACGAGTTCGAGGGGCCGTTCCGACAGCGCGCCGAGTTGGGACGTCGAACAAAGATTCGCATCGCGTAAGAAGTACGTCCATTTCAGATCGCAATTCGGGTGCAATTTCGTGTTGTACATACGCAGCGAGATGGGCCGCGAAACTGTGATTCCAGGTCGCGATCGGCGCGTGCATATCGCGATCGGCAGAACCGGTAAATCCGTAACGAAATCTAAGGATTGCGCAAAAAAAGTACGATGAATTCAGTTTCGGGAAAATCCCTGAGCAGGTCTTCATTTCGAGTGCCGTGGGTGTGCTGCAGTGCGAAGGAACTTTGCTTGCGTTTGCAGCCCCTCACCGTGAGTGGGGCGCTACTCTTGCGCGTTGTTTTTCATCGCTGCTGCGATCGTCGCAATTGCGACATGGCAAGGCATCGTTCCGTCAGGGTGTGGGCTTGCAGAATCTGAAGTGGGTCATGGGTTTGAACGTCGTACTCGGTGCCCTCGTGTACCGAGGGCTGCTGACATTTCAGCCGCGCATCGCCACCGCGAAGTCGACTCTCGCGAAAGATGCCGAGGCGTACATGTTTGTGCCTGCTGAAACGGCGCCGCTCATGATCGTGCTGATTAGCCTTTGGCTGCTCTATCACCGCCGCGTCGAATTGTTCGTACTCCCCAAGCAGGGAGGCCCCGTTTGGCTTGTCGCGCCGTTTCTGGCGATTGGCGTGGGAATCTACACCTGGGCGATCTACACGAAGGCTGCTGACTTGCAGGCGCTCTCGTTGATCGCGAACCTCGTGGGTTGCGCGATTTTGTGGCGTGGCCTCGCGGCGGTCCGCGTCGCTCTTGTGCCGATCCTGTTGTTGCTGTTTGCGGTGCCGTTGCCTTCGCCCGTGATCGCGAATCTGATCTGGGAGTTCCAATTGCAGACCGCGGTCCTCGCGGGTTGGATGCTTTACGTGATCGGGATTCCCGCAGTGGTGTCGTCCGAGATGATCATGCTCCCGATAGACACCTATCAGGTCATCGAAAACTGCAGTGGGCTGCGCTCGATGCAGACACTGGCCATGTTTTCGATTTTGATGACGAACCTCTTCGATCGAGGAGGGCTGCACGGGGCCGCCCTGTTCAGTCTCTCGATCCCGATTGCATTTTTGATGAATGGCATTCGGGTGATCACACTCATCCTCAATCCGCACTCGGAGATCCATTCGATCCACGTCGCGCAGGGGTTGGTCGTCTTGATGGGAGGGCTCATCGCGCTTTACGTCGTGGACGGGTTGCTCGCTCAGGTCATCAAGTCTGGTGATTCAGCCCCGGCGCAGCCGATCAAGTCGTCGAATTCGACGAGTGGCGCCCCCTTAGCCCCGGAGCTTTCGCCATACTCGCGTGCGGTAGCGGTGGCGGTGATCGCCGCGATGATGCTTGGCGTTCAGTATTTGTTGCCGGTTTGGAAGTATCGCGGCGTGGCGGGTCTTGGCGTCGAGCAGGTATTGGCCGAATTGACCACTGGAACATGGGAATCGAGGGACCTCCCCGAGGCGAACAACGATCTCGCGAAGGTTTCGTTCCGCAGGGCCTATCGAAAAGAGTATTCGCGGCAAGGGCTTGGCGGCTACTCTGCTTCGGCGAACCCGTTTTCTGCCGACGCGCCGATCGAAGTCTTCTGGGGGGTCGGGGAGCACCTAGACCGCTTTCGGACGCCGTTTTCGCCCAAGACAGCTTTCCCTGGCCGCGGCTGGGTTGTCGAAGATTCCGGTGAAATCCGATTGGACGGCACTGAGTCCATGATTACCTGGCGGCAGTTGAAATCTGGGACACATCGGATGATTTCATACCACTGGTATGAAGAGTCGCGGGGGCTGCTAAGAGAGACTCTGCGAAGCTTTTTAGCCCTCGATCGGAGCCCCTTTGCTCGCGAATTCCCCGTGATGGCCATTCGGATGGCTACGGAGATAAACGAAGTGACGCCCAGTGAATTGAAGAATGCCCATAATCGACTGACTGCGTTTCACGGTGTCGTGTCGGCAGCTGTCGGGCTCCTCAAAGAGCAACAGCGCAATACGCTCCAGACCGAGATCTCGCGGTTCCTCAATTTCCCTTTGTGGGAAAGAGTTTTCCCACTCCCGACAGATGGTGATCTGAGAATTCCCAGTAAATTCAGTGGTTTAGTCGATTCGAGCCCCATGGCATGGGCTTTGCATTGTTAATAAGCAGATTTACACTCCCCCTCTGGGGGGACGCAGCCGGTCAGCCGGTACGTAACGGTGAAAATTGCACGAAGATCACAGCCAGGAAGACGTAGTTAGTTTGAAAGAAACAAGAGAACGGCCAAAGCGATTCTTGGCAGCAACGAGCAGGTACAAGCGAGCGAGGAAATAGAAAAAATAGAAAGACCCGCAAGAACTTGCTCACAGCTGCTGTGTAGCGATTGCCGCAACCGGCGCAGGTCGGTGGTAGACGTAACAGCACAAGCTGATCGATCGAAAGACCGGTAGCGGGTAGCAATCGCAAGTGGGATAAAAGAACGACTGAAGCAACTTGAATGTGCGGTTCAACTGGGATTGGGACGCAGACAAGGACCTTCAAGAACCATCAGAACCAACGAACGCCATCAAGAGCAAGAGCGAGACGAACCTTAGAGAGCAACACGATCTGAAAAGATCAAAACATTGGATGAACAGGAGTTCGCAAGCCCAATACGGATGCAGTTGAGGAGATGAGGGGTAAAGGGTGAAAGCGCTTTACAACTTTGCCGAAATCGGGTCTAGTGGGTGAAACGAGCTACTGTCAATCAAAGGAGAGACACAAAATGAAGCTACGAGTGATTATTGCACTCTCGAGTGCAGCTTTGCTTACGCTGGCCTTGGCCCTCGTTTCCACAGCTGGCCCGACGTGCCTTGGTGATGCCGATTCTGACGGCGTCTGCGACGTCGAAGGTGGCGGCGATAACTGCCTTGGTGTTGCAAACCCGGCGCAGCGCGACGATGACGAAGATGGCTATGGCAACATATGTGACACCGACACCAACCAGGACTGCAACACGGGTGCTGCCGACTTGACAGGCGTTTTCGGTAATTTCGGTGGATCGAACCCGTGGAGCCCGAAGAACCTTGGCGCATTCGACGTGAACGAAGATGGCGGTGTCGGCGCTGCAGACTTGACTGCTGTATTCGGCAACTTCGGTTCAGCACCCGGCCCCTCAGGAAAAAGCTGCGCAGACTGTCTGGCAACTCCGACCACAGGCCTTGGCTTGGGTACTTGCCCCTAAGTGGTTGCGAGCGAATTTCGCATCGTAAACATGATGGGATGATTAAATCAAGTGCTGCCTCGGCTCCGGTCGAGCCACTTGATGAACAACAGCGACAGTGAGCACAGAGCCAGCGACGGCGCTCAGGCACGTCGGGCACGAACCACGGCCGCTAGCGAGACACGTAACACCTTGAGAACGAAGGAAATAAAGAAATGCGAATTCAATCTGGGAAGATCAACACAGGAGTTAAATTAGCTATGAAGAAAGCACTCGCACTGGGCGCATTTGCGCTCGTGATGGCGCTCCCTCTGGTCAGCTCGGCG
>DUBZ01000136.1 GCA_012960035.1 Myxococcales bacterium | reverse complement strand
CATCGAGATGATCTTTGGCGTGCCCGGCGAAGAAAACGCCGACTTCATGATCTCTTTGCAGGAGTCTGACAAGGTCCGCTTCATCCTTACTCGCCATGAACAGGGTGCGGCCTTCATGGCCGAAATCTACGGCCGGCTGACGGGCAAGCCCGCGGGCTGCCTGGGCACCCTTGGCCCCGGCGCCACAAATCTCATTACGGGCGTCGCCGATGCGAACATGGACCGCGCACCCATGCTGGTGCTTACGGGCCAGGGATCATCCGAGCGTCTCCACAAGGAGTCGCATCAGGTCATGGATGTTGTCGGGATGTTTCGGCCCGTCACCAAGTGGGCTCAGATGATCTATCACGCCGACAATATTCCCGAGATCGTTCGGAAGGCAGTTCGTTTAGCGACCACCGAAAAGCCGGGGGCGTGCCTGATCGAACTGCCCGAAGACATCGCGAAGCACGAAACAAAACTGGTGCCCATCGAGCCACGACAATTTCGCAGACCTGTCGCGGACGACAAGATCCTCGACCAGGCCTGGCAGGCGATCAAGGCCGCGAAGCGCCCGATCATTCTGGCAGGAAACGGCTGCATCCGGCGCCGAGCCAACAACCAATTGCGAAAATTCGTCGAATCCACCGGGATCTTCGTATTGAATACGATGATGGCGAAGGGCGCCCTCGACATGGACGACCCCTGCTGCGGCTATACTATTGGCCTTGGCAGCAAAGACGTTCCAGCCGTCGCCATCGACCAAGCCGATCTCGTGATTTCTCTCGGCTACGACATGGTGGAGTACCATCCGAATCTCTGGAATCCACTGGGTACGCACCGCATCGTTCACTGCGACTTTATTCCTTCAGAGATTGACGAGCACTATCGTATTGACATCGAGGTGGTCGGAGATTTGGCCCACACCCTCTGGATGCTCAATGAACGGATCGCCGCGGAGGGAACAGACGATTTTCACTTCGACCACTCCCACGGTGCGAACTGCCGAAAAAAAATGACTGAGGAGTTCGAGGCCCACAAAGATGACGATGCGGTGGGCCGCATCAAGCCGCAAAAGGCCCTGTGGGATGCCCGCCAAGTTCTCGGCCCCACAGACCTTCTGCTCTCCGACGTGGGTGCTCACAAGATGTGGATCGCCCGCTACTTCCAGTGCCACGAGCCCAACACCTGTCTTATTCCCAATGGTTTCTGCTCCATGGGTTTCGCCCTACCGGGTGCCATCGCCGCTTCCCTCGTGGGCCAGAATGAGCGGGTCCTTGGCATATGCGGGGACGCCGGGTTTCTCATGAACGTTCAGGAAATGGAAACCGCAAAGCGGTACAACACCAATATCACGATCATGATTTGGGAGGACAACGCCTATGGGCTGATCGCGTGGAAACAGTTCAACGAATTCGGCAAGCATACAGACCTGTCCTTCGGGAACCCCGACTTCGTGACGCTGGCCGACGCTTTTGGCTGGAACGGATACCGCTGTGAAGACAGCTCAAGGCTCCTGGAGACACTGGAAACTTCCTTTCAGACCGATGGCCCCAGCCTCGTGGTGATTCCCATCGACTACTCGGAGAACGACAAATTGACCCAACGAATGGGTGAACTCACCGCTTCGATCTGATCACACGGACCGCCGAATCGACCGAGATGCGGAGCACGCGACACCCCGTACCCGAACATTGGTCCCAGAGCCCCCTACCCCGCGTACACCGAGAGCGTGAAGAATTCAGAGAGACCGGACCAGTGCTGGGTTCGATTCAGCCAGGGGGCTCGGCGGGGGGCTCGACCGCTCGGGCCCAGCGAAAGGGTGCCAACTCCTGGG
>DUBZ01000135.1 GCA_012960035.1 Myxococcales bacterium | reverse complement strand
GAACCCGCATGACGTGCCGGGCCAGGGCTTCGAGCAGGTCGCGCTGCTCTTTTGTGGGGCCGCCATCCACGTCGGTGACGGTATAGAGCGTGCCGACAACCGAGGTGCGCGTTTCAAGATCCAAGTGCAGCATGGTCAAATCTCCTGAGTGGGTTAGGGCGGCTTTGGCCCTGGCGCTGAAAGTGCCCAGCTTGAATGTTCGGGGCCCTCTTTCTGGGAATCAGACTCATTGAGTACGTTCAAGGGGCCTGTGACGTCAAGTCAAGAAGCACCGCGCGCCCTCGCCACGGGCTTGGTTTCCGCCGTCGTTCCGGACGACCAACTCGAAGAAGCGGCGATGGCGATTGAGAATAGGAACCAGGTGATGTGCTCCGGGAGCCAGGAGTTCCGGGATCGGATGAAGGCATTCGTTAAGGGCGAGCGCTGAAGTGAGACGCTGGGGCCACCCGGTCTTCGTCCATCCGAGGGGGATTCTGTCCCAACGTCCATCGGGGGGCTCGCCTAGACCTTCGGGTCGGGGCGTTTTGCGTTGTCCCTGCCTGGAAGCACCACCTCGACAAGCGGGAGGGCTGCCAGCAGGCGTGATGCGAGGTGGCTAGGGTGTCCTGCGAAGACATGCTCAATCTCCCCGGAGCGCGTTCAGAGCGCAATTAGATCAGGCATTTAGCAGGACAGGGGGCGTCATCAGAGGACATCGAGGCCACACAAGTGGGTGGCCCAGGGCGGGCTCGAACCGCCGACATCGCTATTTTCAGTCGCGTGCTCTGTATTAAATAACGGAATAAAAACAGATACTTGAGATCTCCATAGGTCAGTTGGCGACCGCATGGCGACCCTATGCGCCCGCGACTCGGGTCGGCTCTAGCCTGAACACATGCCTGAGCCGGCCTGGAGGCACCACCTCCACAAGCTGGATACCGACTAGGACGAGCCGGCTAGGGCGATCAGGCTCTCTGGGCGCAATAAGTCGACCCCGGCGAATGAAATCTCACCACAATTGCGTACTGGCTGCCACTTAACGGCATACACCTTTAGGGGGCCTGCCATGCGCTTGCTTGCTCTACCTCTGATTTTGACTCTCTCGCTCGTTTCCAGCTCGGCTTTCGCCGCGACTCTCAATGTCGTCGGAGGCCAGTTGCTCGGGGCGTCGGGCGTCGATGTCGGCGGGACGCTTTATAATGTCGACTTCCACGATGGGACGTGCATTGCCTTGTTCAACGGTTGTGATGAGGTCTCGGACTTCACGTTTCAAACGGAAGAGTCCGCCTTATTGGCCTCTCAGGCGCTGCTCGATCAGGTCTTCCTCGATGGAGTTGCTGGAAGTTTTGACAGTTTTCATTTGCTCGCAAGTGTGTGCTTCGAGGAGGAGTCCGACTGCACCATCATCACTCCTTATGGGTTCTCTGAGGATGGATCTGAGGACTACGACGCTGATTGGGAATTTTCTGCCTATCCGGTTCGCTCCGCTACCGGTGCGCGGAACCCCTACAGACCTTTCCGCGAGTACGGCCCTCGCGAGAGCCCGCTACAGGCCGGTAGCCCCTGGGTCCAGTGGTTCAGGCGGAGCGAACCGGATAGGCAGAGGGAATTTAACTACGCGGAGGTCGAGGGCCTTGACGATATCGATGATTATGGTTGGCATGGCAGCGATCACGATTTCGAGGTCGGCCTCGATGACGAGCACTGGACTGAGCGCGCTGGGTTTGCGGTGTGGTCCCCCGTCCCCGCACCGTCCACCACTCTCCTCCTAGGCCTCGGCCTAATGGGTCTCGCGGGGAAGGGCCGTCGGCGCAATCGCTCCTAACTCTTCTCTCTGAGTACATGGCACCCGGGCTCGCTCGTAGAGGGGTTCGGGAGCCGTAGGTTCATCCGGGCGGATGCTTCAGTCCGAGATGAGTCAGGACGTGATGCCAGCTACGTCTGCCGATCATACTTCACGCCGCGCCTCGCTCTTCGGATTGGGGCGTTTTGCGTTGACTCCTGCCTGGAAGCACCATCTCAGGCGTCTAACCTTGGGAAGGCTCCATCGATGAGAACACGTTCATCTTCAAAGAAAATTGGATCAATCCTAGTGCCGTTTCTTCCACTTATCTGCCGCTTTCCCGGAACGGGCCCCTTCGGGCCTACTTGTCAGAACACCTACTATCGGTGGTGCAGAAAACGCTGCTTGTTTTTTCTATTCCCCCCTGCTTATCGAAATGAATTCCCTGTTCCTTGTCACGGGGAATTCGACGCTATAACCACGGAATCTCTCTGAAATCTTGGGCCTGATTCGCTCAGACGAGTCCGAAATCGAAGAAATTCCCTGTATTCCCCCTGCCTAACAGGGATCCACCCACAGAGACGAGTTCGCCCCAGACTCCCCCCAACTCCCTCCACCGCCATGTAGCCTGCCGACGCAGAGACCAGCCACATACATCCACAGTTCGACCGATCAAATCCCGCGATTCCGCAGGGTTTTGGCGAGATCGGATTTCTGAAGTGGGCCGGAGACGGCGGGTTCAGGGGCCGAATGAAGCCATGGCCGTCAGTCTTCTCTGCGGCCAAGTAGACCGTTCGCTTTCGTCGTCGATTCGCCTTAGCGAATTTAGGCTTAACGGAGTAGCGCTATGGGTTCGGAGTTTTCCTTGCTAAGCGGGCGGCTCGATCCAACGGTCCAGGTTGCCATTCGTGTAGGTTGCTGAGGCACACGCCCGATGGCGTAATGGCGCTGACGGAGCAGTCAGTCCGGCGTATAGTTCCGCGCCATGCAACGGCTCTGGATTCGAATCTATTGGCCCCTCCTCCGCGTACTCGACCAATGGCGACTGCGCCGACTGATGCGTCGTCATCCGGGTCTCGAGATTCATCCCGACGCCTCAACAAATTTGGTATTCGCCCGATTCGAGCTCGCGCCGAGTGCCCGACTGCGAATTGGTCCTGATGTTTATACTGAGCGGCGACGCGACGCCGTCTGCTTTCGTGTCGACTCCAATGCCGAAGTCGATATAGGGGCGGGAACATGGCTCTACACCGATCTCGGCACGATTCACCTGCGCGCCATGCGGGATGGGCGTCTGATTGTGGGGCCGGAGTGCTGGCTCCACGCCTGTCATATCAGCGCCAAGGAACTCGTCGAATTGAGCCGAAAGGCATGGGTGGGCCCCGGCTCCCGAGTACTCGATTCCGATCAGCACGCCCTCGACGCCGACCATCCACAAAGGACTGAGCCTATTCGACTCGGAGAGCACACCTGGATCAGCGCGGATGTCACAATCATGCGCGGCGTCGAGATCGGCGACCACAGCGTGATCGGCGCGCGCGCGCTCGTCACACGCTCTATCCCGCCACATAGCCTGGCCTTTGGCAACCCGGCGGCCGTTCGGGGAAAAGTTGGCGACCGGTCGGAAATTGGCCTTTTCAGGGCTTCCGATTCGACAATGCATCAGCCATAACAGCGTGACCATTTCCTCTGGGCCGACGTCGAGGAAGTGTCGGAGAGCGGCTTGCCGACTGGATATCGGGAACATAGGCTCCCTTTCTGTTCCAACAAGAATAAAATCGAGACTCCTGCATGAATCCCTTCACACGCCCATCGACGCTTGGTCTGATCGCGACAATCTGCACGGCCAATTTTGTTGCCGCGGACGTCCCTAGTGAAAAGGCCGCCGTTGCCACGCTGCCACCAATGGGTGAACACGCCCTATGGGTTCCAGACCGACTGGCACAACATAGTGTGCTCTTCGATGGTGACTCGGGCGAAGTCCTGGCGGTCCTTGATTCTCCATCACTGATCACCCCAAAGACGCCACTCTTCCTCCCATCGCGCAACGAGATCTACTCGGTCGACATCGCTTACTCGCGCGGTACCCGAGGCGAGCGCGTCGACTACGTCAGCGTCTATGACGCGACAACGCTCGGATTCAAACACGAAATCGTATTCCCCACACGCTCTGGCTCGAGCAATACGTCCCAGCATTACGCGGAACTGATCGGCGAGCGCTTCGTTGGCGTGTTCAACCAGTTCCCCAATACGTCAGTCTCGATCATTGATCTACTTGAACAGAAATTCGTCGAAGAGATCATCATCACCGGCTGCGCGGGGATCTACCCGATTGATGCACATCGTTTTGCCTCACTGTGCGGCGATGGTTCGACTCTCGTTGTTGAACTCGACGAGGCCGGACATCAAAAGCGAATCACTCGCGGCCCAAAATTCTTCGATGTCGTCGAAGACGCAGTCACCATGTCAGCGGGTCGCCGTGGACTCCGCTGGACCTTCATCTCATTCGCCGGCCAGGTCCACACCGTCGACTTCTCGGGGCCCACGCCGGTCGTCGAAGCGGCCTGGTCGCTCGTGGACGAAGCGAGCAAGATGGACGGTTGGCGGCCGGGTGGTCTGCAATTCGTGGCGCTCCACAGCACGAGCAACCGGCTGTTCGTCGTCATGCACCAGGGAGGGGACGGAAGCCACAAGGACGCGGGACCTGAGATCTGGGTCTGGGATCTGTCGACCCACGAACGAATCGGCCGTTTCGATTCGCCCAACATGACGGCTGCATTTCTCGCACCGATGATGGGAGTCGATGAGAGCAGCTTCACGCGGAATGTCCTGAACTGGATCTTGCCGTCCGAGGGCGTACACACGATTGCAGTGACCCAGGACGACAACCCGCTGCTCTTCGTCCGTCATGGCACGCTAGGGGTTGTCGGCGTCCTCGACTCATCGACGGGCGATTCATTGCGCACGCTGACAGAAGCGGGGCTCGCCGGTCCCACGCTACGAGTCCCCTAGCGTGGACCCCGTTCTCAACTGGATTCTCCGCTGCGACCTCGCATTGTTATTCGCGGTCGCAGCCGCACATAAACTCAGCGACCTCTCGACATTCGTTCAGACGCTGCGGGATTACCGGGTACTACTGGGCTCCCTGGCTCCACCCGCCGCCGCCGTGGTCATCCTCGCAGAGATTGGAATCACCGCCGAACTCCTGATTGCATCAGACATCCGACCCGTTGCCGGCGCCGCCATCGCACTGTTATGCGTGTACTCCTTCTCGATCGCAATCAATTTAGCCCGGGGCCGTCGTGAAATCGACTGCGGCTGCCTCGGCCCGTCAAAGCGAAGCCCGATCTCGAATGCCCTGCTATTTCGAAATGCCGCCCTCGCCTTTGCAGCCGCCCTCATCATGATCCCCGTCTCGTCCCGCTCGCTCCACCTGGTCGACGTCCTCACGATTGCCGGCGGGCTCGCAGCCACGGCCCTCGTCTTCATGGCCTCGCAACAACTGGCGGCGCTGACCGCCATGGCCCGCATTCGGAGAACCGCACATGACTGAAGCCCTCCTCGTCTCGAACGCCGTTTTGTGGATCGTCACCGTCGCGCTCGGTTTCGTGGTCGTCGCCCTCACCCGACAAATCGGCTTGCTACACGAACGCATCGCGCCCGTCGGTGCATTGGCGACTTCTGCCGGCCCCGAGGTCGGAGATCTTGCACCCGACCTCAACTTGCAAGCCCTGGATGGTTCAACAATCGAGCTCGCAGCGAAGCGCACCCTGCTCTTCTTCCTGTCTCCGACCTGTCCCGTCTGTGAGACGATTCTCCCAACTCTATTGCGGATGGAAGGCGAGGAGGGATCGGATCTACGGGTCCTTTTGGCGAGCGATGGCGATCCGAATGAGCACACCCGCTTCGCGAAGCAAAAAGGGCTGGACCGCTCCGCCTATGTTCTTTCGATGGAACTCGGAATGCGCTTCGAAGTCGCCAAATTGCCTTATGCCGTTCTAATCGACAAAGAGGGTCGCATCGCAGCCAAGGGAATCGTCAACACGCGCGAACATCTCGAGAGTCTCTTCGAGGCAGAGCGACTTCATCTGGCCTCGATTCAGGAGTACCTTCAGCAGAGCGATGAGGCTGAAGTCTTTCAGCTTCCGCGCGCGGGAGCAGGATCATGAAAAGCATGGATGAATGGATCGAAGACCGGTCGCGTGCGATCGCGCGCGGTACAAGTCGGCGAACGTTCGTGGCGCGCTTGGGTGCACTGCTGACAGCCGGCACCGTCCTTCCTCTACTACCGGTCGCACGCGCATCCGCGAATCCAAACGCCAAACGAGTCCCGGCTCCCGTCGAGACAATCGAAGGACCCGCCGGTGACCCGAAGAGCTGTGAATACTGGCGACACTGTGCGATCGACGGCTTCGCTTGCGCATGTTGCGGCGGTAGTTCAACCACGTGTCCTCCCGGAACCGAAGTTTCACCGGTGACCTGGGTCGGGACCTGTCTTAATCCGGCCGACGGCAAGGACTACCTGATTTCCTACAACGACTGCTGCGGGAAGACCATGTGCGGCCGATGTGTATGCAATCGAAACGAAGGGGAGCGACCCGAATACCACTGGTACCGCAATAACGACATCAATTGGTGCGCGGGTGCAACATCGCAGGTCTACAACTGTTCGATCGCAGTCGTGATCGGGCAGGCGACCGAGCGCCAACCGGAAAATTGAAGGGACGATGCCTGGCCGCTGCCGCACTCCTCATCTGTGGGACCCAAGCGGCCGACGCCGATGAATCGCGAACACGGCCGCCCGAGGAGGGTTATGTCCTGCATTGCTCTGGATGCCACGGACTCTCGGGTGAAGGTGTTCCCGGCACCACGCCGACGCTTCACGGCATTTCTCGATTGGCGAGCACACCAGCGGGCAGAGCCTACCTAGCAAGTGTGCCAGGAGTTGCACAAGCGCCGATCGGCGACGCCGAACTCGCCCGTCTACTCAACTGGGTGTTGAAGACTTTCTCAGACGCCACGCCGGTCCCACCCTACTCGGCCATTGAAATCGGAACATTCCGCCGTGAACCGCTGCGAAGTACCGGTGCTGCTCGCGCCGCACTGGCGGTCCCGTAGCCTCTCACGACGGCCCAAAGTGTCCCAACCCAGTCCCCATGGTGGACGTGTCAATCAAGGGTCGATCGACAAACAGGGGCTACGAATGAATCAGGCCGTTATTCGTCTCGCCAGAACTCTGGAAGCGTCACGCGCAGACCAATTGTCTCGCGTACATCGAGACCGAATTCGCCGGTCACGCCCGAGTCGTTCTCGCCTGAACCGGAGATGGCAACTTGAATGCCGGCGCCCAAATCAATACTGATCTGACTCGATCCCAACGAACCGATCGGCAATACGATCCCGAAGGCCGCGTCGCGCGTAGTCATCAATCCGCCGAGCGCGAGATCGACTATGGCGCCTGTGTGTCGGCTCTCCGACCGCTGATTGATTCCCAATTTATCAGCCAATTCGTTATGCGTGAAGTCGGCAGACGCGGCATAGCGCGACCGCCTCCATCAACTCCGCCTATAAACGGGCGCACGCTTCTCGAGGAAGGCCATCATCCCTTCCTTGGCATCAGGCCCCCTCGAACACAAAATCTGATTGCGGTTCTCGATCGCCATGGCGGCTTCGAGACTCGAGGCATCCACGGCTGCCGTGATCCCTTCTTTGGTGAGTCGCAGACCCATCGGCGAGGTCGTCAGCATTTCATCGATATAGGGCTGCGCGGCCGCTTCGAGTTCCGAGTCCGGAACGACTTCAGAGACCAGTCCCGTCGCGAGTGCGCGATCGGCCTGAATGAAGCGTCCAGTCAACATGAGTTCAGAAGCGATCGATATCCCAACGAGTCGTGGCAGAAAATAACTGACGCCCATATCACAGGCCGACAGCCCAATTCGAATGAACGCGGCGTTCATGCGCGCGCTCTCACCGGCGATTCGAATGTCTGATGCGAGCGCGAATGCGAATCCACCACCGCAAGCGGGTCCGTGAATGAGCGAGATGATGGGCTGAGGACATCGCCGCATTCGGATGTAAGCCTCTGCCAGATAGCCCTGAAATCCCATTCCCCCACCGAAGGGTGTCTCGTGCTCCCGAGAGCCCACCTGCTTGATATCGAGGCCGGCACAGAAAGCGCGGCCCTCGCCTCGGAGAACAACGATTCGCGTGTCGTCGTTCTCGTACAAGCTGCCGAAGTAGTCCCGAAGCTCGGTCACCATCGGTGTGTTAATCGCGTTCATCGCCTCGGGTCGATTCAAGCTGACCCAGTCCACCTGCCCCCGCTTCTCGACGAGGATCGTCTCATACTCTTGCGCTTCGCTCACCATGTCCTCCTATAAAATTCGTTGTCGTCAACCGGATTGTATCAGCGGGCAAGCGACAATAGTTGCCTGCTCGCCGGCGATTCTCTTCACGCAGAACAGCCCATATTGCGCCGCGAGATGTAGATTTCCGCCAAGGTTTATGCGTCCAATTCGGGGCATGAGAGAGGACACCGGCCATGGCCGAGAAAACGGCTGGCACGCGGATGTCACCTGGATGGAACAACCATCGCTCGGCTCGATCGCATAACTGATCGAAGGGACGCCGATCGGCGGCGACATCTTGTTCTCGGACAGCCACGCCTGCTACCTCGGACTTCCGACCGAACACCAGAAGCGCATCGAATACCTGCACGGGCATCAACGACGACCGCATTTTTCTCGCCGGCTACGACTCCACGAGGCCTACGGATGAATTAGTCGAACAGATCAAGAAGGAGATTCCTTACGCCTACGAAAGAGGGGTCTTCGGCGTTCCGACGTTCGTCGTCTGTGAGGATCTCTATTGGGGGGCAGATCGCATAGGGCAGACCGCCTCTCGAAGGCTAATCCGCAGCGGGCTCCTGGCTCGAGCCCACCCATTGTCCATTTGAGAACAAATTCGCATTGATTTGACTCTATTCGCGCTGATAATCGCGAAAAGGCGCCATTCTGGCTGGAGCTTAGACCAATCTTAGAGTATTCTCTAATCTCATAGAGCACTCCACCGATAGATCCTCTGGAAGTCATTTTTAGTAATCAGCGAGACTCGCTTTGCCAGACACGCCATCTCACCAGCAAGACACGCCCCAAGTGCCCGCTACCCCGAGCCGCCGTGAACGTCGGAAAATCGAGGTCCGATCTCGGATCTACGGTGTGGCCCGAGATCTGTTTACGAAGCAGGGATTCGAGACGACGACCGTCGACGAGATCGCGCGGGTCGCCGATGTCGCGCCCGCCACCTTTTTCAACCATTTCCAGAGCAAGCAGGCGCTTCTCGGCCTCATGACCGGCGAAGTCTTCGAGTATCTCCACGCGATGACCTCCGAGCATCTCGAGCGCGAGGGGTCCGCAGACGAGAAGCTTCGCGCCTTCATTTCCTCCGCGACCGAGGGCATCGCCGCCAGCCGCGGTGTGGCCCGGGATGTGCTGCTGGAATTCATGCGCATCGACGCAACACCGAATGGCCCCCACCCCTACCTCGAACGACTCTTCGAGCCCTTCGTGACGCTCATCGAAGAGGGCCAAACCGCAGGCGTCATGCGGGACGATCACGATGCGACATTCCTGGCCCAGATGGCGGTGGGCATGATGAACTCCGCGATCACCAATTGGCTCGCAGATCCCGAGTATGCGGTGGAAGCTGGACTCATCGAGGCCGCTGAGTTCGCGCTGGCGACGCTCGCCCCTCGCTCTACGCCGGTATCCGCAAATGCGAAGGCCAGCGAAAGCAACCAATCCCACCCCAACAGACAAGACCAGAGGAAGACGAACGATGGAAATTGATGTCGATTTTGCTCAGTCCACCAGCTGGAATCATGAAATGCAGGATCGCATGCGATGGCTGCGAGAGAACGAACCGATCTTCTGGAGCGAGAAGACAAACTCATTCATCGTGAGCTGCTACAGCGACGTCGTGACTGTTTCAAAGGACAGCAAGCTCTTTTGCTCCGGCCAGGGCGTGCTCCCGGATCCACGCATCGCGAATATCGGAATGATCGACGAGGACGAACCCCATCACGGCGAAATGCGTGGTCTGGTCAATCGCGGCTTTACGCCGCGAATGGTTCAACAATGGGAAACCATCTTCAAGAAGATCACGGACGAGGCGATCGATGCGATCGCACCGACGGGCGAGTGTGATTTCGTCGAGGACATCGCGGTCCCACTGCCGCTGATCCTGATCGCCGAGATGATCGGAATCCGTCGGGAAGACCGGAACCGATTTCATCAATGGTCGGATGCCATGATCGGATCATCGGGCAACATGGATGATCCGGTGATCACTGCCGCCGCGGGAAAAGCCGCTCTCGAATATTTCACCTATGTCACCGAGGTCATCGAAGACCGACGAGAGAACCCCAAGGACGATCTCATCAGCATCCTCGTGCGTGCAAAAGATGAAGGGGTCCTCCATCAAGGCGAGTCGGGCTTCGGCGATCAACCACTCGGGGTACCGACCACAGCTGCGGAACGTGAAATGAGCAATGACGAGCTGATCAAGATGTGCATCTTGCTTCTCGTCGCCGGAAACGAAACGACGCGCAATGGCCTAACAGGGGCGATGCAACTTCTCATCGAAAACCCGGACATTCGCCAGCGACTGATCGACGATCCGGCCCTCATTCCGGCTGCCATCGAAGAAATGCTTCGATTGGTCTCGCCCGTCGTCTCATTCGCACGAACGGCGACCCGAGACACGGAGCTCCGCGGTGTGCCAATCAAAGAAGGCCAGAAGGTCTTGATGATCTACGGCTCAGCCAACCGCGACGCGGAAGTCTTCGAAAACCCCGATGACTTCGAGATCGACCGCAACGCTCAGCACCTCGGCTTTGGCATCGGCAATCATTTCTGCATGGGAGCAAACCTCGCACGCATGGAGCTTCGCGTCGCGTTAGTCGAGATCCTTCGGCGGCTCCCCGACATGTGCTATGCGACGAACGGCCCGGAGTTCGGCCCTTCCGCCCTGGTACGGAGCGTCGTCCACATGCACGTTCGCTTCACACCGGAGCAGGCGTCTTAGCAGGGGGCAGCAGAGTCACACGAACAGTCGCGCCATCCGACCGAGACTCCGCCGCATTGCGCAGCAGATTCAAGACGACCCGCTCGATGTCGGTGGAGAAGGGCTACCACTACGCAGTCGCGGCGAGTGGAATCGCGATCAATCCCGTCAGTAGAATGTGAAGACAGCCCGGAGGATGCTGCCGTCCCGGTCATGGATGATCCCAACGAGCAAGGTCGATCAGACTGGCGATCGCGACCCCCAAGACGAGGATTCGAGCTCGCCGGAATCAATCGATCGACCACCGACATGAAACCAGAGCTACGCTGAAATGGGCTCGCCTTCGAATTCGGCATCGTCGAAGTCCGTTCCAACTCACGGGCGAACCGGACGGACCCAAGAACTAGCGATCAAGCCAACGCTTGCACGATCGACTGCAAATTGGCGAGACGATCCATCTACTTCGAGAGCGAGGCCTCCCCTGAATTCCCTACATCGGGCGCTGATCTTCGACATGGATGGCGTGTTGATCGATTCCGAACCACTCTGGCGCCGGGCCGAGATCGAGATCTTCGCAAGCGTCGGGCTCATCCTGCACGACTCGGATTGCCGGAAGACCCAGGGACTTCGAATCGACGAGGCGGTCAGCTACTGGCATGAGAGGAGCCCATGGTCCGGGCCATCCTGCTCCCAGGTCTCAGACCAGATCGTCGCTCGCGTGGCCGAACACATTCGACGTGAAGGCCAACTCATGAAGGGCGCACAAATCGCCCTGGATTGGGCCGCGAGTTCGAGCTGGCGCATCGCTCTCGCCTCCTCATCCACGCTCTTTCTGATCGAGACGACCCTGGATCAACTCGGAATCCGAGACTATTTCGAAGTCGTCCGCTCTGCCGAGAATGAAGCCGCCGGCAAGCCTCATCCAGATGTCTATCTCGGGGCCGCGCGGGATCTACGGCTCGAACCAGGGGCCTGCACCGCAATTGAGGACTCGGCTAACGGCGTTGCCGCCGCGCTCGCGGCTGGGATGCGATGTCTCGCTATTCCGTCCTCCGAAGACCGCGACGACCCTCGTTTTTCCTCGGCCACCGCCGTATTGTCCTCCCTCGATGAGCTCGAAGCGACAATCCAATCCCTGTCCCCTTTTTCAGGGAGCGTTTGAAACTCATCGCCACCCCATGTATTTTCAGTCTTCGTCACTCTTTATTGTGAACATCGTGAATGACTTGAAGCGGCTCGGTCGTTTCGGCCATTTAGATCGCAGTAGACGTGTCGAGTGTTGACCGCAGGGTCCCGTTCGAGTTCGGGATCCTGTGAACCCGGTCAGATCCGGAAGGAAGCAGCCGCAGCAGGGACTTGGCTGCGATCGGATAAGCCCTGCGGTCAACTCTCAGCATGCCTGCGAACGCGTAAAACGATCGAGTGCAGTCTTCAATAATCTTTCAATAGGTTGGGTCCCCCCTCTTGCCTGAGCATCCTCCTTTGATCATCGACCTGCCCCTCGCGATCGCATTGGATCGCCGATGAGTTACCAGGTCATCGCCCGCAAGTGGCGCCCCCAGAGCTTCGACGAAGTTTCCGGACAGGGTCATGTTACAAAGGCCCTTCGAAACGCAATTCGAAGCGAGCGAATCCCCCATGCGATCCTGCTCACGGGACCCCGCGGTGTCGGAAAGACGACCCTGGCGCGACTCATCGCGCGTTGCCTGAATTGTGAAAAGGGACCGACCGACGAACCCTGCGGCAGCTGCATGGCCTGCAGCGAAATTACCGAAGGCCGCTCGACGGATGTCCAGGAAATCGACGCCGCGAGTCGAACTGGCGTTGATGACATTCGAGAAGTCATCGAGTCGATTCGTTATGCCGCCGCACCGGGCAAATATCGCATCTTCATCATCGATGAAGTCCACATGCTTTCGACCTCGGCCTTCAATGCGCTTCTCAAAACCCTCGAAGAACCGCCACCGAAAAGCCTCTTCGTCTTCGCGACGACCAATCCAGAGAAGATCCCCTTCACGGTTCTCTCGAGATGCCAGCGTCACGATCTCCGGCGCATCGCCCTCGCCAGCGTCTCCGATCGACTGCGCGAAATTTGTAAGTCCGAGGGAATCCAGATTTCCGCCGGAGCGCTCGCGCAGATCGCGCGCGAAGGCGACGGATCGATGCGCGATGCCCAGACGCTCCTCGATCAGATCATCGCCTACGGCGGCGAAACCATCACCGACGAAACCATCGCGGAGGTCCTCGACCTCGTCGATCGTCGCGTGCTACGCCAAATCATCGAGGCCTGCATCGAAGGAGACGCCAAGCTCGCCCTTGAGTCGGTCGTGCTCGCGACAGCTGGCGGATCCGAGGCGCGGCGAATCGCCGACGCACTGCTCGAATTATTGCGAGACCTCGTCGTCTTGCGTGTGGCACCGAATGGCCAGGGGCTCTTCGACGGAACGGACGAGGAGCGCGCCGAACTCATCGCGTTGAGCTCGCGAACCGAACCCACACGCTTGCGCCGCATGTTCCGAGCGCTCGTGCGCGAAATCGAAGATCTTTCCTGGGCACCGCGCCCCACCGCGGTTCTCGAAATGGCCGTGATTCGCCTGGCGACGCTGCCAGCGGGAGACGATGTCCAACAGCTTCTGACTCGCCTCGATCAGCTCGAACGTCGCCTGGCATCCAGTTCGGGCACGGGAGGAGCCGGCGGCGGAGCAGCCCCGTCAGGCGGTCGAACGGCGGATCGTGGACCGAGACGGCGGCGAACCGAGCCAGTCGGCGAGAAACCATCGCAGACCGCATCTGCGCCCTCTGTTGTGCCCCCTGCCGCGCCGCCTAACAAGCCAACATCACATGCTTCGGATTCGCGCCCGCCCGCGCCAACAGCTCCGAAAGCGGCACCGCCCGCGCCCGTTGCTAAAGCGACCAAGCGGAAAGGCAAAAGCGCTGCGACATCGCCGGCGCAAACTCTCGGCGGCGGTGCCTCACCCGAGGCCCTCTTCGATCGATTCCGTGGAAAAGCGCTCGAGAGTGATCGCAGCCTTTTCGCCAGTCTCGAAGCGGCAAAGCTCCTCTCGATCGAGGGCAACAATATCGTCCTCGGCGCGGAAGTCGCATTCCATGCAGAACGGCTCACGACGCGAATTCCTGATCTCGAAAATTTCGCCAGCGATCTCTTTGGGCAACCTGTTCGCGTCACGGTCGAAACGGAAAGCGCCCATCACCCACAAAAAGGCAATACGGATTCCCGCGAACACTCGCGCAAGCGCCGCCAGGAGGCGCTTAATAGTGAGCCAGTGAACCTGGCACTCGAGATCCTCGAAGCAGAAATCGTCGAAATCCGACCGCTTGGAGAAAACCGGTGAACCCCAACGACATGCAGGAAATGCTCAAGCGTACGGAACAAATGCAGAGCCGCATGGGTGATATGCAGAAAGAACTCGCCGCACGCAGTTTCGAGGCGAGCAGCGGAGGCGGCATGGTGGAAGCCACGGTCTCCGGCGCCCTGCGCGTGGTCTCGATCAAGATCGAGAAAGCCCTTCTCGCTGGGGAAGATCAGGCGATGCTGCAGGACCTCGTTGCTGCCGCCGTGAACGCCGCCCTCACCAAGGCTCAGGAGTCCGTCGGCCAAGAACTCGCCCGGGTGCAGCAGTCCATGCTCGCCGGCCTGGGAAGCTAGTTTGTCGACTTCGCCGGCGATGGACCGACTCGTGGAAAGCCTGAAGCGCCTACCGGGCATCGGTGAAAAGTCGGCCACCCGGCTCGCCTATTTCCTTTTGAGCGCGCCCCACGATCTCACCTTCGAACTCTCCGAAGCAATCGCCCGACTTCAGAGGGACACGGTCGTCTGCGATTCTTGTTTCACGCTTTCGGATCGAACGCCCTGCCCGGTCTGTGCGCATCCGGGTCGCGACACGACGCTGATCTGTGTGGTCGAAGAGCCCGCAGACATGGCCGCCATCGAACGCAGCGGCAGCTTCAAGGGTCTTTACCATGTTCTCGGCGGCGCACTTTCGCCGATCGATGGAATGGGGCCGGATTCACTTCGGGTGAGCGAACTCGAAAAGCGCGCTCAGGTCGACGGCGTCAAGGAAGTCATCCTCGCGACGAATCCCACCGCCGAAGGCGATGCCACGGCCCACTACCTCGCCGATCGACTCGAACGCTCCAACCAAGAGCGCGGATCCAACATAGAAGTCACTCGAATCGCGTCCGGCATGCCGCTCGGCGGAGACCTCGAATACGCAGATCACGTTACAGTGAGCCGCGCGATCCGGCATCGACGCGCCCTCGCAGACTGAAGGCCGGAATCAGAGTCCCGATCAGAAGGGCAACGCGGCGAATAAACCACGGGACCCACTAAAGCTAGGAAGAATGCCGGCCGATCCCTGTTCAAGCACCACAGCCGAGTGCCGCCAAAACATGACAACACGCGGGGATGCGGGGCTGACGTGAGGCCAAGGTGAGGTGTTGCCGGCTCGACCCAACGCGGGGTAAGCTGGCAAAAGAGTCGATTTCCCGGACGGTTATAGAGGCAAATGCCGATGATGGAATCCCAGCTCGTGATGCAGCAACAGGACTTTGATCGAGTCCTGGCGATCATCCAAAAGCTGGTCCGAGATGCCAACGCCAAAGGCATTTTTGTCGTCGATAAGGCCGGACAGCTGATCGCAGAAACCGGCGAGCTTCAGGGAATCGACAGCACGAGCTTGGCCAGCCTCACAGCCGGCTGCGTGGCCGCGACCAGCGGACTCGCCAAGATCGTCGGCGAAGAAGAATTCCCGATTCATTTCCACCAGGGCCAGCGGGACAATCTGCATATGACCCTGGTCGGTGACCGCATGATCCTGGTCGTCGTTTTCGACGAGCGTAGCTCCCTCGGCCTCGTGCGATTGCGCGTCAAAAAGGCGGGCAGCGAACTCGCCAAGCTCTTCGAAGAAATGCGAAAGAACGCGGAAACCGCGATGCAGAGTCAGGATTCACCTTTCGCTGAGATTACGGACGACGATATCGATAACCTCTTTTCCGACTAACGCTCGAATCTTCAACCTGGCTCACCTCAGCGAAACCTATTCTACGATTCCACAAGGCTCCCCATGTCCTTCATAAATTACAGCTCGCGCGAGATCAACTGCAAGATTGTCTACTACGGACCTGGGCTATGTGGGAAGACGACGAATCTCCAGCACATCTACCTGAGAACGAATCCCGACGTCAAAGGCAAAATGATTTCGCTCGCCACCGAAACCGAGCGCACCCTCTTCTTCGACTTCCTACCCCTGGCGCTCGGTGAGATCCGCGGCTTCAAAACTCGCTTCCATCTCTACACCGTTCCCGGGCAGGTCTTCTACGACGCGAGTCGTAAGCTGATCTTGAAGGGCGTCGACGGCGTCGTCTTCGTGGCCGATAGCCAGATCGAGCGCATGGAGGCCAACCTCGAAAGCCTCGACAATCTCAAGGTCAACCTGAAAGAACAGGGTTACGACCTCGACAAAACTCCCTACGTCGTCCAGTACAACAAGCGCGATCTGCCTAACGCCGCGCCGCTCGAAGAGTTGCAGAAGCTTTGCAATCCGATGGGAGCGGTCGAGTTCGAGGCTTGCGCCACGACGGGCGAAGGAGTGTTCGAGACGCTCAAGGCCGTGGCGAAGGGCGTTTTGGCGGATCTCAAGAAGATGGGTAGCTGAGAACTCGCGCTCGTCTCGGATCGTCATTCTAGAAATTGTGTAGCTAGGGGCCGAGCACTTCGCGGTGTGGCGTGGCCTTTTGCGAATGGCTCGGCCGGCAGAGTGCGACCGGGTGGAGTGCATCGCGCGGCCTGGATATCGGCCGGCCCTCCGGACATAGCGACTGTCAGCAAAGACCTCGACAGCCTCGGCCTCAAGCGTGGCGCCAATCCCGCGAAGAGCGCGCATTCGGCAAGTCGAAGTAGAGCAGACATTAGTTGGCCGGGAATTCCGATGCCCATGGCTTCGAGTCGGCGATAGAAGCTCTCGGGCGGCCCCCGCCGATACTCCGCGTAGTCGGCAGACGTGTTGTTCCAGTCGATCTCACGACCGGCGTCGATGTTCTCATGGGGGGGGCGTCGGACAGACACCAGCATGCCGGGATCCGACCCAAGATACATTCATCACGGTCGAATCGTCGCCAGTCCCACTTGTTAGGCGGCCGCGTCCTCAGCAACATTGAGAGGGGTCAGCGCCTGACCGCGAAATTCGGCCACTTTGCGATTGATATCGCTCGCGGCGATATAAAGAGAAGGCACCAGGAAAAGTGTCACGATCGATGAGAGCGCCAGGCCCCATCCGAGTGCCAATGACATCGGCGACATGATGGCATCCCATCCGCCGAAGCCGTAGGCCGTCGGCAGGACGCCACCCAGCGTAGAAAGACTCGTCACGAGGACCGGGCGAAGTCGGGAGACGAACGCCTCGATGATGACTTCCGTTCGCTCCGTTTCGCTCGCACCGACTCGGAGATGCGCAATCGCCTGATGAACCGAATCGACCATCACGATCGATGCGTTCACGACGACACCCGAAAGACCGATGGTTCCGATCAGCGGCAGCAGGCTGAAGTTCATGCCGTGGACCCAGAACGTAAGTGCTACAAAGACTGCGGCGAAGGGCACGACGGCGATCACGAAGAACGCTTCGAGAAACGATCCGAGCATGATGGCAATGACGGCGCCAATCCCGAGGAGAACGGCTACACCGACGAAGGCGAGGTCTGCGACGGCTTCCCGAGACTGAACAACCTCGCCGGCGATCTCGATCTCCACGTCGGAGCGCCCGGCGAAGAGTGGAAGAAATTCCTGCTCGATTCGCTCGGCCACCGTCGTTCCTGTCTGGCTACCCTCAGGCGAAAGACCCGCGGTAATGAGGACGGAGCGCCGCCCATTTCGATGTTGAATCTTAGCCAGCGCGGGCGTTTCGATGGGATCGACTACGTCCCGGAGTAGAACGAGTTCGCCACGACTATTTCGAATCGGCATTTCGAGCAATGCATCGAGGGAACGACGCGCCGACGGCTCGAAGGCGACGCGAATCTCTGTCGTCTCATCGAGGTCGCGAATTTCAGAAGCAATGAGCCCATAGTAGGCGGCCTTCAGCGTTAAACCGAGATCCTCGGCGTTGAGCCCCTTGCGTGCCATACGTTCGGGGTCCGGATTGAGGTCGATTTGGCGCATCCCCGGCTTTTCATCCATCGAAATATCGACGACCCCGTCGATCTCCCCCAGAAACTGCGCCAGGGCAATACCCGTCTGCCGGCGAATAACATGATCATTGGCCACGACATAGATGCTGACTGGCTCGAGGCCCGGCGGACCGTCGAGGGTGACCTCGAAGCGAATATCAGCCTGGCTTGGCACCCGGAGTCCGGCGCGAACGACTTCGATCCATTCTGCCGAATTTCGCGATTTCGAACCGGGGAAGAGATGGACCGAGATGATGCCTTCATTCTCGGAGGATCCATATTCGCGCCCGAAGGACTGCGCATCCTGATGTCCGATTCGCGAGGTCACAGCGATCAGGTCGTCGTTCATGAGACCGGCAAGCTGGCCTTGAATCGCGTTGACATTTCCCTCGGTGTGCTCAATTGGCGTCCCGGGCGGCATCGTGACCTTGATCGAGAAGCCCGGTGAAGATTCCTGCGGAAAGAATTGGAATTCCATGCGCGGGACGACACCGAACAAGATCGCGAAGAACACAACGGCAAATCCCGCGATCATCTTTCCGCGATGGGGCAGCGTATCGTGCAGCGCTTGTCGATAACGTGCCTCGAGTCGCAATACGAACGCGCGCTTCGGACGTGGCCGTGAATCGCCGCGAATCATCGACATATGAGCGGGGAGAATCAAGAAACTCTCGAGCAGTGAAATCCCCAGCGCAATACACACGACGGCCGGAATTTGCCAGATGATTTTCGAAGCCATGCCGCCGATCGCCAACATCGGCGCGAAGGCGAGCAGCGTCGTCACCGCCGAGGCGATGACCGGGCGGGCGACTCGAACGGTGCCAGAAACCGCGGCCTCCGCTGGTGCCAGACCATCTTGTCGCTGTAGAAGAATTTTCTCCGCCACGACGACGGCATCATCAACTAACATGCCCAACACGATCACGAAAGCGATTGTCGAAATGAAATTGATCGTCATCCCCACGAGAGGCATCATGGCAATCACGCCAAGAATCACGAGGGGAACGCCTACACAGACCCAGGCCGCGGCGGATGGCGCCAAAAACAAGAACACGATCACACCGACGAGCACGAGTCCCATGGCACCGTTGGTCGCAATGACGCTCAGCCGATTTTGCATTTCGAAGGCGGCGTCGTTCACAATCGTAGTCGTAACGCCTGGCGGAAGCACGATCGCGTTCAGGGCGAGTTCGATATCCCGGCGAGTCGTGATCAGGTCAGCGTCCGCTTTCTTGACCGCGATGAGCGACATCCCCGGTTGGCCATTCGTTCCCACGATCAGGCCGACATCTTCGCGTGTGAGTTCGAGTCGAGCGACATCATGGACGCGAAGTGGACCCTCTTCTTCGAATCGAAGAATGACGTCGCCAACCTCCATCGGATCAACGAAGCGCTGCCACAGCACGACCTGACGACGATCCCCCGCGCTCTCGAGCACGCCCCCGGTATCAGAAACATTCCGACGTTTGATGGCGGAGACGATGTCGAGAATGGCCACGTTGTAGGCGCGTGCGGCATCCGGATCGACAAGCACGCGCAGCTCCGGATCCGGCATGCCTACGCGCGTCACTTCACCAACACCGCGAACGCGACGTAGCACGCGCTCGACCAACTTTCCGGCCTCTACCAGGTTGGCCTTGTTACCTGCGATCGCAATCTCGACGATCGGCTGCTTCGCTGGATCCATCATGAAGACGATGGGTTCGTCGGTCATCTCCGCCGGAAAGTCGGTGATCGCTTCAATCGCGTTCCGAATTTCGCGTTCCTTCTTGAAGATGTCCTTGTTCGAAGTGTCCGCGGCGAGTTCGATGGTCGTAACGGAGCGGTTATCCGTAATGATGGTCGTATAGCTTTCGAGGCCGTCGACTTCGCGGAGTTCATCTTCGATCGGAATCGTGATCTTGGTTTCGATATCGCGGGCAGATGCCCCTGGGAGGTTCGCAGTGATGAGGTAGATCGGCATCGAAGCGTCGGGAAAGCCTTCGATTCTTGTCCGCATCATCGTGAGCAGTCCGAGCACGATGACGGCGACCGTCAGAACATTGACAAGGAGATGACGCGAAACGAAGAATCGGACGATGCGTTCCATGCGACGTTATTCCAACAGTTCGACGGCGACGTGATCGGTGTTCCCGCGATCGCTGGCAATGCTGGTCATCTCATTGTTCACCGCGTCGCTTGCGACATTCGGAGCAGAACCGCCATCGACGATGACGCTCGATCCATCATCGAGGGCAAAATGACCATCCCAGACGACGCGATCCCCTTCGTCGAGACCCTCAAGGACCTCGATCCAATCCCCATCACTGCGACCGGTCCGCAGAGTCCGCGCGCGGACGACCGAGTCACCGTTTTCCTCGACCACCACGAAGACTTCGGGGTGTCCGTCACGACGCAGCACCGCAGCGCGCCTCGTCATCAGTCTTGGCGTCTCATTGGAGTCGGTCAACTCGATCTGCGCGACGAGTCCATCCCGCATCAGGCCACCGACCGGCTGCATCCAAAGTTCGATGTCGTAGGTTCCGTCGGAGCCATTCGCGACTCGACCTACGCTCTGAAGGGTGGCTTCGAAAGTTGCCCCGCCTAGATCCGCAAAGCTCACCCGTGCTGAGGTTCCAGGCTCGAGTCGCGCCGCTTCACGGGCAGTCACACCGGCAAAGATTCGCACTCGCGTCAGGTCCACCAAAGTCGCAACCGCGGTCCCCGAAGTCACAAAATCACCCAAGTCCACCATCAATGCGTCGACCGTACCCGCAAAGGGCGCTGTGATTCGCGCGTCCTCTAGATTTCGTTTGGCGGTGTCACGCGCGACCATCGCCAGAGCGATCTCATCTTCTGCACGATTGACCGCATGTTCGAGATCGTCATAGCGCTGGGTGCTCATGGCTTTCTGGGCAAGGAGTTGTTGGGCGCGATCGTAGTCGCGTTCCGCATGAGCCAGGACGGTTCGGGCTGCACTAAGGGACGCCACGGTTCGGCGCAGTTCGAGCCGCAAACGCGAGGATTCGAGCTCGATGAGAAGCTGACCCTGCGAAACAGAAGCGCCCGCTTCAACGTGGCGCGCAATGACACGACCCTGAGTCTCGGCATTGATCATCGCGTGATGAAACGCTCGAACCGTCCCGGTCACCCGAGCGGAGCTCGTCATTCGCACTCGCCTAATCGTGTCGACCTGAACTCGCAGCCGTGCCTTCGATCCGCGCGCGGCTTCCCCAAGAGATTGAGAGGACGCATTCTGATTCAGCGGATCGGAATCCTGGCAAGCCGATTGCCCTAGCGCCAAGATCACAGTGACCGCCAATAGCAATGGCGAAATGCATCGCGACGCCCTGACGGGGCACGCATTCATCGTTCTTCCTCCGAGCCGGTGCGGAGTCCAAGACTGAGAAGTTTCTGGTTGTGACGGATCAATCTGTTCGGGAAATCGGCATCAATCTCGAGATCGATCTCGGCACCCACGATCGGCAGCATGAGATACGGAAACGCCGACAAACTGATGATCGTCATGGCCATCATACGCGGATCGAAGTCCGATCGCAGCACCTGCCGCTCTTGTTCTTCTTCGAGCCAACGAACAAGCAGCATGAGGGGCCCGGCGCCGACGCTCTTGACGAAAAAATCCCGCGATGCCGACTCCCCGGGCAAGAGAACCTCACGAACGATCAAGTTGGGGAGCCAGGGGTCTGCGGCGATCGCTTCGACCTGGAGTCGGACGAGTTCTTGAAGTCGGTCTCCGCCCACCCGCTCGGGATCCGCCAACAAGGCTTCGACCTGCTCGCGAATTCGATCGAAGGCACGACGAAACATGGCTTCGTAGAGACCGCTCCGGTCGCCAAAGTAGTACGCGATCATGGCGGAACTCACCTCGGCCCGCGCCGCGATCTCGCGAAGACCGCAGGCTTCAAATCCCTGCTCCGATGCCAACTCCATCGCCGCATCGAGCAGACGGTCTCGGACGGCGCCAGCTTCGCCCTCACCCTCCGCCTGCCGAGGTCGGCCGGGCTTTCGGATCCGACGCTGAGTTGGGGTTTCGGCAGCCATGATCATATAATTAATCAAACGATCGATTAATTCAATAGGGTCAGCTGAAATCATCCGAGGACTCGATTCTCGGCGAATTCAGCCGTCGGCGAGCCAGCCAGCCCGCCCGCGGCTATCGGGATCGAAAGGAGAGGATTTCCAGACTCTCTCTGAGAATGGGCGAATCGGCGACTCTCCTGCGAAGCGCAGTTCCGGACAGCCCAGCGCCCCCCCCCACCAGGACATGATTGTCGTAGTCCTCGGTTTGAATCGAAAGCAGCGCCGGAAAATGACTCCGAATCGCCTTGGCCACCCGAGCGTGCTCGTCGAGGGTATTGCTCACGAAGACACCTCCACGCGCCAATCGCGCAAAAGCCAGACGATGACCCGGTTCCGGGATCCAGTCAGGCTTGTGAACGCGATCGCCCACCCCGATGAAGACGTCTTCGAGAATGATGTCGAATTGGCTTTCACGCCTCGACTGTGCGCGTCCGCCAGCCGCTTCCGCCTCGGCCCTTTCGAGCCAGCGGAGTGCGTCCTCAATCTCGACCTTGACGTCGAGCTCGTCGAGGTCGAGACGCTCCCGAGCCAGGCGAACGACGTCCGCATCGAGTTCCACCCCAACGATCTCGGCGTCGGGTGCAAGCGCGCGAGCCAGACGTGCGACCGATCCACCACCGAGACCCAGAATCAGGATTCGGCGCCTTCGATTCGGTGGCAGCCAGAGGATGGGCGCGGCAATCGCATCCCAGACACAGTGCGTCACCACTTCGCCCCGGCGATAGAAAGACGCGAAGGTTTCGTCGATCACGAGGGAACGGGACTCACCGGAATCGTCGATTCGAACTCGCGGCCTTTCCACGTGGGCCCGCCGTGCATAGGATCTCGCCATGACTGCCCCCCTTTTCGACGGTCTACAACTGCCGGGCCCAGACGATGCCGCAAACCAGCGAGTCGTGCGCGTCGCGCTGCCCGTTCCGATCGATCAGCTCTTCGACTATCGCCTCGCCTCGGGACCGGACGCACCCAAGGACGTCGAATCAGGCAGCCGTGTCCGGGTTCCCTTCGCGGGCCAACTGCTCATCGGCCTGGTCGTCCCCAAAGATCTGATGGACACGGAGCAGAGCACGACTCCGCTTCTGGAAGTCGAGGCGGTCATCGATGAAGAACCCGTCGTCCACGACTCGATGCTGCGCATCCTGGCCGCTGCCGCGAAGGAAATTTTCGCGCCGATCGGACTGGCGGTCGCCCATGCACTTCCCCCCGGCTCATCGCCGCGGATGGCGCGACCTTATGCTCTCACGCCTCGGGCCGCACGCATGCTGGCGCACGGCTCTTCGGCCAGCGCCGCTCTCACAACCCAGGCCACCGAGATTCTCGATCGGTTGCGGCAAAAGCCTATGACGCTTGGGGCGCTCGAGCGAGCGACCGGCGATCCGCGTGTCGCCCGGGGCCTCGAACATCTCGTCGCCGATGGTCTCGTCGAACGACGCATCGAAATTCGATCTGCCAAGGCGCGCATTCCCACCGATCGAATCGTTCGCCTAGGGCCTGAGATCGACGTGGAAGGAACGGTCAAGACGCTGCTGGCCCGAGCGACAAAGCAGGCGGCCTTGCTCGAAAAGATTGCCGCCGCGCCCGATGGTCTCGCCACGCGCAGCCTCAGTCAGGCCGACGCGAATGCCACGGCTCTACTTCGCGCGCTGGCCAAACGAGGGCTCGTCGTCTTTACCGAGCGACCGCGCCTCTTCGCGACAGAGACGTTTCTCGATGGAGGGACCGAGGTTTCGCTCACCGAAGACCAAGAGGAATCGCTCATTCCCATCCGCGACGCCATTAAACGTCAGGTCGCCGAACGCTTTCTCTTGCACGGTGTTACGGGCAGCGGCAAGACCGAGGTCTATTTACGCGCGATCGCGCAGACCCTCGAAATCGGTCGGCAGGCGCTCCTACTCGTCCCGGAAATCACGCTGACCCATCAGATCGTGGCCCGCGTGCGTGCGCGCTTCGGCGATGAAGTTGCGGTTCTGCATAGCGGACTGCGGCCGGGCGAACGCTTGGCACAGTGGGAGCGCTTGCGTTCGGGGCAGACTGCGATCGCCGTCGGTGCGCGAAGCGCGCTCTTCGCGCCGCTTGATGCCCTCGGTCTCATCGTGATCGACGAGGAACACGACGGCGCGTACAAGAACGACGAAGGCTTCCGCTATCACGCGCGCGAACTTGCGCAGAGACGAGCGAGAGAGGCGGGTTGTCCGCTCATTCTCGGTTCAGCCACACCGTCACTCGAGACTCGTTACCGCGCCGACCAAGGCGAGATCCGGCGCCTTTCGCTACCGCGCCGAGTCGGCGGACGACCTCTCCCCGCAGTCGAGATCGTCGATCTCGCAAAGGAATCGGCCAAGAACCCGCGCGGCCGCAAACTGATCCTGTCAAAACCGCTGCGTACGGCGATTCGCCAGGCCCTCGAGCAGGGCGGTCAGACGATTCTATTCCTCAATCGGCGGGGTTTCTCGACTCGCATCTACTGCTTTCAATGCGGGCATGCGGAACGCTGCAATGATTGCGACGTGGCCCTGGTCTTTCACGCGTCCGACTTCCATTTGCGATGTCATTACTGTGATCATGTTCGTGCGGTGCCCGAGGTCTGCAATGGCTGCGGCGATCCCGAGACGGCTCTGTTAGGCGTCGGCACAGAGCGCCTCGAGGAAGAAGTCCGCAGCGCGTTCCCCGGAGCACGGACCATGCGACTCGACCGCGACGTCGCCTCAAAACGCGGCCACACCGAAAGCGTTCTCCTCGCCCTCAAGAACGAAGAAGTCGACATCGTGATTGGCACCCAAATGGTCGCCAAGGGCCACGACTTTCCGGGCGTACAACTCGTCGGCGTCGTCGCCGCGGACATCGGCCTCCATTTGCCCGATTTCAGAGCCGCAGAACGAACCTTTCAACTCCTCACCCAGGTGGCGGGGCGAGCCGGACGCGCCGATCGCCCCGGCCGCGTCGTCGTACAGACCTACGTCCCGGATCACTACGCGCTCGCACCGGTCGAGAGCCATGATTTCGAATCGTTCTACGCCGAGGAGATCGGGCATCGCGAAGCGCTCGGCTATCCCCCCTTTGCTTCGCTCATGCGAACCGTGATTCATGCGGAGGACGAACAGGTCGCGAAGGCCGCCGCGGAAACCATCGCCATCGCGGCCCGGAAGGCCGCAGGCGGAGAGGCTCCCAATGGCGCGATGATCGAAGTGCTCGGGCCCGCCCCCGCCCCGCTTGCGAAACTTCGAGGTCGCTTCCGCTTCATGCTACTTGCCAAGGGGACCGATGAGGCACTGCTTCGGCGCGTCGCACTCGCTCAACTGGCCGCGAGTCGGCTGCTACCGAGGCCGGTGCAGATGGCATTGGACGCATGCCCGGTCAACATGCTATAAAACGCGCGTTTTCCCCTCTGATCCAACATGTTAGCCACACGCCGGCTGGCGCACCCTAGCGCGCGCTTCGAGAGCATGATTCATGGCCCTACGAGAAATCGTCAAATTCCCGGACCCCCGGCTGAAAGAAGTTTCGAAGCCGATTACGGAGGTCGACGACACGCTGCGCGAACTCGCGCGGGACATGATCGATGTGATGTACGACGAGCCGGGAATCGGCTTGGCCGCACCTCAGGTCGGCGCCTCGATTCGCATGTTCGTCATCGACACGGAGTGGAGCGATGAAGAGGTCAGACGCAATCCTGTCGTCGTCCTCAACCCCGAGATCAGTGACCCCGAAGACAAGATCATCTGGGAAGAAGGATGCCTCTCGGTTCCCGATTATTCAGCGAACGTCGAACGCGATGCGAAGATCACGCTTCGCGGGATAGACCTCGATGGGAATCCGATCGAAGAACACGCCGAAGGCTTACGCGCCGTCTGTATCCAGCATGAGGTCGACCATCTCGACGGCATCCTCTTCATCGACCGCATTAGTCGACTGAAGCGCGGCCTCTACGTGAAGAAACGCAAGAAGCAGCTTCTCGACGAAGAAGACTGAGCGGGCGATGCCTGACTCTCTACCTCCTGTTTCGCAGCCTTTGGCGGCACTTCGTGTTCTGTTTTTCGGCACACCCGAAATCGCGGTCCCGACCCTCGAAGGCTTAATCGCCGGTCCCCATCACGTAGTGGGCGTCATCTCACAGCCCGATCGGGCGCGTGGGCGCGGACGACGCGAATCGCCCTCGCCGGTCTCTGCAGTGGCTCTGCGGGAAGGCATCCCCCTTCATCGACCCGAGAAGATCGGCGATGCCGAATCCACCGAGATGCTTCGAGCGCTCGAGCCGGATATTGGTGTCGTCGTCGCCTTTGGCCAATTTCTTCCCAAGAAGATTCGCGAAATGCCCGACTGTGGCTATTTGATCAATGCGCATGCGAGCCTGCTTCCAAAATATCGCGGAGCGTCACCGATCGCCCAAGCCATCCTCGATGACGAACCCGAAACCGGCGTCTCCGTCATGCGCGTCGAGAAGGAAATGGATTCCGGAGCCGTCGCACTCGTCCTGCGAACTGCGATCGCGTCTCAAGAGAACACGGCGGAGCTCTCCCTTCGCCTGGGGAATCTTGCGAGTCGGTCAATTGAAGAGGCGTTAGGCGCGATCGCGGACGAGACAATCGAATGGACTGAACAAGACGAGAGCCTCGTCACGATTGCGCCCAAGCTTGAGAAATCGGATTCAATTCTCGATTTTCGTGAGAGCGCTCGCTCACTGGCCTGTCGCATCCATGCGCTCTCACCCAAGCCCGGGGGCGCTCTCACCTTGACCAGTGACTCGAAGGACGCATTTCCAGACATCGACCTGAAGATTTCTCGCGCCGACGTGATGGCGTTTGATTCCACCGATGATTCGGAAGACGGTGTTAGGCCTATGCCGGGAAGCGTCGGTCAGCATTCAAGCGAGAGACCCTTTCGCATTGCAGCCGGGGATGGCTGGCTTCTTCCCCTGATGGTCCAACGCGCAGGCGGGAAGGCGCTTCCGGTCGCCGATTTCCTGCGTGGATTTTCGATTCCCGAGAATGTGCACTGCGTGATTCGAGAGCGTGAGGCGGCTTCGTCCGAGACCGCGAGAGGAGTCCTTTCGGAGTCCCAGACAAATACTCGGACAGAGGCACCAGTCGGTGCGAAGGCAAATTCATGAGTTCGAGTGGCAAGGACGGAGGCAACAAGACGGGCAAGGGCCGAGGCCAGCGCTGGCCGGGACCGGGCGCCGGATCGCGAAAGACCGCGGGTCCGACCGCACCGCGAATGATTGCCATTCGCGTCGTCGAACGGGTCCAGCGCGCGGGTGCCTATGCCGATCTCACCCTTCATCATGCGTTAGTCCAAAGTCGAATTCCCGCCGCTGATCGCGCGCTCGCAACCGAACTCGTTTATGGGACGCTTCGCTGGCGCGGGCGCCTCGACTACCTGATTGCCAAGGCGCTCGATCGGGACCTCACGACCCTCGAACCCCTGGTCACCAGCGCTTTGCGAGTCGGCGCCTATCAGCTTTTCTTCTCCGACCGAATTCCGGCCAACGCAGCGGTCGACGAGGCCGTTCGCTGTGTTCGGGCGATGGGGCTCGAGCGGGCGACCGGGCTCGTGAATGCCGTGCTTCGGCGACTCGCCCGGGAAGGAGACCAGATCGAGCTACCGAAGCTCGAGGACGATCCGCTGGATTACCTCGTGCATGCGGGATCGCTTCCCCAGTGGCTGGCCAAGCGCTGGCTCGCGCAATTCGGACCCGAAGAAGCAGCCAAGCTCGCGCAGACCATGAACCAGCCGGCGCCTGTAGCGATTCGAGTCAATCGGACCAAGACGAATCGGGAAGCCATCCTGCCCGAACTCCGCGAACGTTTCCCGGAAGCCGAGCTATGCCGTTATGCGCCAGACGGAATCATCCTCGGTCGCAAGGGCGATGCCGGCCATGACCCCGCCTTCGTGTCCGGACATTTCAGCATTCAAGATGAAGCATCCCAGCTTGTCGTCGACCTCCTCGACCCCCAACCCGGCGAGCGCATCCTCGACACCTGCTCCGCCCCGGGCACAAAATCCGCGTCCATCGCCGAACGGCTCGATGGCGAAGGATACGTTCTCGCCCTCGACCGGCATCCCCGGCGACTCCATCTCGTCGGTCGCGGAATTCGGCGGCTGGGCCTCGGCGGTGTCGCCACTCTAGAACGCGATGCGACGAAGTCCCTCGAAGATCTTGCGACGGAGGCCGGCCCCTTCGACCGGATCCTGGTGGATGCGCCCTGCTCCGGCCTCGGCTCGCTACGTCGAAATCCCGATGCCCGCTGGCGAGTTCGCCCCGACGACCTCGAAGCCCTCGGGAAAATCCAAAGGGCGCTTCTCGAATCCGCGGCCGCCGTCTTGAGGCCGGGTGGGAGCCTTGTCTATTCTACCTGCACGATCACACCCGAGGAGAACGAGCTCGTGATCAAGGGCTTCATGGCCACGCGCAAAAACTGGGAAATCGCGCCAGCGGGCGAGGCGCCGGATCCAATTCGAAAGCTGATTGGCGACGACGGATTCCTTCGCCTCTCCCCACATCACCACGACATGGACGGATTTTTCGCGGTCCGGCTAATTCGCGGAACCTAACTATTACCTAACATCCAGACCTCTGGATTCGAGAGGAACGAGAAGCCGATATGACCCAGACCCCTTCCAAGTACGACAGTTCCGAGATCTTGATCTCACCCTCGATCCTCGCCGCCGACTTCGCCAATCTCACAAGCGAACTCCGCAGTATCGAATCCGCCGACCTCATCCATGTCGATGTCATGGACGGCCATTTCGTGCCGAATCTGACGATTGGCCCACCCGTCATTAAAGCCATCAAGAAGATCGCGACCCGCCCCCTCGATGTTCATCTCATGATCGAATCGCCGGAGACGTACCTCGAACACTACATCGATGCCGGCGCCGATATTCTCGGTGTCCACGTCGAAGCCTGCCCTCACCTTCATGGCACCCTCGGTGAGATCCGGAAGATCGGTACGGAAAAGAATCGCGTCGTCCGCTCGTGCGCCGTCCTCAATCCGGCGACCCCCGCCGAAAGCCTCGAATACGCCCTCGACGAAGCCGACCAGATTCTCGTCATGACCGTCAATCCCGGTTTCGGCGGACAGTCGTTCATTGAGGCCATGCTGCCCAAGATCGAAAAGATTCGCGGCTGGATCGAAAGCCGCGGCCTCGATATCGACCTCGAAGTCGACGGCGGCGTCACCCAGGACAATATCGCCCTCGCAGCCTCGGCTGGAGCCAACCTCTTCGTCGCAGGGACAGCGATCTTCGCGAAGGACGACCGAAAACTCGCCATCGAGGACCTCCGGGCGGCGGCCCGCAAGGCGGACCGCTAGCCCCCAGACGCCGGGCTCTGGCTGACATGCTGGGATCCCCGGCGCGGGCAAGAAACGCCCTCTCGGCGCCGGAACCACCTTGAGACAGAAGCGCGAAGGCGTCATACTTCGGCCGCTCGGTCGGGGCGTAGCGCAGCTTGGTAGCGCGCTTCGTTCGGGGCGAAGAGGTCGCTGGTTCAAATCCAGTCGCCCCGACCATTTGAACGTTGCCCCATGAGTCACTGAAATATCGCAAGCTTTCCAAGCGACGCCGCGCGCGACATCCGGCAGGGTTCTGCCTGATGTAGTTCGCGTGTGCGGAGCCAATGGCACTACGGGATCTACACGACCACGCAGGGCGGCTCCACAACGCCACCGCTCGCCTCATCCGCAACTGCGGAAGCTCGATTGAATCGACCGATGGGGGCTGTCGCTGACAGACTTCAGACCTCAAAGATCAACGGAAGCGCCGGCCAACCAATCAAGCGCCTCACGTACCGCATCCCGAACGCCCTCTGACTCATCCCTCAGCAATGGTTCGAGATCCGAAATCGTGGAGGCATCGTCGAGAACTCCGGGGCATTGTCGGCTTGGCCCTCGGGATTGAGCCGAAGTCGACTCAAACCCTGGGCATTGTCGGTGACTTGATCTACCCGTCGAGCAGGATGTCCGGTATAAATCCGCCCTTCGCATCGATCTCGGCGGCTCACCGCCTCGAGCTGATGCCCGGTCGGGGCGTGGCGCAGCCTGGTAGCGCGCCTCGTTTGGGGCGAGGAGGTCGCTGGTTCGATTCCAGTCGCCCCGACCATTCTACGCCTACGCCTTCTTTCGTGAAGGTAGTAAAGGCGGTGTAGGCGGCATAGCCGGTGTAGGCCGCACGATAAACGGATAGAGATGCTGTGCCAGGAACCCATGCGGCAGCGGCTTTCCGACGACCCTGTATCGTAAGGGCCAGCACCCCGGATTATCAAGATAGGTTTCGAATAACATATCGAGTACCGGAAGGTGCGCGGCATAGTTTCGATCGATGGCTTGCTCCTCCGCGGAGTGATGCCAATGATGGAAGCACGGAGTCGCGACGAGTTTTTCCAGGGGACCGAATGGAATGCTTGTGTTGGAATGGATGAGGACCGCCTGGCTTCCGATCCAGACGACGCAGGCGTTGATTGCCGCCTCGGCGAAGCCCAGCAAATAGATCGGCATAATGACGGTCGTGGCGCGAAGAGAACTTCGGCGAAGTGTGTACGCGAACCCGAGAGCCAATCCATGCGGGCGGGACAATGATGCACGGCGTGAATATTCCAGAGAATCTCATTCTCGTGCATCACCGATGGCCTCACTACTGGGTGAAGTCCACGGCGAAGAGCACTTCGAAAAACTGGAGCTAGACGGGCTGCGAGCGGATCAGCGACTACAGGTCGGCATTCACAGCCCAACCGAATAAGCCTTCCGAGAACGCCGCGGTGAAAAGAAGAATGATGCTCACCATCAGGTGATCGAAGATGACCTAGACGAGATCGAGCCTCCATGCGGCACGAAGCGTCTTTTGGTCGGGGTCGTGAGGCCAGACGCGCTCAATGAAAACGAAGACGCTCGTATTCGCGAGCAGCGCGAGCACGAGCCAATCCAAGCCAAAGGAAATGGCGGGCGTTTCAAAGTCATCGTCATAGACATTTGCGTCACAGAGCCACTGTGCCGCGAGCGTCTGCGCCATTCCCAAGAAGCCGAGCTGCATGGACGTTGAAGGCTTCTAAAGGAAGATCGCGAGTGCTCCGAATACGACAGACACGATCATGCCGATCCGAAGAGCGTCGCGCAGAATCTAGACGGGGTAGGCGGCGCGAAGCTCGGGAGTCCTGAGATACCCGGGAAAGTGAAAGCAAAGGACTGCGATAACCGCGAGCACGCCCCGCAAGATAGAAATAGCGCCGCTAATGCGGCCCTGTCCGAGTGCTAAATCAATGTCTTAGGATTGACTCATCGGACGAAGCGCCCGCCATCGGAACGGGCTCTCTCTCGATCTCGACCTCTCCAAAACTCGGGCACGAGTCATGTCAGGGTGTCACAGTCCCGTCGGCCGATTGTAAAGCAAAGATCGAACGTCCGTGGGCGAAGGTCTCGAGTATTTCGATTTCGGCGATGTCCTGGGAATCGACCTTACGTGGGTTGGCTCCGAGAATGACGAGGTCCGCCTGCTTTCCAACCGAGATGGACCCCTTCCTGTCTTCTTCGAAATAGGCATAAGCGGCGCCTAACGTGACTGAATGGAGCGCTTGGTCAAAACTGATCCTCTGATCCGCTCCGAGGATGAACCCGCTTCGCGTTCGGCGCTCGACGGCGATTTCCAGAAGCCTCATGATATCGGCGGGAACAATGGGCGCGTCATTATGGATTGTAAAAGGAAGGTCTCTGTCAATTGCGGAGCGAAGCGGACTGATGCGAAGTGCGCGGTCGTCGCCAAAACTCAAGCGATGCCAGTCACCCCAGAAATAGGGATGGGCCGCAAAGAAGGAGGGGACGATTCCAAGCCGCTTCATCTCGTCAAGCTGATCTTCCCGCGCGAGCTGTGCGTGAATCGTGACCGAGCGATGATCGAAGTCTTCGCCGGCGACGGCCAGACGGACGCCTTCGATCATCAAGTCAATTGCGGCATCTCCATTCGCGTGAGCGATGATTGGAATGCCACCGTGAATTAGCCGACTGACCTGTCGTTTGTATTGATCCGGTACAACGATGGGGTAGGCCGTGTAGTCGCTTGCCGCACCGGATGGACCCTGATCGTAGGGACGGGACAGCCAGGCCGTACGACCCTGCGGCGAACCATCGAGTACGAATTTCGCCCCGGCTACGCGCACGCCATTCTCGTAGTCCTTCGAGAATCCAAGTGAGTCAATCGGAGTCTCATCTTCAAGCCCATTCGACTGAATGTAAACAGCAACATCAACCGGGAATGCATGTTGCGAGGCGACCGCGCGGAGTCCTGCGACAACTCGCGGATTCGATGCGCCATCTTGAATCGTCGTCACTCCGTATTTCGTGTGATAGGCGATCGCGCGAATGACCGACGACGCAAACTCTTCGGGAGACGGGCCTGCGCCCACCAATTGCGTGAGGGCGGCAATGGCGGCCGTCTCTTCCAGAACTCCATTCGGCTCCTGGCTTCCCGCTCTGCGCCGAATCACCCCACCCGACGGATCGGGTGTCGTCGCATCGATTCCAGAAAGCACGAGTGCCGCCGAGTTCATGGTCGCGAGATGTCCAGAGACATGCATCAAACCGATTGGATGCCTCGACGATGCCCGATCGAGATCATCCCGATTCGGGTGCCGGCCCTCCGCGAGAAGTGAGTCGTCATATCCGTACCCCATGACGAATTCACCATCGGGAATTTCCTGTTCTGCAATTCGATCGCGCAGCGCCGACACGATGTCGTCAACGGATTTCATCGAACCAACCGGCGGCGACGATGCATTCACGAGATCGAGCAGCTGCATAACAAAGCTCAGATGACCGTGCGCGTCGATGAACCCGGGGACAAGTGCGTGGTCACCGAGTTCGATGACCCGCGTCTCCTTGCCGATCCACTTCTCGACTTCTCGCCGGTCACCCACCGCAACAATCGAATCCGCGAGTACGGCGACCGCTTCGGCCTCTGGCATCCGTGGATCGACCGTGAGAATGTTCTCGCCTAGGAACACGATGTCGGCGGGGGCGATGGGCGCTCGATCCATCATGGCCGTGCATCCCATAAGGAGCAGTCCACCCAACACGGCTGACACAATGCGGACCTTCATTTTCCGCACCCTCCACCTCAAGCAACGCCTTCTCGGCGTCAAAGATCACGTCGGCAAGCATAGCCGCCGAAAGGGACAGCCAAGTCGCCTCAAACGCCTTGAATCCCTCAAATTTCCTGGGCAGCCACACCCCATCGAGGATGGAGCCCCTGCGCGCGTCATCCAAGGTTCCCGATCGCAATCACTCTCGCCGCGCCGGTTGCCGCGCCGGTCGGCGAGCCGACGGGTGCGCTTCTATTCGGCATGTGAATTCTCACGGTGGTTGGTCGACGCGCACGTTCGGAGCGGCTGCGCTGACTGAACAAACTGCCGAAAACGAAGCGGGCTTCCGCGTTCGAGCTGCCAACCGATCCGGTTCCGGCTAAGTTCCCGGGAACTCGAATTCGATTTGGGTTGAGAGGGAGATCCAAAAACATGTCGAAGGCCGAGCCCCGATCCCAGTCCAAATCTACGGCAACCTTCGGATTGCTCGTCGGGGGCGGACCGGCCCCGGGCATCAATGGCGTGATCAGCTCCGCGACGCTGGCTGCCCGGAAGAACGGCTCACGTGTCATAGGGCTATTGCAGGGCTTCGAATGGCTGATGCAGGGCGACATCGAGCATGTCGTCGAACTCGATGCGGATTCGGTCTCACGAATTCATGAGCAGGGTGGATCGATCCTGCGCACCTCTCGCGCCAATCCGACTCGCGACCCGGCCCACCTGGCACGGGTCGTCGAGAGTCTCCACAAGCTCGGAATCGACCATCTCATCTCGATCGGCGGTGACGATACGTGCTTCTCTGCAAAGACCGTGGCCGAAGCCGCCGGGGATGCGCTCTGTGTCGCCCATGTCCCCAAGACGATCGACAACGACCTCCCTCTCCCAGAGGGCGTTCCCACCTTTGGGTTCGAAACCGCGCGGGCCACGGCCGCACAAATCCTAACGACGTTATTCGAAGATGCTCGGACATCGAAGCGCTGGTTCATCGTGACGTTGATGGGCCGAAACGCTGGGCATCTCGCCCTGGGCGCTGCCCATTCTGCGGGTTCAACACTGGCCATCGTCGCAGAGGAGATTGCCAAGGAAGTCGGAGATGAAAAGATCGGCCTCGATCGACTCGCCAAAATGGTCGAGGGCGCGATGCTCAAGAGTACGGCGTTAGGCCATCCCCATGGTGTCATCGTCCTCGCCGAGGGGCTCGGGGAATGCCTCGATCCGCGAGAACTCCCGGACTTGCCCCTCGATGAACATGGCCACCTTCGGCTGGCCGAACTTCCGCTGGGCCATCTCATCCGAGAGCGCGTTCGCGAAGGACTCGATGCTCATGGCATCTCGGCAACGATCATCGTGAAAGACATAGGCTACGAGCTTCGCTGCGTGGCCCCAAACGCTTTCGATCAGGACTACACGCGGGATCTGGGAGCCGGCGCTGTCGCGACGCTGCTCTCTGGAACCTCGGATGTGATGATCACACGCCAGAATCAGGGCATCGTCGCCCTGCCCTTCAGCGAAATTCTCGATCCGGCGACAGGCAAGACGCGAATTCGAATGCTCGACATCGAAACCCAGAGCTACGCCAATTCGAAGGCCCTTCAGACGCGTCTTGAATCCGGCGACCTCGAGGACGTAGGCATGAGGGAAGCGCTGGTCGCGGCGAGCAACCTCGATCTTGATGCGCTGCGGAAGCGATTCGCCTAGGCAACCTGCTTCGCCCGTACGACCCTCTACCCGCCGATGCCCGCAGTATACGGCGCGGCCACACTCACAAGCACATAGCTGACGCACCCGACAAGCGCAGCGGCGAAGAGGCCGACTAGCAAAGGTCGTACGCCGAGTCCACGCAATTTCGTGAAGCTCGTTCCAAGCCCGACCGCCGACATTGCAACGGCCAGACACAGTGTCGCGGTCTTCGTGGCCCAACTAATCAACATCGACCAGGTCTCGGGACTCATGATTCCAAAGGGATGCTCGCCCATATCACCCAGTGTGCGGAGCAGGCTCATCGCCAGAAAACCGAAGACGAACATCGGGAGCGCCGCGCGAATCTGGGATCGAATGGAACCCGTCGCCCGAGAACGATTCGAGTAGAAGGCCATGAGCGGAATCACCGCCAACATGAACATGTTTCGCTGAAGCTTGGTCACGGTCGCTGCATCGAGCACTTCCGCTGATCCGTATTGGGCGAGGTAGACCATTCCGGCCCCGGCGACCTGGGCGGTGTCGTGGATGGCCGTGCCCATAAAGAGGCCGATCAGGGTCGCGTCGCCGTCAAAGATGAGATGTCCCAGATAGGGATAGAACATCAAGGCCGCCAGGCCGAAGATCGTGATGCATCCAACCGCATAACTGACTTCGTCGTCGGTCGCATCGATCACAGGCGCCATGGCAATGATCGCTGAATTGCCACAGATGGCCGTGCCCACCGCAATCAAGGTCGCGAGCCGGGGCGGGAGGCCAATCGCGGCACCCACACGCGTCACGAAGAAAAGCGCCGTCGCAATACACACGGTGACGATCGGCAGCGCGACCAATCCAATCGCACCGGTCGCGGCCAGACTCAGCCGAATCCCGAGCAGCGCCACACCCACTCGAAGAACCTTCTTTAGCGCGAGTTGAAGTCCGGCTTCATAGACCGTGGGAAGTCCGATGGCGTTTCGAATGAAGAGGCCAAGGATAATGGAGACGAGGATAGGGCTGAGTGGAGTGTTCTCGAAGCCGAACGCAGAGTTTGGCAAGTTCGCGAGCACTCGCCCGGCCATCGCGATGGTGAAGGCCAATACGAGCCCGGGCACCATCGTCCCCACCAGGGCGAAGATGTGGTTGCCGCGACGCTGCCAATCCGACCAACCCGCACGCTCGGCGTCTGTCTCTGCGGGACCGAGCCAATCCGGAACACCTTCGAGGCTATCCAGCCACCTGAAGAGCTCCGGATTCTTGTACGGATCAGAAAGACCCGCCGCCGGTTGGACTCGGTCCATGAATCGGTGACTAACCGATCTTACCCTGGAAGAGCGTGATCCCGCTGTAGATGAGGGCCGGGCGGTCACTTCCGACGACGTGGATCGCGGTCTCCTGCTCGATGCGCGTACCCTTCTTGCCGGCTTCGGCGGAAACCAGCCGGCTATGGGAATGAATCTTCGAGCCGGCGGGAACTGGGCTCAGGAAGCGAAGTTTGTCCGAGCCGTAATTGACGGCGTTCGCGAATCCGGCGACGTGATAAGGATTCTTGGCTAGCCCACTCATCATCGGAAGAAGAGAAAGCGTCAGAAATCCATGGGCGATCGTCGTGCCGAATGGACTTTCCTTCTCGCATCGCTCGACGTCTAGATGAATCCACTGATGGTCGCCGGTGGCGTCGGCAAATTTATTGATCAGGTCCTGGGTGATTTCAAACTGCTCACCGAACTCGCCGAACTCCTCGCTGATATGTTTTTGAAGCGCAGCGATGTCATCGAATTGAATCTTTTCCATGGACGGGGGATCTCCTGGCTGAATGGGATTCGGATGCCATGCTCGAGACATCCGCGGCAGCCCGTCGAAAACGTCCCGCGACTGCGCGACTTCTTTAGCAGGCTCCTACCCATTGCTATCACAGCCGGGAGGCCGACGCGACGCAGATGGGGCCCGACTGCCAGACCGAGAAGGTGCTACATATAGGCGCCGCCTGGGCTCAGACCCGTGCAGGACGATCCCACCGATGCAACTCTCCCGGAGAACCTCGAATGCTTGACCTGATGAATATCGCACGAACCGAAGCCGACGGTGGCGACCTGCTGGGCCTCCTATCGGGTCTCTATGAACCCACCGATACCCGCCCGACCGGCTATCCGGATGCAGTCATCTGGCGAGGTGGCCATTTCGGCGGCGACGCAAAGCCGATCGCACACGCCCTCACAGACGCCTACGCCATGCTCGGCACGATTGCGGCCGCCGACATCCTGGGTCTTCCCTTCTACATGGTCCCAATGTGGTCACAGTATCGACACGATCTCGATCTCGCCCCACTTGCCTGGTTCGGAAACATGCCCTCCACGTCAGTCAAATGGTCGACCGCGGGCGATGCCTACGTGAACGACGGCAAGGGCGGTCGCGTCGTCGTCAAGGGCAAATCGGGCAACGCGCCTCTGCGAACCCAGGCCGGTGTCTACTGCAACGTCCGACCTTATGGCTGCATCACTGTGGTGCGCTGTATGCCCTGCCTTCCCTATTCCCAAGATCGAGCCGCCTTCGACGTCGATGCCAAGACCGGCATCGTTCATTCCGAAATGAACACGCCCGGAATTCAGATGGCCTACGCCATCAGGCGTTTTCTGCAGATGGTGAACGAGACTGGAAAGCTCGGTCGTGTCGCCTTCAAACCCACTCAGGCCATGGAAGACGGCATCAACGCCGGTCTGCTTTCCTGGCTGCTCCAGGACACTCAATTCTCGGTAGGTCGGAAATACGCGGTCGATGGTTATGTCGAACATCGAGAGCGCGTCGACCGCATCATCAATCTCCTCCCCAGCGACTTCAAGGCGGGCATGGAGAATTGGACCGGTCAGATCGAGCAGCATATCGCCGACACCAACTACGGCCTCTTGCTCTGGGACCTGATCGAAAAGCAGGACGTCATCATCCTTGCGACGGATCTCGATGGTGATCGACTAACAGACCTTCTCGCCGACGTATCCGACCCGATGCGCCGATTCGGTCAACTCGTGATCGATCATGTGGGTGGCAAAGCCAGTATGAACGACGTCTGGGGCGAGATGGGGTACACGACGGGCAATGGCCGGGACATGACTTCGGTCATGTACCGGATGGAAGGTCCGCCGATCCATGAGCAGACGCTGGGCTCAGCGGACGCCATGCTGCTGCGTCTCCTCGATGGCGACGAGTCCCTCGGTGGCACGAAGAAGCCTTACGATCCGCGCATTCATTTCGTGCTGATCCGTGCGGCCTATCTTGATGCGAATCCCGGCAATGAAAAGCTCGCGGCATTCCTGGACAATTCGCTTGCCAAGTTCGATGCAATCTACGGCAACGAACGCCCCGGCTTCCTCGAAGGGTACAAGGCGCTCAAGGAGAGCATCACGCCCTGGAACAGCTAAATACGAGTAAGGCGCCATCGATGAGTCTGCCCCCCGACGACACCGTGAATATCCTTCAACTCTACTCGCGCTACAGCACGGCCATTGATACCGGCGACGGCGCGGGCTTCGCGAACTGTTTCCTTCCCGATGGCGTATTCGATAGCGGAATAAACGTCCTCGAGGGCTTCGAGGCCATTTCCAAGTTTGCGGACCAGACCCATTCGGCGATGCCCGGGATGCGGCATAACGCGACCAATATCGTCATCGACTCGCTCGAAAAAGATGCGGCATCGGACGGCGCGGACACATCTGCTGATCGAGCCCAGGGTTCTGCCTTCTTGATTGGCTACGTCGTCGATGGGGGATACAAGGTCATTGTGACCGGACGCTATAGCGATGAACTGACCAGAACCGCGGACGGATGGCGCTTCAGTCGACGCGTCTTCAAAATGGATAGCTAGTCGACACGCCGAGAGGCCGCTCAAGGCTTCGCCGCTCATAGCCATCCGTAATCCAAGATCCCTTCAGATCTGCTGCCCCAGGGAGCTCCCTTGAACCTGCTTTCTCCGTATCGAGTACTCGACCTCACCGATGTCCGAGGACAGATCGCCGGCATGATGTTAGGCGATCTCGGCGCGGACGTGATCCGCATCGAAGGACCCGAAGGTTCCCTCGCCAGACAATCCGAGCCGATGCTCTCGAAGGGCCCCGACGCGGAACGCAGCCTCGCGTTCAAAGCCTTCAATCGCAACAAACGCTCGGCCATCGTCGACTTCACCACGACCGAGGGACGCGAGACCTTTTTACGTCTCGTCCGAGGCGCCGACTTCATTCTCGACTCCGGTCCCCCGAGTGTACTCGACGAGGCCGGCTTGAATTCCGAGGTACTCCGAAAGGCCAATCCGGAAATCGTCCATGTCCGAACAACACCTTTCGGTTTCGACGGCCCTATGGCCGGTCTTGCCGCTTCCGACCTCACGATCGCCGCGCTCGGTGGCCCGATGTCACTCCAGGGAGAACCCGACCGAGCCCCTGTGCGATTGTCCGTTCCCCAGGTCTGGCGTCAGGCGGGGGCCGAAGCCGCCGTCGCCGCCATGGTTGGCCACGCCCGTATGCGAACCACGGGCAAGGGTGTCTTTGTCGATGTCTCTGCTCAAACCGCCATGACCTGGACGATGCTGAACGGGATGACGGCCGCGGCGATTCAGGGCCGCGACTTCGAGCGCGACGGCGCGAGCTTACAGATCGGCCCCGTTGCCTTTTCACTCTGTCATGAATGCAAAGACGGTTATGTCATCGCGCTCTGCCTGGGTCGAATGCTCAGTCAGCTCACACCGTGGATGCTTGAGGCTGGAACTATCGATGCGGAATGGCTCGCTCGGGAAGACTGGACAACGTACGACTTGCGCATCTTTCGCGGCGGTGATTTCGCAATTTCCCTCGAAGAGCTCACTGAAACAATACGACGATTCCTTGCGACCAAGACAAAACGCGAGCTCTTCATGCCGGGCCTCGCCATCGGCGCCACGATCGCGCCCGTTCTCGAACTCGACGAACTCCATGATTTCGAACAGCTCGTCGACCGAGACTATTTCATCGACGTCACACTCCCCTCCGGCCAGACCGTTCGCGCCCCGGGTGCGTTCGCCCGCTCGAATAACGCCAAATTCGAGAAACGCTACGAAGCACCAGGGCTCGGTGAACACACCCAGGAAGTTCTCGACGAACTCGAATCAAATCCCCGCAAACGCATTCCGCTCTTCGAGAGCAGCGCGGAGCCCGACCACAAGGCGCTTCCCCTCGAAGGTCTGAAGGTCGCCGATTTCAGCTGGGTCGGAGTCGGACCGATCTCTGGGAAATATCTCGCGGACCACGGTGCCAACGTCATTCGCATCGAATCCGCGACACGCGCCGACAGCCTGCGTACAGCAGGCCCGTACAAAGACGATGAAGCCGGGTGGAACCGTTCACATTTCTACGGCGAGTTCAATTCTTCTAAACGCAGCCTCGCCCTCGACCTGAAGCACGAACGCGCGCCGGAAATCACCGCCCGCCTACTCGGCTGGGCCGACGTCGTTCTCGAGAGCTTCACCCCCGGCGCCGTCGATCGCCTGGGGATCGGCTATGAAGCCGCGCGCGCCGCCAATCCCGGGGTCATCATGGTCAGCACCTGCCTCATGGGGCAAACGGGAACCTGTGCCTCGATGGCCGGTTACGGCTATCACGCCGCCGGGGTCGCAGGTTTTTTCGAACTGGCCGGCTGGGCCGATCGCCCGCCCATCGGACCCTGGAACGCCTATACCGATACGGTCGCCCCGCGCTTCCTGACCACAACGCTCCTGGCTGCCGTCGACCACCAGCGCCGAACCGGCGAAGGCCAACACATCGATCTCGGACAGATGGAGGCGGCTCTGCATTTCCTCGCGCCCGAAATCATGGCGCGACAGGCCGAGGACATGCGGATCTCTCGAAATGGCAACCGCACACCGAACGCCGCACCACAGGGCGTCTACCCTTGCCTCGGCCGCGACGAATGGTGTGCAATCGCCATCGAAAGCGATGCCCAGTGGCAAGCGTTTCGCGAAGCGATGGGTCAGCCGGAGTGGAGCTGTGCAACCGCTCTCGAATCGACTCAGGGACGAATAGACGCCCATGATGCACTCGATATCGAGATCGCCAAGTGGACGAAAACCCGAGAACCCCTGGAACTGATGCATCATCTACTGGCAGCAGGAGTTCCCGCCGGACATGTTCAGAGAAGCCATGACCTCCTAGCTGACCCACAGCTTCGGCATCGCCACTTCCATCACGAATTCGAACACGCAGAGATGGGACGTATCCCCTATAGCGGGCACCAATTCAGAATCAGCGGGTACGACAACGGCCCACGTTACGCGGCGCCTCTCCTGGGCGGCGAAAGCTTCGAAATCCTCGAAGGCGAACTCGGACTCGACCCCGTCGACATCGCCGAGCTGATGGCATCCGGCGCGTTCACCTAGCATGAACGATCGTGCACCCACTCTTCCTGCGAAGGGAATTGGTTTCGCCGTCAGTTGTTATGTCGGCTGGGGCGTGGTGCCGATCTACTGGAAGGGCATCATCGATATCCCGGCAAGCGATGCGCTGATCCCGCGGATCCTCTGGACCCTGGTCGTGATGTGGATCGCCGCAATCGCGACCGGACGAGGCCGTGAAAACTGGACCCGAAGCAAACGCGATTGGGCCCTCACCGCAGTCTCCGCCGTTCTCATCGCGGCGAATTGGGGCATCTTCGTCTACGCCGTACAGCATTCCCAGATCGTGGCGACGAGCCTTGGCTACTACATCACCCCGCTCATGAGCATCTTGTTCGGACTGGTCGTGCTGGGCGAGAGACTGAGCCGCGTTCATGCAATCGCCACCGCACTCGCCGCTTTCGGCGTAGCGACGATGGCCTTTCGGGAGGGCGAGGTGCCTTGGATCGCTCTCATGCTCGCGGTGACCTTTTCGCTTTATGGACTCGTCCAGAAACTCCATCCCCAGCCTCCACTCGCCGGACTAACCCGCGAAATGATGGTGCTCGCACCGGTCGCGATCCTCGGACTCGTCCACCTTCTTACGCAGACCGATTCGAGATTCGCCCAGGCGACCGTCTCCGAACATGCGTATCTGGCTTTTTCAGGAGTGGTCACGGCAGTTCCTCTTCTGCTCTTTCACGCAGCGACGCGACATCTCCCGCTCGTCGCAGTCGGAATGTTCCAGTACATCGGGCCGACCATCACCCTCGCCATCGCGACCTTCCTCTTCAAGGAAAGCTTTTCCGGAGCACGGGCCATAGGCTTCGGCCTGGTCTGGATTGGGCTTGTCGTCTTTTTCATTGACTCAATTCGGCGCGTTCGGGCTGCCAGCCGCAGGCAAGACGAATCCCTCGCGTTTTCCTAGACCAGATCTGAAGAAATCTAAATTAATTGGGAACTTTTTCCCATATGCACACCCCAGAGGAAATGATGGGCAACTGTTGTGCAACTGTTGTGCAACTGTCGGCGCGGCCGCTTGATCACACTCGGGATTCATTAGTTGCGCATTAAGTCCGCTATGCGCAAACCAGGGGGGGTCGGAACCCTTCGAGACGCGCTCTCCATCCTGAGTTAGGGGTTTGTCCGATTGACATTTGAAAGGTCCGATGAGAAGATCGCTCCATTAGGCGTGTTGATGGCGGTGAACGGGCCGCCAAGGCGCAATATGAAATACGGTGAGAACAGCGCAGTGCGCTGCCCCTCATCGTGTTTTCCCGGAGACATCATGACACCAGAAGAAATTGCCCTTGAATTCGCTGAGATTTTCGATGAACTCCCGAACGAGCAGATCAACGAGATGCTCGCCAAGAACGTTCCTTACAACACGATCAAATTCTTCGCGGAGTATGCGGAAGCGTTTGCTGACGGAGCGGGGATCAAGGGCGAATCCCGAGGTCGCCTGCCGAACCTGCTCCTCTTTGGCTACCTGATCCGGGTTCTCGAAGAACGGCTGCTACCCGAACCGTCCTAAGCCGGCGGAAACTCGCGCGAGTCTCGAATGGTCTACGCTGCGCGAACTATGAATCAATCCACGACGACTGAGACGGCAAACCTGATCGAAGTTCGAACCGAAGACGCACCCGCGCCCGTCGGTCCCTATTCCCAGGCCATTCGCATTCATCCCGGACAAGGCGAGGCATCAGGCGGATTGGTCTTTGTCTCGGGGCAGATTCCACTGGATCCGAAGACGGCGAAGTTGGTCGTTGGCGAGATCGAAGACGAAACCCGACAAGTCCTCGCGAATCTGAAGGCCGTACTCGAAGCATCTGGCGCGAGCCTCGCTTCAGTCGTCAAGGCAACCGTCTACCTCACGGACATGAGTCTCTTTCCCCGGGTCAATGCGATCTATGCGGAAGCCTTCGATTCCGATCCAGCGCCCGCACGCGCAACCGTCGAGGTCTCGGCGCTCCCACTCGGTGCGCATGTCGAAATCGACGCCATCGCCCGCTGTTAGTCTTTTGAGAGTTCTTCGTAGCGACGTGCCAGTCGAGGAAGATTGATTCCGTTTACGACCGTATGCGCGACGATGGGCGCGAGAAGATTTCCCGTCCACTCGAAGAGCCAGCCGAACGCGAACCCCATGACCACGGCGTAGAGGCTCCAGATCGCCAGCTCTCGACGCGGCAGGAAGTGGCAGGCGCCAAAGAGCAGACTGGCCCAGACGATCCCCACCGCCGGTTGCAATGCACCGCGAAAGAACATCTCCTCCGCCATGCCGCTGGCCAAAGCGAGCAGGAACGCATCACCCGCCGTGATTCCGGCCAAACTTTCGCCCAGCAAGTCCGCCAACTGCTCGCCGAGCTTCGTTCCCCGGGTCAGCCACTCCGAAAGGCCGACCGACCCGAGCCCAACCACGAGCCCGGCGAAGGCTGCGCCCAACATTCCAGAGGCTGCTGTGAAATCCGCGGCTCCGGGCGCAAGAATCGACTCCGGGGACGCCGACATTCGCCAGATCAGCGCGATACACCCCATTACGCCATAGAAGAGGAGCGCCATCCGAACGAAACCCTGACGATCGGGGTTCTCCTCGCTCTCGGGCGACAGGCCATCGGGTCGTTCGAGACCGTTGCGACCTTCAGGGGACTCGCCGATCTTGCCGATCTTGCCGTCCTCGCCATCCCGATCACTCTCACCGCCCTCGTGTCCCAAACTCGACTCCCTGGCTTCGATCCAACAAACAGCGCCTCAACGCCCAACCGCGCGGTTTAGGCGCGTGAGTTCGCCCCCAAGCAGAGGCTTACTCCTTGCCGCACACGTAGGCTCTGGGTAGCCTATTTCCGGAACAGATCCTCGCCAGGCCAAATCGAAGGCGCGGTAACCCACCAATCTGAGGACCACTCCCAAGCGCTCTCTATCAGCCCCACCGAGCGCCACCCAAACCGATGGCCGGGCGGCCGCTCGCTTGCCGGGTGTGCCTGGGCCGATCGATTCACTGACCCTATCCCCCGCCCAATCAGAACGAGGAAAACCATGGACGAGCGAGTCCCTATGACTCCGCGCGGCTACGAAGCGCTCAAAGTAGAATTGAAAAAGCTGAAATCCGTCGATCGTCCCGCCAACATCAAGGACATCGAAGAGGCCATCGCCCACGGCGACCTCTCGGAAAACGCCGAATACCACGCCGCCAAGGAGAAGCAGGCACATATCGCTGGGCGGATGGCCATGCTCGATGATCGAATCGCCCGAGCGCAAGTCATCGACAGCGCGGGCCAGAAGACCGATAAGGTCCGCTTCGGCGCGACCGTGCGCCTCTCGGACATCGAATCCGACGACGAAGTCACGTACACGATCGTCGGAGAAGACGAAGCCGATGCCAAGCAAGGCCGCATTTCCGTGACCTCCCCGGTCGCCCGCGCCTTCATGGGCAGAGAAGCCGGGGACGAAATCACGGTCAAAGTGCCCAAGGGCACCCGCGAATTCGAGATCCTCGAGATCCGCTACAACGAAATCTGATTCGGCCCAGATCGGAAGGATGCGGACGGGAACGAATCCCCACCGACCGGCCAAAAAACTCCAGCGGGAGGAGAATCTGTCGCACCGAGAGCGTTGCGAACGCGTTTTCAGCGCCTAAACTCCGCCCGCCCGAGCCGTCCGTTCCCCGGTAGCTCAGCTGGTAGAGCAGGCGGCTGTTAACCGCCTTGTCGCAGGTTCGAGTCCTGCCCGGGGAGCCAAATCTCAGAAAAGCTGTCGAACGAAGGTTCGGTGGCTTTTTTCGTTTTGGCCGAGGCGATGGTTTGCTGAAGAAGATCAAAGGGTTGGCGCAGCTCGGCGGTGAGCTCCCCGCCCCCCATGAGCAGTTCGATCCTAGGAATCCGAGAAGCCGCCGCTTTTTCTTGGCTTCCTGCTTTGCGAACAGTCTTTGGGCGTTTCGAGCGAGTTCGAGGAATTGGACACCCTCGTCGAGGTACGACTGGTCTGCACCCTGGTGATGCTCAATATCGCGCAGACACTGTTCCTGCTCTCTTCGCCATTCATCGGAGATCCGGTCAAAGAAGGCGGCGTCGATTCCACCGTCGAGTTTGTCGATGTATGCGGCATGACCGCGGTTTTGAAGGCGGTCGTACTCGGCCGGTAGGCGTTCGATTGCAGCTTCGTGATCTCGGAGCTCGTCAGCGTGACTTTGGGTGAGAGCGTCCCGAATCCACGACATTGTCTCGTCGTCGAAGCGCAGCCCACCCAGCAACGTGGCGAACTTCTCCTCTAAAACTTCCTCGCGAACGTAGGGCTCACGGCACTTCCCCTTATGCCCAGTGCAGTGGTAGTAGACGTATTTCTGCTTCGTCATTTTCTTGCCGTCCGGGCAAGTGACGTTTCGATAGCCCAGTGGAGCCACCGTGGGCCAGATCCCCTGCTCCGCCTTTTCCTGCATCCCCTTTCGGGCTTCTTCTGAAAGGTTGTCGGTCAGCGTAAGTGGCACTCCGGAGAAAATGGCGGCGGCGTCCCTCACCGACTGTAAAGCCAAGACGAGTAGACCGATGATGAGACAGAGCGTAAGCGGAACGACAACCGCGAGCCGATTCGAAGCCGACTCGAGCTGCTCGAAGGTTCCGCCGTATTCGACCCAATAACCGGGCGGCAGATCGACCCGTTCCTCAATCGCGTTCTTCACTTCCCCGACGAACGATCCCAGGTCACGCCCACAACAACCCGGCGCTTTCCGTTTTCGCGGTACACCTGGCTGTACCAGTGGCCACGAAGACAATCGGCGACGCGCTCGAGTAGAGTGCCTAAGTGTTCACTCCAGTTCCGGACGCGTCGCCGAGGATCAATTCGCGGAGAAAACTTTTTCTGGCCACGTTCCCATGACTTGTACGAATTCGCATCTACAATCATGATCCAATGAACGGTCCCTCGCTTGATGATCTGGCCGCGACGCCATCGAAGTTGGCGTGGCCACTGGTGGTCGTGCTCGGCGGAGTGATCGGTCTGCTCGTTGGGTGCCTTGCGGCGGCCTTCCGGTTTGCGGTTGACTCGCTCGTGGCCCAGCGGGAGGCCCTTTTTGCAATGTTCGCGCCCGTGTCCGTGCTGGGCTGGCTCGGGCCGATGCTGGTGGTCGGCATCTCGCTGCTGGCGGCCGCGGAGCTGGTTCGGCGTTTCGCGCCCGAGGCGGGCGGCAGCGGTATTCAGGAAATCGAGGGTGCGCTTTCGAATGAACGCCGACTGCGTTGGCAGCGGGTGTTGCCCGTCAAGTTCCTGGGGGCGGCGGTGGCGCTCGGTTCCGGTGCCGTAGTCGGGCGAGAAGGGCCGACGGTCCACATGGGTGGCGCGTTGGGTGCGATGCTAAGCGACCGCCTCCGGTTGACCGACAAGAATCGACACGTTCTCGTAGCTGCGGGGGCAGCCGCGGGGCTGGCCGCAGCGTTCAATGCCCCACTGGCGGGCGTCCTGTTCGTCTTCGAAGAGATGCGGAGCCGTTTCAAGTTCGACTTCACTTCTGTCGAGACGGTGCTGGTGGCTGCGGCGGTCGCGGACCTGGTCGTACGTCTGGTGACCGGGCAGGGTCCCGTGATCCACATGATGGATTTTCCCGAGCCGCCCCTGTTCGCGCTTTGGCTGTTTCCCCTTTACGGCGGCCTGATTGGCGGATTCGGAGTTGCGTTCAATGGGCTGCTTTTGGGCACGCTGAACGGGATCGACCGGCTTCCGATTCCAGCACATCGCCTGGCCCCCTTCGCCATAGGCGCTGGCCTCGGGGCCCTCGGCTATTGGGTGCCCGATGCCATTGGCGGAGGTTACGGAGCGATTGGCGACGCCCTGACCGGTCGTGTCGCGGGTGGCGTCTTGCTCTCGCTCTTCGCGATCCGGTTCGCCGCCACGTTGCTCAGCTACGGCTCCGGTGCGCCCGGTGGGATTTTCGCGCCGATGCTGGCGCTCGGGACGCTCTTCGGGATGTGGTTCGGCACGCACATCCATGAGCTCGCTCCACTGCTGGTGCCCCATGCTGGCGTCTTTGCGGTTGCAGGTATGGCGGCATTTTTTGCAGCCACGGTACGGGCGCCGCTCACGGGGATCGCATTGGCGGTGGAGATGACCGGCCATTTCGGCCAGATCCTGCCGCTGATCCTCACCTGTGTAGGCGCAGCCCTCGTTGCGCAGGCGCTTGGTGGACGTCCGATCTACACGCTACTCCTCGACCGGACCTTGCGACTCGCTCGCCGCGAGTGAATGGATACGGGCTGGGGCGTTCGCCGCCGAGGCTCTTAGGCTTTCTAGAACAATCCGGGTCCAGCCACGATTCTCACTCGATCTCGACCTCATCTGCCTCGGGAAGCGCGGACAGGTCCGTTGCCAGCAATACCCGAACAGGACGCATTGACCCTACTGACGATTTTCAAGGGGATCGTCGCCTATGAGGGTCGTGTTCCGATCCACGATATTCATTTACAAACCCTTGCCGCGATCGGTCAGAACGTATTCGACTCGCCTTTCCCGATCTCAAGTTTGCCTGCGACTTCCCAGGGCGCCTAACAGATCACTGACGACCAGCAGCAGTTGATGGTCCTTCATCTCGATGCACTTCTTCCTTTCCTGGAGACCGTCAATGCGAAATGGCGCACCGCGACCCTAGAGGAAATCGCGAGTCTCTGGGTCATACATAACACAGTCGTACACGACGCAGTTGAGCTCGCTGAAGGGCATCGAACAACGCTCTTGCTCCACCCGTTTAGTGCAAGCCAGATTGAATTCGGTCGATCGACGCTCGATCAGCTTGGCCGAGCCCTCTTGGGCAAGCTCAACCTCGACGGTGATGAAGCGATCTTTCGGCGATATCAAGCATACGCCGCGTTGCCAGAAGGAACCGTCGGTCGAACGGCTATTGACTACTACGAAGACAACGAGTTTCCCCTTCCGGGTACCAAGGGTGCGACGTTTTCGAATTCACTGACTCACCACGATCTTCATCACGTGATCGCCGGGTATGACACGGGCCGCCTCCGCTAAATGTGTGTTGAGTTCTTCGACGAGGCGGTCTCCGGCAGTGACCGATATGCGGGATACATCCTGCTCCTCACAGCACAGTTTCAATACGGAATTACGATGGATCCATCGATCAATACATAGGAGAACCAGTTTGAACCGGATGCAGTTTTCACGGCCTTCAAACGGGGATCTGCGGTTGCCGCAAATTGTCTAGCCAGCGGACATAACCTGGAGGGGGCGATGTCTCAATCGATCGATGAGGTCCATGCACGACTCGGCGTTCCCTCCGAGGGGATATCCGTAATCGGTCGCGGCAGCTTGTGTGGGCCACAAGGTCCGGTCACAAAACGGGACAGCGTGGAACTCGTCCAACGGGCGAAGCTCCTACTCTAGTCGCGCGGTCTAGTCGTTATATTTCGGCCTAACGGATGATTGGCACCTGAGACAGATGAGACGAGAGGCCTCGGGCGTCGACCAGCCACCTCCCGGACGCCTGACGGTATACTGTTGGCTCACGCCGTCCCGGCCGGTGTATCGCTCTTGTGCAACGTCAACGCGAGCGAACTGAGCCAAGAGCCATAGAAAAAGAGGTCGATCCCGACCATCATTCCGATCACCCAGAGCGAGCCCTCCGGCCATTCCGACAAAATTATGCCACCAAGCAGCAGAGTTACCAAGGCGCTCGCCATGAGCCAAGTCCGACCGTCCACTCGAGACGCGAAGGCGGAGGCCAATCGGAATACCCCCTGCGCGAGTAGGGAGGCTGCAATCAGCAGGGTAAGCGCCTCAGCCCCTTCGACGGGCTGAGAGATACAGATCACGCCCACCACCAAATTGAGCGCGCCCATCGCAACCTGGAGCAATACACCCGTCCAGCGCGATGCCGAAAAGGCATGAAAAAGAACCACCACCCCTGCGCTCGAAAGCAGCCAGCCCAGAAAAACGACGGACACCAGCGTAAAGAAGGTCGAAGCGACGATTCCAACCGCGCCGAGCGCGCTCAGCGCGAGCCCAACCACGAGCAGGCGTTTCCAGTGCTGAGCGGCATCCGGCATCAATGAGAACGGAAGATGAGCATCTGCTACGGAATCGGAAGGGGGATCGATCGGATCCGAAGGCATGAGATTCTCCTTGTAATAGGTTACGCACCCCAAAAGGCCGAGACGGTGATATTGATCAGCGTCAGCAACAAGCTCCCGAGCAAAGCCGGACCGAATCCATCCACGCGGACGCCGGGTACGATGGCGGCCGTCAGCCACAACATCATGGCATTCACAACGAGCAGAAAAAAGCCGAAAGTGAGAACTGTGAGCGGCAGCGTCAGGACGATCATTACTGGGCGGACGATTCCGTTCACCAGACCGAGCGCAAGCGCACCGAGAAGAGCGGGCCCCCAACCATCGACCTTCACGCCCGATACGAACTGCGCGACCACAAGCAGGAATCCGGCCGTCAGCAGCAAATGAAGGAAAAACTCAAGCACAACCCCACCTTTCTCGCTTACACGTATGGACCGACGATCAAAATCAATCACTCCGTGGAGCATTGGTCCGAACAATACTTAGAAGATGAGGCATACGCCCCAATGTTCGACTAGGGCCCGAGCGAGTGCCCGACTAGTGCGCTTTGGCGAAGGATCAGCCCGACTCAATCCTGATTTTAGGAATCCAGCGTCGTGGCGGCAAGACTTCACGTCTCATGCCGGAGTCTATCGCAGCCGTTGGCCTTGCAGCCATGGGATTTAAATCTGCAAGCTGGTTCAACGGTCAACGCTTCTGGCCCTAGTCTCATATGTGACAACCCTCGACGGCTCCAATCCAAACGTGTTCTCGGAGACAACCGAATATCACAACTTTCGGCGGACCGTGGTCAACGGCCACGCGCGCGGCGACGGGGTGCCGTAGAGCCTGAGCGGCTTTTAAGGTGTCGTTCCATTCGGGCGTCGGGGTTGTGCACGAGCCACTGATGGAGACCCGCGATGAGCAGGCCGATGGGTACGATCGCGAAAGCGATCCAGTGGCGGAGCCAAATCGAGCGGGCCGGCTGCACTTCGAAAGTAAAGGGAATTTGAGTAGAGGTTCCTCCGAACGAGACACTCACGACCCCGCTCCATCTACCCGCATCGATGATCTCTACCTGAGCCTTCTGGAAGAGCCCGCGCGTGGCGATTTCCGAATCCAGCTCCACCTTGATCGTCGCACCTCCGTGGTGGTGCACTTCATCCGAAGTGTGCGAAGCAATTCGCCGGAGGCCGAGCCCCAAGACAGCGCCCGGCAAGATGCGACCCGTTGCGAGATCCCGAATGTTCACGTTCCACTCTGAAGCACCGACGCGCAATGGAGCGGGAGAGGCCAGAATCTGAACCTCGAAGCCTTCTTCCCGGACAGTGACGAGCGGAACACCGATATCCGCCATTGCAGATCCAAGTACCGGTCCCAGCAAAATACCCGTTACGAGTGTGGCGATGCGCCGAACGATCACATCAGCATCCCCCGCATCTCCATCGGTTGTTGCAGAATCCAAATTCCCACGCAATAGAGGAGAACAGCGACGCCGACCCACGGTAGAGCCAGAGCGACCGCCCGACGAGGCGAGCCGACGACCTCCCGCGCCTCCCTCCAAGCGACGGCGATACTCCCCAAAAGTCCGATTCCGAGAACGCCTATCCCGAGACCTAACAGTACCTCGGACGAAATCCCGTTCGAAGTGAAGCGGATTGAATCTCGAGCGTCCGCCATCACGCCCAGATCTTCGGCAACTCGCGAAAGAGCCGGGCCGATCGTCTCAACACCGGTCACCAGATGGAATCCAAAATGGACCAACCACATCGAAAACCCGAGCGGCACGAGGCACGGCGCGAGTTGCGCGATGAGTGGCACAACCCCCAACTCGAGATGCGCTAGCCGGCGGCCGACCCGGGCGCATAACCCAGCCGCCAGTATCGGAAACACCACGAGCGCGACAAAGAATTCCAACGTGACTGCTGGCAGTCGACCCTCGATACCGAGCCACGCGGTGAGCGAACGCTCGATATCAACCACTGGCCCCACCATCGCCGCCGCATTCACGAAGGCGGCGAAGCTAAAGGTGAGTCCCATCGCCGTGTACGCAATCTGGGTAGGAGGCAGACGCAGTCTGTCGTCTGCCTGATCCATCCGCGCGGCTCGCGCGGGAGAGGCTAAAACGCCGATGTTGCCGGTCGGGCAGGCCCGCACACAATCCATACAGAATGTGCAGTCGTAGCTGCCAGACTTCGTCGGCATGAAGAGTCCGGTCGGACATCCCGGCGCCTCATCGTTGCCACGCAGGCAGTCATGGCTGCGGCAATTCGAGCACACATCCGGATCCGACGCCGCGACCTCGAAGGGAGCGACGGCGCTACCCACGAATTGGAACTGCCCGATCGGACACACCGAGCGACAGAAGGTGCCACGCGGGAACAACCCTTCAACCAAGAAGAACGACGCGAAATAACCAACGACGATCCAAGCGGTCCACCACGGAGAATCCCAGAGCGAAAATACTTCATAGGCCCATAAGAAGAGCAGAAAACCGGCGACCGCGACCCAAGGACTCTTGAGCGCAGTCGGCCACTCCAATCGATTGCCGAGAAGCCTCCCCGCAAGCGAGCGGGTCAGCGTAAAAGGGCATACTGCGCAGAAGACGTTGCCAATCACGAGCAGCGCGATCACGAGCAGGCCACGCCAGTAGGTCCAGGGCAACACTCCAGCCAGATTCAATGCGCTCTCCCCACCCACGCCCAAGAAACCATCCAGAACGATTGCGGCAGCCAGCCCCAGCATGACAACCTGGACTGCGCGACGGATGCGCAGCGAGCGCAGCGCTGTTCCGAATACCGGTATCCTTAATAGGTCGAGTCCCGCAGTCCTTCGTCGCGCCGGACGGCTCTGTGCGATTTGGCCCACAACCGGCAGCGAGGGTTCGAGCCAGGAAAAGATCACGGCCACCGCAGCAACACCCATCGACACTGACCCTGCGATCCAGAGAAAGGCACCGGCCGCGTTCTGATCTGCTAGCGGTGCAATCCCCCACGGCGAGGGCATCTCGGCATAGGCCGGGTAGAAGAGACGGTTCGAGAAGGTAAAGACCGCCGAGAAAACCGTGTTGAACACCATGCTGGCGCCGATGTAGAGAACCCGCGCGCCGCCGCTGGCCGACTTGCCCGGCCAGGGTCCGATCAGTGGGAACCAGAACAGCAGCGAAGCGAGTAAGAAGGTCGCGTGCTCGAAATCGTGCCAGCCCTTCGCGCGCAATGCGGCTTGATAGGCGAATGGCAGATGCCAGATCGTGATCGTCGCTGCCCAGACACTCCAGCTCACGGCGGGCCGTACCACGAAGTCGAATCCTCGATGCACCGCGGGCCAGGCGAGAAACGGACCCAATCCGTCGACGAGCCAACGCCGCGGCAAGCCGCGCATCAGCGGCACCGCGGGTGCACCCAACCAGATCAGCGGGGGGGCGACCAGCAGCAGCAGCCAGTGTTGCAGCATGTGAAACTGCAGTAAGAGGTCCGCTAAGGCGTCAATCGGTGACGAAAGTGCCAGCCACAACACCGTCACTCCAGCGATGAAAGCGCGGCGACGCCAGAGTGGAAACCGACCGGGAAGTTGCGCCCGGATCTCGCGAAACCCCCGCATATACACAATCGTGGTCAGCCCGAGACCGACCACGATTTCAAAGTCGAACGACCAAGGGCCAAGCAGTATCGCGGCGATGGATTCCATGCCAGTCAGCTTCGAAGAAAACGTCTACCCGGCCGTCGCGTCGAGGGGAACTGGCACGGCGGAATCGCCGGCGCGTTCCTCTCCCGCCCGAACGAGTGTCTGAAGAAACGCGACTAACGCCGCCACCTCCGGCGGGTCGAGATTCTTCGCGTAAGCCGGCATGTTCCCTCCACCCTGGAGCACCTGGCGAATGAGTTGATCCCCGGTCAGGCGCGATCCGACATGTGTTAAGTCGGGCCCGCGTTGACCGCCCTTCCCCGCCAATGCATGACAATTGCGACATTGTTTCGCCTGGAGGACGATCGCCCCTTGCAACTCAAGGGCGGTCCGACCCTTCACGAATTCCGGCTGCACCGGCTCCCCGCTCCAGGCATTCATATGCGGAGACCACGGCGATCGCACGCCTTCCGCGGCCAACACCGAAAGCGTCAGCATCACCATCACAGCGAGGATCACGGCACCAGGCCGCTTCCGCGGGTGTTTTTCGCCGACGTTCGAGATGAAGGGAACGAGGAAGAAAATCGCGATGAGCAACGGCAAAACGTAAACGATGACGAAGTCCTCCATATAGGGAGGCATTAGCGCGAAAGCCGAGAAGAGCGCTAAGAAGTAGAAATCGGGGCGGGGCGCGGTATCGATCAGGGTCGGGTCCGCCACACCATTGGGAATCGGCGGACCGAAGACGAGCGTGCAGGCCACAATCCCGAAGAGCACAAGAGCCGCGAAGACCACGTCCTTGTCCGCGCCATCGGGGAAGAATCGAATTCCAGAGCGCCTGATGAGCGCATCATATTTCGTCTGATAGGTGTTCGGCTCGACGCCCTCTCCCACGACGGGGAACTCATTGATGCCCCGCATGAGCACCAGGCGGAGATGGACCACGATACCGACAATCAACAACCCCGGAATCAAGAACACATGGAGGCTAAAAAAAAGTGACAACGTCGCCGCGCCGATGATCGGTCCACCTTGAATGAAGTCGCCCAGCGCGGCCCCGATCAGCGGAATCCGCCCCGTGATCGAGATCATGATCTGAAGTCCCCAATAGGCGTCCTGGTCAAAACGCATGACTTGGCCAGAAAAGGCCGCCGCCAGCGTCAACAGAAAGAGCACACATCCGACCAGCCAGGTCAGCTCTCGGGGATATTTGTAGGCACCGAACAAGAAGACCTGGATCACATGGATCGTCAGCAGGCCGACCATGAAAACAGATCCCCAATTATGCAAACCTCGCAGGAACCAACCCATCGTCTGCACATAGTTGAGATATTCGATGCTCGCGTAGGCTTCGTTAGGCGACGGAACGTAGATGAGTGCAAGGCAGATTCCTGTCAGAATCTGAAGCATGAAACAGACGAGCGTCCCGCTGCCGAAGACATACCACCAGCTCGCCGATGTGAGGGGGATCCGGTGCCCCGCCGAATGCTCGTAGAAATCGACGGCGTACAAACGCTCGTCGAGCCATGCACCGATCCGTTTCAAACTTGGCTTTCCAAAGGACATCGCGGCTCCCTCGACCTCTCGCTAGACCGACTCGGCCAGCGTCGGTGTTCGGCCACCGCGTACCTGCAGCTGGCCGTCCGCGACGCGAATTTTATACTCGTAGAGCCCACGTGGTGGGGGCCCCGAGGCAACACTGCCATCCTCGTAGTAGACGCCTCCATGACATGGACACATAAAGAGTCGTGACTCCGCGAACCAGCGCACGGGACACCCGAGATGTGCGCAGTTGATCGCAAAGACCTGGAACGAATCCTCCGAAGTCCGGCGCACCCAGCACGGGATATCCGCGGTCACACCATCCCAAGGTTTCGTGAACGGATTGCGATACGTGGCAAGCCGCGTCTCGCCGGTCGGAAACTGCGAAGCATGTCCGAGCGGAATCCAGGCTTGCTGAGCCTTACGCTTAACCACGGACGAAAACAGATAACCCACGACGGGAACCGCAACCAAAGAAGCCGCGACCACGTTAAGCCCAACTCCGAGCCGCATGAGGAATCCGCGTCGCGTGACCGGCTCCACGTGGGGCGGACCGAGTTCCTCATTTGCATCATGGTCGTGTGCCACGGATTGCTCCTTCTGCCGCGTCGGCAACATCAACCCGGGGTACCTGCGGTCGCTGCGCGGCGAGCCAGGCGACCACATCCGAGATTTCTTGGGGTGTCATGGCTCGCTCCCTGGAACGCATTCGCCAATCTGGCATGCCGAGATCGGGACGGCCCGCGATGACCGATGTCCGCAACATTTGGTCACTCACCAACTTGAGGAAGCTGCGGTCGGTCACCGATCCGGCAACCCCGCCCTTCCCATCGGCTCCGTGGCAATCCCCACAGAATTGACCATAGGCGGTCGCTCCGCGAGCTGGATTCCCGGCTGAATATCCCAGCGCCTGCGAGTCGACCTCCGAGTATGGCGGAAGGGACTGAATGGATTTCGATTTAGGATCGCCCCATTTCGAGAACATTGCCTCGACGAGAACATCGATCTGCTCTTCGGTGAGCGAGCCACCGAGACTCTTGGCAAAGGCGGGCATCGTCGTCCCCGCTATTCCCTCGGCTACGATCAAGGTTACTCGTTTCGAATTCACGAGTTCGAGGTAGAGCGGATCCGCGAGCGGCCGAGCGGGCCCGGCTCGCCCCTCGGCCCCATGACAGCCCGAGCAACGGGTGCCGTAAAGTGTCTCGAAATCCATGATGGCCGACGGTCGTTGATAGCGTTCCGCCTCATCCGGCTTCCCGGGCGCCCCATCGCAACTGATGCCTCCGACTAACATAGTCGAGCCCCACAGGATGAGCAGGAGAGCCCGCCTCACGACTGCCCCTCCGCATCGTGCAGATCGGGAGCGGCCTCTCTGGGTTCACTCAAGCCGGGCCCCTCAAGTCCGACACGCTCAACGAGCGGCATTGCCTGCAGCGTCGCGATCGGTTCGACCTGCGAAATCACGTAGCCCGCGGTCAACCCGAAACCGATCTGAGAAGCGATGAACCAGGGCCAGCTCACGTGCTCTGCGAGGGCGGGATCGAGGATTCCAAGTGCAGGCCAAGCGATCGCGGTCCATGCCAGCGGAGCGACGACGCCTCCCCAAAGCAGCGGCCGACCGGGCAACATAGGAAGCATGGCCGCGTACATGAGTCCGACCAAGGTCGAGAGCGTGAGATGCATGAACGCGGCTACCGCGAATGCCCTGCCACTAAAGGCAAGCAATTGAGAGAACTCCGCGTGATCGACTGCAGGCAGGAGACTTCCCGCAAGGAGGTTGATCGGAAGCCAGACGCTCTGGTGAGCAAGAAGTCCATAGCTGCCCGCAATGGCGGCCATTGCGACCCCCCCAGCGAGACCGGCCTTCACCCCCGAGTGCATCGGTCGAACTTCAACGGGCAACCGCACACGGTGTCGCAAGTCATTGCCCTGTACGAAGTGCTCCACACCGATGTCGCGCGCAATGATTGGACGCGCACGCTCCGATTCCGATTGCAGAGGAGCGCGTACTTCGTGATTTCGGGGCAATACCTCGCGCCACCAACCGATCGCGCCCAGCATGAAAAGCACCAAGCCCGTTGCGCTCACGAAGATATGCGTCACCAGCCCCGCAAAGAGCAGCGTACAGCCCAGCGCCAAATACAGCGGGTTGCTGGTCGGCGCCGGGAGTTCGACGCCTTCACGACTTTCGGACTCGATCATTTCACGCGCCTCCGCGTTCGCCGACTAGACACCCGCGACATAAACCACCGAAAAGACCGCGATCCAGACCACGTCCACGAAATGCCAATACCAAGATAAGAGTTCCAGTCGCTCCGCATGTCCCGTTCGGACATGTCCCATGACGGCTAGCAAGCACACCAGCAACATGAAGAACAGGCCAATTGTGACATGTGCCGCATGAAAACCGACCAGCGAGTAGAAAGTCGTCCCGAATAGACTCGTCGAAATCGAGAGGCCGTGATCGTAGTAGAGTCCGTGCCACTCAAGTCCAGTCTTAAACAGGAATACACCGCCTAACAGAATCGTGGCTAACAATCCCGCGATCGCGCGGCCGATCTGCCCCTGCCCGAGACTGCGTACCGCGACCAGGATCGTGGCACTGCTCGCAAGCAGACAGATCGACGCGACGATCGGCTGTTCGAGCACATCCGCGGGTTGCGGCCCGTTCGCGCTCTTCCCGATGTAGAATAGATAGGCGACGATGAATACACCGAAGAAGGACGTCTCTGCCAGGATCAGCAGCAGGGTGCCCACTTGGCCGCGCGTCCATGAGCTTCCAGCTTCGGCTTCTCCGGATTCCGCCGGCTGCGGATCTTCGATGGCGACCGCCGTGCTCATTCGTATCTCCAGTCCGGATCCTCAGGATGTTTCAGGTCCCAGAGTGGCCGGCGGCTGCGCACTTCGGGAATCTCTTCGAAGTTGTACGCGGGCGGTGGCGAGCTCGTCGACCACTCAAGCGTCCACGCGTCCCAGGGATCATCGCCTGCCGGCTCGCCCTTACGAAATGCCCGCACAATCGCGACCACAAAAACGACGACCGCGGCGGCCTGAAAAATCACGCCGAACGAGGTGATCAGGTTCCAGGTCTCCCAACCGCGATCAGCGGGATAGGTATAGACGCGCCGAGGCATGCCAAGAAGACCTTGCACGTGCATCGTCAGAAATGTCATCTGAAAGCCGAGTGTGAAGAGTCCGAAATGCCATCGCCCCAGTCTCTCGCTCAACATCAAACCCGTCATTTTCGGGAACCAGTAGTAAATCGCACCGAAGATCGTGAAGAGCAGCCCACCAATCAGAACGAAGTGAAAATGTGCGACCACGAAATAGGAATCTGTCAGCTGCCAATCGAAGGGCACCGCCGAAAGCATGATGCCCGTGAGTCCAGCGATCAGGAACTGAACGAGAAACCCGATGCAAAAGAGCATCGGGACCTGAAGGCGCAGCTTGCCCCCATACATTGTGCCGATCCAGTTGAAGAGCTTAATGCCTGTGGGAATACCGACCAGCATCGTCGCAAAACTGAACCAGATGTTGAGCTCCCGCGCCATGCCGACCGCGAACATGTGATGGGCCCAAACGCCCAACGAGACGAAGCCGATGCAGATCGTGGCTGCGACCATTACCGTGTAGCCAAAGATCACTTTGCGGGAGAAGACGGGGATGATCTCTGACGCGTACGCGAATCCCGGCAGCATCAGGATGTAGACCTCCGGGTGGCCGAAGAACCAGAAAAAGTGCTGCCAAAGCACAGCATCGCCGCCAGCGTTCGTATCGAAGAATCGCGCGCTCATGAACCGATCGAAGAGCAGCATCACCTGCGCCGCAGTCAGCGGGGGCAGCGCAATTAACATCATAAACGAAACGACTAGCATCAGCCAAACGAAGAGCGGCATCTTGCCAAGCGTCATGCCCTTGCAGCGCATCGTGATCGTGGTGGTGATCATGTTGATCGCGCCGGCCAGCGAGCCGAAGCCGGAGATCAGAATGCCAAGAATCCAGTAGTCGGTCGCGTTGCCGCGCGAGAAGGCCTTTCCCGCGAGTGGGACATAAGCAAACCAGCCGACGTCGGGCGCAGTGCCGGATCCGTAGAGCCCCGAGCTCCCAAGGAAGCTGAAATAGAGCAGCAGTCCCCCAAAGAGGAACATCCAGAATCCCCAGGCATTCAGTCGCGGGAAGGCCATGTCTCGTGCGCCGACCATCAGCGGGATCAGATAGTTCCCGAACCCGATGATGATGGGCATGCCGACCAAGAAGACCATCGACGTGCCATGCATCGTAAACAGGCGATTGAAAACTTCGGGTGAGACCAAGTCGTTTTCGGGAAACGCGAGCTGGGCGCGCATCACCGAGGCCTCGATGCCCGCGATCACAAAGAACACGATGCCGGATCCGATATACATCATCCCGAGCTTCTTGTGATCGACCGTCGTGACCCAATCGTGAAGGACAGCGGTCCAGGCGCGTCGCGCGTCGCCCGCTTCGAGGCCCGGTAGGCTTTGCGAGTCGGCGCTCATTGGAGGCTCTCCAGGTAGTCGACTACCGCAAGTATCTGCGCCGGTTCGAGCTGCATCGCCGGCATTCGAGCGCCCGGCTTCAGATGGTCGGGACTCGTGATCCATTCGATCAGATGCGCACGATCATTGGTCGCGACCCCTGCACCGAGCGTTGTGCGGCTCATCAGATGGGTGAGGTCGGGTCCAAATGTGCCGTTGGCTGGGGTGCCGCGAACGCTGTGGCAGCTCACGCAGGCGGTCTCTTCAAAAACCGCGCGGCCCACGGCGACGGACACGGCGCTGTCATTCGTCGCCGGGCGCTGCTGCTCGCGCACCCAGCGTTCGAAGTCAGCACGCGGTTCGACGACAACGCGCAACAACATATTCGCGTGCTGCGTCCCACAATATTCCGCGCATTGCCCCACGTAGACTCCAGACTCGGTCGGTGCGATCCAGAGGTGATTCGTCCGATTGGGAATGAGGTCCATCTTCCCGGACAGCTGCGGCACCCAAAAGCTGTGGATCACGTCCTGTGACTCGAGGTTGAGAAACGCGGGCCCTGCGCTCGTGTCATCCATCAGGGGCAGATGCAGTTCGTTCGCCGTGACGAAGCCCAAATCTGCATAGTCGAATTCCCACCACCATTGGTGACCGGTGGCCGTGATCTGAAGGGAACCTGGGGGCGGCTCGTCTTTCTGCAGCGTCAAGATCGTGCGCGCGGTGACCACAAAAAGGACGGCGACGATCAACACCGGCGCCACCGTCCAGGCCAGTTCAATCCGCCCGCCACCATAGATCTGTGGGGGTTCGCGTCCGTTGTCGTCCGCGCGCTCCCGGAAACGCGCAACGCAATACACGATCAACGAGCTGACGACGACGAAGATCACAGCGCAAATAGCCAACACAAGCGTGGTGTACTCGACAATGATTTCGGCGGGGACCGAGGCCGGCGAAAAAATTGAAGGCGTCAGAATTCTACTCTCCACTCGATGCTAGGTCGATCAAAACGACTTAGACGAGGCTTCATTCCACATGGACTGCCATTCCTCATGTGCACCGCCGTCCAGCAGCTGCCCTGGCTCTAAGAAACCATACAGCTCATCAAAACGTCGCACAGTATGCGGGTCAATCCGCTCATAGAGATGTTGAGCGGTGAACTCTCGGGGATGAGCGAGTCCACAGGCGGCCGTCATCTCCGCCAGGCCCTGCACCGTGTTGCGATGAAAGTTGTAGGCGCGCTCAACCTTGTCTTCGACGACGAGCGCTTGCGCAAGCGTCGGATCCTGGGTGGCGACGCCGACTGGGCAGGTATTTGTATGACACGTCTGGGATTGGATGCAGCCCAACGAGAACATGAACCCGCGCGCGTTATTGCACCAATCAGCTCCCAGGCCCATGGCTCGGGCAATTTCGAAGCTTGCAACGCGTTTACCACCGGCTGCGATGCGGACCCGGTCACGCAACCCACTCCCTACCAATGCGTTGTTCACCACCATCAAACCCTCGAGCAGAGGCATCCCAAGGTGGTCCGAGTATTCCTGGGGCGCCGCTCCGGTACCGCCCTCGCCTCCATCCACCGTAATGAAATCCGGGACGATTCCGGTGTCCAGCATGGCGCGACAGATGGCATAGAACTCGATCGGTCTGCCAATGCAGATTTTGAAGCCAACCGGCTTGCCGCCACTCCGCTCACGTAGCCCCTGAAGAAATTCACAAAGCCCGACCGGCGTCGAGAAGGCAGAATGGCCAGGCGGCGAGAAACAGTCCTGCCCAACTGCCACTTTCCTGGCGGCCGCGATTTCATCGGTGACCTTGATTCCGGGAAGGATCCCGCCGTGGCCCGGCTTCGCTCCCTGCGAAACCTTGAGCTCGATCATTTTCACCTGAGGATCGACGGCCTGCTCGGCGAACATGTCGGCACTAAAACTCCCGTCGTCGTTTCGACAGCCGAAGTAGCCTGTCCCGATCTGCCAGATGACGTCTCCGCCGGGTTCACGGTGATGCACGCTGAATCCGCCCTCGCCCGTGTCATGTGCGAAGCCACCCTTCTTGGCAGCGCCATTCAAAGCGCGAATCGCGGCGCCGCTAAGTGCACCGAAACTCATCGCGGATATGTTGAAGACCGAGGCCGAATAGGGCTGCGTGCAATCCGGTCCGCCCACATCAACGCGGAATTGTCGCCCCGCATCCTCGACGATCGGCGTCGGATTAATAGAATGCGCAATGAACCCATAGCCGGGTTCATAGACGTCCAGCTCGGTACCGAAGGGCTTAACACCTTCGATATTCTTCGAGCGTTCATAGATCAGCGTGCGGTAGTCGCGCGGGAAGGGACGGCCGCTGGTATTGCTCTCAACGAAGTACTGGTGAAGTTCCGGCCCGGCGCCCTCGAGTACAAATCGCAAGTGGCCTAATATGGGATAGTTGCGCAGGATGCTGTGACGCGTTTGACGCGTGTCGTAGAGTCCTAGTAACAGCAGCGGACCGGTGATGACGACCCCCCAGGCAAGCCCCGGACTCCACATCCCTAGTACCAGGAAAAGGATCGAAAGACCCAACAGGCAGGGTATCACCCACCCGCGAATCTGATGCAGAATATTCATTCATACCTCGATGCAAAGGTCGTTTGTTGAGTCCTCCGTACTGACTACACTCAGTAACTTGAGGCATCGAATAGTCCAGCGTCGCAACTCTTCGACGGCGTTAAGCCTTCAGGTAGTGTACTACTTGTTATTCTCTCGGTCATCTAAAGAAATTCAAATCGTCCGAACGGAGGCCCTATGAGTCGTAGCGTTTGCGAGAGCTTGCTCGATACGCTCGCTGAAGCCGGAGCCCGAGACATCTTCGGGATGACCGGGGATGTATTAAATCCGCTCCTCGAGGCAATTCGAAAGGATGACCGGTTTCGCTGGATCGGCGTCCGGCACGAAGAGCACGCCGCCTATGCGGCGGCCGCCCAGTCAGAGCTGACTGGCCGCATCGGGGTCTGTGCGGGAACCGCCGGCCCGGGGGCCCTCCACCTCATCAACGGTCTCTACAACGCTCAGAAGGAAGGCGCCGCCGTCGTCGCAATCACGGGTCAAGTCGCACGAGCCGAACGCGGTAGCGACTACCACAAGGAGATGGATCTCACGAAGGTCTTTGACGACGTCTGTGCTTATCAGGCTCTGATCGACACGCCCGCCCAGATGCCACGCATGGCGGAGATCGCCGTACAGAAGGCACTCGTGCATCGCGTCGTCACGCGCATCGAACTGCCCGCCGATGTCATCGGTGCACAGGTGCCGAGCGAACATTTCACCCACCCCTTGGTGCACGAACAGCCGCGCTTCGCGCCCTCCGAGGACCAGCTCACCAAAGCAGCGACGCTGATCAATGCGGGCAAACGCGTGACACTCTTCTGTGGCATTGGTTGCCGCGAATCACGCGAGACGGTGCTTAGCCTCGCCGATCAGCTGGGCGCGCCGATCGTGCACACACTGCGTGCAAAGGAGGTCTTCGACACTTCGGACCCAGCGGTCGTCGGCATGACCGGCCTGATCGGCAATCCCGCCGGCTACCACGGAGTCTTCGACTGCGATGTCCTCGTGATGCTCGGAACGGATTTCCCCTATGACGAGTTCCTGCCCGAAGGCCGTCCCATCATTCAGATCGACCGCGATGTCGACCACATCGGTCGCCGCGCGCCAGTTACGTTAGGCCTGGTCGGCGACGTCGGCGCCACCCTAGAAGCCCTCGCGCCGAAGCTAAAGGGAGATTCGTCCAAGTTTCGAGGTGGGCTCGTCAAGCTCCGCGATCGCTGGCTCGGACAAATGGAGAAGCAGGCAAGTCTCGAACGCACCGACGAACCCCTACATCCCCAGCTCTTCGCGCGAGAGATCAGCAATCGCGCAGATCCGGATGCGATTTTCGGCTGTGACGTGGGGGAGTGTACGATTTGGCTCGCACGACAGATGAGCGTATCGGGTGGCCGACGCATGATCGGTGGCTTCAATCACGGCTCACTCGGGCCCGGGCTACCCGTTGCGCTGGGGGCCGCGGCACTAGATCCTAATCGCCAGGTATGGGCTCTCTGCGGAGACGGCGGCTTCGGCATGTCCATGAGCGATTTCGTGACCGCAGTGCGCTTCAATTGGCCTATCAAAGTAATCGTCTTCAATAACAGCGTCCTCGGCTTCGTGAAGATGGAAATGGAAGTCTCGGGACTTCCCCCGAACCCCCCCGCCACCGAACTCCTCAATCCAGATTTCGCGCTGTACGCGAAGGCCTGCGGCGGGGACGGCGTACGCGTTGAGCACGCCGCAGACATCGTCCCTGCAATCGAGCAAGCAATCGCGTCAGACAAACCCTTCATCATCGATGCGATTGTGAGCGCCGGAGAGTTGTCGATGCCGCCCCATATTAAGGTCTCCGAGGCCTGGGGCTTTGGCCTCTCGAAAGTCAAAGAGGGATTGATGGGGCTCAAGGGTGACCACGAGATTTGGAAGAGCTGGCGGGACGAGTTCAAGGCCAATCTAGGCTGATGCGCGCTGAGTTCTCCGGATCCTTCCGGAACCGTAACCCGCTCAAATCTCAAACATTGGTTGACACCTCCATGAGCGATCGGCCAGCCGCGGTTCGAAGGTCACGATCTCTGCGCAGTCCCTCTTCGAAGCCGAAGGCTATAATTCTTGCCTGCATCCGCTGGTTGGCGGCATGCCACTTGAGCGTGGGTGGTCGAGCCTGCGCCTCTATGCCGAGCAGGTGCTCGCGCCGCTCGCTCAGTGATCGACTCTCAGTCGTAGGCGCGGATCGACTCGAGGAGCGTCCCCCCGGAGCGGAAGCGCAAAGTCACACCGCCTCGAACGCCGTACACGAAGCGACCGTCCGAGCCAAAAGAGTCTTCCTGGTAATCACTCACCCCGGCATGTCCTCGGAAGTCGAACTCCGCGGACATGCCTGCCTGGACGGGTAGGAACCAACGAATGCCCGCAAAGCCTTCGCGATCCTCAATTTCCGCATCGTCATTCTCGGCGAGCGACCAGCGTCCGCCCATAATCCATTGAATATTCTCGCCGAAATACCATCCCACGCCGCCCTCCACGGAGAATGTGTCCCGATTCGGGACGAAATCGCGTGACGCCCCAGCGTCATCGCGACGGGCGTATTGAAAATCCACAAACCAATCGACGGGGCCAGAACCGAGGTCGGGGAAGAAAACCTTGAGCTCCACACGCCCTTGATAGGCGTTCGCCTCGTAGTCATCGTCCCCTTCGAAGCGTTCATACCCCGCGCCTAGCGTGAACGACCCGAGGTCGGGGTCACGCACGAAAAGATCGAAGCCCGCACCGAAGGTGCCCGTTTCGGAATCAGAGCTTCCAGCGGAGTCGTCCGAGTTTTCTGACGCGAAGCCCCCGGCGAGTCGCGCCCGCGCTCCCGTCCAGCTTGTCAGCGGAACCGTCGCCGTCACATCGAAGACGCCCCGATGCGTATCGAACGCGTCAAACTCACGCGTACTTGTGAGGCCCTGCGACGCGTTGATGGCCGCAGTCTCATCCACGAAGCGACCTTCGTAAGCCGCAGTGATACGAAAATTGCCTTGGGCCACGGCGGGTCGGCGAACCGCGTCGGTCTCCGCGTCCTTGTCCCTGTGGCGGAGATCGGTATGCCCCGAATCGGCTGAGGCATTGCCGAGCAGAAACATCAGAAACGACACGCCAAGCAGGCAGACCTGGAACAGCGACCGCATCCGCGCGGCGCCTGCGCCCTCAGATCGGACGCGGCGATATGGGGGGGATATGCGGAATGAGTCGATGTGCACGCGCTGCCTCTCTGCGAGATCTGGGCTGAGCTGATGTCCAGGGCAGCCTGAACACGCGCTCAGTTGACCTCAATCATCATTTCGGCCGTATTCGTCCGACCCGAGTCAGTGGTTATGGTCAATCGGACGGTCACCTCTCCCGCCTGATCGATGTCCACCGGGTCCGGCATCTCCTGGGTGGATGTCCCCCACCCCCCGAAATCCCAGCTCCAGGCGGCGATCGGGTCGGAAGGATCTGAGGTGGACAGGTTGCCGAACTCGATACTGACCGGTGCGAGGTAGGGGCCGGCCGTCAATACTTCGAAATCGGCCCTATGCGCCTCGAGCGCAGTCAAGAAGAGCGTCGCCTCCGATTCCTGATCGCCCAGCCGCGTCAGCAGGCGCACTTCGTAATTTCCGGCTTCCGGAAAGGTGTAGAGCGGATCCTGTTCGTCGCTGGCCGCAGACGCGGGCGGTCTCGGTTCCGCCTGAGTCCCAAAATTCCAGCGCCAGCTCGTTGGCACAACACAGTCCGTCACCTCTGAATCCACGCAGGTCTCGTCCCGAAAACGGACCGGTTCGCCGGAAAAGACCGGGAGACCCCCCTCAATCGAAAATGCCGCCAAGATCGGATCCGCCGCTTCCGTGAAGCGGAGATTGTCTACGTAGACGCGCGGGCTTCGGAGCTCATTAAGTGCGTTCGTTGTGCGAATCGTGAGCGTGTAGAACTGGGGACCCGTGGCTCCGGGAAAGGTTTCGCTCAGGTTCACGCTGGCTGTGTGGACCGCCGTCGCGCGAACCGTGCCGCCATCCTCCATGGGGAAGCGCGCAGAAGGTCCGGCGTAAGCGGCCGACACATCGGTCCGCGCGCTATCGATCTCAACGACTGTGCTGCCGTCGCTGATCGTGGCGGTCAGGGCATCCAGGGTGCCCGCAGCCGGGGGCTCGGCATAAAGCAGGACATAGTCGAATTCGAGCACGGGCTGATCCGCAGGCGGCATGATGCGCTGCTCAATACCGTTCTTGATGAGATCGACTTCCTCCGAGCCATCCGTCCCGCGCCCATCAAGCAGCGCCCATTTCGTTCCATCCGTCGGCATGCCCGCATCGCCGCTCGCCCCGGACCCTTCAAGCGCGATATGCGTCGCCTCTACCAAGGCAAGCTCGGGCCGAAGCGTGATCCAGCCCAGCCCAAGTTCCGCGTCTGTCTCCTGTCCTTCGAAGCTCGGATCCAGTGCAGTCACGCGAATTGCATCCACGACCATCGCTTCATCTTCGTTCACCGCGTCGCCCTCGTTCTCGCCAGGACCGCGAATCTGAAGGCGCACGTCGTAGCTCCCTACCTCGGCATATTCATGGGTCGGACTCTGCGCATCGCAGACCGGCACAGGATCCGAAGCGCCGGGTTCGTTCGGGTCCGGGAAGGTGCACGTCGAGCCGTCGCCGAAGTTCCAAACCCACTCCTCGATCGCGCCACCCGACTGATCTTCCAAAGTCACGGACAGCGGACCGGGGCCTGCCGCCGTGCTCGGCTCGAAACCAGCGACGCCCCGGCCATAGTCCACGGTGTACTCGATTACCTGTGTTCCATTGAGTCGAGATTCATTCGGATCCGTAAGATCTCCAAACGCCACTTCAACATCAAAGGTGCCCGGGGCAGCAAAGCGATGTGAAATCGTGTTGCCTAGATAATTCTGCCCATCGATCGTCCACGCTGCGAATCCCGCGGCGCTCCCCACTTCGACACTAAACACCACGTCAAGCGGAGCTGATCCCCCGGCAATGCTAGACACGATCGCGAAAGGCACGACCTCTACGGTTGTCTGCTGCGCCCGCTCGCCGACTGCGTTGATCGCGGTTTGTTCGATGATAAAACTTCCGGGCGTCTCGAACACGTACGCCGGGCTGCGGTCGTTTGAGGCACCCCCATCCCCAAAGTCCCAGACGATCTCAGACGCAGCTTCAGAGCTGTCCGTACACGTCACTGTGAGCGGGACGAGGCCTCGCAGCGGCGAACACTCAAAACCGGCTGTCGGCAAATCGCCAATCACAATCAAATTCTCCTGAACCAGCACACTCTCACCCCCCGGACCTCGAACCGTCAGCCGAACGGTATAGTTGCCTGGATCCTGAAAGGTGATCGACGGATTGGCTTCCGTGCGCGTGCCGAGCGGTCCGAAATCCCATTCGAGACTCTCGATGGTTCCCGTGGACTCATCCTCAAAGTCCACGACAGTCGGCGGTGTACCTGCGGTTTTCGATTGAGAGAACTGCGCCACAGGCGTCGTCAAATCGGAATCCGCCCCCCCACCGTCGCCCGAAAGGCATCCGAGGCAGAGCATCCAAGACAAGCTCACCGCGGCGCGGGTGAGCCAGCGAGAGGAAGTCAATGAGGGCGACGAGGCGAGGGGTGCGCGCATGCTGTGTCTCCGTCGTCAAATGAAAAAGCGTGGGTCTGGACGAACTCTCCGGCCGGGAGGCTGCACTCGAGTTCGACGCGTGGCACCCTGACTGGAACCTAGGTAGGTGGACGCCTCATCCCTTTTCGAGACGAAACTCTTCGACGCAGAAAATGCGCAATCATTGAAACACCCTATCAGGTCAAGATCTTTCAATCCACTTTGCCGGCCCCTGAGCGACTTCAAGAGAACGCAGTCCACCCGCAGTTCGTTCGTCGAGTTCACTACGGTGAAACTCGTCCGAACTCAAGAGGCGAACAGGCAGACCATGACCCTCCCCGTCGCAGAAACAGTCGAACTCTAAATTCTGCGTAAGGTACCAATGGGGCTCATCCTCGGGCGCGACGAAGACGACGTGCTGCTGCCCAAATCCGTCGTGCCGCCCGGCGCCGAAATCGGCGACACGTTTTCGAATTTTGTCTATACGGATTCAGAAGGCTGACTGATCGCGACGGCTCAAACCCCGCTTGCTAAGACGGATGCATTCGCTTGCCTGCGCGTCATCGAAGTCGGATCGAAGGGCGCCTTCCTCGACTGGGGTCTTCCGAAAAATCTCTTCCTACCCTTCAGCTCCCAGGTCGGCCCGGTAGTCCCGAACCATACGGTCATCGTCTACTTCGAGGTGGATCGAATTTCACAGCGTCCCGTCTCGACGTGTGAGAAACGAGTGCCGGATGTCAGCGAACGACTGCGCTACTCGCCCGGGTATGCCGCCCGAACCTTCGCATCCTTTGCGCGAACAGCATCGGCGTCTGCCGCGCGCATCTCTGCGACGCGCTTGGCGATGCCCGCGTCGGCAACACCCAGAATCTGAGCCGCAAAGAGCGCCGCGTTCTTCGCGCCCGCGCTTCCGAGGCCAACCGTCCCGACCGGCACGCCCCCAGGCATGTTCACCGTCGAGAGCAAGGCATCCAGTCCGCTGAGCGCGCCACCGACAATGGGAATTCCGATGACAGGAATCGTCGTGTGTGCGGCGCAAGCACCAGCGAGATGGGCGGCCATGCCCGCGGCCGCGATGATCACTTTCAATCCATCGGGCACAGCCTCGTCGAGCCACTGCCGAAGCTCGTCCGGCGTCCGATGTGCCGAGATGACCCGAACTTCCAGTGGAATCTCGAGCGCCTTCAACACGGCGAGGGTGTTTTCGAGTTTCGGAAGATCCGAATCGCTGCCCATCACAAGTGCGATTGGTGCCTGGTTGGCCATCTGGGGAGTCTCCGTTTATTCGCGATCTGGATTGTCGGTCTGCGTGCCAGAAATTAGAGGGAAGGAAGTTCTTCGCCGGTGATTCGATCATAGGCCTCACGGTATTTGGCCGTGGTGCGTTCAACGACGTCGGCGGGAAGAGGCGGTGCCGGTGGTGAATGATCCCATCCGACGGCGTCGAGATGATCCCGCACGAACTGCTTGTCGAAGCTCGGCTGAGAGCCGCCGGGCTTCCAGGTATCGGCGGGCCAATAGCGCGACGAGTCGGGGGTCAGGACTTCGTCGATCAACGTGATGACACCATCGCAGGTTCCGAACTCGAATTTTGTATCCGCCAGGATCAATCCCTTCGTCGTCGCATGCGCGAGACCGAAGCCATACACGGCCAGGCTGAGCGTTCGTAGCGTGTCCGCAGTCTCATACCCAATGATCTCGGCCATCCGTTCGAAGGGGATGTTTTCGTCGTGATCGCCCATTTCAGCTTTCGTGGCGGGCGTAAAGATCGGCTCAGGCAGCCGCGACCCTTCCTGGAGACCGTCGGGCAATTTAATTCCACAGACGGTTCCGAACTGTCCATATTCTTTCCAACCACTACCGACGAGATAGCCGCGCACGACGCACTCGACCGGAAAGACCTCGGCCTTCTTCACCACCATCGTGCGCCCCTTGAGCAAGTCCAGATGGGGAAGCAGGGCCTCTGGGAATTCTGCAGGATTCGCCGTGATGCAATGGTTGGGAACGATGTCAGCGGTCAGCGCGAACCAGTAGTCGGAGAGCGCGGTCAGGACATGCCCCTTGTCCGGGATATCCGTCGGGATCACCACGTCGTAAGCCGAAACTCGATCGGTGGCGACGATGGCGTAGGAGTCGCCGAGATCGAAGACCTCGCGCACCTTCCCACGCCGATAGTGGGTCAGCCCTTCGAGATCGTATGGCGCAGACGGCTTGGAAGGAATGCTCATCGTTTCCCCTTCGAAACGCTCTGTTGGATGGAACTCGAGTCCGTTTCGTCCCCTCACCGATAGCAGAAATCGGCCCTAAATAGACCTCGCCAGGTCGAAAGCGACCCGGGCGAGCGCGTCTGGAACGAGTCGAATCTGCCCTCTCGCCAGTTGTACTCGAGCTTCCTATTCACCACAGACGCGGAAAACCCTGACAAATCCACCGTACGTCGCATCTCCTCACCAACACTCCGAATCGACGAGGGCCACAGGGGCCGTAACATCCAACCCAAAGCTGCAGCGCACACGACGCCCGAGGTCGAAATATTTTTCGAGCAATAAGGCGATGCCGCCGACAATCCCCATGAGTCGTCGAAGGATATACCTATCCGGAAATCGCCGAACAGCTCGACCGGTCCGATCCGGCCCCCGAACTGCCGGATCGCACGATTCGAAAGGTGCAGGCCGAACTCACACGTCGAGATCTGATTGATCTCACGGCTTTCGTTTTCCTGATGCGTTTTTGTGCGCCGCTGCTCGATCACATCGAGGCGTCTTTTGGACATGACCCGGTCGACTCACGTGATCGGACTTCTCACGAAGAGTCTGAAGACGATCAACCTGTTCGATCTGATCGGTCTTCGGAGTCAGCAGACGCTGAACGGCACTCCATCGCGACCGTCGCCTCGACTTAATTCACCGCTCGTGAAATCGACTGGACCGAGCATCCCGCAAATGCCGTGACGACAAAAAGGCCGATACACAACGTGCCGATTCTCTGCGTGATTCCGCGCATGGGATCTATCCCCTCAATTGAACTCTTGAATACTTGAATGGAGCAGGACGAGCCGACCGAGAGGCGACCGTCTTGGACGGCGGCTAAAAGAATGGGTACCGGTTTCGAAGCAGGCGGGGAACCTCAAGGCCAAGCTTGCCGATCTTGGGTTCCGCTGAATCCCGGAAGGCAGCACGGCGGTCGTCATTGGTTCTCGTCTTGAGGCCGAGCCGAAGGTAACGCTCGTTATGCGGACTCTTCGAGGGCCCGCACATATTGAGCGCGACTGGCCACCATTTCCGAAGCGCGCGCTGCACCCGGGCTTGTCCAATCTTCTCGACCTGGACCTCCATGAAGTGAGCCCCGAAGTCGGAATGCGTTTCCTCTTCGACCAGGATCCCCTTCGACATTTCCGCCCAGGGCGCGTAACTGCTCTGGGCGAAGTCTTCGACCAGGAAGTAGGCGGCATGATCGATGAGGAAGCTCATCATCAGAAGATCGACCCAGCGGATTCGCCCCGCCAAGACCCGGACGATGGGAATGAAAACGTCATGAGTCTGATAGTCGGCAACCCGAGACGCCGGCACTCCAAGCTCTTCCATTAGTTTCACGGCGCGAAACCAATGATCCGTCTCCTCCTGGGCAAGGGCGGCGAGATGGAGTTTTTCTTCGGGGTTGGACGTTCGATGAACCCAGCGGGAATACGTGTGAGCCGCCACCAATTCAGCGCGTGCCTGATCCGCCAGCTTGCGCAGAAGGGTACTCCGATATTCCTCGGTCATGGGGGAGTCGGGATGTACGCTGGCAACGGGGTATTCGCGGAGTGTCATTTCACTACTGACAATAGCTTGCGCGAATCGCGTGTGCCGATTCTTTCGACATCGCAGGCGCGCCCCAGACGTGATCCATGTCTGTGCACCCTTTCGACCAAAGGGTTCCGACCACCAAAGACTTTCGACTTCCAGCCGAATTTCCACTGTTTCCGTGATCCAATGCTGGCTCTGCCCCGACCTCATTAACAGATCGGAACGAATAGTGTGAGGCGCGCACACAGAGATTGAGATCGGCTTCAAACAGTTCATGACCAAGAAGCTGATCAAGTTTTTCTATATGGCGGGCATGGAGATCTCCACAGTCTGCATCCTGTGTGCGCTCGCCGACGATTTCAATCTGGAACCGGGTCGTCACCTCGCGAACATGATCTTCGCGCCAGTTCTCGCAGTCGTCTTGGTCGGATTCGTTCGCGTCCAGTCCGAAATTGTGAGGGCTCTCTCTCGCACTACTGAGTACACGCGAACGGTCGCCGCCAATCTCAAAGGGGCGGGGCGACTCTCATTCCAAATGGACCTAGCCAACATCGATTTTGCCAAGCCGACGATCGGCAATCGAATCGGGTGTTTGCCGTCGGCCACGCCGGGCCACCAACGAGCGATCGATTCAGATACTGTTCCGGAGCCAGGAAATAACCGCCCCGGCACCCTCTTTCCGCAAACCCAAGCGAGGCTCCATTGAAGTCATCTGAATTTTTCGAAGCCGGAAGCGAAAATGCCCAAGGCCCACTGGCGGGCTTGAGAATCCTCGAGGCCACGACGACATGGGCGGGACCGATGTGTGGATGCCTCTTCGCGGACCTGGGTGCTGAGGTCATCAAGGTCGAGACGCCGGCCGGTGAAGTCGCTCGCTCCCTACCACCCCACTTACCGGGAACCGACCCCGCGCTTTCGTTCATGCATCAAACGGTCAACCGTGGAAAGCGAAGCCTGACCCTCGACCTGCGTCAGACCGATGGCCAGGAAATTTTCAGAAAACTCGCGACTACGTCAGATGTCGTCGTTGAAAATTTTCGCCCGGGCACGGTTTCGAAATGGGGAATCGGTTACCTCGATCTCCAGCCGTATAAAGGAGATCTCGTTTATGTCTCGATCAGCGGATTTGGACAATACGGACCGGAAAGTGATCAAGCCGGATATGACCCGATCGCGCAGGCCTCGAGCGGTTGGCTCTCCCTCAATGGCGAGACCAACGGCCTCCCGCTAAAGGCACCGACGTTTCTGGCGGATGATCTCGCCGGGCTCCACGCTGCATTTTCAACGCTCGCTGCTCTTCGACATCGAGACCGGACCGGCGAGGGACAATATATTGACGTCGCCCTACAGGACGCATTGATCTTTCAGTCCAATGGCTTCCCGACCTTGGCCGCGATGGGCGCCGAGCTACCCCGCCTGGGTGGACAATTCATGGTCGCCGCACCGGCCGGAGTCTTTCGCTGTAGCGATGGGTCGATCATGACCGGCGTGTTGACCGATCGACATTGGCAGGTTTTGGCGAATCTGATCGGACACCCAGAGTTGTCGTTGGACCCCGCGTGGGCGACGTCCGCAAAGCGCGTTGCCAACCGCGATGAAGCGAACGCTTTGTTGCAGCGCTACCTCGTCGCGAAAACGAAGGCAGAGACGGTGGCAGCATTCCTGAAGGCTCGATTGCCGGTCTCGGCCGTTCGAACCTATGCCGAGGCCGCCGCGGATCCACACGTGAAAGAACGTGGCATGCTCGAAGAAATCGAGCTTGAAGACGGCAGCATCGCTCCGATCGTCGGCCCCGCAGCAAAACTGTCTCGAACACCCGCGCGCATCCGGGCTGCCGCCCCGACGTTAGGCCATGACAACATCGCGATCCTGAAAGAACTCGGCTTCGACGAGGATGCGATGGCCGCGCTTCAAGCCGAAGGCGTGATCGGGGACTGTGATTAAACGCCACCAATTGGCGCACGAGGGCATTTGCACCCATTTCGATACTCGCGCAAACCAAGGAAAGGCGGTAAACAACGCTCTCCCAGTGTCTATTCGCGAATGAGGCTACCGTTCGAAAACTGGTTGGTTCGCCGATTTCCCGATCTCGTGTCCTTCGTCACTGTTCGCCCATGACGTGTTTTCTAGCGTCGAAATTGGCCCCCCGAATTCGGAGTTTCGTTTGAGTCCCCTTCATCGCCGTCACCTGTCAACTCACACACACCGTCCCGGCCACAAACGCGACCCTCGCCGCACGCGTCACAATGCGGCCATCGTCCTGATCGCCCTCTTCATTTCCTCATTCGCGCTCACCGCCAACACCGCAGACGCCGCCAATATCGGTTGGGTCCGAGGCAATATCCGTCTCAACCTGCGCGCGGGTGCCGGAACGGAATTCAAGATCATCGCCGGAGTCGAAACCGGGGACGAACTCCGAGTTCTCAGCACCGGCGAAAGCTGGACTCGGGTCGAAACCTCCGATGGCCAGATCGGCTTTATTCCGGCGGGCTATCTCGAAACCGAACCCCCTCCAACGCTTCGACTCGCAATGCTCGAAACCGAAACGACAACGCTCAAGGCCGAACTCGATGAGACCCAGAACGAAGCCGCTCGCCTTCGAGAATCGAATGCGACGCTCGGTGCGACAGACAGCGGCCAGCGCGAAGAAATCGAGGCGCTCAAGATCGACAACTACGAATTGCGTGCTGGAACCCGCTACCAGGAATGGATCACGGGCGCGCTGATCTTGACGCTCGGGATGCTTGTCGGTGCAGTGCTACACCGAAATGCAACACGACGGCCCTCTTCGCGAATTCGGCTGTAATCGGGTAATCGCCGCGCCCGATATTCGCTGGGCGGGCTCTGAATGGGCGGATCCGGACACCTAAAACGCCCGCAAGAACATCCCAAGCAGAATTCCGATCGCCATCGTAAATGCGAGAACGGCCCCGATCACGCCGGCGCGCCCCGCAATCTTATGGATCTGCAGCGTCTTCGGATGAGGCATTGGATCCGTCGGATCGTGAGTCACGAGTCGCGTCGCAAGCAGCTTTCGGCCCTGAATCCATGCCACCGAACCACCCAGCAACATCTGCAAGACGAACATTTCATGAATTCGGAGAACCCACACGTCCAATGTGGTCCAAACGGACATGTCTTCGCGGCCCAGAAAAAAGACCTTGAACACATACGATACGAGAAACGCGCAGATCAGAAGTGAGCCGATCTTCATCGACTGCTTATGTCGCGCGATCTCGCCGCGCCGCGCATAACCCACTCCGCGAATCGCGAAGACACAAACGACGAGTAGATCGAGAATCGCGGCGGTCCAGAAGACGAGTTTTAGATCCATACTGGAAATAGCTACTCCACTGACCGCTGTATCGATCATTCCTCGGCAATCATTGCCAACAGCTGAAACGTAGCGAAATGCTACTAACCCCGTGCATCGGAGTCGGCGAGTCGACTCGTTTCTTCGAGTTCGCGACCCGCCGTTTCGGGCAAGAGCCAATAGACAAAGACGGTGAGGAAGGTGAATGTGCTCATGGCCACTGCGGCCGGCGCGATCGATTCGTTGCCCGTCGTGTACAGCCCGACCAGAGCGAAACCGGCCGCCGCGCCAAACGTTTCACAGAGCGTCATGAAGCCCATCGCGGTATTCCGGTTCGAGGTCGGAAAGAGCTCGCTCGTCACCGTCCGCATGACGACGGTTCCTCCAGTCAAGATGAAGACGAAAGGCATCCAAACGAAGGCCACACCCACGCTGGGCCCAAAATAGAGGGCGAAGGCTATGAATGGAAAGAGCCCGAATGCCAGCATCGATACAGGACGTCGGCCGACCCGATCGGCTGCCCAGCCCATCGCCGGATTCCCGATCACACCTGCGATTCCAGCGACAATCGCCATCAGTGAATAGCTGCTTGGCTTCCATCCATGGGTCGTCTGGACGAAATCCGAAAGCAGGCCAAAAGCGGGCCCAACCCCAAGCGCAACGCTGAATCCCATGACTGCGATCGCCGCACTCCGTCCCGGGAATTTCTTGAACATCGAAATCAGAGGGTCAATGAATCCGGCCAATCCAGCCACGTGATTGGCCTCAGCGCGCGTACTCTCGAAACGTTTCGTCTCGGAGACGCGACGACTGAGCATGGGCAGGAAAAAGAGCGGAAGTCCACCGACCACATAGAGTGCTCGCCATCCATAGGGCAACCAGTCGACGAAGGCGTAGAGCAGAGCGCCGAGTCCGTATCCGAATGCGCCGATGGCGCCTAACATTCCGATTCCCCACCCTCGATGCTTGGCCGGAAGCTCCTCAGCAATGATGACGGTGGCGGTTGCGATGGTCGCCACGACGAAAGTTCGCGCGACCGTCTGAATCACGATGAATTGAACGGCGGTCTGCGCGAAACCCGAGACAACCGTCGCCAGGCTCATCCCCAGGATCGCACCGAGATAAACGCGACGTCGGCCGAGGCGATCGGCCAAAGGCAGAACCAGAAATGCGGGAAACGCGCCCAATCGAACCCAGGCAAGCAGAAACGTCATGTCCGCCTGACTGAGATCAAAGCTCTCGCGAATCTGCTTGAGCGCTGCACTCAGGACGGACAGGTCGTAGCTCTCGAAGAAGCCTGCCAGGGCAACCACCCCAACGAGACTCACATGTCGCGCTTCCAGTCCGACTGGAACGCGACCGAGAAAATGCGGAAGCCACCAGGGCCGCTTGACGCGAACCGGCTCATCCGGATTTGCCGCGCCCTGCTTCACGTCATGGGGATTTTGCACGCGGGGATCCTAGCAGCCACGATACGTCTAACCCCGACTCATCACCGCCTTCGGTCAGATTTGAATTCGTCGCTTCGTGATACGCGACGGTATTGGGTAGGATCGTTCCATGTGCGCACTCGCCATCCTTCCTGCCCGCTACGGGTCAAGCCGTTTTCCGGGAAAAGCGCTGACCCCGATTGCCGGCAAACCCATGATTCAGCATGTCTGGGAGCGGACCCGCCTCGCGAAACACGTCGACGCCGTCATCATTGCGACGGACGACGAGAAAATCCGTTCGACTTGCGAAGCATTCGGCGCCACGGTCGAGATGACGGCATCCACGCACCCGACCGGAACCGACCGCCTGGCGGAGGTCGCCGCGCGCCACGCACACGAGATCATCGTGAATGTTCAGGGTGACGAACCGCTCATAGAAGCCTTCGTCATCGATCGGGCGATCGAAACACTTTTACGTGACGATCGCGCCTCGATCTCCACGATCGTCCATCGCGCAGAGCCCGCGGCTTTCGATGATCCAAACCGAGTAAAAGTCGTCGTCGACTCAACGGGCGCTGCCCTCTACTTCTCGCGCTCAGCCATTCCCCACCAACGTGCCGGCGCGGATGTTCGCCCTCTCCAACACGTCGGACTCTACGTCTACAGACGCGACTTTCTTCTCGAGTTCACGAGGCTGCCACAGACTCCCGCAGAGATGGCCGAAGGACTCGAACAGCTTCGCGCTCTCGAGAACGGCTACCGCGTGGTGGCGGCAGAGATCGAGGGGTGGACTAGCATCCCAGTTGACGTTCCCGAAGATGTGGCCGTCGTGGAAGCTGCACTCCGTCGATCGAGCGGATGATCCAAGGAAACTGATTCAACCGACTACATAACCAACAGAACAGGCAGACGTCCATGAGCGCAAAGATTACAGCTGATACCGTACGCGAATGGGGCCGACGCTATTCCAATTGGGGGCGCTGGGGACCAGACGACGAACTCGGCGCGCTAAACTTCATCACGCCGGAACGCGTGCTTACCGCGGTCGCGCTGCCTCGACGAGGTCAGGTCATCTCCTGCGGCTTGAACTTCGATCACAAGGGCCCGCAAACCGGCGTCGGAGGCCGACATAATCCGATCCACGTCATGCTTCAAGACGGCGGCGATGTGCTGGCCGGTGCCCAGGACGGGATTCCGGGCGGCTTTCGGTATGCCGATGACGCGGTCACGATGCCACTTCAGTGCGGGACACAATGGGATGCGCTCGCCCATGTCTTCTACGACGAAAAGATGTACAACGATCGCGATATCCGACTGGTAACAAGTCGAGGCGCCAAGAAGAACGGAATCGAGGCCGCAAAAAACGGCGTCGTCGGTCGAGGCGTCCTGCTCGACATCCCACGATATTACAGCGAACTCTGGCTTGAAAACGGCTTCACGATCGGACCCGAACTCCTCGACACCTGCGCTGAAGCCGAGGGCGTGACGATCGAGTCGGGAGACATCGTCCTCGTCCGAACCGGAATGATGACGCGATGTCTTTCTGAGGGGTCATGGGACGGCTATTGCGGCGGGCCGGCACCGGGGCTCTCCGTCCACTGCGCGGCCTGGCTCTACGATCGCGAAGTCGCCGCCGTCTGCACCGACACCTGGGGCATCGAAGTCCTGCCCAACGAAACCGAAGACTGCTTCCAGCCGCTTCACATGATATCGCTACGGAACACGGGGGTTCTCTTCGGGGAGATCTTCCACATGGACGCTCTGGCCGAGGCTTGCGCCGAAGACCTTCGGTACTCCTTCCTGTTTGCGGGGCCTCCGCTTCCGATTACAGGCGCGGTCGGCTCGCCGATCAACCCACTCGCGATTCGTTAGGCGGTCGAGATCGATGCGAATTCGCCTGACGCCGACGGTGGATAGCGATGGGAAGCGGCTCGCGGACCTGCGAGTGCTTGCCATGCAAGCAAAGTCTCGAACGAATCGGTCGATTCGACGAGAACCGGGCCCGAACTCGGTTTATTGCGACATACTCGGCTGAATGCACTCGGCATATCGAAGCGGACGGGAATTCGACAATGATTAAGTCCGATGGCCTTGCTCTGGACGATCGGGCTTTTAGCGAGCACCATCAACTTTCATATCAAAGAAACCAGAATCCGGACTCCATGACCGCACCGCTGATCTCGAACTCTCGACCCTGCCTGAATTCCAGGACTGGTTTGCCCAATTCGATGAGACCGGGCACCAGTTGGTTGCAGGCATCACACTCCCAAACGAAGCTTCACTCGCCCTCTATTTCAAGCATGGCTTTCACGAAGTCGCCACATTTGTGGAGCGCTCCATCACACGAGCCAGGCGATGATCATCACCCCAATCCCCATTCCGATTCTCATTGAGATCCTGGGCGATTGGGAAGAACTGATCGGCGGCGGCGGCTCTCGAAGCCCTATCCATCGGGTGATTCAGATCGGCTTTGCACTCAAGACCAGCGAACACTACACACTTCGTGAGTTCAAGAATCCAGCCTACCCCCGTCGAGCTTTGTAGACGCGGCGATCTCATCGACCTTTCTCTCGGGCGAATCAAATCTGGACTTTCCCAGAGTCAGGTCGACCGGATCAGAGCCAGACTACCCAATGCGGGATTTAACGTTGGGCTCCTGCGAAAAGTCAGCCGCTGGGTATTTAGGCATCCGCTTAACCCAGCACCCATGATGAAGAGGTGGGCATGAGCGGCAGTGCACGTCGAAGCAAAAAAGAACTCACTCGGCCGCGCTCATGATTTCGCTAAGATGTCCAGACAGCGACCAGATTGCCCGTCTCTTACTCTCGCTAGACACTGCCGACTACACCTACCCGCAAGTCGGCGCGACGCGAGGCGAGATGCCTGACGGCTACAACATCGATCGACACTCTGCGATCATCGGACATGGCAATGCGGACTTCGAAAACGCAAAGCAAGCCATTCGTGATTGGAAGCCCTTCGAGCTTCCGTGGATCAAGACCTTCCCTCAATCGGCACCGAAGACTGGGACGATGATCGCCGTCATCGCACATCTTTTTGGAATGTGGTGGACCAATGTCAGTCGCGTCCTCTACACAATCGACGAAGCCGAACGATTCGGATTCGCCTACGGAACGCTTCCGCATCACGCCGAATCAGGCGAGGAACTCTTTCTCGTCGATCGATCTGGTGAGACGAACGAAGTGCACTACCGCATCACGGCCTTTTCAAGGCCAAGACATCCCCTGGCGCGATTGGGATACCCGTTCTCACGCGGAGCGCAGGAGCGATTCGGAAACGGGTCGATTGACGCGATGAAGCGAGCGGTATCAGATCCTGCACGATATTGACATCGCCGGCCCCGTAGAGCGGCACAGGGAGAAACACGATGACACAGAATACGACCGGAGTATCCGATACGAAGCGGCTGCCTTACGTTGGATCCATCATCGAACTCGAAACGGAGATGGGCGAAGGCGTCGAGCGACATCGATTCGCCGGCTTGGGGAGCAATCTCGGGCTCACCAAATTCGGAGTGAATCACGAGACCATTTTCCCGGGCGGGCGGTCCTCCAAACCTCATGCCCATAGTGAAGAAGAAGAGTTCGTTCTGGTTCTAGAAGGGCAGCCCAGTCTGTGGGTCGATGGCGAAGTGCTCGAACTCGCAGAAGGAGAGGCCGTCGCGTTTCCAGCTGGAACCGGTATCGCCCATACCTTCATCAACAACTCGAGGGCACCGATCAAGCTCTTGATCATCGGCGAGCGCTACGCCAGCGATCAAGTCAACTATCCCATCGACCAGGATGCACTACATCCTCGCCCCTGGAAGAATGCGCCCGCTCGTTCATTGGGGCCGCACAACGGAAGGCCCGATGTGTAAAATTGGATGAGACTGATGTCGTGCAACAGTACGACCGCGCGCGATCTCTTCGTGTTCGAAACCGAATCGTAGATCGTCAAACGGATTCCGGGCAAAAAGAGACCCTGGGAACAGACCGAAGTCCTATTGCGGCTACGACGTCCGCGATCCCAGGGTCGGCAGCGTTGGGAACATGCGTCCCACGCAACACCTAGCGTAGTTGACGAACGGTTCAGCGTGCTAGGACGCCACCACCTCACTCGTCGTAGTGCTACGTTGGTCCATTATTACCTCCCAAAGCCGGCATGGAATAGTCAAGCAAGCACCCCAAAGCGCTTGCCAGATCCCGGGCTCAGGTGGCCGCCGTCGCCGCCCCTCCGGGCCGCTCCCGCATCCCATCCCCGATGAATGGACAGCGAAGAACTCGGGGATGAGTGATTCCCCTTGCCACCTAATTTATCGAACGCGGGCACGACGAGCCATAGTGCATGTTGCACAAATCGATCCGCGGAAACGCCCTGTCGCCGCATTCTCCCGCGGGCTCGGCTAGTCTCCCGACCGGAGAAAGCCGGATGACGTGCCCCAGAGATCAACCGACGACCGCGACGCTGCTCGCGAGCTGTGACGACCGCCCGGGGTTGGTCGCCGCCCTATCCCAACTGCTCTTCGCACTCGGACTGAATATCCTCGACGCGGATCAGCATACGGATACCAAGGCGGGCAAGTTCTTTCATCGAATCTGCTTCGACCTCGCAGTCCGAGACGGCGCTGCGATGATCGATCAGGCGACTCTCGAGGGCGCGATCCGAGAGGTCGCAGAGCGTTATTCGATGCAATGCGATCTTCGGCTGCATCGCGATGCTCATCGAGTCGCCATCTTCGTCTCCAAGACCGACCACTGTCTCTACGATCTCCTGCTTCGACATCGCTCCGGGGAGCTGCGCTGCGAGTTCCCGCTGATCATCAGCAACCATCCGGATCTGGAACCGATCGCGAAGCAATTCGGCATCGACTACCACGTCTTTCCGATCACCAAGGACACGAAGCAGGCACAGGAAGAACGGGAGATCGCCCTGTTGCGCGAGCATCAGATCGACCTCGTCGTCATGGCCCGGTACATGCAAATCCTGAGTGCGCAGATGATGGAGGCGTATCCGATGAGGATCATCAACATCCATCATTCGTTTCTACCTGCATTCCAGGGTGGGAGCCCCTATCAACAGGCCTATGGCCGAGGCGTGAAACGCATTGGTGCAACCGCACATTATGCGACTCTCGATCTCGACGAAGGGCCGATCATCGAGCAGGACGTCGTTCGCGTTTCGCATCGAGACACACCCAAGGACCTCGTCCGCAAGGGTCGTGATGTTGAACGAACGGTGCTTTCGCGCGCGGTCGCGTGGCATCTCGAAGGACGCGTTCTCGTCTATGACAACAAGACGGTTGTATTCGACTAATGGACGGAAAACTCTATTTCCTGGCGCTCGTCATCGGCATCTTGATTCTTGCCTGGGTCGCTGCGGGCGTGCTCTGGCATGCCGCCGAGATGGCGGAGATCGTCGCGCCCCTGGACCCCTATGAAGTCGAAGAACTCAGTGTCGTGACAGTGGGTACAGGGAACGAGTATGAGAACCCGAATCGTCATGGCCCCACGACGGCGATCGCGCTCGGTCGAACGGTTGTGCTCGTCGATGTCGGACGGGGCATCGCGGAGGGGCTTCGGTCCGCGAAGATTCCGCTGAACCAACCCACGCTCATCGTGCTGACCAATGTTCTTCCGCTCAATACGCTTGGCCTCGACGATCTCATCATGACGGGCTGGCTCGTCCCCCGCGAAGAAACGATGCGCATCATCGGACCGGTGGGAACACGCAAGCTGGTCGAATCTCTCGAAGCGGCCCATGCCATTGGACGCGAAGCCCTCGGATCTTCACTCGGCCTCATACCGGCGGGAGGGCGTATCGAAGTCACGGAAGTTTCGGACGGCTATCAAGAAGAGGTCGCTGGACTCACGATCGAAGCGCGGGCCTTGCCAAGGGGCCCACTTCCCACACTCGCCTGGCGTTTTTCCGACGGCAAGAGCCGCATCGTCGTCTCTGGGAGCGGTTGGGGGGCCGACGTGCTCGAAAGCTTCGCGGGCGGTGCAGACGTCCTTGTCCACGAGGCTGCCTATCTGCCAACGGTCGCCGAGCTCGAAGGAACCGGCGCCGAAGTTCCCAACCCCGAGCGGCTCGAACTCGAAGCAAAATTCCATACGTCGATTCTCGAGGTCGGGAAACTGGCGACCAACGCCCAGATCGACCGTCTCGTGTTAGTTCGCCTGCGGCCGCCACCCTTCTTCGATCTGCAGGTACGCTCGTTGGTCGCGAACGACTACGAAGGTGAAATCGTCGTCGCGAACGATGGGGACACCGTCTTTCCCTGACGTGATTCGCCGAGACGCCTCACAAGACTACACTGAGTCTCTTCGATCAGAGTGATGCGCAGGTATGTCCGCCATCAACGACGATGACGGAACCGCTCATGTAGCGCGACGCGTCGGATGCGAGCAGCAAGATGGCGCCGTCGAGGTCTGGAAACTCACCGAGTCGACGCATCGGGATTCCCTTGACGAACTCGGGCGCGATCGCGCTCTCCAAGAGCACACGACTGACATCGGTCATAAAATAGCCAGGCGACAACGCATTCACACGGATGCCGAAACGCGCCGCTTCGAGTGCCATCACCTGAGTCATTCTTGTGACCGCGCCCTTTGAGACGGCATACGGAAACTGCCCCTTGACCGTGCGGGTATCCGTGATGGATGTGATATTGACGATGTTGCCCTGCTTCCGACCGTTCTTCACAACCTGTCCGGTATATGCTTTCGAGATCCGCCAGACCGATCTTAAATTCGTCTCCATGACGAAATCCCAGTCCTCCTCATCGATCATCGCGTAGGTCTTCGCGCCGGATTCGACACCCGCATTATTGATGATCACGTCGATCGGACCGTACGCCTGCTCCGCCTGCTCGAGAAACGCATCGATGCTATTCGCATCTCGAACGTCGAGACGCAAGCCTGTCGCCTGCCCCCCTGCCTCGACGAGTTCCTCGACCCGCTCGCGGATTTTTTCCTCTCGCCGGGCTCCAAGAATGACATTGGCGCCCGCACGGCTGAGTACGCCGGAGAAATGATGACCTAATCCCGAGGATGCCCCGGTGATCACAACGTTCTTGTCCTTCAAGCTGAAAAGGTCGCTGATCGCACTCATACCGAAGCTCCTTTCGCAGCATCACTGCGACAAATTCCGTTCGCCCAGGTGATGAAGTCGCGAACGACCTCCCCTCGATTGGTCTCATTGAACACTTCGTGTCGCGCTTCAGCGTAGAGTTTCAGTTTCACCCCGGAAATCCCCGCCCGCCGATACCGATCGGCCACCTGTGTCACGAGCACGCCCCCAAGGCCGACGGGATCGGCATCGCCGGCGAACAGATAGATCGGAAGGTCCGGACGAATCGCCTTCGTTGCAGCGTCCGACGAATAGGCGACTCCCGCTTCCATCAAAGAGGCCAGGGATTCATCCGAAACAGTGAAACCACAGAGCGGGTCATTCACATAGAGATCAACCTCGTCCGGATCGCGACTGAGCCAATCCGACTCGGTCCGAACAGGTTCAAATGCGGCATTGAAGCTGGTGAAGAGATCCGTCCCAGCGTTATCGCCTGAATCTTCCACCGCGGCCTGGGCCGTCGCGGCGGCCATCACGTCAACCGCGGTGGTTCCCGAAAGCGCGGCGCCCGCCAGAAGATCGCTCGATAGGGTGATCAAGTCCTGGACCACCATCGATCCCATGCTATGGCCGAGGAGAAGAACCGGAAGGCCATGCTCGTCGCGCACGCGCCGGATCAACTGCAGTTCGTCGTCGATGAGTCCCCGCCATCCCTCCGGCCCAAAATCGCCCAGCTGGGAGGCGTCCTTCACCGTTCGACCATGACCACGATGATCGTTTGCATAGACGACGTAGCCCTCTTGCACGAGGGCCCCAGAGAGCCGGGCATAACGAAGCGCATGCTCGCCCATCCCATGTGCGATCACGACAACGCCACGACATGTACCCGACCCCGACCAAAAGTGAACGATCGGAGTCTGACCGTCAGAGGTTGGAGAGAGACGGAATGATCGATCAGGCATGATGGTCCTTCCGCGTGCGCGCCTGCGTGGGGTCGGCTGCGGAGGGAGGCTACACCAATTCCTCGGCCCCTCGCCTCACTCAGATTCCAATACGATCGACAAACAGGAATCGAATCGATCAATTCAGGCTAGAGTCTTCCGAGTCGAACGATCAAGGAGTGCGCGAGCATGAAGCAGCGAACGTATTGGCAGGACAATCTGCGTCTTGTCGGACTATGTCTTGCGATCTGGTTCACGGTTTCCTTCGGCTTTGGGATCCTGCTCGTCGACGTTCTCAACCAGTTCGAAATCGGCGGCTTTCAACTCGGCTTCTGGTTTGCTCAGCAGGGAAGCATCTACGTTTTCGTCGCGCTGATCTTCTTCTACGCGTGGCGAATGTCGGTGGTCGACGACATTCACGCAGCGCGTGACCAAGAGACTCGAGATGGCCAGTCTGTTTCGGGGAGTGACGATTAGTCGTGCAGCTCCAAACACTCACCTACATCGTCGTTGGCGCTTCGTTTGTCCTTTATATCGCCATCGCGTTCCTCACCCAGGCCAAGAATACCCGCGAGTTCTATGTCGCCGGTGGCGGCGTTCATCCGGTGGTGAACGGCATGGCGACGGCGGCCGATTGGATGTCCGCCGCGTCCTTCATTTCGATGGCGGGGCTGATCGCGTTCCTCGGTTATGACGGCTCGGTGTATCTGATGGGGTGGACGGGCGGCTATGTCCTGCTTGCCCTTCTGCTTGCGCCGTATTTGCGGAAATTCGGGAAGTTCACGGTGCCCGAATTCATCGGCGATCGATACGAATCGAAGGCTGCGCGCGTCGTCGCAGTTCTTTGTCTGATCGTCATTTCATTTACCTATATCGCGGGGCAGATGCGGGGGGTTGGCATCGTCTTCTCGCGCTTCCTGAACGTCGACATTTCGGTCGGCCTCCTGATCGGAATGGGAATCGTCTTCTTCTACGCGGTGCTCGGAGGAATGAAGGGCATCACCTATACGCAGGTCGCACAATATTGTGTTCTGATCTTCGCCTATACGGTTCCCGCCGTCTTCATCTCGATCCAAGTGACCGACATCGCAATCCCACAACTCGCCTTCGGCGGAACCGTCGCCGATGGCAGCGAGTTCCTGCTGACACGACTCGACCGGGTCGTCACCGACCTTGGGTTTGCCGCCTATACCGTCGGCACGAAGAGCCGACTCGACGTCTTTGCGATCACCATGGCGCTGATGATTGGAACCGCCGGCCTTCCCCATGTGATCGTGCGCTTCTTTACGGTTCCCCGAGTACGCGACGCACGAATCTCCGCCGGATGGGCCCTCTTATTCATCGCGCTGCTCTATACGACCGCGCCTGCCGTCGGTGCGCTCGCACGCTTGAATCTCACGGAAACGATTCAAACGGGACCCGTTGGTGCCGCCGACGGGAACCTCGTTTACGACGATCGACCGAGCTGGTTTCGGACCTGGGAAGACACAGGCCTTCTGCGTTTCGACGACAAGAACGCGGACGGCCGGATCCAGTACTACAACGACCGGAACCTCGAATTCGAAGCAGAAGCCCTCTCACATGGGTGGAACGGCAATGAACTCTCAGTCGATAACGACATCATCGTTCTCGCCAACCCCGAAATCGCCGGCCTGCCCGACTGGGTGATCGCCTTGATTGCCGCCGGAGGAATTGCCGCGGCGCTCTCGACGGCGGCGGGACTCCTACTCGTCATCTCGGCGGCGATTTCACACGATCTCTTGAAGGGTGTACTTGCTCGGGGAATCAGCGAACGAAACGAACTCATGGCAGGTCGCATCAGCGCCGCAGCCGCGATCCTGCTCGCCGGCTACCTCGGTTACAACCCGCCGGGCTTCGTCGCACAGGTTGTCGCCCTGGCCTTTGGCCTCGCGGCGGCCTCACTCTTTCCCGTCATCCTGTTAGGCATCTTCAGTTTTCGAATGAATCGGGAAGGCGCCATCGCCGGAATGGTCGCCGGCCTGGGCTTCACGCTTGGCTACATCATCTATTTCAAGGGCCTCTTCATCGGCCCCTTTTCGGAGAACATCGCAGCCAATTGGCTCTTCGGCATTTCGCCCGAGGGCATCGGCACGATTGGCGCCCTCGTGAATTTTGCCGTCGCCATCAGCGTCAGCGCCGTCACCCCGGCCCCTTCCGCAGAAGTCAGAGCCCTGGTCGAGCGCATTCGCGTGCCTTGAAATCCGCCGCCCGGGCTAAGTCAGAGACCTGGGGAGCTCCACGGCATCGCATGCTCGAGACCGCCGGCAATGGGTCCGCCCTCAGCCTCTTTCCTTACATGTTGTCGGGCATCCAATTTCCATGGAAGCCGAAGGGGACCCGCTGGGGCAGATGAATGGTGGCAATGGGCGGCGCCGCAAAATCTTGAGCGTGCAGGATGACGACATCGCTCTTTTCCGTCGTCTGATCATAGACATAGGCCATGACCCAACCCTCATCTTCACCGGCATCAGACGATTCGGGAACGAAAACCGGCTCGAGGAATATCCGATGTTTGCCCTCCGTGTGGATCTGCGACGTTCCACTCACGAGGTCGTGCTTTTTCAATCCCTCGAGTGATAGGCCCGCACCAAGCCCTGCCGTATAGCCAAAGCGATAGGGCTTTCCGGTCAAGCGTTCGTCAAAGCGTGGGAACTCCTGGCTTCGATCGTCCAACCGAGACTCCTTGACCGGCCCGCCTGTAGGATCGATGAGCCACCGATCAAGCGTCGAGGTGCCGTCGTTCGGTCCTCGCATATCCGAGGCAAACATCTCTGAGTGACGGATCACGTCCAGGACAACACGACCATCGTCATCTTCATATCCGTTCATGGGGTGGAAGACATAACACGGGTCGACTTCATGCCAGGTCACGTCCTCCGCCATCCCCTCGCGCGGCAGTAGACCGACCCGAGCACCGTATTCCGGATGCCACTTATAAGGGAAGGAGTGGCCCGCCTCGATCACGTCTCCGTCCAACACGACGGGTAGATCGAGCAGGATGAAATAGTTCTTCGTGATCATGCAATCGTGCACCATGGGACTTCCGGGCACCGGGACTTCCACGGTCTTTCGCACACGACCATCGGTTCCGACGACAACATATTGAATCTCTTGCTTCATCGGCGAATAGACGGCTGCATGCAGCTCGCCGGTGTCGGGATCGAGATGGGGATGGGCGGAGAGTCCACCGGGAAGCGTGCCGTCGAAGTCAATGCGGCGGACTGTCTCGAGCTCGTACGTCAGTTCGACGGGAAGATTGCCGGCCTCAACGATCGCGAGGGTCTGGCCGGCGTGCTGAATGATATTCGTATTCGCGGTTCCGCCACCGATCTCCACCGCTCGATCGGGCCCCGAGACCGGGGGAAGCTCCTTCGCCTCGGCGACATTGTCATCGACGACATAGCGATTGCGATACCAGAGCGCCTTGCCGTCCCGCATCCGAAGTCCATGCACCATGCCGCTCCCGAGAAACCAATGATGGTTTTTCGGATCGGCGTCAATCGGATTAGGACCAATTCGCAGCAAGCGTCCTTCGAGAGACTTCGGAATCTCGCCTGTCACCTCGAGATCAAAGGCCGTGACTTCTTCTTCGACCGGTCCAAAATTCCCGGCCAGGTACATGTTTTCACTCATTAATTTTCTCCTTTTCGATCTTGCGCAGATAGCGCCATCGTCGTTGCGACGGCGTCATCAAGTGACGCGCTGGGATTGACTTCTTGATAGGCGCCTAGCAACCAGAGTGTTGCCAGACCATGGATGGAGGCCCAGAGCGCCCCGGCGAGCAGCCCCGAATCATCGGTCGATTTCCAACCGGCGGCCTGAGCGACACGGACATGTTCGAGAAGGCCGTTATAAGCGGCACTCGAATCTCGCGCGAGCGAAGCATTCTCGGAATCGAGATCGCCCCGGCGAAACATCAGGGCGAAGAGTCCTGGATTCGCAAGCGCACAATCAAGGTAGGCGTGGCCGGCCGCACTCAGTCGGCGAAACGCATCGGACGCGATCGGAAGATCGCAGTCGGCGGACGCGTCTGCGGGAATCAAGGCACTCGACTTTTCGATGGCCTCCGAGAGCAATCGAAACCCGACGGCTGCGACCTCGGCTCGAAGATCCGCGAGGCCCCGAAAATGCCGTGCCGGTGCCCCGTGCGATACGCCGACGCGGCGGGCAACCGAGCGAAGGGTCAGTGCTTCGATGCCTTCCTGAAGAAGAATTTCGAGTGCTGCCTCGACCAATCGGTCGCGCAACGTTTCGGGATCTTTTTCGACTTCCGTATCCATGTAGACAGTGTCTACTCAAGCCAGTAGACAGTGTCAACAGGCATTCACCGAAAGCCGAGCTAGCCCAGAAGCGCCTCGACCAGATGCGAAAGGTCGGTTCGCATCTTCCTCTGCCAGACCTTTCGCTCGGGTCGCGAAAGCTGCTCGAGCTCGAACCCCCGCAAGAACGCAAGAATGATCCGAGCATCTCTGGCAGGGTCAGTCGAGCCGATTCGCTCCATTGTGAGCTGGAGCCCGGCATCCAGGCGCTGCCGAAAGTCCCGATATTCGGGGGCAAAGGCCGGTTCTCGGGCAATCGCGAGAATTAGCTCGAATTCGGCCACCCAGGAAGTATTCGGATTATCCCACTCTTTCAGGACATTCTCGAAAATCATGGCCACCGCATCGCCCGGGCCCACCGGTCGATCTCGGAATCGCTCGCTCGTCGCGTTGATCTGCTCGAGAGACTGCTCGCAGAAGAAGCGGAACGCCTCTCGAATCATGTCATCCTTGGTCGCGAAGTAGTAGGTGGTCGCGCGTAGAGAGGCCTGCGATTCTGCGGCCACTGCCCGGTGGGTCACCGCCGCGACGCCCTCCCGGGTCACGATGCGCAAAACGGCCTCGAGGAGTCGACGGCGGCGCTCGATCCCACGCGCATAAGGTCCTCGCGCGCGATCCCCGGATGCAGCCGTTGCTTTCATTTCGCCCTACTCCGTTTTTCTCACGTTCGGCCTCAGCCATCCATGCATTTAGACAATGAACGCCGCCTTGCGCTGTGCCTTCGATCAACGGCTTGCACCGCCCCCTCTTAATATGATACAAATGTAGCGTTTTCAAGAACCTTCTATCGAAAGCATGATGGCGACCTCCCAATACATCCTCTCGATCGACCTGGGAACCGGCGGCCCAAAGGTGGCGCTCGTTTCAGACGACGGCGCGATCGCTGCCTCCGCGCTCCGTGGGGTGACGACAAATTTCCTCGGCCCCGACGCCGCCGAGCAGGATCCAGAGGAAGTCTGGGCCGCGATCATGAGCGCGGTCAAAGAAGTCGTTCGCGTCGCCGACGTTCCCGCCTCCGCGATCCTCGGAATGAGCTGCACGAGTCAATACTTTTCAATCGTTCCCATCGACGCAGCCGGACTTCCGGTCGGACCGATGATCCCGTGGATGGATGGCCGCGGCGCGCCACACACCTTGAGCCTCTACCAGGCCCACCCCAACCTGGCGACACAATGGATCGAACGGACCGGGATGCCGCCGCTTCCCACCGGCAACGATTCCCTCTCCCACATGCTCTTTCTCAAGAACGAACGTCCGGAGATCTACGATCGAGCCGCCAAGCTCGTCGAACCCTCGGACTATGTCACGGCTCGATTGACTGGTAATTGTGTCACTAATGCGTGTACGGCCTTTGCGCAGCTTCTCACTGACAATCGACGACTCGACCAGGTCGACTATCACAGCGAACTGCTCGCGACTTCGGGTATCGATCGCGAGAAGCTGGCGGACCTCGTTCCGATTGGCTCATGCCAGGGGACGCTCAAGGAAGACATCGCTCGCGAGATCGGTCTGCCAAGTTCAACCAAGGTGTTTACCGGTGTCAACGATACGCATGCCGCCGCAATGGGGACCGGTGTCTTTCGTCGCGGACATGGCGCGCTCAATATTGGAACGACCTGCCAGGTCCTGGCCTTCGTCGACGAGATGAAAACGGATCTCGACAATTGGATTCTCAGCATGCCCGGCCCCATCCGCGGCCGCTATATGGTGATGTCCGAAGTGGGGCTCGGCGGAAAACCCCTCGAGCATTTCATCACGAAGGTTGCCTTCGCGAAGGATGCGCTCGCCGATCATTCGATTGACGACCCTTTCGCGAACGTCGAAAAAGCTTTGCGATCGACGCCGGCTGGAAGTGGCGGACTCCTCTATCTGCCCTGGCTTTCGGGTTCCCAATCACCTCATGCCAACGCCTCCATGCGCGGTGGTTTCCTCAACATGTCGCTCGAAACTGACCGCATGGACATGCTTCGATCCGTCCTTGAAGGCGTGAGCCATAGCTTATACTGGGTTCTCCCGGCGGTTGAAAGGTTCATAGGGGAAGACATCGAGGAGCTCGAATTTTCGGGCGGCGGTGCCGTCTCGAATGTCTGGTCCCAGATCATGGCGGACATCATGAACCGGCCAGTGCATCAGCTCGCCGAGCCGCGTTTCGTCAATAATCGAGGGACGGCGCTGTTGGCGTTTCACGAACTCGGCGTGACCTCGCTGGCGGACTTCGACAAGAACCATCGAATTGCACAGACCTATCATCCGAAGCCCGAGAACCGCGGGATGTACGATCGGCTCTTTGAACAATTCAAAGCCGCCTGGGAACGGAATCGTCCCATCTTCGAGGCGCTCAATGGCAAAGAGTCCTTCCATGCCGGATAAAAAGACAATCGAACACTATCTGGACGCCGCAATTTCGATTGCGGAAGGGGCAGGCCCGATCGCGCTCGGCTACTTCCGAAACGCCCTCGAGGTCGACAACAAGGCGGAGGGCAAAGGCTCGGGCCAGGCATTCGATCCAGTGACCCGAGCCGATCGCGAGGTCGAAGCATCGATGCGAGCCGAACTCGCTCGGCGCTTTCCGGATCATGGAATTCTCGGCGAAGAAGAGGCCGCCGTCATTTCCGATTCAGCCTACCAATGGATCATCGACCCCATCGATGGAACTCGCGCCTTCATTAGCGGAGTGCCCGCTTGGGGAATTCTCCTCGGTCTGACAATGGACCAGACCTGCTTGGTCGGCGTGATGCACCAACCCTATCTGGGTGAAACTTTCATGGGGACCCCGGGTCGCGCGTTGATGCGACGAGCCGGCAAGGAAATCGTCCTTCGAACGAGTGAGGCGACGGAAGTCTCATCGGCCATCCTGTATTGCACCCACCCCTCAATGTTTCCGAGTCCCGAGGTCGCAGCTCGCTTCGAACGTGTTGCCTCCGCCGCGCGCATGATGCGTTTCGGCGGCGATTGTTATTCGTACTGTCTTCTCGCCCACGGATTGATCGACCTGGTCGTCGAAGCCGAGCTTCAGCCCTATGACATCGTCCCTCTGATCGCGATTGTCGAAGGCGCCGGCGGCATCGTCACCAATTGGCAAGGCGAATCGGCCATGGCCGGTGGGCGCATCGTCGCCGCTGCCAACCAATCGCTTCATCAACAGGCGCTCGATCTGTTGAATTCTTGAACTCGCGAACCTAAGGAAATCTCATCATGACGGAAAAAACTCGCAAGCCAGCTGGCGGACTCTATCCCTATGCGGACCGCTTGGGTGTCATCGCCAGCTTCCCCGAAAAGGGACGACCCCGGGATGAAATTCTCCGAGAACTCAACGATGTCGCGAAAGAAGAAGATAGTTTTTGGCAGACCGGACAATGCTCCGGGACCATGTATTGCGGAGACACGGACCACTACGCGTTCTTGAATGAGGTGTATTCGAATTACTCCCACGTAAACGCACTCCAGCGAGACATCTGCCCGAGCGCGACCCGCTTCGAGGGTGAGATCACGGCGATGGCCCTCGACCTCATGCATGCGTCGGCCGCACGCGGAGAGGACTCGAACGAGCGCCCCTGCGGTTCGGTGACTAGCGGGGGAACCGAGAGCATCATCACTTCGGTTCTCATGTACCGCGACCAAGCGCGAAAGGAAAAGGGAATCACCCAACCGGAGTTGATTCTTCCGACGACCGCCCATCCCGCTTTCGAAAAGGGCGCGCATCTCTTCGGACTCAAAGTCGTGCACATCGAGGTCAATCCGGAAACGACCCTGGTCGAAGTCGACGCCGTACGAGCAGCCATCAATAAGAACACGGCAATGATCGTTGGATCAGCGGGCAACTACCCGTACGGAACCATCGATCCGATCGAGGGGCTCTCAGCTCTCGCGCTGGAGCATGGGATCGGTCTGCATGTCGATGGTTGTCTCGGTGGATTCATCCTGCCCTGGGGAGAACGACTCGGTTACGACATCCCCGTCTTCGACTTCAGGCTTCCGGGAGTCACGAGCATCTCAGCCGACACGCACAAATACGGGTTTGGCCTCAAGGGTACTTCGGTCCTGTTATGTCGGACTCGCAGCCTTCGCCACTTCCAGTATTTCGCCACACCCGAATGGCCGGGCGGCAAATACAATTCACCGGGAATCGCGGGCAGTCGATCTGGCGGACTGATGGCCGCTGCGTGGGCTTCGATGGTCAGCCTTGGTCAAGAAGGTTATTTGAAATACGCCAAGGCCATATTTGAAACGGCCTTCGCGATGCAAGACATCGTTCGCCTTCATCCGGAACTCAAGATGATGGGCAATCCCACATTCTGCTTCTCCTTCACTTCCAACGAATTCGACATTTATCATGTCAACGACTTCATGAAGGAACGCGAATGGCGATTCAATGGGCAGCAGTTCCCAAATGCCATCCATATGTGCGTCACGCGGCCCCAGACCCAGCCGGGTGTTGTCGAACGATTCGGAAAGGATCTCGCGGAAGCCGTTACCTATGCCAAGAATCCAACGAATGAAACGCCCAAGTCAGCGGCCATCTACGGCGGCTATCCAAAGGAAGATCCCGCCGCAAACGAAATGATTATGGGCATTCTCTTCAAGTACCTCGATCAATGCCAGGACCTCCCGCCCGGCTACGAATGATCCCGATTCTTTCGCCTCTTCGGAATGGCTTCGTGCGACGTCAATGCTCGCACGAAGCCACTGCCGGGAGCGCGGAACGGGCTCCAGAGGGGAGCCGACGCCCTGAGCTCGGCCATCGTTTCCGAGACAGCGATCGTCAATACACTAGATCTCGGCCGCCGCCGCGCGGACGGCTCCCGCGCTCGTCAGCCGCTGCGGCATCATTCGCATGACACCGTTACGAAATGACCGAAGGAGCGAATTCTCGAGCTGCCCCAATCGTCCGAATCGCCTTGACTGATCGACGATAAAGCGCACCCGAGATTCTCGCCGCACAGCGAATGCCGGGATGACTTTCTCGAAAGAGGCATCGCCCTCCAACATTTTACATAGGATGCCCGCATCCTCGAGCGCCATCGCCGCGCCTTGACCCATATTAGGTGTCGTCGCATGCGCGGCATCTCCGATCAGGAGAACTCGTCCTTTGTACCAAGGATGTTTTGGCATCTCTTCCAGATCGTTGTGAATCAGCTGTTCGGGCCGAGTCAGCTGTTCAAGAATCGCCGGCGCAAAGCCGGAAAACGCTCTGAATAGTTTTTTGAAGCGCTCGATCCGGCCCTCATCGGGATCCGCTACGCCCGCCTTCGCGTTCGCAGTCGCATAGCAATACAGCCGACCACCGGCCAAGGGGACGAGCCCGAGCCGCCTTCCCCTCCCCCACATTTCCTGCATGCGGTCGAGACCGGGCGGACTCTCGACGACAAATCGCCAACACGTATAGCCGGAGTAAAGCGTGTCCGTCCGACCAAAAATCTGTTCGCGTGTCTGGGATCGAAGCCCATCGGCCCCGATCACGTGATCGAAATGTTTCGTCCGACCATCCGAGAAAGTCGCTTCGACGCTTTCACCCAGGTCGTGCAAATGATCAACCCAAAGGTTGGCATGGAGCTTCGCATCCTGACAACCCGAAAGAAGGACCTTATGCAGTGTCGCGCGATGGATCGTAATCGTGGGACCGAAGTCCGGGGCCAGATCGGCAAAGTTCATCCCAAAAAGCCGCTGCCCCTTGGCATTCGTGAGTTCACTGTTTTCAAGGATTCGCCCTGCCTCGAGCGCCGCATCACCAAGACCGAGCATCCGCAACATCGCCATCGCGTTGACACTCAACACGATTCCAGCTCCGACGGCGCCGAATTCACGTGTGCGTTCGACAATCGTTGGACGAATTCCAAGACGACAGAGCCCTGTCGCGGCGGCCAGACCAGCGATTCCGCCGCCCACGATGAGCACTTTCTCATTTCCCCGCATCCGAGATCCCTTCGCACAATTGATCATGAGGCTTTGACTAAAATGCGCGGTGGTCGACTCTAGTCCCGGCATCAGCTATTCACGACGCATCGGATCGTTGCCCGATCGCCTAGCTCCCATCGTCAAGCCGATCTACGCTGACGGCAGAGTTCGCCCGCCAATCAAGGCCGAAGACTCCTCTTAGCCGCAGATGCATCCTGTCATATTGATAGGGAACATTCGCAAGGAGCGCCGCATGCAGCACTCGAGTAGTCCATCCCTCTTCCACATAACATTGATCGTTCTATTGATGTGCTGGAGCGTGTCTTGTGCCCAGTCGACGGCATACGATGGTCCGAGCGTCGTCGTCTACACCGCAAGAGAAATCGTCACGCTCGACGAAAGCCGACCCGAGGTCGAAGCCGTCGCGGTCGAGGCCGACCGGATTCTCGCCACCGGCTCGCTGGATCAGATTCGCAGAATGCTCAAGGGCCGCCACCTCAAAATCGATCGCCGATTCGAGAATCATGTTCTCGTTCCGGGCTTGATTAACCAACATGAGCATGCCGGGCTCGCGGCCCTCGCTTTCATGACTGAAATCATCTCCATCGAAGACTGGGTCCTACCCGCGGAGACGGTCCGACGCGCAGTCGATGCAAAGGACTACCGGCAGCGTCTAGAAGACGCCGTCGATCGACATTCACAATCTCCTTCTGCCGTCGACGACGTGCTCTACACCTGGGGCTTTCACCAGCTCTTTCATGGCGAACTCTCAAGAGCGGACCTGGATGACATCAGCAACAGCATTGCGATCGTAGTCATCCAAAGATCCGTTCACGAACTCATCCTGAACACCCGCGCCCTCGAACGCTTCGGAATCAATCAAGCACTCATCGATCAAGCGCCGGAGTCGGTACGCGCTCAGACCGATCTGGTTCGTGGACATTTCTGGGAGCAGGGACAGGCGGTCGTCTTTCCCTCTGTCTTCAAGGATCTCTTTACGCCCTCGCGATACCTTGGCGCGCTCCAACAAGTCGAAGACTATTGGCACGCGGCCGGGAGCACGCTGATTGCCGAACCGGGCGGGCTCGTATCGCCAGCGCTCATCGCTATGCAGAACCAGGTCATGGGAGATGCCGCAACGCCCTTCCGGATGTATTACATCGCAGACGGAAAGACGGTCGTCGCCCGCTATCCCGTGGATCGCGTCATCGAGGAAACGGAGAATCTCTTCAGCGCAGCAAAGGGAATGACCGGCTTTCTCCCCAAGCAAGTGAAGCTCTTTGCCGACGGCGCCATCTTCAGCCAGCTCATGAAAATGAAAGAGGGCTATCTCGACGGACATGAGGGCGAATGGCTGATGCAGCCCGAAGAATTTGCAAAGGCCTTTAGGATCTACTGGGATGCCGGATACCAGATTCATATCCATCAAAACGGAGATGCTGGTCTCGATCTTGTGCTCGACAACCTCGAGCGCAACATGAACCGCAATCCACGCGAGGACCATCGCACCGTAATCGTGCATTTTGGCTTCTCGCGTCCTGACCAGGTCGATCGCCTAGCAAGGCTCGGTGCCATCGTGAGCGCCAATCCCTTCTACCCAATCGTCTTGGCCGATCCCTATAGCCGAGTGGGGATTGGACCCGAACGTGCCCAGGAGATGGTTCGAATTGGGGACGTCGTTCGCGCGGGCGTTTCAGTTTCCTTGCACGCGGACATGCCGATGGCCCCGGGACAACCGCTGCTTCTCATGTCGAGCGCGGTCAATCGAATCACGGTCGCTGGAAACGTCGCTGGACCGAAACAGCGGCTGAGTCCCATCCAAGCTCTGCGTGCGATTACGATCGAAGCCGCCTACTCGCTGCGACTCGAAAACGAAGTGGGCTCGATCGAAGCGGGCAAGCTCGCCAACATGACGGTGCTCGCAGAGAATCCCCTACGCGTCGATCCAAAAGCGATCGCTTCCATCGAGGTCTGGGGAACCGTGCACGAAGGCCGAGTACAACCGGTCAGCCATTAGGATCGAATCTCAAAACAAGAACGCGCCCGGCCCGCATCAGGGCAGGCCGACTCCAGGCGTATCCACGTCGATCGTCTCGATTCTCCCGAGACGATCGACCGTCTTCGATGGATCAGAATCCGGGGAAGTACAAATGAAGAGCGTCTTGCGATCGGGACCGCCTAACATGCAAGCAAAGGCCTCATGCTCGACCTCGACGCGATCGGTCACATCACCCCCTTCCCGAATCCGAAGGACGCCGCCCTTTCCGATCGGCGATGCCACCCAGATCGCACCCTCCGCATCGAGACAGATCCCGTCCGGAACATCGCCCTCCGGAAGTGGAGCCCAGACTCGGCGATTCGAGAGCGTTCCATCCTCTGCGATCTCGAAGGCCGTTAGTTGCCGACCAAAAGTCTCACCCACGATCAAGGTCGCTCCATCCGGCGTAATGACCGCGCCGTTTGGGAAGCGAAGATCTTTCGCCGCGATCTCCAAACGCCCGTCCGGATGAACCAGCATCAGATTCGCGGGCGTCGGCTTCGCACCCGTGTGAAGATCGAATCCAAAATTGCCGACGTAGGCACGCCCCTTCGCGTCGACCACCATGTCATTACAATGCGAGGTGGCGAAGGAGGAGAGGTCGGCGACTTCGGCCAAGCCGTCGGCATCGAGTCTGAGCAGACGGCGGTCGCGCATGGAAACCACGAGCAAGCGGCCATCCGGAAGCCAGCCAAGTCCCGACGGATCGCCGGCAACTTCAACAATCTTCTCGGCCACACCGTCCATCGAGACCGCGATCACCTTCCCGTCGTGCATATCCGAAAACCAGAATCGATCCTCGTGCCATCGCGGACCTTCCGGAAAGCGAAGGCCGTCCATCAAGATGCTTGTTCGTGTCATCCTATACCTCTCAGATCGAACATCATTCGATCCATTGAGAGTAGAGTGACCGGGGCCTCACCGCCTCCTGACAGCCATGAGAACCGCGACAAAAAAACGTATTCGCACACTCTTTGATTTCTTCGTCGAACAATTCTTTGAAAGCTCATGCTCGAGACGAATCAACTAGACTCCGACGCGAAAAGTCCGAGGATACAGAGACAATGCGAATGACCTGGCTGAAGCATCTGGCGGTGGGAATTGCAGTTTCAGTCGCGGCCATCTTCGCGATCGGCCTGATTCTGATCGAAGTCGTCTCGGCTCGACTCCTCTCATCAACAAGGATCGAAACACCTAACGGAATCGAATCTCTCGAAGTCGTCGAGATCGGTGGCGCCCGCCAGACGATCTATCTCCGTGGACATGACCAGGCCAAACCCGTCCTGCTCTTCATGCACGGCGGTCCAGGTGCAGCCTCCATCGCATTCGCTCGAAATTATGGCCTTCGACTCGAAGAAGAATTTGTCGTCGTTCATTGGGACCAGCGCGGCGCGGGAAGTTCTTGTTCCTCGGACGTACCCAACGAAAGCCTTAACCTCGAGCAATACCTCACCGACACACTCGAGTTAGTCAATCTTCTGCGAGCGCGATTCAATACCGAAAAGATCACATTGATCGGACACTCCTGGGGCAGCGTCCTCGGCGTGATGACCGTCCAAAGACATCCGGAACTCTTCCACGCTTACGTGGGAATGGGTCAACTCGTCGATACGCTTCGCAACGAAGAAGTTTCGCTGCGCTTCGTGCTAGAAAGTGCCAGGGCGGAAGGCAACACACAAGCCATCCGAGAACTCTCGGCAATCCAACCGCCTTATGACAACAACGCCGACCTCATGCTTCAGCGCGGATGGCTCAGCCACTACCACGGAGACTCGGTCGAAGGGAACGTTTTGGCGGATGCCGCGCGATCAATCATTTTCAACCCTGAATACAGCACCGGCACAAAGCTCTCGTTCTATTCCTGCATGATGAACTCGCTCAAACACGCATGGGGTTATCTCGAGCATCTCGATTTCATCGAGAGCGCGAAAGCACTTGACGTCCCCGTCTTCTTCTTTGCCGGGCGTCACGACTACAACACGCCGTTCGAATTGGTCGAAGAGTATTTCGAAGTTCTCGAAGCCCCCAGCAAGGAAATCGTGTGGTTCGAGAATTCGGCGCATTCACCCAACGAAGAAGAAAGTGATCGTTACCAGAAAGTGCTGATCGAACGCATCCTTCCCCTCACGCAGATCGCACAGGACGCCAACTAACTTCGAATGCGCTCGTTCCCCGGATCAAAAAGCGGCTTCAGATGAATCTTGGCCGGCACCCGCACCGTCGCGACCTCCAGCTCGTAGTTCCCCTCGCGTAACGCCTTCAGATCGATTCCATTCTCGTCACGGACGTAGCCGTAGCCGATTCCCTTTTCGACGGTGTAGCCCCAACCAGCGCTTGTCAGCCAACCGACGCGCTCTCCATTTTTTAAAATCGTCTCTCGGCCTAACAGCACCACATCTGGATCATCGACGGTGACTCCGACGAGGCGACGTTTGAACCCCTCCGCCCTTCGCTGGACCAACGCCTCACGACCAAGGAAGTCGATCCCGGAATCATTTTTCACGGCCCATCCCAGACCCGCTTCATAGGGTGTGTCATTCGGAGTGATGTCCGCGGCCCAAGCCCGGTAGCCCTTCTCGAGGCGAAGACTTTCGATGGCTCGGTAGCCGGCGTTGACGATGCCATGGGACCGACCCGCCTCCATGAGCGCGTCATAGACCATGCCTGCACCTTCGCTGGGTAGATGAAGTTCGAAGCCAAGCTCGCCGACGTACGTCATTCGAAGCGCGCAAACGGAAATGCCCGCGATCAGGACATTGGCATGGGTCGAGAAGCGAAGCTCGGCGGTCGAGACCGGGCCGCCATTCGATGCGGCCGCCAGAACCTCGCGGGAGCGTGGGCCCATCAGACTCAGAACGACTCTTTCTTCCGTGACTTCACGCAGGCTGACATCGAGCCCATCCGGCCAATTCCCTTCGATCCAACATCGATCGTGCGTCGCGAATCCAGTCCCGGTCACGATGTAGAAAAGCTCTTCGCTCATACGAGCCACTGTGAGATCGCATTCGATTCCACCCCGCCGGTTGAGCATCTGCGTGTAGGTCAAGCTGCCGGGTGGCTTCGATATGTTATTCGCACACAGCCAGTCGAGCGCCTTCTCGGCATCTCGACCTTCGATCTCAAATTTCGCAAAGGAGGTTTGATCGAAAAGCCCCACCGCCTCGCGAACAGCGCGATGTTCAGCGCCAACATGGGCAAACCAATTGGGTCGACCAAAGGAATACTCGTCTTGGGCAGTGACTCCTTCGGGTGCGAACCAATTCGGGCGCTCCCAACCGAGCTTCTCTCCAAAACAGGCGCCGGCAGAAAGCAAGCGGTCATAGAGTGGAGACTTACGACTCGGCCGCGCGCTTTCGTGCTCTTCGCTCGGCCACGAAATCGTATAATGCTTGCCGTAGAGTTCGAGGGTCCGAGAACGGACCCAATCGATCTGGCGATGGCTCGGCCCAAAGCGACGAATGTCTACGGGCCAGAGATCAAAGGGCGGTTCACCGTTCTCGATCCATCCCGCCAGCGCCCAGCCTGCGCCCCCGGCGGCGGCGATGCCGAAGGCATTGAATCCGGCGGCAACGAAATACCCTGGCTGTTCCGGTGCTTCCCCGAGAATGAAATTGCCGTCCGGCGTAAAGCTCTCCGGGCCGTTGATCATCTGCCTAATCACCGCGCCTTCGAGGGCGGGGACCCGCGGAAACGCTAAATCGGCCAGTTGTTGAAAATGATCGAAATTCGGATCCAAAAGATCGAAGATGAAGTTCTTGGGGATTCCACCTTCGGCCCAGGGAATCGGGTTCGGCTCGTAGCCACCCATTACGAGTCCTCCGACTTCCTCCTTGTAGTAGGTCAAGCGATCCGGATCGCGAAGCGTCGGTAGGTCACCGTGAACACCTTCGATTGAACCGCTAATCATGAACTGGTGTTGGACCGATACCAGCGGAACATTGACGCCGGCCATCGCACCAAATTCATGAGCCCACTGCCCACAGCAATTCACGATAATTTCGCAGGCGATGCGCCCACGCTCCGTCGTCACAGAGACGATTCGACCGTCTTCGATCTCCACCGAAGTCACAGGGCATTTCTCGATCAGCGAGGCCCCGTGCATGCGCGCGCCGCGGGCCAGGGCCTGGGTGAGATCGACCGGGCTCGCGGACCCGTCGGTTGGCAAGAAGGCCGCGCCTACGACATCATCGATTTCCATCAGAGGCCAGAGATCCAGTGCCTCTTTAGGAGTCAGCAGTTCCATTTCCATGCCGAAGCTATGCGCGGTGGTGGCCTGTCGTTCGTACTCCGCCATTCGCTCTCGGCTGCACGCCAGACGCAGCCCCCCGTTTCGCTTCCAGCCCGTCGCTTGACCGGTCTCTTCTTCGAGACGCCGATAGATGGCGACAGATTCGCCGAGAAGTCGGGTGATACTCGCGGAACTTCGGAGTTGGCCAACCAGACCGGCGGCATGGAATGTACTGCCGCAGGTCAAGCGCCCCCGCTCGAGCAGAACGACATCATGGAAGCCATTCTTGGCCAGGTGATAGGCGGTCGAACAGCCAACGATTCCGCCGCCAACAACGACGACGCGGGCTTGGGTTGGAAACTCCGACACTAAAATCTTTTCTCCTGAAAGCGAGACCAAGCGTCTTCGAAACGTCGAAGATTCGTCTCGGTATACGAGGCAAAGTCGAAATCGACCTTTGAAGTCCGCTCAGAAACCATGCTCCACATCGATTCGCGCAAGAGCGAGGCGCATTTCATGGCCCGATAGCGAATCAATAGACCCTCGGACGGGGGCGCATCGAAATAGCAAGCCAACAGATCAAGCTCCATCGAATCTGAAAACTCGTTATTCGAGGCCAGGCCGCCTAGATCAAAGAGCGGACTATTAAACCCAGCATAATCCCAATCAATCAGCCAGACTCGATCCCCATCGTCGATAAAATTGGCTGAAAGAAGATCGTTATGTCCGAAGACTACGGAAATGGGCCCAATGGCCGTTTCGAGATGTCTTCCGATCTCAATCAGACGCGACAGCTCCGACACATGCGAACTCTCGAGTTCGCGTAACGTATGCGCATAGTCCCGAATAACATGAAAGACCCAGAACATCATCGCCGGACCACGAAGATATTGAGGTACATCGAGATGACAACGGCGAATCAGGGCGACGATTCGCTCGAGCATTTCGGGGCGAGCGAACTCAGTTGATTCAAGAACTCGGCCTTCGATGAACTGAAGGACCATGGCGCCCTCCTCCACATGGAGGACTTCGGGCGAGATCCCGGCCGCCGCCGCGGCTCGACTCGCCGCCCGCTCATGAAAGCGCATGATTCCATGTTCTGGGATGTCCTCGCCAATGCGTACGAAATGCCGCTTTCCACGATGTTCGACGAGGAAATTCGAATTCGTGATTCCCCCACCGATCGACTCGACTGAAACGGGGTCGGACCAACAGGATAAGCTGGCAGCTTTTTTCGACGCTTCGATCACCATGATGGAAGAAGAATACCGCTTTGAACAGGCACTTCGAGATCGCATCTATCCCAATCGAGTGGCCAAATCTGTATTCTCACGCCATCACCCGAGCCGGACATTGCCCGGCAAGAACGCGAAGCGAGAACGCACGTTGTCCAATTTCGACTTCATTGTGATCGGCGCGGGAATCGCGGGGGCCTCAGCGGCTTACGAGCTTCAACAACAAGGCCAGACCATTCTGGTCGAACGAGAGCCGCTGCCTGGACATCACACGACGGGTCGTTCTGCCGCGTTCCTGCTCGATAGCTATGTGGGTGCGGTGGTCGGAAGTCTCACCCGCAGAAGTCGTGTTTTTTTCGAAGAACCGCCTGCCGGATTCACCGAAGCCCCGCTCGTCACACCGAACGCCGTCCTCTGGATCGCGCGAGAGGATCAACACGAAAGCTTGAAGGAAGCAACGCGTTCCGGACGCGAAGCCGGCGCGGAGTTGATCGAGATCGATCTCAAGGAAGCACTCGCTCACTGCCCGATCCTGAACCAGGACTATGTACGCGAAACCGTGCTCGAACCGAGCGCCCTACATATCGATGTAGCTGGCCTACTCGAGTCTTTCCTTCGAGGCTTTCGGCGCCGCGGAGGCATCGTCTCGACCAGGGCCGAGGTTATCTCCGTGCGACAAAATGGCGAGGCCTGGGAAGTCGAGGCAGGAGGTGAAACGCTCCACGCCGCGATCGTCGTGAACGCAGCCGGCGCGTGGAGCGATGTCGTTGGATCGCTGGCGGGAGCGAAGCCGATCGGCCTGGCACCGCTCCGCCGAACGGCCATCACCTTCGATGGCCCGCCGGGAACGGACACACGATCCTGGCCTCTGGTCATGGACGCGGACGAAGACTTCTATTTCAAGCCTGAAGGCGCGCAGCTGCTGGCATCGCCCTGCGACGAGACGCCCTCGGAGCCCTGTGACACGAGCCCAGAGGACTACGATGTCGCATTGGTTGCCGACCGAGTTCAACGAGCGACGACGCTCGAGCTGCGACATATCCGCCGACGTTGGGCCGGACTCCGGAGCTTCGTCGCCGACCGGTCCCCGGTGATCGGCATGGACCCCGAGCGGCACGGCTTTTTCTGGCTCGCAGGTCAGGGCGGATTTGGCATCATGACTTCGCCCGCTGCGTCGCGCGCGGCAGCGGGGCTGATCGTCAACGGCCGGCTGCCCGAAGACCTGGAAGCGCTCGGATTACGACCCGAAATGCTGTCACCGAGTCGGCTCTAGACAGTCGGCGCCCATACCGAACACCGAACACCGAATAACAGATGCAGTTACGAGATGATGTCATTCCGTAGTTCGAGCGATCCGTTAGGCGCTCGCGGTCGCCGCAACCTCATCACGCAGATGAAACTCTTCGAATTTCGGACGCCGCATCGATTTCAGATAGCGCCCCGGTGCCCATGGATACAGGTTGGGCAGCCCCGAGTCATCCATATACCAACTCGTACATCCGCCGCTCATCCAGACCGTGTTCGGAAGCGCCTCACGCATCGCGTCGTTATACCCGACATAAGATTCTTCCCTCGCTGAGATCGCCGCATGACCGTCACGCTTCATCTTGTCGAGCATCTGGATCACGAAATCAATTTGATGTTCCGAGATCGTAATGAGCGAAAGATTTCCGACAGGTCCCGTCGGCCCCTCGAGCATCCAGAAGTTCGGAAACCCGGGCATGGCGACGGCACGATGGGCTCTGGGCGCGCGATGCCAGAACTCTTCGAGATCCAACCCCTTCTCGCCCGTCACCTTGGTCGGCAAAATAAAAGCGCTCGGGTCGAAGCCAGTAGCGAGTACGAGCACATCCAACTCGTAATGCTGACCGTCTTCGGTGCAGACGCCCTTCGCATCGATTTCCTGAATTTTTTCCGTAACAAGTTCGGCGTTCTCGCTCGATATTGCGGGATAGAAGGATGAACAGAGTATGAGTCGCTTACACGCGGCTTGATAGTCGGGTGTCAGTCTCGCCCGCAGATCACGGTCTGGGACGTTTTGCGCCAGATTAGTCAAACATGCCTGACTGATTCGCTCTTGCATCTTCTTGTCGCCGACCGTCGCCGCGCCAAAGGTTCGCAGACCCGCAAAGAAATAGAAAAAATACGGAAGCCACTGTAGAAACGGAAGGAATCGAAGTAGTCGCTTGAGTCCGGGTGAGTACTCTGTCTGGGGGAGAGGAACCATCCATTGTGGCGTGCGCTGGAAGACCACCATTTCACCCACGCGACTCGTGATGTCCCCGATAATCTGCGCGGCCGTTGATCCGGTTCCGATGACGCCGACCCGCTTCCCGTTGAGTTCCGCGGAATGGTCCCAGTGCGCAGAATGAAAAATCGCGCCTTCGAAGCTGGTGAGTCCTGGTATATCGGGCATAACAGGCTGATGAAGAATTCCAGTCGCCGAGATAACAACGTCGTAGAGCGAAGTCTCACCGCCCTCGGTCACAAGCCGCCACTTCGGGGCCTCTTCACTGGGTAGCACGACGTAGTCGAGGGATTTGACCGCCGTTCCGAAACGAATCGCTGACTCGACATCGAAATCGCGCGCGACCTTTTCCAAATAGGCCTGAATCTCGGGGCCGTAGGAAAATCGGTGGGTCCATTCGGGGTTGAGCGCAAAACGGAAGGAATACCAACGAGAAGGAATGTCGCAGGAAAGGCCCGGGTACGTATTCTCGCGCCAGGTTCCGCCGACGCGGTCGGCTTTCTCATAAACCGTCAGGTTGCGGTAGCCGGCTTTGCGCAATTTGATGACTGCGGCGATGCCCGACATCCCAGCGCCCACGATTGCGATCTTCGGCTGGCGCCCGGAACTCGCCCAGGGCGCACCCGCATTAATTCCCTCTTGCATTGGCAATTTCCTATGGCGCGAATCGTTCTTGTTGAGTCCCGGTTGAGTCCCGGCTTCCCCACCTGTCGTTAGGCTTCGACTCCTGGCTGACTACCGCGAATGAGCTTGCCTGGCAGAGCCCCCGTCGCCTCGCCGTTTTCAAAGATGATCTTGCCGGAAGCGATCGTCGCTCGATACCCCGTCGCCCCCTGATAGAGACGCCGGCCGCCAGCCGGAAAATCATGTCTCATATGCGGGGACTCGAGACCGAGGTTCTCGAAGTCGATCACGTTGACGTCCGCCTTGAGTCCAACCCTCAACTCGCCTCGATCGAAGAGGCCATATTGGTGTGCCGTGTCCCGGGTCTGCCGCTTGACGATGAATTCGAGGGGGAGCTGTTCTCCGCGCTTCCGATCTCGGGCCCAATGCATCAGCATGAAAGTCGGCGTACCCGCATCGCAAATAGCACCGCAATGCGCGCCACCATCGGCGAGGCTGAGTCCCGTCTGGGGATGAAGCATGGTCTCTTCGATCGCGTCGAAGCGACTCGTCGCATAGCCGAAAAGCGGAAAATACAGAAGACCCTTCCCGCCCTGGTCCATCAATGCGTCGTAGACGATCTCCGCAGGCGCGCGGCCACTCGACTTCGCTCGGCCCGCAACTGAATCCGATGGATCCGGTTCGTAGTCATGACCTCCACCCATCGGGTACATCTTCTTTGTCGCAGCCGCCAGAAACTGAAGAAACACAGCGGGAATCGGCGCGTTCTTCGGCAAGGCATCCGTGCGTAGTTCGCCGCCCTCGATCAATCGAGCCTTGGTTTCAGGCTGCCTCAGCACGTCGAGACGATCGGCAATCGGCAGCTTCATGAGCTTTACATATTCGGGATGACCCAGGAATGGATGGATGCTCGTCTCCCATCCCATCATCACGCCAACGGGCCGCCCCGAGAATTGCCCGCGAAGGTTCGTTATGCCTTCCTCGCGCGCTTCATCCAGTCCTCGAAGCGCCTCTTTATACAGGTCCGGCGCTTCATCGATCTGCTGGAGGTTGAAGGTCACTATCCGCCCCGTCTTCTTGGCCAACTCCTTCATCCATCCCATTTCGCCGGGCACTTCGCGATGGGTCAGACTCATCTGAAAGACGCCTGCCTTTTCCTCTGCGAGGGCCTCTCCGATCCCGAACAACTCGTCGTGGTCCGCAAAAGTTCCGGGGACGGGATCACCCTTGAGAGTGTTATGCATCTCGGTTCGCGATGTCGAAAAGCCGAGGGCTCCAGCGCGAAGCGCCTCTTGAACGATTTGCTTCATCTCTTGAATGTCGCCCTTCGTTGCTGTCTCATTATCGATCCCGCGCTGACCCATCACGTAGGAACGAAGCGCGCAATGAGGTACTTGCAACCCGTAGTCGATGGCATGGTCTCGACGTTCGAGGGCGTTCATGAACTCGGGAAAAGTCTCCCATTCCCATTTGATGCCCTCGTGCATCGCCGCACCGGGAATATCTTCGACCGCTTCCATCAGATCGATGAGTTCATCGCGAAGCGATTCCCTGACCGGCGCGAATCCGACGCCACAGTTGCCCAGAACGACCGTCGTCACACCATGTTCGGAGGACGGCGAGAGCATCGGATCCCAGGTGGCCTGAGCATCGTAATGCGCGTGAATGTCAACCCAACCCGGTGTAACGAGGAGACCCTTCGCATCAATCTCGCGATCACCGTCACCGACGTCCGAACCGATGGCGACAATCCGATCGCCATCAATAGCGAGATCAGCCGTAAAGGGTGCCTCCCCGCTCCCGTCGACAACGGTTCCGTTTCGAATGACTAATTCATGCTTGCTCATCTCATTCTCCTTTTCGCGTTTACGACCCGCGCGATTCATTTTCTCAACGCTTGCGACTGGCGATTCACTATCGAATCAGTCAAGCGTTCTGTCGTTCCAAGATCTGCATCGAAGATTCATGGAGAGCGGCAAATCCCCGTTCGTCCGTGAGTTCGACCATTCTTTTCACGACCGCCTCGTCCCCTCCCCAGCCAACTAACAAAGCAGAGGTGAGTTCCTTCGCCACTCGCGTCAGATTGATTCGATCGGGGGCCCCTCGCGAGAGTTTTCGAGTCTGAACAATGCCCTGCAGCCCGGCCCAGAGGGCCACCGCTCTCTCACTCGAAATGCCCGTGCGTAGCGCGCCTGACTCTTCGCCCAGATGCAGTCGAGCGGCGAGGTCCGAGAGCGCCTCCCATGCCGTATCAAAGACTCGGCCCGCTTCCTGATCCGAAAGAGAATGTTCGGGAGAGCTCAAGTCCGAGGACAGAATCCCAAACTCCACCTGCGCCGCTCTCGAGAATTCTTCGAAGACGAAGCCGGACACGACGACCGCAAGCAGCGATCGATCCGTCTCCTCAAGACCCTCCGCCACAGCGAATCGTTCCGCCTGTTCGACGCGCTCCCGCGTCAAGTCGGCGAGTGCCGAAATAAGAGCGCGCTGGAGTTCAGCGACGAGTGCATCTTTGGACGCGAAATACCGGTACAGGGCCGCCGTCGTCAGCCCTTCGCATTCGGCCACGCGCTTCAGGGTCAGCGCCTCGCGCCCATCGCGGGAAACGATTTCGAGGGTCGTTCGCAAGATTCTTCGAATCCGCGTCTGGCGCTTCCGCGCAACGTGAGGGCTATGCCGGGCCTCGTCGAGGTTGCTGATCTCATGGAGCATCTACAAAAAGTAAATCAAGTTCACAAAACATCAAGATGAGCGAATCGGCTCTCAGAATCCCCTCCGGCAACGGCGTAAGCCGCCTCAATCGAGGAGACATCATTCACGGGTGGGCAAATTACTTTGATCACTGCGCGGGTCTCGGATGAAAGGAAACTCTAAGCTCCCTCTCCTGAAAACCAATGGAACCCGGAATGACCATCGACCCGTCCCGCACCCCCGTCCTCGTCGGCATCGGACAAACCATCGAACGAGAAGCCATCGTTGATGTGATCGACCTCTCGAGTCGCGCTGCCCTCGCCGCCTTCGAAGATGCACCCGGACTCCTCGACCGAATTCAACGAGTCACCGTCGTGGGCATCTCCTTCTCGTTGGTGAGTCGATCTCCGGCCACGCAGCTAGTCGAACGTCTGGGCCTCGACAAGTCGGCAATCGATTGCGAAACCACGACGCCCGGCGGAAACACGCCGCAGTGGCTGGTCAACCGAGCCTGCGAGGAAATCTCGAAAGGCCAACTCGAAACGACGTTGATCTGCGGCGCCGAGGCGACACGATCCATGCGACTCGCCGACCCGGATTCGGATTTCCTCACCGCCGCGCACTCCAACATGCAAGAAAGTCTGGACGAAGCCGATCCCGTCGTAGGTGCTTCAGTTCGCGGAATATTAGGCCAGGCCGAGATCCAGGCGAAGCTGCTGCGCCCCGCCGACATCTACCCAGTCTTCGAAAGTGCTCTGGCCGCGCGCCGAGGCGCGTCTCCATCGCAATGGCGAGGCGAGATCGGCAATTTCCTGAGTCGCTCGAGTCAGGTCGCCAAAAAAAACCCCTTCGCGTGGTTCCCGGAAGCGCTCTCTCCCGAAGACATCGCGACACCCACCCCCAGCAACCGCATCACGGCCGAGCCTTATACAAAACGGATGAATAGCTTCGCGAATGTCGACCAGGGCAGCGCACTCCTCATCACGACTCTCGCCATCGCAAGAGAAGCCGGGCTCGCCGACCAATGCATCTTCCCGTGGTCCGGCGCAAGCAACGCCGACGTCGCACCCGCCCAGCGCCCCGAACTCGACACTTCCCCGGCGATCCGATCGGCGGCAAACGCTCTGTTCACAACCGCTGGCATCGGTCTCGACGACATCGACTACTTCGACCTCTATTCGTGCTTCCCCATCGCGATGGAAGTCGGTGCAGCCGAGATCGGTCTGGCCATGGATGATGCCCGAGGACTCACTCTAACCGGCAGCATGTCTTTCTTCGGTGGTCCCGGAAATAATTACACGAGCCACGGCATCGCGAGTGCCGGATTGCGCCTGCGCGAAAGCGGACGATTCGCCTACGTTTCTGGAAATGGCGGGCTTCTGTCGAAGCACTCGCTGGGAATCTACGGCCGCGAGCCGAACGCAAACGGCTTCGTCCTGGCCAACACGACGGCAGCGCAAGAAGCGATCAATGCAGGCGCCCTCGACGTCGTCTTCGAAGCCGAGGGCCGTGCCACGGTCGAGGGGGGAACCGTCGTTTATGATCGATCCGGGATGCCGGTCGCGGCGCCCGTCATTGCATGTCTCGAGAACGGGGCTCGCCTGGTCGCGAATGCCGAACCCGAGATTCTTTCGGACTTGATCGGACGAAGTCTGGTTGGCGAAACGATTCGCGTCTCCGGCGCAGAGCCGCCGACCTTCAAGCTCTAAGCGAAGGACTCGGATTCCCCCATGCGGGCACCATGTCGAATCGGCTGATCAAGACTTCATTCGCGGTCCTGTGGCTGATGCTCGCGATTACAGCCGGGGTGGCCTGGTTTCGAACCGGACTTGCCCTTCGAGACATTCCAGAACAGCTGGATGAATGGCTGTCCGTCTTCGGGATTGGCCGCGCAGCCACCCTCTACATCATCCTCTACACCCTTCGACCACTCATCCTTTTTCCGGCAAGCCTACTCACGATTGCCTCGGGACTGATCTTCGGCCCCTGGCTCGGCATCCTCTTTACGATCATCGGCGAAAATGCGAGCGCAAATTTTGCCTTTCGAATCGCACGCTGGCTCGGCCGCAGCTGGATCGATGAACGCGAACAGAGCCGACTCAAGCACTGGGATCAGAAGATTAGTGAGAATGCCATCACGAGCGTCCTCATCATGCGGCTCATCTACCTGCCCTTCGACGCGGTGAACTACGGCTGCGGATTGACTTCCATGAGTCAGCGAGACTACTTCCTGGGAACCCTGCTCGGCATCATGCCGGGGCTCGTCTCCTTCGTCCTATTTGGCGGGGCGGGGGCAGCCGGTGTCAATAATCGGCTGTGGGTCTTTGGTGGAGCCTGCCTCTTCTTCGTGCTTGGTCTGGTGATCGCGCGACTCTTACGACGCTCCGAACCTAAAGAAGGTCAAAGTCAGAGCTGACAACCCGCGAACCCACAATGTCGGCGGCGCCACTTGGGATCAAGCGCTTCCCTGCGCCGAGCCTTCGATCGCCTCCGCCGCCACTCGATCAGATTCCCGCTGATATTGCGGCTCCGCCGAACGTTCGCTGCGATCATCGGCGTGCCCACTCTTATCCGAACTCCCGGATCCCGATCGCCGGCGCATCACCGAATCCTTCCAGTCATTATTCTTGGCCCAATGAAACGGAAGCTCTTCGACACTGCCCGGTACTTCCATCGACTCGAAGGCGCTAAGCGCCGCTTCGATGATTGCATCCTGCAGTTCTGGTTCGTGTGGCTTACCCGCCGTATGACCTAACGGATAGTCGAGATAGACCGCACGTGACGGGTTTACGGCACGCGTGATGGACAGAGCGCTGGTCAGACACAGCGTAGGAATGCCCTCTGATTCAATTTCTCTCGCGATCAGTCCCACGGACTGATGACAGACCGGTCAGACCGGGACGAGCAGCACGAGGTCGACTTCATCCTCGCGGACACGACGTGCAATTTCCGGTGCCAGGTCTTCGCGAACGCGACGCGAAGAGTAGATCCCGCCCATGCATGTATAGGCCGAGGGGCCGAGGCTCCCGAGGCGGCCTGACTCGACCATTCGCCGGAGAGGCTCGATTGGAAAGACGACGTTCGGGTCGGCGCGAGCCGCGTTCTGGTCATATGCGAAGTGACTCGTTCGAAGCTCAGAGATTTTCGCATCGGACGGGATGGCTCGATAGCTCGTGTCATCGCGATGATGGAAAGCGATCTGCCCCGCCTGGTACACGCCACCCGAGGCCACCAGAGCGAGCCGACTCTCGGCGAGCGGCTTTCGCAAGGAGGCCCACGGCGAGGGGTCCGAATTCTCGACCCATCGATAGGCCGCATGACCGAGCGCATCGTATTGCTCGCGCGTTCGCGCGATGTAGTCGATCGGAAGGTGCCTGTTACTCTTACTACCCATTCATCGAGTCCATTCACGTTGCGATGGTTGTCGTGGATCGCCGGCTGTAAACTCTGGCAACCAAGGCTCCCTAATGTTAACTGTGGATCAGCCAAAAGGGGAGGTCATGGACGAGTTCACAGCCGACGGACCCAACGCCGGACAGATCGAATATTGGAACGAAGACTCCGGAAAGCGCTGGGTCGAGATGGGCGACATCATCGACACCCAGATCGCACCCTTGGGTGAAGCAGCCATGGACGGGAGTCACGCCAAGATCGTGTCGGGCGAACGCATCCTCGATGTCGGCTGTGGTTGCGGTCAGACCAGTCTCGAACTGGCTAAGCGGGTTGGCACCACCGGCTCTGTACTCGGCCTGGATATTTCGGCGCCCATGCTTGGACGCGCAGGAGAGCGCGCCGTCGAAGCCGGACTCGGCAATACCGAGTTCATCCAAGCGGACGCGCAGACCCATACGTTCGAGGGTCCCGCCTTCGACCTCGCCTTCTCTCGTTTTGGCGTGATGTTCTTCTCGTCACCCGTCGACGCTTTCAGTAATCTTTTGTCCGCGCTTCGCCCCGGTGGGCGACTGACCTTCGTCGCCTGGCAAGAACTCGGCCGCAATCCCTGGATGCTCTTGCCGGTCTCGGCGGCGATGAAACATCTTCCGGCAGGCGACGGTCCGCCCGACCCCCATGCTCCCGGGCCCTTCGCCTTTGCCGATCGCGATCGAGTCGGGGGAATCCTTCGTGACAGTGGCTTCGAGAACATTACTCTCGAGTCCTATGAGAAAAATCTATTGATGGGGGGAGGCGGCTCTCTCGATGAGACAGCGAAGTTCTTGGCCCATCTCGGCCCGGCCTCGCGACTCCTTCAAGGATCTGATGCCGAATTGCGCACCCAAGTGATGGACGACATCAAACGAGCCATCGAACCCTATCATGGCGAAGACGGGGTTCGGATGGGGTGTGCGACCTGGATCGTCTCAGCAAACAGACCGCTCTAGGCGTGTCCAGAACAGCAACGGTTGTGAAGCGCGAAACGGACGATTGTGGAACCACGGATGTGTCGCTGTGCAGCGTCCACGAACACGTGACCGTCAAATTGTCCGAAAAATACCGAGTCTCGAAACGCACCTCGGACTTCAACGTCAAGCTCTGGGGCCGCCGAGACAGCATCATGCTCTTCGTGCCCGCTCACTACAACGAATGGCTGCTCGCGCGAATGGGAAACCGCAGCCCGCAAGACTTCGCGAAGTCCCCGGCCCGCGCCGGGCAATTCAACTCGTTACGAAGAGAGACGACCCGCGCATTCTTGTCGGTGTACCGCCGCAAAGAATCGAGCGAGTGGCTCCGCGCTGAACGGGCCCCCATTTTGTGGCATATCGGAAACAACGCGACGTTTTTTCAAGAGACCTGCCGTCATTTCCTCGTCCCCTTTCGACCAACCTATTCCCATTTCGAATCGTCACGCCCGAGTTCGCGCAGTCGATTACGCACTGGCAGCGGCGGGACACTCGATGCGTCACCACGACGAATCGCCGCCACATGCTCGCCGTCTTCGGCCCAGATATGGCAAGTGTTGAGTGTGCCGGCAATTCGACGTTCTCGGGCTTCCGGACTGTTCCGATCAACCGAACCCGTACTCGTTCGACCGTCCCGAATCGAGATAGACCACATGGACTGCACGACGGCGGGCGCCATCGCCTGAAGCAGGGCGTTCGTATGGGTGCAGCCATTCGGACCGCCAAAGAGATCGCGAATCTTGCGTGTAAATCCGCGAGCGATCGAAAGCCCCACCAGCTTCTCATAATCCCGGGCGATCAGAGGACACGCCGAGTTCGGGTGTGTCTCAAAGACGATCTCCGCATGCGTAATCTCGAGCTTCGCAATGGAGACACGCAACTCAAGCTGCATCTGATGAAGTTCCATGGGCTGTGGATCATCCAGCACATAGAGGCCGGGCGGCTTCCGATCCGAGACCACCCCTCGAACCAGAAGTTCGGTCGGCGAGAGTTGATAGACGCGCGCTTCGTATTCGCGCGTGTGAATGAGTTCGAGTTCGTCATCGGGAGGCAGTAAAGTCATGGGTCGTTGTTAGCATGCCCCCGCGGACCCTTCCCGGTTACCGCTGCCGACTCTCACGCCCCCTGCCCTGCGCCAAGCCGCTATAGTCGGCCGGCCCGTACGAGCCACTTCCCAGTTCTCCCTAAACCCGAAAGAAGCGAGATCCCCATGACACAGTCCGAACATTCTCAAGGTCTTCAGCTGCAGAGTACGGTGACCAAGACCGCCGATGGCGGCCAACTCGAAATTTCTCTGGCAACGATCGATACGCCCTCACCCGGTCCCGACGACGTTGTCGTTCGAGTCGAAGCTTCACCCATCAACCCTTCTGATCTCGGGCTTCTTTTCGGACCCGCCGACATGGCATCGACCACACAATCGGGGACCGACGAGAGCCCCGTGCTGACTGCACCCATCCCGCAAGCCATGATGGGTTCCATTGCCGCGCGGCTCGACGAGGCGATGCCCGTCGGAAACGAAGGTGCGGGCGTTGTTGTCGAGACCGGCGACTCGGAGGGGGCGCGCGCACTTCTTGGCAAGACGGTCGCGCTCATCGGCGGTGCCATGTACTCGCAGTACCGGGTTGCCCCAGCAGCCATGTGCCTCGAGCTTCCCGACGGAACAACGCCGACCCAAGGCGCCTCGTGCTTCGTCAATCCACTGACGGCCCTCGGCATGGTCGAAACCATGAAGCTCGAAGGACATAGCGCGCTCGTGCATACCGCCGCGGCATCGAACCTCGGCCAGATGTTGAACAAGGTTTGTCTGGCAGACGGCGTCGCGCTGGTGAATATCGTTCGTCGCGAGGAACAGGACGAGATTCTGCGCAAACTCGGAGCGAAGTATGTCTGCAATTCGAGTTCGCCGAACTTCAAGGACGAACTCACGGATGCGCTCGCGGAAACAGGCGCCACGTTGGCCTTTGACGCGACGGGCGGTGGAAAGCTCGGCGGTCAGATTCTCGCGTGCATGGAGAAAGCCCTCATTCGAACGGCCTCCGAATACAGTCGCTACGGATCAACCACCCACAAGCAGCTCTATCTCTACGGACGACTTGATCGTTCGATGACGCAGCTCAGCGGCGACTATGGAATGGCCTGGGGAATTGGCGGATGGCTACTCCCCCCGTTCCTCGCAAAGATCGGATTCGAGGGCGCAGCCCGATTGCGCGCCCGCGTCGCCGCCGAAATCACAACGACGTTCGCGAGTCATTACACCGCGGAAGTCTCTCTGGCTGAGGTCGTCACCCTGAAGTCCATGGCCGCCTACGGCAAGCAGGCGACGGGTGAAAAATATTTGATCAATCCGAACAAGGGGCGCTAGCCGCGCTTCTCGATGATTTCGAGGAGATTGTCGATTTCGGCGAATTCTGCAGTCGCCGAATTCAGCCAGCATTCTTCGACACCCATCTCCTCGAAGTCATCGAGGGTGGCGCGGACCGCGTCCGCGCTCGATCGATTCACTCGATCCGCCATCGCCCGAGCCGGCCCGGGGCCTAGGAACTCGAGATACTTATAGACATAGGCCTTGAGCTTTTCATCGGCGTTAGGCGCGAGGCAATACCAAAACCCGGCTACTCTTCGAGGCGCCGTATCACGGCCAGCGTTCTGCCACGCGGCAACCACACATTCTTGTTGTTGCTTCATCTCCGCGGCAACGCCATTGCCCGACCATGAATAAACGCCGTCCGCCCATTTCGCCGCGCGCGCGATTGCTTTCGGGCCCATCACGCCTGCCAAAATCGGCGGGCCACCGGCTTGAATGGGCTTGGGGCCAACAGGGGCGGCGCCCTCAAAAGGCGGCGCCCCAGCCCAGATGCGACGAATCTCCGCGACCTGCTCGTCCATCTTCGCATGGCGGCGAATCGCCTCCTTCTCCATGCATTGATAGTCCTGCAGACGCCCGCCAACCCCAACCGTAATGGTCGTTCGACCACCGGAAATCAGATCGAGCGTCGCCGCGTGCTTCGCAACCTTGACCGCCGGATGCATCGGCAGGACGTAGAGTGTCGGAACGATCTCCACACGTTTAGTGACCGCGGCCGCTGCGGCAAGAAGCGCCATCATATCGACGCCCGATCCAACGATTCGCTCGCCACATGAAATGGCAGAAAACGGCCCCGCGTCCACACGCTGAAACCATTCGAGCATCACATCCCGCGACAAATCATCCTGCGAGTAGGGAAAGCACAAACCGATCTTCACGAAGGGTCTCCAGATTTGAAACCAAGACCGCGCGCGATCATTCTGCGATCAACCGATATAGATAGGCATCCGCGACGCTGCTATTGCGGGGCCTCGATCCATATTTCGCCTCGTAGCCATCCGCGAAGTGATCAAACTCTTGCTGTTCTTCCACTCGCGTCGCACGGAGTTCGAAGATCTTGTCGCCGATTTTGACGCGAACGGCTGGATTGCTCTGCATGTTTTCGACCCACGCCGAGCGATTCGCACCGGCATGGACATAGAGCTTTTCGCCATCTGCCACGATCCAGATATTGACCGAATAGGGATCCTCCGGTCGGGTCTCGAGCTGAATCGTCGAAACATCGTCTGTCCAGGCCCAATCGGTGGGCGAAGGCGATGAGACGCCATCGAGTGCGCCGCCGGGAAGTAGAACGAAGGGGCCACACGCCATGAAGAGAAAGCAGATCAAGAGAATTAAAATCCGGTTCGCCATGCAGACTCCTATTTGAAATTCGCTCGCTGAGATTCGAACGTCAGGTCGAGCACCAGCGTAGGCAATGAGGGTGCGTCCAATCAATCTTTCGGGCCACCGCTCTATTTTCGTTTTCTCTCGCCGTAGTCTCCGAACGGTGCGTCCCGCTCTGCGATCACGTCACGAAAGCCCTTCTCAGAAAAACTCTCAACCCATTGATACGCCTCTTCAGTATGCCGGGCCATGCCGTCAAATAGCGTGCCTAGCAATTGAGTCGTTCGCAGGCCCATATTCTCGAAGGTCTGATTGATCAGCAGCTTGTTCAATGCGAGCTGATTGGCGGGGATATTTTCGAGGCGACGGGCATGCGCAACGATTTGATCTGCAATCTCATTCGGCGGGCAGACATGGGAAACAAGCCCGACCCTATGTGCCGTCTCGGCATCGATCGCATCACCGCTGAGCAGAAATTGCTTCGCGTGTTCGAGCCCCAGTCGGTAGACCCACATCATCGTGGTCGGCGTGCCAAAGATTCGGGACGGCGCATAACCAATGAAAGCATCGTCGGCCATATAAAGGAGATCGCAACACAAGATCAGATCCGTTGCGCCTCCGATCGCCCAGCCATGGATCTGACCCAGTACGGGCTTCGGGCATTCCCAGATCTTCATGAAGCGCTTGACGTTATGTCCCATGAATTGCAGATCACGAACGGGATCCCATGCGCCTTCTCGCGGCTTCGGCCCAGGCGCATCAAACGGACTGCCCCATTTTTTCTCGATCGCGTCTCCTCCACCCGGATTGAGATCGTATCCACCGGTGAGAGCCCTGCCCGCCCCGCGGAGAACGATCGAACGGATGGCTCGTGAGGCCGTGGCACGATCGATTGCATCCGCAACACCAGCAACGACACCTTCCGTCAACGTGTTCATCTTGTCCGGGCGATTGAGCGTTACGATCGCCACACTGCCGTCTTCTTCGTAGAGAACGACATCGTCTCCACTTCCTTCACTCATCTCGCAAACTCCCCAACATTGGGCGCCGACGGAGGCACCGGACTCACCTTGCATGGTATCCACCCATCCAGAAGCAACAACTTTTCGAGATGTTTGCCAATCCCACCAACGCAGAACGACTTCCCGGACCTCCCAAAGACCGGCAGCACGATAAGCACCGAGCGCCTACGATGCCGTGGACGAGTTGACTCGTTTACGATGACGCGTCAACCCGACCGCGCTCGAGACCACTTGCCCTTCGATTTTTTCAAACCCCGCCGCGAAACAGGAGCGACATGAGCGAAAATCAGCGAGGGGGGATCACCTATCGAAAGGCGGACCCCAGCTATTTCGAAGAGCGGAGCCTGCGCCGCTTCGCAGGCGTCTGGTCGCTATGGGCGCTGGGTGTCGGCGCCGTCATTTCCGGAGACTTCTTTGGTTGGAACTTCGGACTGCTTTCGGGCGGCTTCGGTGGGCTGCTCATCGCAACCATAATCGTCGCGATCATGTATATCGGCCTGTGCTTTTCGATCGCCGAGCTATCACCGGCACTCCCCCATACGGGCGGCGCCTACTCCTTCGGACGAACCGCATTCGGTCCCTGGGGCGGCTTCCTCACCGGGCTTGCGGAAAGCATCGAATACGTCCTGACACCCGCCGTGATCGTCGTGGGGATCGGAGGCTACGTCGGCACGATCTTCGAAGGCGCTTTCGGCATCGCACTTCCGGCTCCTCTTTGGTGGGCCATCTTCTACGCGGTGTTCGTTGGCATCAATATCGCTGGCGTCGAACTCACATTTCGAATCACGGTCGCAATCACGCTCCTTGCTCTCATCGTGTTAGTCGTCTTCTGGATCGGTGCCATACCCCTGTTCCGATGGGAATACGCATTGGATGTCCCGGCCGATCCCGGGGAGAGCATCTGGCTTCCAAAAGGCGTCTCCGGAATCGCGGCCTCCCTACCCTTCGCAATCTGGTTTTATCTCGCCATCGAACAGCTACCACTCGCCGCCGAGGAGAGTCACGATCCGAAGCGCGACATGCCACGAGGCCTGCTCTGGGGGATCGCAACCCTGATCGTTGCATCGCTATTCACACTCTTCTTGAATTCTGGAATCGCGCCGGGTGCAACTGTGGTCGGCGCCTCCGAGGAACCACTCTTTCTCGCCTTTCAAACCATCTTCGGCGAAGGCGCGGGCTCGACCGTCCTTGCACTCGCTGCTGTGGCCGGACTCGTCGCGAGTTTTCACGCGATCATCTACGCATACGGGCGCAACATCTATTCTCTGGCGCGCGCCGGATATTTCCCGACCTGGATGTCGAAGACCCATCCCACCCGAAATACCCCCTACGTCGCACTCATCGTCGGCGCAGTCGCAGGTTATGTCGTGGCACTCGCGATCGAATACGGGGGACGCTTCTTCGGCGATGTGCCTGTCGGTGGCGTCTTGTTGAACATGGCAGTCTTCGGAGCCGTCATTGCCTACATCATGCAGATGGCGGCTTACCTTCGAATCAAATCCATGGATTCTCTCGAGCGCCCCTACATCAGCCCACTGGGGCGGACAGGCGCGATCGTCGCGGGCCTGATCGCGAGTGCAACCCTGGTCTTCCTCTTCATCAATCCCGACTATCGCCCGGGCGTATACGGTGTGGCGGTCTGGTTCGCTGGCTCACTGCTCTATTTCGGCCTCTATGCGCGGCATCGCATGATCCTCTCACCCGAGGAAGAGTTCGCCCAACAGGCTATCGATTCGGACCGTGCTTCCCCGCAATAAATGAACGCGCCTCGCTTTCCCCATGATGCAATCAGCGCGCGAATAACGGACTGACTAGTTGCCCTTGAAGGTCGGCGTGCGCTTTTCCATGAACGCACCCATGGCTTCCTTCAAGTCATTCGAGTTGAGAGTCGTGATCATGGTCCAGATGCCGTTCAAGAGCAGGCTCTGCTCCGTTGTCAGATCTTCGCTCTCCTGCAAGACGAATTTCGTTCCGCGGACGGCGAGCGGTGCGTTCGCAGCGATCTCCATAGCCATCGTAAACGCGGCTTCGTAGGTCGCATCAAAATCCGCATGCACATCGTTCACGAGTCCGATCTTCTCTGCCCGCGTTGCGTCGATGTCTTTCCCGGTATAGGCGAGTTCTGCGACGTGCCCAGCCGTGATGATTTTAGGTAACCGCTGTAGCGTGCCTACGTCTGCCACGATTCCGATCTTCGTTTCGCGGACCGAGAAGATCGCGTCGCGCGAAGCCAATCGAATATCGCAGGCCGTCGCGAGATCGATTCCACCGCCGAGGCAATGCCCATGGATCGCGCAGATGACCGGAAGCGGCGCCTCTGCGATCGCGCTGATACATCGCTGGAATTCTCGTGTCACTTCGAGCTGTCGAAGATTCGCCTCGGCTCCGGAAAGAGGTTGCGAGAGCCCGCCACTCGCGCCGCCGGCCCCCATGATCACGAGGTCGAGCCCGACGCAAAAACTCTTGCCCTTCCCCGCCAGGATAATGGCCCGCGTCTCCCCGTCGGCGCAAAGGGCGGACAGCGCCCCGGGCAGGTCCTTCCACATGGGCGGGCTCATCGCGTTTCGCTTCTCGGCGCGATCGAGCCAAATAGTTCCGACCCCGGATTTCGTTTAGATGGACAGGACTTCAGATGAAAAACTCAATTGAGGCTCCTCAGGCGGTGGACAGTAGATTGTGTCAAATTATGGCATAGCTGATGTCCGTATCTTCGGGACCAGAGTAGTCAAATTCGAACAAGCCGAGGACCCCTGCGATGAATACAAAACTTGCCCGAGACATGGGACTCGAATTTCCGATCTTCGCTTTCACCCACTGTCGTGATGTGGCCGCCGCCGTGTCGAAAGCAGGTGGCATCGGAGTGTTCGGCGTGGCCGCCCATACCGCGTCGGGCCTGCGAGCCGAACTCGAATGGATCGAAAAGGAAATCGGCGACAAGCCCTACGGCGTGGACCTTCTCCTACCCACGACCTTCGTTGGCAGCGACAAGGCGGGCGGCTTCAGCGAAGATGAACTCGATGCGAAGATCCCCGATGAACATCGACGCTTCGTCGACGATCTTCTCGAACAGCATTCGGTTCCCGCGCTGCCTGCGGACGTCGAACTCGGGCGCGAACTCGCCATCGGCTACGAGCGGCAAAAGGAGATCATCGAGATCGTCTTCGAACACAATATCAGTCTGATCGCGAGTGCCCTCGGCCCGCCACCACAGTGGCTGATCGACATGGCCCGAGAAAAGGGCGTGAAGGTCGCGGCATTGGCGGGCACCGTCGAGCATGCCAAACGCCACGTCAAAGCCGGCGTCGATATCGTGGTCGCCCAGGGCTATGAGGCCGGCGGCCATACTGGCCAGGTCTCGACCATGGTGCTCGTCCCCGAAGTCGTCGATGCCGTGGGCGATATTCCCGTTCTTGCCGCCGGCGGGATCGGAAGCGGACGACAGATCACTGCCTCGCTCGCACTGGGTGCACAGGGAGTCTGGTTGGGATCACTCTGGCTCACCACCGAAGAAGCGGAGACCCATCCGGTCGTCAAGGAGAAATTCCTGAAGGCGTCCTCGAGCGACACGATTCGGAGTCGCTCACTCACGGGCAAGCCCGCACGACAGCTGCGAAGCGCGTGGACCGATGCATGGGACGACCCAAGCAATCCGCAGCCACTGCCGATGCCACTCCAACCCCGTCTGGTGAGAGAGGCCCAGGCCAGGATTTCACGAACCGCGCACAAGTCGACGGGGGCAGCCCAGCTCAGCAATTACTTCGTCGGCCAGATCGTCGGATCGATGAATCACACCAAGTCGGTGCGCACGGTCATGGAAGAATTGGCGATCGAGTATGCCGATACCATGGAGCGCCTCGACGATTGGGCGGAAGGCGAATAGCGCCGAACCAGGGCGCGGACGATCCCAGGGACGCGTCCGGATTCTACTCGACGGTTCTGGGCCTTTGACGTCGGCGGTCATCATGCCGCAGTCGTCTTCGCGAAAAGCCATGCATCCACTCCCGCCGACGACATCGGCAAGCTCGTCTCTGCGTAACGATTCGCCACGGACTCGGGGATTCGCACGGATGCCAAAGCGCCGCTGATTCGCGAGTATCTTGGTCGTGAATTGGTTGAAAAACAATCGAACGTCAGCCCTTGTCGTGGGACTCGCGATTGTGATCTCGATCGCCGCCTATCTGGGACTCCTGACCTCCGACGGCGCTGTCAAAGTCCGCGAACGAGAGTCGCGCATACAGGCCCATCTCGCCACGATCCCCGGCGTATTCGGAATTGACGACAACCTGAAAGAGGGGCCGCGGGAGCTACAGCTTCGAATCGATGACGAACGCGCAGGGCCCTACGGACTCACCTTCGAGGACCTGGCCAATGCGCTTCGTGCGGCCAACGACGGAATCTTGTCCTCGAGCTTCCGGGCCCCCTCGGCCGTCGAAGACGATGATATCCGGGTGCTGCTGGAGCCCGCTCAGCGCGATCGCATTCTCGACCTCCTGGAAGTCGAAGTTCGAAGCTCGACCGGGCATTTGATCCGTCTCGCAGACGTCACGGATCTCCAAACGTCGAACGGGTACCTCGCCTATCGCCGGGTAAACGGCCAGCGCGCAGTCACCGTCTTCGCCGATGTCGATGATGATTTGGCAACGAGCATTTCGGTCGGTCGAAATCTCGAAGCCCGTTTCGCCGACATTCGCGCGCGATTCCCTCAGGTCGACTTGATCTATGGCGGCGAGTACCAAGAGACCAACGAAGCCATGGCCAATACGTTTGCGGCGTTTCCGGTGGCCCTGCTTCTGATCTACATGCTGCTCGCGACACTCTTTCGAAGTTATCTGCAGCCATTTATTGTCCTCACTTCGATCCCATTGGGCTTCGCGGGAATCGTCTTCGGCGTTGGCGCACTCGACTACAAAATCAGTTTCAGCCTTCTCTATGCATCGGTTGGACTCGCCGGCGTGGTCGTCAACGATGCGCTCGTCCTGGTCGACTTCATCAACCGTGCGCGCAGAAATGGAATGCCCATGCTGGAAGCCGTTGCCCAGGCCGGGGCACAGCGACTTCGACCCGTGATCCTGACAACGATGACGACGGTGGCCGCGCTCTTGTCCATGGCCTTTGGCTTACTCGGTTCCTCGAAGAGCTACGGGCCCTTCGCCGCGGCGATCGCCTTCGGTCTACTCTTCGCAATGTTCGGCACGCTCTTCGCGATTCCACTCAGCTATGCAACGCTTTCGGAATGGGAGGATCGAGGCCGGCGTCTCTTCGCGACGCTGCGCGAGGCGCGTGGATCCGCAACCGGATCTGGGCCCATGTCGGGTTCCAATGAATCCGAAACTGGAGTTCCAGTCTGACCACGCTCGACTTCAGCATCGTCGCCCTCTATCTCGCGTTGACCCTTGGCTGGGGAGCCTGGCACGCGAGAAAAGCCTCCGAAAACACCGAGTCTTTTTTCGCCGCGGGACGAACTCTGCCGTGGTGGCTGGCCGGAACGTCAATCGCCGCAACGACCTTTGCCGCGGACACGCCCCTCGCCATCGCGGGCCTGGTCGCCACCGATGGAATCGCAGGGAACTGGTTCTGGTGGGCCGACGTCCTGCCGGTCGTGATCGGCACTTTCATGGTCAGCCATCTCTGGCGTCGAAGCCGAGTGCTGACCGACAACGAGATCACCGAACTCCGATACGGTGGGCGACCGGCCGCGGCACTGAGGCTCTTCCGCGCCCTGTATTTCGGTGTGCTGCGAAACGCGATCGTGATGGGCTGGGTGAACCTCGCCATGCTCAAGGTTATTTCCCTGGCCTTGGGGCTCGATGAGAGTGAGAGCGGGATGGTACTGGCTGGGCTCTTCGCGCTCACCGTCGGCTATACGCTGCTCGCTGGACTGTTAGGTGTCGTGCTGACCGACTTCCTCCAATTTGGCCTCGCACTATCGGGCTCGATCCTCCTGGCGGTCTTCGCTGTCTCCGATTTCGGCGGGCTTTCTCAACTCCTCGACGGCATCACACAATCTCAGGGCCTCGAAGGAAACACGCGGGTACTCGACCTGATCCCATCGCCCGCGGACGGTGAAGCCTTCTGGGCTTTTCTCGCCTACGTCGGCGTCAAGAGTTGGTCGAGTGGCAACACCGAAGGCAACGGCTACATCGCCCAGCGAATCCTCGCCACACGCAGCGAACGCGACGCCCGCCTGGCCTCTCTGTGGTATGCGATCGCGCATTTCGCGCTGCGCCCGTGGCCGTGGATCCTTGTTGGACTCGTGGCACTCGCCCGCTTCCCGGGCCTCGAAGATCCCGAGGCCGGCTATGTCATGGTCATGCTCGACGTGTTGCCAAGCGGGCTGCGGGGAATCCTACTCGCGGCCATGCTCGCGGCCTTCATGTCGACCATCGACACCCAGCTGAATTGGGGCGCCTCCTATCTGACCCACGATGTCTATGCCCGATTCATCAACCCGAACGCATCACAACAGCGGCTCATCTGGTTCGCCCGCGTCAGCGTCATCGGACTCGCCGCGATCGGCAGCGCCGCCACCCTCGGCATGGATTCCGTCGCCGGAGCCTGGAAACTGCTTGCGACCATCGGCGCCGGAACCGGACTAATCGGACTTCTTCGCTGGCTCTGGTGGCGTATCAATGCGTGGACCGAGATCGCGGTCATGACCGCGTCGCTCGTGGGTGCGAATTTCGTCGCCGTATTCACGGACATTGCGTTTCCTTTCTCGCTGGTCGTCGTCGTCGGCTTCTCCATCCCGATCGCCTTCATGGTCATGTGGCTGACATCGCCTGAAGACGCTTCGGTCCTGCGGGTATTCTATGAACGGGTTCGACCGGCCGGGGCGTGGGCCCCCGTCGCGATTCAAACCGAGATCCCGCTCAGGCGGATCGGCCTCCGCCCCTGGCTCGATGTAGGCTCAGCGACCATTGGGATCTATGCCGCGATCGCCGCAGTCGGCTGGCTTCTCTTCGGAAAACTCGCCTGGGGGCTCGCCGCAAGCGGGATCTCAGCGGCACTTCTTTTCTACGCGGTTCGGGGCGCCGCCGGGCGAGACGGCGAGCACAAAGCGAGCGCCGCGAGGCAGACCGGATGAATCTGTACAATTGTATGGGAACCCAGCGCCCGCTTCACTTATCGGGACACTCGAAAACGGAGACTCGAACCTGCCATGCCTATTCTCAACCCCGCGCACGACCGAATGCATCCCGTCGAAGGCGAATCCGCCTGGAGTGAATCCTATTACTTCAATGGCTATGACCCGGACTCGGACGTTGGCCTGTACACGCGAATCGGAATCCGCCCCAACGAAGGGACGATGGACGTCATGCTCGCGAGTTGGCAACCGAATAACCAGATCGCGTTCGTGCGTGCCAAGCGCGAACAAAAGGAGATGTGTGAGTCGCCCTTGGAAGTTGGCGGCGTTCGATACACGTGCCAGAACGAAGGCAAGCGCTGGCATCTCACAGCAGACACTGAAGCACGGCTCTACGATCTCAAGACCCGTGAACATCGCAAGATTCCCTTCTCTCTCGATCTCGAGTTCGATGCACTCACACCGATGATCGGCGTCGACGGCCAGGGCAAGAAGAAGGAGGGCGCGAGCGCGGAAACAGCCGGATCCACGGGCAAGGGGCATCTCGAACAGGCGGGTCGATGGTCGGGCTGGATCGAATCCGATGGTATTCGACAGACGCTCGGTGATCGCGCGCGCGGCAATCGAGACAAATCCTGGGGGCCGCGACGCTGGGGCGGACCGAAGATGTGGCGCTGGTTCTCGATCAACATTTCCGATGACGTCCATTTCGGGGGCATTCGAATTGGAACTGACGCCGGCGACCTCCATCGGGGTTGGGTCTGGCGCGACAACGAACTCGCGAGCCTCGTCGAATGGCGGGTGCGCACGGAAACCCGATCAGACGAGGTGACGCAAAAGACCTGTTTCGTGACCGCGGTCGACAAATTGGGTCGGGAGCATGAACTGCGGGCGGATGTCATGCGCGTCTTTCCCGGTGGCGTGCGCCCGGGCGAAACCGTCGTGAACGAAGGCCTGGCCAGCTGGACCTACGAGGGACAGACCGGCTACGGAATCGCCGAATACTTGCATCAATTCGATGACGAGGGTCAACCACTCGTTCCGATCGAATAGAATCGAACTCGCGATCGGCCATCGGTCAAGGCGGTCGAAATCGACCGTCGCCAACCGCGCTAAACAAGACCGACCCGAAAGAGGCTCATGCTCGACCGACCCGACGCCGCAGAACTTCTGAAAGCGATGGCAAAGACTCTCACGGACGAAGTACTTGCAGAGACGTCGGGGGCCACGCGTCATTCCGTTCGCGTCGTCGCCAACCTCTGTCTGATTCTCGAGCGTGAATTCGAGGCGGGACCGGCCGCATCCGAGGAGACTCGCCAATCCCTTGCCGATCTTCTCGGCCAGGACGCCTCGCTCCCCGAACTCGTTGCGGAGTTCGACCGCGCGCTGCGCGACGCGGATGATGAGTTCGCAACAGCCTCGCACGAAGTTCTTATCAAAGACGTCCGGAGCCGACTCGCCATCGACCGCCCTGGTTATGATTCATGACGGTCGATGAAACGCGCGCTCTCGAACAGAGGCTGGCGGAGCTTCTCCCTGGCGACTGCGAGGTCGCTGTCACCGGCGTGGCCTCGCTCGGAGCACAGCGAAGATCCCTCTTTCTCGACGTAAAGAAGTCGGGAAAAACCACGAAGGCCGTCGCGCAAATCGCCGGCGTCGGCGTCGACACGCATTCAGTCGAAAACGAGGCGGGACTTCTTCGTGCGGCCGAAGTAGCAGGCGTCGTCGTCCCCCATATCCTCGCCGTCGATTCCGCTTCGGGAACGATCATCTCCGAACACGTCGAAGGCGAATCCATTCCCCGCCGCATTCTCCGGCTGGTCGAAGCGAACCCACGACTTCGATCGGGTCTCACCGCCGATTGCGGCCGCGCACTCAGTCAGATCCATCAAATTCCGACCAGCGACTTCAAGGCGCTACAGAACCTCGGCGATCCGAATCGCTACGCAGACGAGATGGAGGCCCTGCTCGAATCCCTGGCGACGCCGCATCCAACATTTCGGCTCGGCGTCCGATGGCTCCGGCAAAACGCGCCGGACTTCGAAGGCGAACCCGTCGTGGTGCATGGGGACTTCCGCCTCGGGAACTTCCTGGCCGCGGAATCCGGACTCACTGCGGTTCTCGACTGGGAGCTGGTTCATCTCGGCGATCCCATGGAAGATCTCGCGTGGCTCTGCCTGCGAACCTGGCGCTTCGGAGCCGACGCATTCGAAGTCGGGGGCATCGGATCGCTGGCTGATCTACGCGCCGCCTATGAAAAGGCCGGCGGGCAATGGCGCGCGCAAGCCTTCCATTGGTGGACCGTCGCGCGAACTTTGTGGTGGGGGCTCGGACTGGCTCGACAGGGGCAGGCCTATTTGAATGAAGAGACGACCTCGATCGTCCTGGCCGCTAGTGGCCGGCGCGTCGTCGAACTTGAATACGATTTACTTCGTTTGATTTGAGAACGCGCCCCGGGCGTCTTCAGAAAAAGCGCGACAGGGCACTGGATTGCGGAGAACTCGAAAAAGAACATCTCAACGGAGTTGGCAAGTTGGCGGTCTTGTACTTCGCGTGCGTACAGTTGCAAACCGTATACCGCGAGCCAAAATTGTTATGCGACGTCGTTTAAATCACGAAACGAAATGAAGTCGAGATGAGCTGACGTTTCGCGACGAAAATAACCCGGAATGGAATGCGAGGAATGTTCGTTCCGCGCGTGTGTGAACAATTCTTTCGAAATGATCCGGGCCGCTTCGTGTTTCGGTCGGGTTAGCACCGTCGGGCGTCATGGGGTGTCGTCCGGCGTGCCCGGCGTCGGTGTGCGGAGGCATCTCGATTTGCTATCCGATCATCAACCCAAGGAGCCCCCCAATGACCGATGCGACTTCAAATGATCCGGCCACACCGGAATCAGATGCCACCCAACCCCTCGAGGCGTACCCGGGAGCCTGGGCCGCCAAGACACCCGACCATCCCGCCGTCATCATGGCGGAATCCGGAGTCGTCGTGACCTACCGGGAGCTCGACGATGCGGCGAATCGACTCTCCCAGGTCTTTCGCGAGGCTGGCTTCAAGCCCGGCGACCACATCGCCTTCTGCATGGAGAACCGCCCGGAATTCTTCGCGATTCTCTGGGGCGCCCACTACGCGGGCCTCTACTACACCGCGATCAGCTCACGCCTGACCGCCGATGAACTCGGCTACGTCATCCAAGACAGCGGAAGCCGCGCTCTGATTTCGAGCCCCTATATGGCCGAGTCTCTTTCTGGCCTCGGCGACGTCCTCGAAAAACTCGAGATCAGACTGAGCGTGGGCGGCCCACTCCCCGGATTCGACTCCTACGAAGATACGATCGCAGCGGCCTCCGCCGAGCCCCTCACAAAGCGCATCGAAGCTCAGCCCATGCTCTACTCCTCGGGAACCACCGGCCGACCCAAGGGCGTGAAGCCCGCCTTCTCGAACGAGCCCCTTGGCACCGGCGAAGGCCTCACCCTCATGACTCGCTTCCTCTTCGGCGGCTCGGACAAATCGGTCTACCTCTCCCCGGCCCCGCTGTACCACAGCGCGCCGCTGCGATTCTGTACCCAGTTCCAGCGCATCGGCGCCACCGTCGTCGCCATGGAACGCTTCGACGCCGAAGGCGCACTCAAGACCATCCAAACCTACGGCGTCACCCACAGCCAATGGGTCCCGACCATGTTCGTCCGCATGCTGAAGCTCGACGAAGACGTCCGAATTTCCTACGACGTCAGCAGCCTCGAATGCGCCATCCATGCGGCCGCGCCCTGCCCCATTCCGATCAAGGAAAAAATGATGAATTGGTGGGGCCCGGTGGTCCACGAGTACTACGCCGGCACCGAGGGCAACGGCTTCTGCTACGCGTCACCCCCGGACTGGCTCGCCCACAAGGGAACCGTCGGAAAAGCCGTGAGCGGTGAACTCCATATCGTCGACGACGATGGAAACGAAGTCGCCCAGGGTGAAGAAGGCGGCATCTACTTCTCGAGCGGCCTGCAGAGTTTTGAATACCACAACGATCCAGAGAAGACGGCCGCCGGTCGCCTCGCCAATGGCTGGAGCACCCTCGGCGACATCGGCCGCGTCGACGAAGACGGCTTCCTCTACCTCACCGACCGCAAGTCCAACATGATCATCAGCGGCGGCGTCAACATCTATCCCCAGGAGACGGAAAACGTATTGACGGTTCATCCAAAGGTGACGGACGTGGCAGTGTTCGGGGTTCCGAACGCGGACTTCGGCGAAGAAGTGAAGGCGGTCGTTCAGCCAGCGAACTCCGAGGATGCAGGCGAAGCGCTAGAGCGAGAACTGATCGCGTATTGCCGCGAACATCTGGCGGACGTGAAGTGTCCGCGATCGATTGATTTCCGGGATGAGCTTCCGCGACATCCAACGGGGAAGCTGTATAAGCGGTTGCTGAAGGATGAGTATTGGAAGGGGCATGATTCGCGGTTGTTGTAGGGCAGCCCAGCGCACGACGGTACGGTCGCCCCGCCACTCCAATCGCTCGAATTCAGAGACCTACTGCCAGCCTCGATTCGACGATGAGCCAGGAGCCGCAAGTGGGCCCGAACAACCAGCCAACAAGACGATGAAGTCCGACATGGGATAGCTGGCTGAATCGAATGCGGTAGAATCTGGCGACAACCTTTTCATGATCGACGACCTCCGCGGCGCTAGACCACGCGGTAAATCGTCGATCGGTTAGGCGGATTGAGTGCTAGCACGGGACTTGTACGAATTCCTCGGCGCCCAGGAGTCGACTACGGAACTTCGAGCCGCAATTGCTCCAGCAATGCCTGAGTATCGGCGCGGCTTGGCTGAGCGCGACCCCTCTAGCCCAGCCTTCATCACTAGCGATGGCTCTCTCCTGGTTTTGGCAGCGAGTCACCTCAAGAGACTGTGTACTGCTTTCTTGAAAGGAGAGATCGACGAAAGCGAAATCAGCTACATCGCCACTGTGTTTGATCTCACGCCCGATTTCCAGTTCATTTCCAAGGAGATCGAAGAATGTGCGTTTTTCCTCTCCGCATCCGAAGCGAATGGCCCGCCGCTACAGAAGGTCGTGCCTGCAGTCCTTCGTGCTCTTCGCGAGCACGCCGCCTAACAATCTATCGCAGCCGAACCTGCTACGCGCACGACTTGATCGGACAAGGTACAGCCAAGTCAGGTCCCGGTGTTGAGGGAAATGCTCGGCGAATCCTTCGGCCTCGCTCTCTATGGGAGTCGCGTCTGCTCATGATCGAAGCCTTGTTTCGGATCACATTTTAGAGAACTGACCGAACGCATCCTCTCCGAAGACCCGCGTGACGAAGGCGAGTACCGGAAGCCCGTCTCGGATTCTTCGACCTCTTGAGGCACGTTGATCACACAGACTCTCCCCTATAAGCATGCATTCTCGTCTCGCGGTCGCCATGGCCGCCGCCATTGGCATCCGACGTTGGTGGAAAGATGAGGAGGGTTGACTCGGATTCCATTCGGAAGTTCGTAAAATGACCGACCGAAGGCTCAACGGCGAAACGAATCCGCCGCGACCGATCACCGAGAGGTGGACCATGTTCAGTCCAGAGGCCCGGGGGTCTGTTTCACGCTCGACTGGGTATCGCGCTTCCGCCGCAGAGCGGGGAGTCACCGTAAATTCGGCATAACGTGTGGCTCAGCTGTGATGAGCGACCACCCCAGTATTGGGAAGACCGACGTACCCGCAGTCACGATCTCGGATCTCGTCTTCGAGCCAAAGCTGCACTCGGATTACCCGAAGAAGAGGACAGCGGTTCGGAAGCGTAACAAGGCAAAGGTCGTCTTGCCGCGGGTGAATATGTGTTCGGGAACATGTTCGGCATTGCCGAAGCGCGCACCAATCCGCGGGGTGTCTACGCGGGACTCAATCAGCTTGGCTGGACCGAAGCGACGGAGCATGACTGGTAGGCATCGATGAAAAACATCCTCAGCCTACTCGGCCCGGACGGCGAACTCACCGGGCGACCCGCCACCAGCGACGGCGGGCAGTGGTTCGAAGACGATCGGGTTCCTCCTGCTCTCGATGCAATCGCCGCGTCTTCTTCAAAGAGAGGTCGGCCAGGCATAGCGGCAATTCCTTCGGCCGCCGATGATGGAAAAGGCCTAAGGCTCTCACCAGCCACCCCCCCCCAGAGCCCCGTTAGGGCGCGACTTCTAGCAGCCGAAACGCTCGGTGAAATCACCAATTCCTTAGGCAAGATCGAGTAGGCGCCTCGCCTCGCGATCGGTCTGGTTCGGTTTGGTTTGGTTTGGTTTGGTTTGGTTTGGTTTGGTTTGGAAACCGGCTACAGAGGCTCATGCGCACCGGCCGAGATTGTCCACGAATGAAAAAGTAGAATGAGTGCCTTGCCGTCTATCGGGTAGCCTGCCGTTATGTGCCCTTCGAATTCGATGTGTGGGACGACGATCTCCTTCTTGACCTAGCAACCCTCTACGGCGCAAGCGATCAGAGGGATCTGGCCCTCGAGATCTTGTCAACCCTGGTCTGCCGAACGCGCGGAGCTCGGCTTCGACCGATCAGACTCTTGCAATTTCGATTGAGCCGGTCGCTGCGTTTTCTATATCTGTGGATCCGAACACTTGGCGATTCGACTAACGAACCAACACCCGTCGACACTGAGGACATTGGAGCAGAGCGTCCTCCGGTGAGGCGAGCATCTTCGTCCTTTCGAGTGACGGCAGCTTGATTCGACATGCGCCGCAGCGGCCGTCTGCAAGTATTGCTGCGCCGCGTCCGCCCTTTTGCGCCTGCCCCCGTACGTTGTCATAGGTCGAGAGGACTTTTTCGGGAACCGACGTCATGATCGCACGACGTTCCCCGGCCAATCGATCGAGTTCCGCGGACACTTCCATCTCGACCTTGCCTATGACCTGCTCGATCCTTTCTTGGTCGACTTGACTCGCCGCATGAGCAGCTTCTTCAGTTCGAATCCGAGCATCGATTTCTTCGATCGCTTCGAGCAGTTCCATTTCCTGCTCTTCGAGGGCAGACTGCTTCTCGTGAAGTTGTTGTTGGGATGCCTTATGAGAGGCAGCTTCGTCCTGATTCTTTCGTTTTCCGGAATATCGTTCGACTTCTGCAGCCTCGAGGTCCTTGACGATCTGGGACACCTGACGACCTAGCTCACCTTCTTCGCCCTCGCGCGACACGCGATCCGCAAGTGCAGCTTCGAGTCTTGCAGAAATCTCGACACGTTTGGCCGCAACTACGGGAAGAGCTTCGCGCTCGGGCAGCGTTTCCAAGCGTGTTCGAGCGGCATCGCTCGCCAGATCGAGAGCCTGAATATCCAACAGAGTAGAAAGAAAGGACAAAACGGGGGTTTCCTCTCAAGTTCGAAGATAGCGCCCGGGTTCAACTTCCCTGGCTTCGCCACGTGCGAGCATACGATCGACATGGAGTTCTGCGCTTCGTCGTTCGACAGCCGGCACAAAGACGTGATCAACATGGGGCCGATAGATGAACCGATGCTCGGCCAGATCCTCAAGGGCCCGCGGTTCGGATAGGTACTCGAGCATCGCCTCATGCCGCCGATCGATGACCGCCCGAAATGAATCGACCAACTCGACGAATCGAGCCCTGCCTTCGATCACACCCTTGTGGTGAAATGTGACATACCAGCAAGCATCTTCTTCTCGCACACGACGAAGACTGTCTTCGAAGTCTTCGAGATCACTCCAGACATCGCCGTAATAAGGTCCGAAGCCAGTGAGATCGATATCCGAAAGAAAGAAGACGTCATTCGAAATCCTGAATCCACTATGACCGCGGGTGTGTCCCGGGAGATGAACGGCCTCAACCTTCACGCCGCCAAGGTCGAAAACATGTCCATCCGTAAAACCGACTGCATCGCGTCTTGGCGTGTAGTGGAATTGCTCGCAGATGAGCTTCTGGAAATCTGCGCGGAGCTTGCCCTGATATCCGTAGATATCCATCATCCCATCGATTGATTGCAGACCCGGGAGATCGGCGTCGTGAATATGAACTCGGGCATTCTTAAAAAAGCCATTGCAGGCGATGTGGTCTTCATGGCTATGACTGTTCAGGACTGCATCGACTGGAATCGGGACACCGCCCCGCTCGATGACGTCGATCGAGGGATCGATGACCACCGATTCCCCATCGCCACGAACGAGCAGCGAGTTTCCCGATGGATAGGAACCATTTTTCGCGCCAACGAGAACGCTCACGCGGTCCGTCAGTTTTCTCTCGTCGTCGCCCCATGAAGCTAACATCGCTTGGACTCTACCTGCGATAGATATCTTTCGCGACGCTTGTCTGGAGTGAGTCTGGGTGAACGAACGGAACCTCCGGTGCCGAGACATCCGCTTCATCGGCCTCGATCCGGGCCATGATCGCCCGAAAGAGACGACGAGAGTCCGGGGGTTCCGGGAACGTCTGAACAGATCCACCCGCGACCCGTTCGCGCCCAGCGCGACGCCCCAGGCATCTCGCGATATGGATACCCACGCCTTCTCGCCGAAACCGAGTAGAGCCAGTGTCAGCATAAACAGAAATCCAGGCGAGCATGCGCCATAGGCATCCGAATCGCCGGGACCTGAGATGCAGAACAACCGATCTCGACTTGTCTAGTGTCTGGGCCCGATGCGATCGGGACGGGGAGAGTTGAATCAATTTTATTGACCTGTACTAGAGTTGCCTGGAGCCTTCTCTCGCCTGCCGGAAGCTTTGGCTTCAATGCTCCCCTTCTCCAATCGATCGCATCAGGAAAGCGCGAATGTCTCGACTTTTCCCACATCCTCAAGATCGCTACCCCGTCGTCTATTTGAAAGACACCGACCTTGAGCTTCCTGAGCACGTTCGCAATTCAGGGATGCGCTACACGCAATTCAAGACGGTGGCGAGAGGCGGGAAATGCCTGATTCAATCCTGCAAGGACTACCATCTCAGCCGGGTCGTCGCCTATAAGAGTCTGCACGAAGAATTTGCGGACGATCCCATCGAGCAAGCACGCTTTCTTCGAGAGGCACGCGTGACTGCAATGCTTCAGCACCCCAACACGATTCCGATCTACGAACTGTCGCGGGACAATCGCGATCATTTTTTCTTCACCATGAAACTCGTCGAGGGCTATACGCTTCGCGAAGTGCTCGACACCTCGACCGAGGAAGGCACCCTCCCCGTCGACGGCTACGGATTCCATCGCATGGTGACGATCTTGATTCAAATCGCGAATGCCCTCGACTATGCACATAGCCATCGCGTCGTTCATCGAGACGTGAAGCCTGCGAATATCTTGATGGGGCCCTTCGGCGAAGTGCTGCTGCTCGACTGGGGCCTGGCAAAAGTCTGGAACGAGAAATCCGAGAATATTCCGGACCGAATTGCGGAAGCGATTCGTGAAGAGCGAGCCAAGTACCCCTTCGACCAGGATACGGACCCCTCGCTGACCTCACGTGGCCGTTTGCAGGGAACCGCGCTCTATATGTCACCCGAACAGATCGCAGAATCAGAGGATCTCGATCATCGATCGGATATCTACAGCCTCGGCGTGGTCCTCTATGAAATCCTTGCGGGGCGACACATGATCGAGGGCGACAAGGTCAGTGAAGTCCTTGAGCACGCGGCCAAGACCAAGCCTCTTCGGCCTTCGGACGTCGCGACCGATCGCGACATACCCGAAGAGCTCGAAAACATCTGCATGCGATGTATCGAGAAAGATCCGGAGCGCCGACTTCAAACGGCGCGGGAACTCGTGGCCGCCCTCCGGAGCTGGCGTCTTCGATGGACCTCGCAATCGCACTAGAACGGAGTAGGCGCGAACCCTCGTCAAGTCGAGGAAATCAGCCCAGCCCTGCTAAACGCTTGATCGAGATCGGCCATAAGATCACCGACGTCTTCTATGCCCACAGACAGCCGAACTAGACCGTCGAATATTCCGACCTTCTCACGCTCGGCTCTGGGAATACTGGCATGGGTCATCGAAGCTGGATGATCGATGAGTGACTCAACTCCGCCGAGGCTTTCAGCAAGTGCAAACAACGTCAGGTTGGAGACGAAGGTCTTCGTGGCCTCCAACGGCGCATCAAGCTCGAAGGTCACGATTCCCGATCCTCCGCTCATCTGACGTTTCGCGAGTTCGAATTGCGGATGGGAAGGTAGGAAGGGGTGCCTCACCCATTTTACGCGCTCGCGACCTTCGAGACGCTCCGCGATTTCGAGGGCATTCGCGTGGTGCTGCCGCATCCGCACTGCAAGGGTCTTGATCCCGCGCGTCACCAGCCATGTGTCAAAGGGCGATGGATTCAGCCCGACCGCCTTCTGTGCAAAGATCATCTTATCGTTCCAGCTCTCGTCATTGGTGACAACGACACCCCCCAGACAATCGGAATGACCATTCATGTATTTGGTCGTACTGGAGAGCGACAGTGTCGCGCCTAACTCGAGAGGTCTCTGAAAGAAGGGCGAGGCAAACGTATTGTCGACGATGACCGGCGAAGAAACCTTCTGCGCGACTTCGGAGATGGCTGCAATGTCCAGGATCTTCAGCATCGGATTCGTGGGCGATTCGAGCCAGATCAGCGCGGGACGAATGTCTTCGATTGCCCGATAGCAATCGATGTCGGAAAAGTCGACATAACGAACCTTCAATCCAAATTTCCCGAAGACCTGCGCGAAGATCCGGAAGGTGCATCCATAGACATTCTCTTCGGCAAGAACAACATCTCCTGAAGAGAACGTCGAAAGCACTGCGGTCACAGCCGCCATCCCGCTTCCGAAAACCGTCGCGAACGAGCCACCCTCGAGAGATGCGAGGGTTCGCCCCAGCCGGGTGAAATTCGGATTACCCGATCGGGTGTAGTCGTAGCCAAGGGTTTCGCCCGGCCCCGTTTGCGCAAACGTCGAGGTCGCAAAAATCGGTGGAATGACGGCGCCCGTTTCGGCGTCCGGTTCTTGCCCGACGTGAATGGCACGGGTTTCAAATTTCATCTCGAGTTCTCCCCGGGGAGCCGCCTACCGAACTCCAATAATTCGCCCAGCCATTCTACGGTATTCACCCCGGCACGCGACCAATCGAGTGAATACGTCATGCCCAGTCTTTGTTTTTTTGTCTCGGAGTCTTGCGCGATCAGGACTGCCAGCCGATTGAGCAGTAGTGGGAGCCATCTCACGTATTCGCAAACGGACGTTCGAAGTCATGGAGGTTGGTCGACCAGACGATTCGCTCAGCCGACTCGTCGACAGCCTCATTATGGCATTGGTCGCAAGAAACGTTCTCGCTGTGATCCTCGAGTCCGTCCCTCACATCGGGCGGGCCTACGAAGATCTCTTCCTGGCCTTCGAACAGATTTCGGTCGCCATGCATCGTATGGGCGAGGTCTTTAAAATGCAGCAAAGCGCACTCGCCGCGGCATTCTTTCTCCTGAGCATCGCGATCGTCCTCTCTGCAAGCGCCCTACATGTTGTCGAACACGCCGTGCAACCGGAAGCATTTGGATCGATTCCAGCCGCAATGTGGTGGGCGGTCTGCACACTCACGACGGTCGGCTACGGCGACGTCACCCCCCAATCACACCTCTTGGAAAAGGCTTGGCCTCGGGCATTACCATCATCGGTATCGGCATCGGCATGGTTGCACTCCCGACAAGCCTGTTTGCATCGGGCTTTGCCCATGTGATGAGCCGCAATGAACAGGCGCTGAATGATGAGGCCAGGGATGCACTGGCAGACCGAATTGTCACGAATGAAGAAGCATTTGCCTACGAGAAGCTCGCCGAGAGCCTTTACGTCGAGCCCGAAATTGCTCACGAAATCATGCAAGCCGTGGCGATGAAAAATTCCATTGACGACCTGGATGATTGCCCTCATTACGGGAAGTCGCTTTTCCCCTGAGTCCTCGATGCGGTAACGTCGCTGCACGATGAGCGACCTTATTATTCACCACTACGACATGTCCCCGTTCGCCGAAAAAATCCGGCTCGCCCTCGGCGTAAAGGATCTCGCCTGGCGGTCCGTTCAGACGCCCATGATTCTGCCCAAGCCCGACCACTGCGAGCTCACGGGCGGATATCGGCGAGTCCCGGTCCTACAGCTTGGCGCCGATATCTATTGCGACACTCATTTGATTACGCGCGTGCTCGATCAGATCCAGCCGAACCCGCCACTCTCGCCTCCCGGACAAGAAGGGGTCGACCTTTCAGTTTCGCGATGGGCGGAAACCAGCTTCATGATCGTCATCCTCGCTTACTTCGGCATAGGCGACGTGTTTCCGGAAGATTTCGTTGAAGATCGAAAGAACACCATGATCCCTCCGGACATGAACCTGGAAGGCGCCTCGCATATTGTTGGAACCAAGCTCCTTCAACTCCGAAATAACATCGAGCAACTCGAGTCCATGCTCGCGGATGGCCGGCCCTACCTACTTGGGGACTCTGTCTCGACTGCAGACCTGTCCGCCTATCATCCCTTGATACTGCTCGGTATGCACGAGCGAACCCAGGCCCAACTCGCTGGCCTGAATGCGGTTGCGGAATGGATGACGCGCATTCGGAAAATTGGGCATGGCGAGGTCATCCCCTTCCAGTCGACTGAAGCCATCGAGATCGCTCGCACATCGGAGCCGGTCGCATTCGAAGGTGACCCGGTCTACCCGGACGGAATGAAAGAGGGTGACCAGGTTCTCGTCCTCCCGGACGAATACGGTTCAGGGAGCGTCACAGGCCAGCTCGCACCCTCCGGAATCCGCGAAATCGCCATTCACCGATCGACGGAGCGCGCCGGCGATGTCATCGTTCATTTTCCGCGCGAGGACTACGCGCTCTTGGCCTTGTCTTAAGGTCTGTGTCCTCGGGCGTTCCCTGGTTTCTTCCGGCAGACCTTCGCCCGAGGCCAGTTCTCGGGGCCCCGAAGACGCTTGATTCGTCGCGCCGATCGACCGGGAACTGAAGTTCTACGAACTCGAGAGCAAGGCAAACACCTCGACAAAGAACGGCCCGGGCAACCACGCCACTTGCGAAGACGACGCTTAACAAGCTGCTAGTCTGTGAAGTTGACTCGCAAGGAGATCCTCTGTGGCAATCGAAGTCGTGCTATTCGACCTGGGAGGCGTACTGATCGAGCTCGGCGGAATGGCGGACATGGCCGACTTTGCGGACGAGTCGGATGAATCGGAACTCTGGCGGCGCTGGCTCGCATGCCCATGGGTTCGACGCTTTGAACGGGGACTCTGTGATTCGCAGGCCTTTGCTGAGGGCATGGTCGAATCGTGGTCGATGGATACCTCGGCGGATGAATTCCTTAGTGCGTTTTCATCCTGGCCGCGGGGGCTCTTTCCGGGTGCCCGAGAACTCATCGGTTCGATCGACCTCGACCGCGGTCTCGAGATCGCATGCTTTAGTAACACCAATGCACTTCACGCCGATCACCACGTCGATCGTTTCGGCATCGGCGAGCTCTTCCAGACGCGCTTCTTCTCACACGAAATGGGCGTCCTCAAACCTGATCGTGAAGCCTTCGACTTCGTGGTGCGGGCCCTCGGTCGACCCGCCGAAACGATCCTTTTTCTCGACGACAATGAGATCAATGTGAGGGGTGCTCGGGCGGCCGGCCTGCGCGCCGAGCGAGCCAGTGGCCCCGGAGAATCGAGAGCTATTCTGGCCAAAAATGGCCTCTTACGCACTTAGGACGCGTCTTAGCTTTCTTCAGCACCCTATACAATACGTTCCGTTTCGTATATGCTCTACTCGTTTTCGCCCACCCGACGAGCCGTGGAGCCACTCCGTATGAACTTTGATTTCTCTCCCCAGGAACAGGAATTCGCCGATCAGGTCGAAGCATGGCTCGTCGAAAATCACGACCCCGTCGTGATGGATCATCACCGAGAGAACTTCACCCAGCTGTCGGATACGCCGGAGCGCCGTGCCTTCATGAAGAAGTTGGCGGCCAAGAACTGGCTGGGCATGTCCTGGCCAAAAGAATACGGCGGACAGGAGATCGAAGGTGTCTATGAGTTCATTCTCAACGAAGCACTTTCAAAACACGCGGCTCCTCAGATCGGCAAGGGCGTAGGCATCATCGGGAAGACGCTCATTCGCCACGGCAACGAGAAGTTGAAGAAGGAATTCCTGCCCAAGATTCTTGCCGCTGAAGTCGAATTCGCAGTCGGCTACTCCGAGCCCCAGGCGGGATCCGACGCCGCCAACATGCAGTTGAAGGCGGAGAAGGTCCCGGGCGGATGGAAGCTCAATGGCCAAAAGATGTGGACGACTTCAGCCCATTTTGCGGATTGGTATTGGCTCGGCGCGCGCACGGATCCCGACAAACCCAAACACGACGGCCTCTCTCTCTTTCTGATCCCTATGGATCATCCCGGTCTCGAGATTCAAAGTCTGCCTACGATTGGAAAGGACACGACCAACCAGGTCTTCTTCGAAGATGTCTTCGTGCCCGATGACTACCTCGTTGGAAAGCGCGGCCGGGGATTTCAGATGATCTCCGAGGCGCTCGATCTCGAACGCTTCACACTCTTTACACTGTCGCCGATCAGCAATCGCAGCGATGTCCTCGTCGAATGGGTGAAGGGGGCGACGCGAGATGACAAGCCTCTCAAAGACGATCCGAACGTGCGACGCACGATCGCCCAGATCGTGACGGATACGGCGGTCGCCAAATGCCTCAGTACGCGTTTCGTCTGTGCCGCGAAGAGCGGCGGAAAGCCGCCAACTGTCCAGTCCTCGCAATACAAACTCTTCACGACCTCGCTATCCCAGAGAGTCTGCAAGGACGCACTCGATATTCAGGGGCATGAAGGCACAATTATGGAAGGACAGGACGACGCGCCCGTTCTAGGTCGATTCGAAGGTGCCTATCGAGCCACCATGAATGAAACCGTGGGTGGGGGCTCATCGGAAATTCAAAAGAACATCATCGCTCGGCGCCACCTCGGCCTGCCGAAGAATTTCTAGGAGACGGATCTTTGGACCTCGATTTCAGCGATGAACAACAGATGATCGCCGACATGACGCGAGCGATGCTAGAAGAACACTCCGGAGTCCAGATCGTGCGCGATATGGAGGATGATCCGAAAGGGTATCCAGACACTCTCTGGAAACAGATGAGCGAACTCGGCCTGAACGGACTGTTGATCCCGGAAAGCCAAGGAGGCGGCGGCCAAACACTTCTCGAGGCAGTGCTCGTCTACGAAGAACTTGGTCGTGCGATGGCGCCCACTCCCCATTTCGCTTCTTGTGTAATGAGTGCCGGACTTCTGATGGCCGGCGGGAGCGACGAACAGAAGGACGCATGGTTGGGACCAATCGCAACCGGCGAAGCCATCCTCACGCCCGCATGGCTCGAACCCAATCGCGGATTCGGTGAACCCGGGATCGCGCTTCGTGCAGAAGCCGACGGTGGAGACTTTCTCTTGAGTGGTCGGAAACGGCTGGTGGCTTATGCGAGTTCCGCAACACGGCTGATCGTGCTCGCTCGTAGCGACGCAGGAGTCGACCTCTTTCTTGTCGACCCGAACAGTGACGGAGTCACTCTGAAGCAGCTGCTCTCCCAAGGTCGCGAGGCCCAGTACCAGATTGATTTCGATCGAGTGCGCGTTTCAGCCGATGATCGAATCGGTGCGCCGGGATCGGGGTGGACGAATTGGAACGAGATGATGCATCAAGGCATCATCTTGCTGGCAGCCACTGCAATTGGCGGCGCGAACCGATGCCTAGAGGAGACCGTCGAGTTCTCGAAGCAGCGCATCCAATTCGACAAGCCGCTCGGCGCATTCCAGGCCCTGGCGCACTACATGGCGGATGCTTCTACCCAGATCGACGGTGGGCGAGTCCTAGTGCACGAAGCTGCATGGAATCATACCGCCGGGCGTGACATCAAGCGGTTCGCGCCGATGACGAAGTTATTCTGTTGTGAGACCTACCGGGAAACGACACGAGTCTGCGCACAGATCTGGGGCGGTGTGGCTTTCACCATCGAGTACGACCAACAGATGTTCTTCCGCCGTGCCAAACAGCTTCAACTCTCCTGGTGGGACACGCCCTATCTTGAAGAACTCATCGCCGCGGACGTCCTCGACTGACCGGCGATTTGCGGCGAATTCCGTCCGCCACGCAATCGACCCGCCGCACACTCGTCACTTCGAAAAATCAGCGCCAGGCCCGCCGAGATTTCCCAATCCCCAGTTTGAGGTCTCGACCAGCCGTTCCATGAAGGCTTGTCCGTAGGCTCCCTCCGGATCCGATCGCACCAGTTCGTCAAGGATTCGCGCATCTTCTCCAACCAGGATTCGCCAACGACGATCGCGGACGCCATCGAGAATGATCTTGGCCGCCTCCGCCGCAGTCATCGGAGCTTCATTCCTGAACGATTCTCCCATCATCACAAGGGCTTGTCTAATCTGTTCGTTCGTCGCCTCACCAAGATCGAAACCCCGTCGCGCAAAGTTCTCGCGGGCTTCGGCAAGATCTTCGTCAGACATTTCCTTCGGATCACTGCCCAACATCCGGCCGGAGTTGATGACGAGCGACGTTCCAATATGGCCGGGCATCACGAGCGACACGTTGATATGCGGTGCGTTCAATTTGAAGTCGTTGATCAATGCCTCGGTAAAACCCTTCACCGCGAACTTGGCTGAGCTATAGGCGGTATGCGCCATGTCCGGCCCCAGGGAGGCCCAAAATCCATTTACGCTGCTGGTGTTGACGAGGTGCCCTTCCTCCGCCGCAAGCAGGAGAGGGAGAAAGGCGCGGGTCCCGTAGTAGACACCGAACCAACAGACATTGAATGTCTTCTCCCAGGGTTCTCGATCGTCGACGATCATGCTGCCGCCGCCGCCGATCCCCGCATTATTGAAGACCAGGTGGACGCAGTCCGTCTCCTGTTCCTCCATCACTGCATCACGGAAGGCGAGGACCTGTGCCTCGTCGGAAACATCTGCGAGGTGCGTCGTGATCCGAACGTTGGCGGGCGCATCGGCCTCACATAACGACTTCGTATGCTCCATGTTTTCTTCTGACACATCGCACATCGCCACGTGGCATCCCGCACTCGCGAGCTGTCGAGCGAGTTCACGACCCATTCCGGTTCCACCACCCGTGATGACCGCAATTTTGTCTTCAAACGAATCCATGTCCTACTCCTAGTCCCGGGCAAACAAGTCCAGCGCTGTTTTCAGCGAACCGGACTCATGCCCAATCTATTTCAGCAAACGCGCATCCAGGCACTTCAGTCACGCTCTTCGATCGCACCGACTTCGGTCCAATGCGCGATCTCCGAATCCGAGAGGCCCAGGACCTCTCGCAAAACACTCTCATTGTCCTGCCCAACACGCGAACCCGCATGCGTGGTTCGCCCCGGCGTCGCGGTCAGTCCCAACGGAATTCCGGACGCAATCACCCTGCCCTTCTTGAAATGTGTGATCTCTTCGAAGAAAGCTCGATCCGCAAGCTGAGGGTCATGTCGTAGCAAATCCTCGGCATTCTGAACCACACCAGCAGCGATGCCTGCTCGCTGACACCTCGCCATGATGTCGTAATCCTCGAGTGTCGCCGTCCATCGTCCAATCCGATTCTCGAGTTCCTCAACATGTTCGACGCGCGCGCGCATATTCGAGAACCGCGTCTCAGCGGCCCAATCGGGTTCGTCCATCACGGCTCGGAGCTCCGCCCAGTCGACTTCATCTTCAACCGTGATCACAATCCATCGATCCTCGCCCAGACAAGGAAAGCAACCATGGGGCGCGCGGTCCGGTTCGCGATTTCCCGGTCGTTCCGGTTCGCGACCGGAAACAGATGCCTCAACCAGGAGTGGACCCATGGCGGCAATCGTGGCTTCCAACTGCGACAATTCAATCTGCTGCCCGACTCCCTTGGCGTCTCGCTGGATCAAGCCGGCCAGTAAGGCAACCAATCCATATGCGGCACTCAGAGGATCGGGATACGCGAAATGCGAGAGCGTGCATTCGCGATTGGGAAACCCGCCAAGACTCGCCATCCCCGAAGCCGCCTCGATATTCGGGCCCCAGGTCACATAACGCGAGTTGGGTCCCTCCTGACCAAATCCGTTCGACTCGAGCATGACCAGCTCTGCGTTCCCTTCGGACAACCTCTCATAGGCAAGGCCCAGCTTATCGAGGACGCCGACGCTGTAGTTGGAAATCACCGCGTCGCATTGCCCCGCGATTCGAGCCGCCAGCTCCGCCCCATCGGGGTTTCGCAGATCGAGGGCGACGAATCGTTTCCCCGCACTCCAATCCGTGAACCAGGGAGAGCATTCGGGTTGGGTCCCGAGCTCGGGCGCTCGCGGCGGAACAAAGAGTCGCGGAACATCGGGAAAGGCGTGGGATTCGATCTTGATCACATCGGCGCCGGCCCAGGCGAGCATTCGCCCGATCCAGGGAACGGCAAGCCCTGTTCCGAATTCGACGATACGCAGACCCGCGAGCGCCCCGCCCGACTTCGTGGCCCGGCCCTCTCTGGCGGACGATCTCATTTCAGCTCGATTCACTCCAGGTCGGATTTCTTCATCGTGTTGACCCAGTTCCGGCGCGGCGGCAGCAACGGACTTCTGATGACGTGGGGCACCGCCAAGACCATTCTTGGTTCGCGTCCTGAAGGGCATCCCCGCTGCCTGAACGATGTTGTTATTCGTGGCTGCGAGATCGATGAAGAAATTGCGTTCTCGTAGATGAGGGTCTTCCATGATGCCGAGCGCCGTCGCAACTGGCGTCACCGCAATGTGACGCGCCTGTGCCTCGTGAACCATTTCGTCGACAGACAACGTCGCTGCAAGATCTCCGATGAAGACATCGAGTAACTCTCGATAGGGAAGCCGGCTGGAAGACGCCCCGTGAAACTCTCGTAGCAAGACTTCCTCGTTACCGGTCACTTCGTGAATCCAGTTTGCCAGGGCCTGCCAATGCGCAGGGCGATTCACCATTAGATAGACGAGTCCATCGCGACAGCGATACGCGCCCGACGGAATCGAGGCGACCAATCCTGTCCCGACACGCTTCGGAATGATCCCGTCCTCGAGCCATTTGCCCACGCCCGCTATATGGGTGGCCGCGACGGTCACTTCGAGCCTCGAAATATCGATGTGCTGACCAAGGCCAGTCCGGTCTCGATGCATGACCGCGATTAGGCTGCTCGCCGCAGCCAAGACCGCGCTGATGATCTCCGTTTGATGACCCGCCAACCGAACGGGTGGATCATCGGCATCGCCCACCGAAGTCATCAGACCACCCAGTGCGCTCGTCACGAGATCGTTGGATCGAAAACCACACCCAGGGCCTGTCTGTCCGAAGCCCGTGATCGAGGTCATGATGAGTCCGGGATATTCCAATGCAAGGTCCCTGAAACTGAGTCCCAGGCTCGCCATTCGACCCACCGCTCCGGACTCGATAATCAAATCGCAATCCGCGGCCAAGCGGCGGAAGCGATCCTGACCGGCGCCCGAGTCCAGATCGATCACGATGCTTTTCTTGCCAGCATTGCCATACAGGAAGGACAGACCCTGTGCGTGGACAGCGCTCTTCTGCGAGGTCCCTTCCCAACGACCCGGATCGCCATCGGGCCCTTCGACCTTCACCACTTCAGCACCCAATGCCGCCAATACCCTCCCGCAATAGGCCGCCGAGGTCGACGTTAGGTCGAGCACGCGCAGATGCTTCAATGCTGCGTCGATCACCTCAACCAAACTCGTCATTCCTTATACAAGGCTTGCCATCACACCTAGCGAAAAGACCGGCAACCCTTTGATACCAGCATTAACCGTTCAGATTCGAGACATGGGCAACTAGCTTCGCAAGGTGATCCCGCCAACGCCTGGACGTACAGAGAGCAACTGCCGCCGAGGCATGACCCAGGTCGCTCTGGGGTCGCACTAGCGGGCGCGACGGAGACTTCGGAAGCGATAAGGTCGGGCGCGGGGCCCCCTCCCCAGTGGGCCGCTCGTGGACACAAAGAGGTCTCCGTCAATCCGCTTGGCGATGAACCGTCAGGACGGGACACGGCGCGTGTTCGACGATTCGTTCCGCGGTGCTGCCCAGAAGGAATTGGCGCAATTTCGAATGACCGCGGGTTCCCATGACGATTACGTCGGCATCCCGTAAACCGGCCAATTCGGTTACGACCTCGGCAGGGTCACCGCGTTCGATCACGACTTCGACGCGGAAGCCCCGCTTGCGCAACGCTTCGGCGGATGGCTCCGCCGCCTGCTCCGCCAGTTGATGTGCGTTCTCGACCAACATTGGCGGCGTGCCATTCCCGAAACCGCCGAGTGGAACGACTGTCGGCGCAATATGGTAGGTATGAACTAGGACGATCTCGGCATTCTCGCTGCCCGCCAGAATCAGCGTTGCGGCGGCTAGGGCTTGATCAGCCGCCAGTGAAAAGTCGGTCGGCAGCAGGATCCGACGAACCGGCTCTATGGATCGGTCATCCCCGGGATGAACCGTGAGCACGGGTTGACTCGCGGTTCGAACGATTTCTTCCGCAACACTTCCAAGCAAGAGTCGCTTGAATCCCGTATTGCCCCGCGTGCCCAACATGATCAGATCTGGCGCGATCGCATCCGCGCGCTCCGTAATCTGCTTGGCGGGTCGACCCAGCTCAAGATGCGTACTCACTCGAACACCGGCTGAACGAACACGCTCCGCAGCGGTAGTAAGACCGGCAGTGCAAGCTTCTCGAAGCATCTCTTCGAAGTTCGGGGGAACGACGATCATCTCTGGCGCCGCGAGCGGCGGAAGATCGAGCTGCATGACATGAACCAGCGCGATCTCGGAGCCGTGACTCGCGGCGAGCTCGACGGCCCGATCGAGAGCAAGCGCGGCGGTCTCTGAAAAATCGGTCGCGACGAGAATGATGCCGAGCGAATCGTTTTCGAGTTTGATCGCTATCGCCATACTCGCCTCCTCGGAACCACCCGGGCCGCTTTGAGCTGACTAGATCGAAGCACTACGCGGGCGGTCAAGCAAAGATACAGCATGATTCGCGCGCCGTCGCGACACAAGATTCCCGCATGGAGTCCATCAACTCGCCGATCCTGCCGCTGCGCCGAACACACGGCGAAGCCGAGCGCTCGTTTGCGCGGCGGGGTCACGGCGAATTCGCGACTCCTGTTTGGCCAGTTCGCCGAATAGTGCCGCCTGGGTCCGATCCGCAACGTCGTCCTCGAGATCAACGGCCGGAAGCTTCACGAAGGGAATCTGCCGATATCGCGCGATCAACTCCCTATAGATCGAATAGAAGCCAACCGCCCGCATCGCGGACTTCACAATCGGTGGAAACCGAGCATGGAGCGGGCTCGAAGTCCGCTCGCGAAGATCTTCCGTCGCGGCATCAGATTTAGCGAGCAGGCCGTACAAGAACGTGGTTCCCGTTCGCGGAAGACCCCGGATGAAGAACGGTCGACGAATAACTTCCTGCGACACCTCGGGATGGCGCTTCCAATAATCTACGAGCTGAAGACAATGACCTAATAGTTAAACCCTCTGCCTCTTGGAAAAGTATCGACCGAAGAGATGTAGACGATCGTCAACTTCGATCGACTCCATCAGCTTTCTCAGGCCGGGTCGAAAGATCGTCAATCCAAAATCCGATAGGCCGGTCTCTTTACAAGCCGCCCTCATCAGGCCTTCGTCGTCGAGAGAGATCGGAACCTGGCCGACACGGGCAACCCGCGACCGATCGCATTGAGCGCGCGAATGGGAATCGGTCGAAATGCTTGGGCAAGCATTCCCTGACCCGCGATCTTCGCCAAGGCTCAAACGCTCCCTGCACGGAGCGCACGCGCAAGCGCTACGCGATACTGATCGATGCGCTCGATCTTCAAGTCTTCATAGCCACGAATCTGATCCGGAAGCTTCGCCAATCGCATGGCGGCTCCGACATTTTCCGGATTCGTATCCGATCCTAAACGTTCGAGAACCCGACGCAGCGCTGAAATGTATTCTCCCGGAAGTTCGCGTTCTAGCTTGCGGAGCTTCGCCCTACCAAAAGGATCCAGCGGCGTTCCACGAAGAACGCGACCGCGAGCGAGAAGTCGAAAGAAGGGCGCCGCCCAGAGACCAAAAGAGATTTTGCGTTGAAGCCCAAAGGCCTTGAGCAACGGTGGATGAAGCTTCCAGGCGATCCGCCCGCGACCCTCGGCGACGTGATGAGCCAGAGCAAGGGTTTCGGCATCGGTCATCAGTCGCGCCACTTCATACTCATCCTTGTAGGCGATCAGCTTGAAAAGGCTTGGCCCGACTGCCCGAACAAGCCTTTGATCTTGCAAGCCAGCGACCCTCTCCGTCTTGCGTACATCCTGAAGGACCTCAAGCCACATCGTCACGGCCGAGGCACCCCCCCACGCCACGAGTTCACTGGCATATCGTGTTAGTTCCAGAGTGGCCGCTTCCTCGCAGTCGAGCGCGGCGATCTGGTCGGCCCACTTCTGATCGACAACCCATTTAGTGGCTGCGACCTGCCCCTCTAGCAAGGATGATTCCAACGAAATTGCGAGCCCGGCCGTCACGGGCCCCCGGCCGCCGTCGCTCCCACGCGCACTCGAGACCATTTCCGGATCGACGATCTGCGCGCGACCCCATCGAAAGGCGGCGACGTTCGAATCGACGGCGACACCATTGAGTCGAATCGCTTCTTCGACGCATTCGGGGGTAACGGGGAGACAACCCGCTTGGACGGCCATCCCCACGACGAAGATATTGGACGTGGTCGAGTTTCCGAAGAGATCCGTCATCGTCGCCGAAGCTTCGGCCCAGAATTGGTCCCGCCCCCGAGTCTCACCCGCGATTCGCTTGCACAGATCAGCGATGCAAGGCAGCTCGATGTCCAGATGCCCAATCATGTCACCGGTCGGCGTCGGCGTCGTCGAACCCACGACCGTCGTCCTCTCGGGGTCCGCCGTATGCAGACCCTTCTCGGACGCCGCGACCAGCTGATCGAAGGCGAGGAGAAGATCGGCTTGCCCGGCCCCTAGTCGATTCGTCGAAGTCGGCTTCGTGCGTGAAAATCGGAGATCGCTGACGACGGGACCTGCCTTCTGGGAAAGACCAATCTGGTCCAGCCCACGAACATGATAGTCGTCGAGCATCGCCGCAGTCCCAACGATCTGAGCCACCGTGACCACACCGGTTCCACCGATTCCAGTGATCCGCATGGCGAACTCATCTTCGGGAACGATGCGTTCCGGCATCGGCAGGTCGATAGTCGGCATCGGGATCGTCGCGGCAGACGGCGGCGAAGAAGGAACGGATCCCAACGCCGGCGGGCGCAGAGTGATCGTCATGAACGAAGGGCAATCCCCTTCAAGACACGAATAATCCAGATTGCAGGTGGTCTGATCGATCTCGGTCTTTCGACCAAAGGGTGTCTCTACGGGCTGCACCGAAAGACAATTACTGACGCGCCCACAGTCACCGCATCCTTCGCAGATTCGGCTGTTGATGATCACCCTATGTGGCGGCGCGGCGACCTGGTCACGAGTACGCGCACGTCGCTCTTCTGCCGCACAAGGCTGAACATGAATCAGAACCGTCGTTCCGCGAACCATCGCCAGTCTTTTCTGTGCCTCGACCAATCGATCTCGGCCCCAGACTTCGACTTCGGGCGGCAGTCCCTGGCGATCGATCCCGAGAACATCGTTGGTGGTCACCAGGACTTCGGCGACGCCCTGGCGAAGTAAATTCGAAGCCAGTTCGGGAATGCCAAGCTGTGCCTGAGGATCCTGCCCGCCAGTCATCGCGACCGTACCATTATAAAGAAGCTTATAAGTCACGTTCACGCCGGCGGCGACCGAGGCCTGCACCGCAAGCTGCCCCGAATGAAAGAACGTGCCGTCACCGATGTTCTGGATGAAATGTTCTCGGGAGAGGAAATCGGACATTCCGATCCATTGAACGCCTTCATTCCCCATACAGCCGAGGCCACCAATATTCCCGACGCGCGCCTCGTCCATGAAGAGCGCCATCGTGTGGCAGCCGATGCCCGCTCCGACGAGCGAGCCACTCGGCACTTCTATACTTCTGTTATGCGGGCAGCCCGAGCAGAAATACGGCGTCCTGAGAACCGAAAGCGCAGGGACCGACTCCCGGTCGTTGTGCCTTTCAGGCTGAAGCTTGTCGCGTAACCGGCTCCCCAAGCGTCGCCGCAAAGCCTCCATCACCAGGTCTGCGTCCAATGATCCATGGCCACGAACGAGCACCGCCCCAGTTTCATCGAATTTCCCGACAATTCTGGGGGAATTCGCAGATCCGTAGAGGGCGTCCTTGACCAGAGACTCCACGCCGGGACGCTTCTCCTCGATGACCAACACTTCCTCTAGACCCTTCGCAAAATCCCGCACCGTCTCGGGATTGAAGGGCATGGGCATTCCCATCTTGAGCAGCCTGATTCCGCAGGCTTCGATTTCGGCCTCCGACGAAAGACCCAATCGCCCAAACGCTTCGCGAACTTCCCGGTAGGTGATTCCCGAGGCGATGATTCCAATCCACGCGTCCGATGGATCGACGGTGACGAGATTCAGTTGATTCTCGGTCGCATAATCTCTCGCCAACTGGTAGCGGGTCTCATAGATCTCCTGCTCGACATCGATGGTTCGAGGCGTCAGCAGATTTCCGTTTGGATAGTGTTCGTAGATCCGTCCGCCGATTCGCGGCATGATCGGCGTGATGCGGTTTGGATGAAGATCGACAGTGGCGGTCGCGTCCGCGACGTCTGCCACGATCTTGAGCGCGGACCAAAGACCCGTCAGCCGAGAAAGCGCAATCGCATGTCGGCCGAGATCAAGGGCTTCGGCCGGATCTCCGGGATAGAGAAGCGGTAGATGCATGTCCGCGAGCACGCCCGCAGAGGAGGAGGGAATCGTCGAACTCTTCGCTGCGGGATCATCGCCGACAATCGCCACCGCCCCACCCTTCATGGACGCACCCGCATACACGGCATGACGAATAGCATCCGCGGCTCGGTCAACCCCCGGCGCCTTGCCATACCAAAGTCCAACGATGCCGTCGTAAAGACAATCGGGCTGCATCGCCGCGAGCTGGGATCCCATGATCGCGCTTACACCGTACTCTTCATTCATGGCCGGTCGACAGCGAATCGGAAGCTGCGGCGCGAGTCGCGCCGCAGCCGCCACGGCGCGATCGTATCCACCGAGCGGCGAGCCCGGATAGCCAGAAATCAGGGCCGCAGTATTGAGTCCATTTCGCCGATCGACCCGGAGCTGCTCCAGGGGCAGCCGAGCCAATGCCTGGATACCCGTCAGAAAGACACGGCCTTCATCTGCGAGATAGCGATCATCGAGCGCGTATGCCCTCGGAGTCTTCACCGAATTCCCCCCGGAATCAATCGACGACAATGTGAAACTGGAGTCCCAACGAACGACCTAACATAGACTCCTAGCTGTCACGAAGGCGTAAAGCCCCACGTCAGATGGACATTCCGTTTTCACTCAATATTCGGTCTACCCCGGACCAGACTCTGCGCTCGGAGCCAAAAGTCACATGCGCACCGTCGTACCAGACGATCTCTGGCTCGTCCCAATGGCGCCAGAGATCGCGAACATGATCCGGTGCAACCAGGCGATCGGCCGTTGCACCAAAAATCATTCGTCCGCCGAGCGGGACCTTTGGTTCGAGGACCAGCGGCGAAACCACCCGGAGAATTTCAGACACCCGCTCCAGGTCATACCCCTTCGTCATCGCATAACGCATCTGATGAGCCGAAGCGTGGCGGCTCAGCATTCGCGGAATATCCGCCAGCGGGATCCCGGGAATCGCACAGGCGAGATCCTCTACGACGCTCGCAAAGACTGCGGTCGTGTATCCGCCCAAAGAGAGTCCAAAGGCGCCCACGGCAGTTGCATCCTGCCGATGAACCCAAGAGAGAAGCCGCTGCATATCCCAGATCGATTGTGCTTCGGCATGAAGCGTGTCGACGACATCGATCCCAAGAAATCCAGTGCCCGATTGCCAGCCCATCCGACGCGGCCCATGAAGGGGCAGGACGGGAATCAAAACATTCAGACCCAATAACGTATGGAAGCGTTCGAAGAGTCCGACATCGATCCGGGCATGGCCCATTCGATAGCCGTTCGTGCAGATCATCCACGGACGTGGCTCGCCCTCATGTCGGAGGACATATGCTCGGGCGTCACGACAGGCCTCATAACTCAGCCATCGATCACGTCCCGGCTCCCCTTCGGCCGGCGCATAGCCACTCTCGAATCGCAGCATCTCCACCGAATGGCTGCCGATGCTCTCTCTGCGAATCTCGGGTGCATCAAGATCAGGCGGTGAGAGATGATAGTTGAGCGGCTTCTCGAAAAAGCCTTCGCGCATAAAGAGCGCGTGGGTCTGCTGCATCTCGTCGATGACTCGTTCGAGCGTTCCATCGAGGGCAAAGCCCGTGGATCTGAACTGTTCGAAACCGAGAATCGCTTCGTCGATAGCGACCTTGGCGAAGAGCTGCGGCGTCGCGTCTGGAACGGGCACATCCGCATAATGCGGCTCCAGTTCGAAAGCCACTCGCCCCGCTGCCCATGCTGCAGCGATGGCACTACCGAAGAGTAATACAATCGTCCCGAAGTCCAGGACGATCAGATAGGGCAGCGCGATCAATGCGCCAAGAATGCCAGCGAGCGCGCCGGTATGTGTAATTCGATCGTCGCCCGGCCAAAGCAGCTGGGAAAGGCCGGATGCCAAGAATGCCGTACCCAGAATCCAAAAGGGGATACCAGCGAGCGGTCCGACATTCGCCAACTGCGAGATCCAGATCGCTCCGGCCAGCAGATTTACGACCGACCATTTAGACCAGCGGGTTTGTTCGAACAGGGCACGCTCCATCGCCACGTTTGTGTCGGGAGACTACCGAATCCAAGGCCGCGGTGCGGATTTGCGCTCAGCTCCGCCTTGCGGCGCGGCGTCCGATTCGTCGGAGCACGACCCGTACGATCGGCTCGACCAGACGGCCGAGCAGTCGCTGCCAACCCTGGACCGACTTCGTGTTCGCGGCCGAACTGTATCCGTCGATCCCAAGTTTCCCTCGTATGGACTCGGTCGCAATATTGACCGGCGCATCGAGTGGAATGCCCGTCCCATCGGCGATCCGTACCATGCGTTCGAAATTCCCGATCACGGCGGCGGCATCCACCAACGACTCGGAGCCCAACTCCTTACGAACCCGAGCGCGCGCGGCGATTCCATCTTCGTTATTCGAGGAAAAGGCGGCCTCCACCAGCCCGACCAACGCGCCTGCACCGGGAACCGTGCTGTCCTCCGCGCTCGCCGCATCCACAATGCCTCGATAATCCGCCTCTTCGCCCGCTGTCTCGACGCTCGCACGGAGCATCAGTGCATGCGAGCTGGTTCAGTAAAAGCATTCGTTGATCGAAGAGACGCGCCCAGCGACTAGCTCAGTCTGGGCTCGCGAGAGTGGGCCGCGGCCACGCGTGAAATCCGTCATTTCCGAATCGCTGAGGTAATGTGCGGCACTCAATTCCTTGAGCCAGCGAACGGCGTCCGGGACCAGACTCATCGCGCGGATCACGTTCCCAGTCGGCCCCTGCCACAGATCGGCCTCGTCACCCGTCTGCCGTCCGTTGGGCAGCATGGGTACCCACGCCTCACCCAGCACGGCGGCCCCGGGACGCATCCGCGAGGGCTCTCCCTCTTGCGGCGATGGCAGAGGCTCCGGCGAGAGCCCCATCGCATTATGAAATCCGTCGATACTCCGAATCGAAACGACGACGCTCAAGAGTTCGACGTAATGCGTGTCGGGAACGCCCTGGGCGGTGAGTCCTTCGATCCAATTCTGTGTTAGGCGCGTCGCATCAGTCACCACTCGATGAATCGCATCAATCGCGGCTTCCGGGAGAGCGTCTCCACTCACCGCATCGTGGGACCCCTCCTCGCTATAGGGAGACAGAGCTTCCCGACGCTTGCGACAAAAGCTGCAATAGTCGGCGGCGCGCGCCTCCGCGGCGATCGCGATCCGCTGGCTGCCCGTCCACCAGGTCCCCGGATTTGCGATCCGATCCCAGGCCTCCCGATGGGCCTCAACGAGATCTTCGCGAATTGGATCCTCGACTTGATCGCTACTGGCATAGTGAAAGAAGTCTGCTGGATCGAAGGCAGTGGTCGTCGTCATCCTTGATTCTCCCTTCACTCGGTGATGCTCGGCTGGGGACGCCGGCTCGTCAAGCGGAAGAATGTCGATGGACGTCGGAAACGATCACCGTCAACGGGGTTTTGTCCGCGGACAGAACTCGGCCAATCCTCGGAAATTGTTGGACTTTTGATGCTTTTGTCGACCCGGACAAAAGTGCTCTGACAAAACACATCTAACGGCATAGCATGTGCCAATTCATCCAGATGCGCGAAATCCCCATGGCGGTAAGCCGTCTTAGAGGAGCAATCAATGAAGGTCCTTCGAACCCCCGACGAGAGATTCCAGAACCTGGCCGGCTACCCCTTCGAGCCCTGTTATACGGACGTTCCCGATGGCGACGGCGGCAGCTTGCGGGTTCATCACATCGACGAGGGACCTCGTGAGGCTGACGTCATTCTGTGTATGCACGGACAACCCACCTGGAGCTACCTCTATCGCCACATGATTCCACTCTTGAACGACGCCGATTGTCGCGTGATCGCGCCGGATCTCGTTGGTTTCGGACGATCCGATAAACCCGCGGCACGCGAAGATTTCAGCTATCAGCGGCAGGTCGACTGGCTGACGGCCTGGCTGGTCCAGAACGACATTCGAGACGCAACCTTCGTGGGTCAGGACTGGGGCGGACTCATCGGATTGCGCCTGATTGCGGAAAACCCGGATCGCTTCTCACGCATCGTGGTGGCCAACACAGGGCTTCCCACGCCGGGGCCCATCGCGCAGGAACGAGTCGATGCGCTGCGTGATTTCTGGGAGAACAAGCCAACGCCGACGCTGCCCGAAGTCATGACCGCACTCGCCAGTCCCGACCCCAAGCGTCCCGAAGTCACCTTCGCGCACTGGCAGAAATGGACATGGGATTCGGAGGATCTACCCGTCGGCATGATGGTCGCGGGAACCATCGATGGCCGACAGCTCTCGGCGGAAGAAGTCGCTGCGTATGACGCGCCCTTTCCCGATGCGACGTTCAAGATGGGTCCGCGTGCCATGCCTCGGCAAGTTCCGCTGCTCGACGACGACCCGTCCTTGGCCGCTAACCAGGCAGCTTGGGAAGTACTCGGAAAATGGCAGAAACCACTGCTCTGCGCGTTCACCGATAATGATCCGGTCACGGCAGGGGGTGCCCAGCGATTTCAAGACGAGGTTCCTGGCGCCAAGGGCCAGGCGCATCAGACGATCCAAGGCGGAGGACATTTTCTTCAGGAGGGGCGCGCCGTGGAGCTCGCTCGAATCGTGGCCGATTTCGTGAAATCGACATGAGCGAAGGCCACGGATCCGACTGAACGGCGCGTCGTTTCGACCAGGCTCGACAAAACTGACCCACTAGTCTATAAAAAGACCACAGGGTCAGTTTTGGAGCGAGTCATGCTGAGAAATCACTGGTATCCCATTCTTGAGGCGGCTTCTCTTCGCGGCGGGCGCGGGAAAAAATCGATTGGAATCAAGCGCTTCGGAATCGATCTCGTGCTCTGGCGAGATGCCGAAGGGAAGGCGCAGCTGCTGCCTGCCACCTGCCCCCATCGTGGCGCATCGATGGCCGGGGGTCGCATCGTCGAGGGCGATCTCGTTTGTCCCTGGCATGGGTTTCGATTCAGCGGCACTGGCCACTGCACCCTGCTCCCCTGCGAAGGCCCCGACGTGCGCATTCCCAAAGCCCTCAACTTGCCCGTTCATCCGATCCGCGAGGAGCACGAGCTGATTTGGATGTGGTGGGGCGACGAACAGATGAGCTATCCCAAAATTCCTTTCTACGACGACGTCGAAGCCTACGGCGGCTACACCGAAGCCTCTTATGTCCTCCCGTACAACTACTCGCGCATGATCGAGACGAACCTCGACCTTCATCACGCCCCCTTCGTCCACGGCAACGTCATTCCGGTTGGCACTCGCATGCTCGACTTCGAAGCCAGCCTCGACGGTGATCGCATAACGTCAACAGGAATGCTGGTCAAAGAAAAAATCGCGGCCCGGGGCGAAAAGAAGGGGATGATGCTTCGCGCGGATCTCATCCTTCCAAATCTTGGACTCGTCGCCCTCACACCGAGTCTGCACCTTCTGGTCTGCGCCACACCCGTAGACGAGGAACACAGTTGGCTCTGGTTTCGGTACCGCCAGACCTACACCCACAGCGCAATGTTAGGCAAGATTCTCACCTGGATCTCCGTCCATAGCGAGCTTCGCGTCGTCCAAAAACAGGACCGGCGAATCTTTGACGGCATGACGCCGGGCACGATCGATGACTTTCCCTACGCCTTCGTCCATTCGGACAAGGCGATCGCCCTGTATCGAAATCTGCGGTCGCAACGACTGGAAAGCGATCGTCGACTGGAGACCGAAGCGGTCTTCCGAGCGCATTCCCATCCGGCGAGCTCGGCGGCCGAAAACTAATGGCAACTCATCAAGCGCCCGAAGTCAGACGAGAACAAATCCTGCAGGCCGCGCAATCATGCTTCGGAAAACTGGGCTTCCACAAGACCAAAATGGACAACATCGTCTCGGAGTCCGGCCTCTCGAAGGGAGCCCTCTACTGGCATTTCAAGAGCAAGGATGAAATCTTCATCGCGCTCTTCGACCAATTCGACCGCGAAATCTTTACGGCCTGGGACGATCTTCCAACGACGAGCGCCCTGGATACCCTGAAGAAAGAATGCGAGATCGTTCTCGGATCCCTGCTCGCCGACCGTTCACTCGTCGAGATCTGGAGCGAATTCCTGAAGCATCCGGTCGCACGAGAGCGCTTTGCGGCGATCTACGAAGCGTCACGCGGCAGGCTCGCAAAGACCATCGATCAGGGCATCGAAAATGGCGAGATCGCGCCGTGCCATTCAACCCATGCCGCCAGTATGATCACGGCCGTAATCGAGGGACTTCTGTTGCAGGCGCTCGCGGATCCTGCCTTCGATCCGCAGGGGGCCTGGCCGACGACCTGGCAAATTCTGTCGGCAGGAATGACGCCGAAGAACTAACAGGGCACGTGCGAGTCGGCATTCAGCCGACTCGCAATCTCAGCGTGAACTAAGTCTAAGGATCTGTCCCTCGATATCGGCGCCGACCGAGTCGGGAACCGTATGCCCGCCCGCGAACTTCACAAAGAGAACCTGCCCTGCGAGCCGCTTGATCACCTCGGCCGGGCGCGCCTTCGTCGCACGTCTTGGCGTCGGTCAAGAATTCACTAATCTGGATGCCGTCCTGACAGACATCACCCCTGAAATGTTCCCCTAGGAGAATTGGTATGGCCGAAAATGGCAAGACGATCGAAGTGAGTGGAGTTTGCCAACCCGGGTTCGAAACCGTCCGCGAAGCCTTCGTCGCCAATTTCGATCATGGCCCCGATGTGGGTGCAAGCGTGGCCATCACCCGGGACGGTGAGTCCGTTGTCGATCTTTGGGCTGGGGATGCGGACGCTAACGGGACACCCTGGGCGAAGGACACGATCGTCAACGTCTACTCGACGACCAAGACCATGGCCGCAACCTGCGTGCTGATGCTCGCTGATCGTGGCGAACTCGATCTCGAAGCACCGGTCGCCAAGTACTGGCCCGAATTCTCCCAGAACGGCAAAGAAGGCGTGCTGGTCTCACACGTCATGAGCCATAGCGCCGGGCTATCCGGCTTCGACCAACCCACGCCGACCGATCTCTATGATTGGGACGACATTGTGGGGCGCTTGGCCCGCCAGGCACCCTGGTGGGAACCGGGAAGCCAATCCGGCTATCACGCCGTGACCCAGGGCTTTCTTCAAGGCGAGATCGTCAAGCGTGTCACTGGCCGCTCGATCGGACAATTCTTCCGTGAGGAAGTCGCGGAACCGCTCAACGCAGACTTTCATATCGGCCTTGATCCATCGAACGACGAACGTGTCGGCGACCTCATCCCTCCGAGTATCGGTCTTGGCGGCGCTGCAGGAGAAGCGGGCACGATCGCTGCACGAACCTTCGCCGGCCCTAACCTCGATGCAACGGAACCCAAGACAACCCAATGGCGTCGTGCCGAAATTCCCGCCGCCGGCGGCATCGGAAATGCTCGCTCCGTGGCGCGAGTGCATTCCGCGCTGGCCTGCGGCGGCAGCGTCGATGGCGTTCGCTTGATGAGCGAGGCGGGCGTGAACCGCGTCCTCGAGGAACAGACCCGGGGCACGGATCTGGTTCTCGGTATTCCCGTCGTATTCGGAATGGGATTTGGACTGAACGACGCATCATTTCCCATCAGCCCGAATCCGCGCACCTTCTTCTGGGGCGGTTGGGGAGGCTCACTCGCAATCATCGACCTCGATGCCCGCGTCTCGATCGCGTACGTGATGAATCACATGGAAGCTAACCTGGTCGGCGACAAACGCGGCGGCGCGATCGCGATGGCGGCATACCAGTCGCTCTCCGCCTAACGAACGCGTAGCACCGACCGCCTAGCTTCGCCGTTCGGCACGGAAGAGCCATAGGCTGTCCGGAATTCCATCCCTGGCGCGCTCCGCGATCTGAAGATATTTCTCAGCCGCAGCCTGAAAGGCGATCTCTCGCATACCGGAATCCTCGATGCGAATGCGCGGGACAGGATAGAGAGCGCCGTCGATTCGGACCTCCGCAAGGCCGTCCGTGATCGCCATCTTCGGCCAATCCTTGTCCGCGGGCCCCTGCGCATAAATTTAGATGCCGTTGTTCATAACGAAGCAAATGACGGCCGCCGAATGCGGATCGCTCGGACCGACTTCGACGGCAATCGTTTCATGGGCATCCGTCAAGCCCCAGTCGGCGGGGGCAGGACGATCGTTGCCGGCAAGTCGCCGTCGCCGGCCTCCTCGGCGTCTGGTTCGCATCCCTTGGTCTCTCATGGCTCTTCCTGCTTAACTTCGGACATGTCGTGCTGGAGTTTCCGCTCAACTTTCGCAGCCTCCATGGAATCACAACGGAACTACGCGCGAGGATGGCGAAGGCCTGACATGAAGGTCTGGTCGAGGGGCGGGCCGAAGACCTGAACACCGATCCCCGCACTAGAGCGAGGCGGAGCCGGGAGCCATGATCGGCCGGACCGTGGCCGCTCTTGCGCCAACCAACGCCTTCACGGCGTCTTCGATTCCATCGACCGAAAGATGGAACATCGGAAACACGCTCGAGATCGTTCGGCAGGTACTCGACATCGCCCACTCCGGCGGGCGATCCGGGTTCAGCCAGACCGCACGATTAAAATGACGCTCCAACCGATTCAACCAGGCCAGCCCGGTCGAATTTGTTTCCATTCGCGGATTGATATTGCCTCGGGCCGACATCAGCTCACTCGGATGCATCGCCCCATCGCCCACGATCATGAGCTTCCAACGCTCGCCATATTGGCGAAGCAGATCAGCCGTCAGCAATGACTCGGTACGCATCAAGCGGCCGGTCTCGAAGACCCGCTCGTACACGCAGTTATGAAAATGGAACGCCTTGAAGTCGCGAAGCCCGCGTTCTTCATGGAGTGCGGAGAGCAGACGACTAACAGGCTCGTAGTACGGATCCATCGTCCCGCCCACGTCCAACAAGAGCAACAACCGGATATCGTTCTTCCGCTTGGGTCGGAAGACCAATTCGATTTCGCCCGCCTCCCGGCATGTCTTGTTGATGGTTTCATCGATATCGAGTTCGACAGGGCCACCGGTCCGCGTCAGCTGCCGCAAACGACGAAGCGCTAGCTTCGTATTTCGCACGTCGAGGGCAACGTCGGTTCGGTAATCCTGGAAGCGACGATCTTCGGCCACCTTCATCGCTGTTCGATTCTGTCCCGGGCCGCCAACTCGAATCCCCGTTGGATGCTCACCGCCATGGCCGAATGGGGAACGGCCACCGGTCCCGACCCAGCGACCTCCGCCATCATGACGTTCGGTCTGCTCGGCCATCGTCTCCTGGAATTTGCGCATTAACTCGTCGATGTCGAGATGCTCGAGAGCCGCACGCATCTCGTCCGTCAGCTCCTCGAAGGGCTTCGGATTGGCGAGCCAATCAATCAATTCGGGCGGTAGATCGATGACGCCTTCGATGCCTTTGAAATAATGCGCGAAGACCTGATCGAAAGTATCGAAGTCGCTCTCGCTCTTGACGAGACAGGACCGGGCAACGTGATAGAAGCCTTCGATACGTGAATCATGCAGATTATGCTCGAGACAGGTGAGCAACATTCGCCACTCTTGAAGAGTGACCTTGAGACCGGCCTCGCGGAGCGTGTAGAAGAAATCGAGAAAGACCATCGATGAGTCTACGAATGCCGAGAACTAACGGCGAGCGCCGTCGAGTTCCTCGAAGCTGGCTGGCGTCTTGCCACCACGATCTTGAAAAGCCCTAATCGCGCGGGTGTCCTGTTCGTTCTTGAGCAGGGCTCCCATGAAGGGCAACTCACTCTCGAGATGGCTGGGATCTGCCCCCGCTCGCAAGAGCGCGGTAATCCAATCGATTAGTTCTGAAGTCGAAGGGCGCTTGCGAAGTTCCTTTTGATCACGAAGCCAATAGAATTTCACGAGTACCTGCTCGAGGAGCTTCTTCTCGACATCCGGATGATGAACGTCAACGATCTTTCGCATCTGCTCGACATCGGGAAAATCGATAAAGTGAAAGACGCAGCGCCGAAGGAATGCGTCAGGCAGTTCCTTCTCGTTATTCGACGTGATGATCACCATCGGGCGTTCCTTGGCGAGAACCTCGTCGCCCGTCTCCATCACCGTGAAACGCATTTCATCGAGTTCGAGCAGGATATCGTTTGGAAACTCGAGGTCTGCCTTGTCGATCTCGTCGATAAGCAGAACCTGTCGTGACGTCGCAGAGAAGACGCGCCCGAGCGGGCCAAGCCGGATATAACTACGAATGTCCTTGACATCGCCGTCGCCGAAACGAGCGTCGTTCAGTCGCTGAACAGTGTCGTAAACATAGAGACCATCCTCGGCCTTGGACGTGGACTTGATATGCCAACTATCGAGGGGAAGACCCAGGCCTTCCGCAACATGTCTAGCGAGAAGCGTCTTGCCCGTGCCCGGCTCGCCCTTGACGAGCAGCGGGCGTTCGAGGGCCAATGCGCAGTTCACCGCGTCGACGAGAGCGCCGGATGCGATATAGCCGCTCGTTCCTTCAAAGCGCTCGAAGCGCTCTAGATCACTCGTCTGCGCGGACATATGCTCAGTCTATGCCCGCTCGTGGACGAGAAGCTTCTTCTCTTCGCCGAACATCACGGCGATCTTCCCACGGCCAACAACGCCCTGAACTACACCCTCGCCGAGCTTCGTATGCGCGAGGCGATCTCCGCGCTCATAGGAATCGCGAATCGAGTATTTAAGCAGCGGCTTCGAGAGGTCGGCCTCGATGATCTCATCGGCGGGATCGACCTTCTTCTTCTTGGGCTTTGGCTTGAGCTTTCCCGCTCCCGTCTCCCATGCCTTCACGAATCCGATCTGGCTGGAGAGAAGGGGGCCTTCGTCGTCATAACTCCAACCCGGGTTGGATTCCGAATCGGGATCGGATGTGGAATCTGAAGCCGGATCCAGGGTCAGACCGACGAAGAAGACCTCAGTGCCAATCGTTTCACCGATTTCGCGGGCGATGCGTTCGAGCTCACGAATCCAGGCTGCACCTTTTTGCGCTTCGCGCTTTCGACACAGTTCCCAATATTTCGGACTCGCTGCGATGACGACTGCGGGAGCCTCACCGCCTGTCGTCTGGCCGGTCGCTTCGGAAATTTCAGCACGCAATGCTTCGCCATTGGCGTCCGTCGCGGCTGCGTGCACCAGCCCTTGCAGAAGCAGTCGGAGCGGTGTGTCGCCAGCGCCGCTGCGGGTCGCGTCGGGGTCCAGATATTTCAGGACTACGACGGCCACGCGATCTTCGCCGACTAACGCTAGAAGTGGAATGTCTTCGATCCCTGCATTGGGATCCGAATCACCTTTTCCCTTGTCCGGTGCCGCGGTCCGGATCGGGACCGAGCTATCGATGAATCGAATCGACTCTCCGGTGGGCAGCTCGAGCGAGGCAGGAACCAGACTCTCCTCCCCGCCATCTTTGGCCGCACGAGCGATGGCTTCAGCAAGATGTTTTTCGTCTCGGCCATGCTGGCGTCCCTTGGCCTTGCGACCGGAACGAATACCCAGATGAGCCAGATCATCACCTGATCGCCGGGGAGAGTTTGTGACTTCCAGCTGGTAGTCGGTTTCGATTGACGCGCCGGTCAGCTTCTCAGCGGCTGCGCGAAATCCTTTGGCTTGCTTGACGTCGCGATCGGCGACAAGGGCAATGAGCGGATGCAGACTCACTAAACGGTTCTCCTGGGTAGACGACAGCGCGACCCCACCGCCGCGACGCGCCGTCCCCGAGACTTGGGGAGGCTATCTGCACGGAATTGGGTCGGGGCTCTATTTAAATGACATCGAGGCCCCATCGGATACCGAGGGACCTCAAGAGGACGTTAACACGCTGACTGGAGATTTTTTCAGTTATCCCCAAGGGGACAACTCGAATTCAGGAGTTTCCGTGTTGTCGGACTCGGAGTTTGCCTCCATCGAGTTCGAGAACGAGTTCATCGGCGGAACCGGCAGGACGAAAAAGCGTCGCATCGAGCGCCGCCCGATGTTCGATATGAGATTCGGGCTCGCTCAGCGGCTCCGACCACGACCACATGAGATTATTCTGCACGACCCAGTCCTGCTGCAACATCTGCTCGCCTCTCCTCAGCAACTTCTCAAGCCGCCTTCATCTGTCCATGCCATTTGCAACTGCCTCTGACTTATCGCAAGCCGGGTGCCGGGTCTTGAAAGGTTTTTGCACTTCTATGGACCCTTCTTGCATCTCGCCGACACCCACAGCCAGAAAATCGCGATTCGCTCCGTTCTCGTTGTAGAAGAACGTTCAAGATGAAATTCCATGCCCCGTGCCTTGTCGTCTTCACACTCTTCGTGGTGTTTCGGGTCGGCTGTGACGGCGGGGATTCCGGACGCGCAGACACCGGCACCGGTGCGCGAGGCCCAGCGACTGTCCGAGTCGAATCCACGTCTTTGCATGACATCCGTGGCCGAGCCGACGACGCCTTCGCCCGATCAAAGAGCCCGGATTCGTAATTCCAGACCCGAATCGAAATTCTCTTCCGACCAAAATGAGTCACGAAGAACCAGAGTCTGCCACTCGAAACGTCTGTGTCTAGACAGATGACCCGTTAAGGCCGAGACTCAAAGCGTGCGAAACCATCTTGCGATCAAGGTCATGGCAGCGGCGATCGTCCTTGCCGTGATTGGAACCGGCTGTGTCGCCCTCCAACTTTTCGCTGGAGGCGACGACAACCCAATCACGTTTACGGACGGTGAACTCCAATCGACCGAGAGCGCTTCCTTCGAAAACCTTGTCGTCGCCTGTCGCGCCGCAATCGAAATTCTGGGTTACGACGAGTCCGACACGCTTCGCGAAGAAGAGCATATCCGCTGGCAGGCACGGACTGCCGGCGGTGATCCTGTCGAGATCCAACTGACCACGACCGATCAAAAACGCATCATGCTCCGCATTCGGATCGGCATAATTGGCGATGAGGCGAGATCGCGGCTCGTCCTGGAAGAAATCCATCAATCGCTTGAGGGCATTGCGGCGACCGGAAGCTAGGCGTCCAAAGCGCAGGCAAACCTACAATACACACCGTACCCACGAGAGGAGAAAAGCCAGTTGGAGGCAGCCAACGGTCTAATTGAAGCGGTTGTCCTGTTGGCGTTGGCCTCTGCTGCCCTGGCCACGACGGAAAAACTCGGGCTGCCTTCGGTCGTCGGATTCCTGATCGTTGGCGCCATTGCCGGGCCCGGCATCCTCGGACTCGTCGGCGAACCGGACCGTGTCCGTGCCCTCGCCGAGATTGGCGTCGTCTTTCTCCTCTTCGAAATCGGTCTGGAACTTCCGATCGAGCGGATTCGGATCCTGTGGCGATCGGCACTGATCGGTGGTGGATTTCAGGTGGCCGTGACGTTAGGCGTCGTCGCGAGTACCGCTCATGCTTTCGGCCTCGTCTGGCCCGCTGCCCTCGTGATCGGGGCCGGGGTCTCGATGTCGAGTACCGCGATCGTGCTTCGGCTCCTCGCCGATGAGGGCCAGATCGATGCACCCGGCGGCCGATTGGCTGTCTCCGTACTGATTATGCAGGACCTGGCCATCGTTCCCTTTCTGCTTTTCATTCCATTACTCGCCGGCGACGCCACACAGCATGCACCGATCGGATGGGCGCTCGGCAAGATGGGCCTGGCTCTCGGCTTCGTCGGATTCAGCGCTTGGTTCCTGATCCCACGCATTCTTGATCGCGTAGCGCAGACGCGCAGCCCCGAGCTCTTCAGCTTGCTCGCACTGCTGATCGTATTGGGTTCTTCGCTGACCGCTGAATCACTCGGATTGACCCTCGCCGTTGGCGCCTTTCTCGCCGGCGTCGCAGCCAGCGGATCGCCCTATGCACATCAACTCTTCAGTGAAGTCGTTCCGCTGCGCGGAATCCTCCTCGGTATCTTCTTTCTCGCGGTCGGCATGTTCTTCGACCCGCAACAAGTCATCCAAGCCCCGACGACGTTTCTACTCGATGTCATCTTGATCACGGTCGGCAAGATCCTCATCGTCGTCCTCGCGGGCATGGCGCTTCTGCGTCAATCACTCCGCGTGAGCCTCGAAGCGGGACTCTCGCTCTGCCAGATGGGCGAGTTCTCCTTTGTCTTGCTCGGGGTCGCCGGAGAGGCCGGGCTCATCGAGCCTATTCTGCACCAGCGCATGATCGCCGCTTCGATCGCCACCCTTCTTCTTTCTCCCTTTCTCATTCGCCATGCTCCGGCCATCGCCGGTGCAGTGGCCGAGCGACTCCGTCATCCAGGAGTCGCCATGCCGTCATCTTCGGCCGATGAGGACATCGGAATTGGCCAGCGCGTCGTCGTCATCGGCTACGGACCAGCTGGAAAAACCCTCGTCCGACTGCTTCGCTCCCTCGACATCCCCTTCATCGCAGTCGACACTAACCCGGCGGCCGCGCTCGAAGCGTCCCAATCTGGTGAACCCGTCATCTACGGAGATGCAACCCGGCCCCAGGTTCTGCAACACCTAAGGGTCTGGGATGCACGACTCGTTGCGGTCGCGATTTCGGATCCACTCGCCACACGTCGCGTCGTTTCTCGCATCCGAGCGATGGCCCCGGATACGGAAATCCTGGCGCGAACCCGCTACATGCGGGAGGTTGATCACTTGAGCCAATCGGGTGCATCCGTCGTTGTCGCCGAAGAATTCGAAGGCAGCATCGAACTGGTAGCGCGTGCACTCGAAAGCTTCGACATCCCGACGGGCGCCATCGCTCGATTCACCGAAGCCCTGCGTGAAGAGGGCTACGGCGCAATCCGCGCCCCGGCCGCGCTTCCCATCGACCCGTGGCTGATGGAACTGCTCGACCATACCGACACCGAATGGATCGAAGTGCCGATGACACTTATCGGATCGCCGACGCTCGGCGAACTCGACATCCGCGCTCAATCCGGCGGTAATGTCCTCGTCATCGAGCGCGGTGCGAAAAGCCATCCAAACCCGCCTCCCAATTTCGCACTGAAGGCCGGGGATCGACTCCTCGTCCTCGGCAGTGCGGAGAACCTTCTTCGAGTTCGACTCCTTCTCGATCGGCCTCACAAGAGCTGAATCCTGTCAGAGAGCACGGCATCGTTGTGCTAAAACTCGTCTCGGCCGCCTCTGCGAACCTCTTTCTCCACCCTGCGAGTACATTCTTGTGAGTTCAACGCTCGAAAAAAAGCTCTCCTATTCGGACCGACTCCTGTCTCGCCCTAGCGACACATTCGCGCGTCGCCATCTCGGCCCACGCAGCGAACAGATTCCAGAGATGCTGAGAACGATCGGCCTCGACCGACTCGAAGACCTCGCCCGCGCGACGGTGCCGGACTCCATCCGACGCAAGGAAAAGCTTGTGCTCGACGGATTGCCTAGCGACCCGCTCGGCGAGAATGAATTACTGAACGCACTGCATGAAATCGCCAGCGAGAATCGCGTTCATCGCAGCTATCTAGGCCAGGGCTATCACGACGTCATCGTTCCCGGCGTCATCAAACGCAACGTCCTCGAAAATCCGGGTTGGTATACGCAGTACACGCCCTATCAAGCTGAGATCTCACAAGGTCGACTCGAAGCGCTACTGAATTTCCAGACCCTCGTCTGCGACCTCACCGGTCTACCGCTCGCCAACGCCTCGCTACTCGACGAAGCCACCGCCGCTGCTGAAGCCCTGGGGCTCTGCCGCACCGTCACCCGTGGCCGCAAGGCTGGATTCTTCGTGTCGGCGGACTGTCATCCCCAGATTCTCGGCGTGCTGAAAACTCGCGCCGACGCCGTCGGAGCGACCCTCCACATCGGTGATCCCGAGAACGCTGACTTCGCTGAACTCGATTGCTGCGGCGTCCTGCTGCAATACCCGGCGAGCGATGGGCGAATCTTCGATCCCCGTGAAATCATCGAACGCGCGCACGCCGCCGGCGCACTGGCGATTGTCGCAGCAGATCTTCTCGCCATCACTCTGCTGACGCCGCCGGGAGAACTCGGCGCGGACGTCGCGATCGGGACGACCCAGCGATTCGGTGTTCCGATGGGATTCGGTGGGCCTCATGCCGCCTATTTCGCGACACAAGAAAAACATGCGCGGCGAATCCCCGGTCGACTCGTCGGCATCTCCCGGGATCGCGAAGGACGCACCGCCTATCGTCTGGCCATCCAGACACGCGAGCAGCATATCCGACGCGACAAGGCGACGAGCAATATCTGCACCGCCCAGGTTCTGCTCGCCATTCTCGCCAGCATGTATGCGGTCTATCACGGACCCGAGGGCCTGCTTCGAACCGCACGACGGATTCACCATCTCACACGGAACCTTGCCAAAGGGCTTCGCCGACTCGGCCATGATGTCGCGGATGTTCCCTTCTTCGACACGCTACGGATTCGACCGGCCGGACAGAGCGTGCCAGAAATCCTGTCCGCTGGCTGGGAACGCGAACTCAATTTCCGAACGCACTATCAGTTTGAACACAACCAAGACAAGAGCGACACCGCAGCGCGTTCCGCTTTCTCCGATCCGGAAGAGGCGGGCGCCGTTCCGGACGGGACAATCGGCATCTCGCTCGACGAAACAACGACGACGAATGATGTCCTCGACATCCTGATGGCATTTACGCAAAGCGGTGAGATCGATTTCGAGTTTGCGGACATTTCCGACTTTGCCGACTTTCCAGATCGCTCAAGTCCCTCGGACGGGTCGGAGATGCAATGGCCGGAGGGCCTCGTTCGCACGTCGAAATTCTTGGAGCACGAGGTCTTTCATCGTTATCACTCCGAGACGGAGATGTTGCGTTACATCAATCGTCTCGAAGCCAAGGACCTCTCGCTCACGACGTCAATGATCCCACTGGGATCCTGCACGATGAAGTTGAATGCGACGGTCGAAATGATTCCTGTGACCTGGCCGGAATTCGGTGGATTGCATCCCTACGCGCCGGCGGATCAGGCGGCCGGGTATTCGATCCTCTTCGAACAACTCGAAACCTGGCTCGGCCAGATCACGGGGCTGCCCGCCGTTTCACTGCAGCCCAATGCCGGGTCTCAGGGAGAGTACGCCGGACTGCTTGCTATTCGACGACACCAGGAAAGCCTGGCCGCTGCCTCTAGCGGGCCGGACTCGAAGTTTAAACGTGACATCTGCCTGATCCCGGTCTCCGCTCATGGTACGAACGCGTCGAGCGCCGTGATCGCCGGTTTTCGCTGTGTCGCCATCAAGTGCGATGAGCGAGGCAATATTGACGTCGATGACCTTCGAGAACGAATCAACGAGTACCGCGATCAACTCGGCGCACTGATGATCACCTACCCCTCGACGCATGGCGTGTTCGAGGAAGCCGTCCGGGAGATTTGTTCTGCTGTCCACGAAGCCGGAGGTCAGGTGTATATGGATGGGGCGAACATGAACGCACAGGTTGGCCTAACGTCTCCCGCAGAGATCGGCGCCGACGTTTGTCATCTCAATCTCCACAAGACGTTCTCGATTCCGCACGGTGGGGGCGGTCCGGGGATGGGTCCGATCTGCGCGGCCGAACATCTTCGCGATTTCCTTCCCGGTCATCCCGTCTTTGGCGAGGGCGCGGTTTCTGCAGCCCCTTTTGGCAGCCCATCGATCCTCCCGATCTCGTGGGCCTATATCGCATTGATGGGGGGTGAAGGACTCACACGCGCCACCGAAATCGCGATCCTCAATGCGAACTACATGGCGCGTCGACTCACCGATCACTATGAGATTCTCTACACAGGACCCGGCGGCCGCGTCGCACACGAGTTCATCATCGATTGCCGATCCTTTGAGCGAAGCGCCAACATCACCGTCGAAGACATCGCGAAGCGGCTCATCGACTATGGCTTTCATGCCCCCACCATGTCTTTTCCGGTTCCCGGAACCCTGATGATCGAGCCCACCGAGAGCGAGTCGAAAGAAGAACTCGATCGACTCTGCGATGCGCTGATCTCGATCCGAGACGAGATTCGTGCGATCGAACGGGGCGATCATTCAGAGACCGACTCGCCGCTCAAATTTGCGCCTCATCCGGCGGAAGTCGTCTGCGGCGACGAATGGCCGCACGCCTATACCCGCCAACAGGCCGCCTATCCGACCGAGTGGACTCGACAGCACAAATTCTGGCCGCCGGTCTCGCGGATCGACAATGCCTGGGGTGACCGGAATCTGGTCTGTACCTGCCCTCCGCTTGAGGATCTCGCCCTGAACTGATCCGAGGGACCGCTGATTCCCGATTGGGGGGCCCTGCATCGCGAGAACCACCCGACCCACCGTGACCAAACCCCGAAGAAGAAAGACGGCGGCGAGCAGTGCGACCGTTTTTCGCTTCAAGCAGCGGCGGAGAGTACTTTTCGTGAGCGCCCCCTGATCGTGAGACTCTTCCGTCTCTTATATGCTCGAACGACAATTGCTCGCATTGATCGAGTACGCACTCGGCGCATTGATCGAACGCGCGCCAATTCGACTGATGGATATTTTCGGATCACGCGCGCCAGATCAACCGGACGATGAAATCTCTGCGCAAGGAGATCCACGAAGAGATTCAGCGTCTGCAGGGAACGGGAGGCGAACTCAGTCGCCAGCTCAAACTTGCGGCCGATGCTGTTGGCCTGATCAATAACACCGCCTGAGGTGACCATCAAAGCCCGGCGATGACTCGACAACGGGGCCATCGTCTCACTCACCGGGAGCAGCGAGCCGACCGTGTCTTCACGCGTCGACCAAACGCCTTCTATTCTCGGTTCTCTGCGACTGGCGGAACAATCCCTGGATGCTCTCGAGTCCGCCTTCGCGTCGCTGTGCCAGAAACCCGTGCTCGTCGTCCTCGAACTCGTACCGGACTGCGAAACCGGCATCATCACGCTATCCGTCGCCCTCTTCGACGGTTACGGGCGTGTGCAACTTGGCCCCATCGCCCGCGAGGATGTCGCCGCTGCAATGACGACCTACCTGTCTCGACTGCGGCGACTTCCGGCTCTCTGGGGGAGTCTGGAGGGAATTGAAATTCGTGGTCATACCGATCCCCGGGCCATCCGGAATCCCTACGCGACCAACATGGTTGGATCCCAGCAGCGTGCGCTCGCTGTCCTGCTGTTCCTGGTGGGTCCCGACGGGCTCACCAATTCGGATCGTGTCGACCTCGAGCGTCTCGCAACCGTCTCGGGAACCTCCTTCTCAAGGCCCCCAGCGTCCTGCCCCGAACGAACCCCCAACTGCTACCCCGAGTGGCGGCACGTCGAGGTTCGACCGGTCCTGTCCGAATCGCTGCGACGCAGTGACTGGTCCCGCACGGTCCAGGCGGTCCGCACGGCGCCGGTACGCGCCCCATCGGACTCGATTCGCTGAAGTCTGAAACGGGCGCTGCCTGGACGGGTTCCTTTGGTATGCTTTGCAACCTTTCAAACTCGGAGAACCTTGATGGCCCGCTCTCAGAATCTCTCTTTCCTCATTGCAACCCTGGCTCTCACGAGCCTGATCGCCGCTGGATGTGATTCCGGCACGCAGGAGCCCGATGCGCCGGCCGATGCGCCGGCCGATGCGCCGATGAAGATCGAAAACGCGGCCGCCCCCAGTGGCAGCGTCGAATTCGCAGCTTCCCGCTACCCCACAGAATTGCCGGAAGGCGTGAGCGCCGCCGTCCCCGACAACTTTCCGAAGGAATTTCCGATCTACCCCGGTTCAGCGCCTGCTCAAGGTCGCGGTGTCGAGGTCGAAGGCGTTCCGATGGCTGCTCTTCAGTTGTTGACGATGGATCCGCCCGAAAAGGTTTTTGGCTTCTACCGCGAGCAGCTCGAGGGCGCGGGCTGGGAACTCGAGGATAAAGAAGAGTACAAGGGCAAGAACGCGATCTCAGCCACCAGAGGAAAATGCAAAGCCTCGATGTTCGTTTCGCCGACGGACGACGGCGGCTCCGACATCTACCTGGTTTCGGAGTGCTAGCGCAGTACCTGGTTTCGGAGTGCTAGCGCAGTACCTGGTTTCGGAGTGCTAGCGCAGTACCTGGTTTCGGAGTGCTCGTACAGGCCGGCGGCGATATGTTAGTCGTCAAAAGCGCTCTTGCTGAGAAATTCATCGAGTCGATAGAGTGGGCCTGCGTCGCTGGTCGCTTCGGCGACCACGCTCGCGGGGATGGGCTTCGGTAGAGAATCGAGCGTCCTCTGTGACATCACGAGGGTGTTGGGTTCGGCGTTCTTTTGGATATGCCCGGCGGTATCCAAAACTTGGCTATATGCGATCCCGGCATCTAGATCGACCAACGAGACTCCGGTGTGTGCGCCGAGCCGAAACACGAAATCCTTCCCAAGCAGATTCTGGTCACGATTGAAATCGGCCAGCCGTTCGAGAATGGCACTTCCAGCGAGAATCGCCGCGGTCGCCTCCTCGAAAAAACACATCAGTTCGTCGCCGTTGCTGTTGAGGACCTGGCCCTCGCATTCTTCGCAGATTCCACTGACGTAGGCGCGAAATCGCTCGAACGACACGATGATGTATTCCGCCTTTTCACCGCCACCCTTGAGGGCACGTGAGGCGACGACATCGACGTCGAGGAAGCTGCCCATCACATTGAACTCTTCGATTTCTCGATCGAGATCGATCTTGTTCTCCATCCTGCGCGATAAACCCGATCGTGAATCGTCACCCCGAAGGCGCGCCGCCGCGGCCAAGCGAACCTCGAGCACGACGCGGTCTGCGAGCTGGATCTCATCACCATGTGAAATCTCGACGCCTCCATGTAACGGGAAGCCGTTCAGTAGTGTTGGATTAGTCTCGCTCTTGGGAGACAGTCGAATCGAACGACCATTCATCTCGATCTCAGCATGCAGACGAGAAACGCCCAGTTCCGCGATATGTACTTCCACCTCGTCGCCCCGCCCGATCCTCGTTGTACCCATGAAGATGGGAAAACTCGATTCGTCTGCGGAGTCGAGTCCGCGAACGATGACGAGTTCGCCAATTTGAACGTCCATAGGCCGCACTGCGGTGACTTCGCCGGAGACGCCACCACTGCGTTCATAATCTTCGGACGCAATCGGTCTCGGCGTGGTTTCTTCGAAGTTCGGCCCTTCGCTGGCTAAATTGAGTTCACCGGTAATCGGTGATTCGCGCGCGGCATCTTCCATGATCTCAGTGAGCCCGCGAAGATTGATACCCGGGCGTGCACGAACCTCAATCACCACACGGCCCATTTCGATCTGATCACCCACCGCCAGTCGTGTCCGCGAAATTTCGACGCCGTTGACGAGCGTCGGATTGGCAGCCACCTCGATGTGCTCAATCGATGTCCCCGTCGAATCTCGGCAGATCCAGGCCTGCTTACGTGAGATGCTCTTGTCCTCGAGGCGAACGACATTGGTCTGTCCACTGACGGGCTGACCCCGCCCGACGAGAACACGAGGGCCTTCGAGCGTGAACTGGTTACCGGCGTCCGCACCGCGGAGCACCATCAGCTCCATCACGAGGCCGGCCGCTTCGTGGGAATCTCGATTTCGCCACGCATTCAGCCAGGTGGACACGATGGGACTCCAATAGGCCAACGACCTCGACCGGGAGCCTCTATGATTCCACAAGACGAGGGCGTCCCAGGGAAAAGCTTACACGGCCTTCCCCGAGGGTATCAATTGGATTATCTGGCTTTCTGGAGATTGTCCATCAAGAGCTGATAGGCCAGCGTCGCGACGGGCATCTTTTTCCGATTCGCGATCCGCTTGAGCTTCGCCAGCTCGGCATTCGAGAGCATCACGGCAATCCGATTCACGCGGGCATTGGGCGAAGGCCCAGATCCAGATCCCATGGGCCGGCCGGCTCCTCGTCGTGCTCCGCCCCAACCAGCCCGCTTCTTCTTCGTAGCCATGAGAACCTCCGAACGGTCAAACAGCCGAAGTCATCGACCGCTCCGTCGGCGAATATCGGAAAAAATTCATTCGCTCGAACCCCCTGAAGGTCGGTTCGCCTGTCGGAAATTTCGATCGGGAATAGCCACCAACTCAAGTCAGGTTTTTGCCGGATTTTGGCGCTAATCCGTGTCGTCACGAGCAATTCGGCGCTGACTCTTCACCTTGCCTCGATGCCGCTTCGAGTCGAGGCGCCGAAGCTTCGAAGCACGAGTCGGCCCGGTGGGCCGGCGTGGGGGTTCCTGGTAGAGAGCGTGCTCGACGAGGTCTCTCAGCCGTTCTCGTGCACTCTCGCGATTTCGCGTGCGACTCCGATGACGATCGGCGTGGACGATCAGAGTCCCATCCTTGGAGAGCCGCGGGCGCAATCGCGCAATGAGCCGATCGCGCACCTCGGCCTTGATGCCCCGAGAATCTCGAAGATTCCAGCGCAGCGTCACCCGTGTGCTCGATGTATTGACGTGCTGCCCGCCCGGACCACCCGAACGGCTTGCCAATTCAACGATTTCAGCGGCTGGAATTCTGTTCCCACCGGAAAGCACCAGGTCCATGTCGCGGCCCGCACGGCCTTTCTCCATCTCATCCTCACTCGGGGTCAGCCCTCGAAGCCTCGGGCCCACCCTCGCTTCGACCTTCAGAATCGTCCCCAGTCGGTCGGCTCGGGAGCCTACAGAGGAATCGTCGAATCGATCAACGTCATCGGCGGCCGAGGTCTCTCGTAGTGACCAAACATATTCAGCATCCGTGTTCACCAACAAGGGAAGCGCGACTCTGTGAGCCAGTCCACACCTGAACAGACAGAAGATTGCGTCGTGCTTTTCCAGCGCAACGGTGGGCTCTGTTCGTTCGCAGAGCTGCTCTCTGACCTCGCAGTGCCGATCGAAGAATGCCGAGGAGGACGCCGGTTAGTCCGAGCGGCCCGAGCCCTTTCTCATCCATCTCCTTGACGGAGTTCGAGAAGGATTCGACGACCAGCGCGACCAGCGTATAGATCTGCCCCGAAGCCGAATACCAGGTGTCCGTGACAGAGGTTCAGTTCAATGTCGTCTTCGACAGCGAAACCGTCGTCTCTGAATATGGGAGTGACCAGCCGGCGGCCGCCGAGCCTGTCGTGATTCCGGGATCGACGGGCACGACGTTCACCGATCCCCAGCCGCTTGGTTCAACCCATTTCCCCCGCATCACGATGCAAGGGTTGAAGCTGATCCGCGAGACGGGTCGACACTTCGGAAAGCAAAGCCAGAGACTCGGTGCCGCAAGCCCTGCGACCCGATTGGGCGCGCTCAAAGTCGGCCTCGGGAACCCAAACGAGAATGGCGACTTCAAACTCTTGTTTATGCGACGCCATCGGACGTGCAACCGCTTCCAGCCAATTCGCTAACGGAGGTCGATCCATCACGTCGAAATACCCGCGACTCGCCAGCTCGGCCTCTCCAGTCGAGAGCGACCGGCCCGGCCAATAACAGAAAAACGTCCCAGCACTTGGCCCCACGTCTCGATCGTTGAGCTCGGACGTCAAACCAGCTCTCACGCGATCGAACACATCGAGCAGATCCTCCGCCGTGGGCAGGGACGCAGCACTCTCGAGTTCTTCGAGTGAAGCTTCATAAGTCGCGCATTCGCGTTCCAACCTCTTTAGAATCAGTGGCTTCCCTAACGCGAGCAACAGCCTCTCCAACCTCAATTGAAATCGTCGGAACTGCTCTGAATCAAGAGTCGGGAGGGGACTGCGTTTTCGCTTGTCTGAAAGAAGATTGACCAAAGGACCCGACCTCATTGACGCTGCGTCACACAACCCGCCAGACTCACCGCGAGGAGAAAGGAGATACGACGAAACACAACGCTAGGCATGAATAACATCCTCATCTGCCTGTTCCGAGAAATAGCGCACGAGAGAAAGGAATCGTGAAGCGAATCTGATCCTTCATGGGAGAGAGCCCGTTGTAGTGAAGGACGAACACTTCGCCGGCGCCTTCGGGCAGGTATTGTGAGCGCCCAACCCCACCGAGCGCCCGACGATCTGCTTCGGCCCAGTCACCCAACCGACGCGCCACGCGCTCGGCATTCAACAGGAGCGAGGCAGGTCGACCCACCCCGTAATCACTCCAATAGCCATCATCGGCTTTGACGGCCAACTTGTAGTCGACGAAGGCAGAGTCGAGTTCCCCTGCAGCTTCAAACATCAGTGCCGACAAATAGCGAGCGAAGGCATCTTCCTGATAGACGTTCTCATTCGGACTATCAATCTGCGATTTGCGTAGCACTTCACCGACCTGTGAATTTCCACCAGTGCCTAATCTACTGCATTCAGCATCAGATAGTTCAGCACTGAAAAGAGAAGAACGAGCGTGCGCTCGAAGAAATAGAGAATCTGATTGCGCCCTCCGAAAGTCGAACATTTTCGATTTTCGAGGAGTCGTAACACGCGGGAATAGTCTTGCATGCGCAGCCGATCCGTGAGTTCTTGTTGAACAACACCCGTAGACGCGCATCCACCAGCCAGCCCAGCCATGACCATGGCTGCCCACACGGCGAACATTCGTGACAAGACCCTTCGAATGAAGACGCCCTTCATCTCCTGTCCGAACCTGGCTCGCTAGAAGCGGTAAGACGATCGCGTCACGATCTTCTTGATCTTCTTCTGACCGATCCAGACTTTTTCGTTTGTCTCGAGATTCACCACCTCGAGTTCGACCTGATCGAAACGAATCTCGCTGCCCCAGCTGCATCGATGACGCTGTTGTTTGCACCGAGCAGCATGAAGTCCGCGCCGATTTCCTTTCCCATGCTCTTTGCCGTATCGATCGTCGAGTTTCGCAGCTGATCCAGCCGCTCATTGCGCAAATCTGATCGTTCGCCGCTCGATGCGACAAGCCGGACGCGTAGCTAATGGAGCCGGGACGGTCCCTCCACGTAAATCCGATCCTGACCATCACGGGCCACATGATGATCCTTGGTTGAGCCCCCGGGGACAACGCCCGACACGTTTCTACAGCAGTCTTCGACGGTGAGCGTCAAAACTCGTTAGGTTCCGGCGAGCAGCACTGAAGAAGGGGACGAGCGAAAGCATGCCCCCGATGAGAAAGACTCAAGCGAGCATGAAGTCCGATGCGTTCTGACGCCATAGACGATCTCCTCAGCACCTACCTCAAAATGCCGGCCAAGGTCAGCTGGCAGGGGGCGCTTGCAGATTCGGTTCGCGGAAACTTCGAGGGTGTTCGACTCGAACTCGCGGGCATCGCGATTCTGGCACTACCCTTCGAACGACTAGTTCTTCATGCGGATCGGTTCCAGTTTACGCCGGGCATCCCGGCGCGCATCGAAGCCGCCGGTGCGCGACTCGAAATGACCATTGATCAGCGCCAACTCGATCTCTGGCTGCGCCGCTCGCGTGTGCCCTTCGATCTCACTCTCGCCCAAGACGCCATTGATTTCGAAATACAGGTTGGCGGCTTCGCGATCGCTCGAACAGAGACCCAACTGCGTGTGCGCCGAGGTTGGTTCGTGCTGCATCCCAAGCATGCGACATTTCTCGGAATCCGCGCGCGACTCGTATCGCTCTTCCGAACCTACATACCGCTTCCACGACTCGCACCACAGACCAGACTCTCTGCGATCACGCACGCTCCAGGCGTGCTGCGCTTTGAACTCAGTCTGGATGATTTCAGCGACATCATCACACCGGGCCTCGTCGACCGGTTGCAGCAGCGCTTCCTACCCTTCGCGAACTTCATGCCCTTCGCGACCAGGGCGAAGGATAAATGAAACACGGAGTTCAGCGAACTACCATGAATCGCTTGACCCACTGATTGCATCGATGGAGAGCCGGATAAGCTGTAACCGAGGCCGCGGAACCGGCGAATCAACTCCGAGAACCGGCTCCGATTCGTTGGTTTCCCCTTTGGGGAAACCGGTCCAAGAATGGACGTAGGAGCACAGAGCCCATGAGGGAGTCCATGAAGATGCCCAGAATCCGCGAGTCCGAAGTCACCGACGAGACGACCTTCTTGAACCGCCGAGAAATTCTACAACTCGGCTCGACGGCCGTCATGGGAGCGACTCTTGCGGGCTGCTTTTCGGCGGACGAGGCGGAGGCCGAATCGACGAGTACGAGCGACGGCCGGATGCTCCGAAAACTCGACAACGTGAAACCGGCGCCCCCCGCCTTTCGCATCCAGGAAGAGCACACGAGCGAGAGTGACGCCACCTCGTACAACAACTTCTATGAATTCGGAACGGACAAGAAAGACCCATCTCGCAACGCACATTCCCTCCAACCGGAGCCCTGGTCTATCGTAGTCGATGGCGAAGTCGGCAAGCCCGGGCTCGTCCCTCTCGAAACTATTCTGGCCCGAGCAGATCTCGAGGAACGCATCTACCGATTTCGATGCGTCGAAACCTGGTCGATGGTCGTTCCCTGGATCGGAATCTCGCTCGGCGATGTCCTCAAGAGTTTCGAGCCCACGTCCAAGGCACGTTATGTCAGCTTCGAGACCCTGGTCGATCGAAAACAGATGCCCGGCCAGAATCGTCACGTCATCGACTGGCCCTACCGCGAAGGGCTGCGCATGGACGAGGCCATGCATCCCCTGGCCATTCTCGCCGTCGGCATGTATGGAAAGATCCTTCCGAATCAGAATGGTGCACCGATTCGGCTCATCGTGCCCTGGAAATACGGATTCAAGAGCATCAAGTCCATTGTACGAATCCACTTTTCCGAGAGTCAGCCCGCAACGAGTTGGAATGATCTCGCAGCCGACGAGTACGGCTTCTACGCCAACGTCAATCCAAAAGTCGCTCACCCGCGCTGGAGCCAGGCACGAGAACGCAAGCTCGGCGAGTATCGAAAACATCCGACCCTCGCCTTCAACGGCTATGGTGATCAGGTCGCTTCGCTCTACGACGGCATGGACCTGCAGCGCTACTTCTAAAAAAAAGGATTTGTCGGAATAGGAGTCGGATCGCAAATGCTGCACTGGTTCGCCATCCTCGCGGCCGCACTCCCCGCGCTGATTCTCGCCGGAGATTTCGCCCTAAACGGGCTCGGCGCGAACCCGATCGAGGAAGTGACCCATCTGACTGGTGAATGGGGTCTTCGACTCATCCTGCTCTCTCTCGCGATCACCCCGGCTCGAAAATTCCTCGGCCTGCGAGGAATTGCGCCGTTGCGACGAACCTTGGGTCTCGCGGGTTTTACCTACGCTTGTCTTCACCTTTCGACCTGGGCCTTTTTCGATCTCGGGCTCGAAGTCGGCGCGATCGTCGAAGATCTGACCGAACGGCCCTATATCATGGTGGGTATGGCGGCGTTCTCGCTGCTCTTCGTGCTCGCTGTGACCTCGACCAGAAGCTGGATGAAGAAGCTGGGGAAACGCTGGATCCGGCTGCATCAAGTCGTCTACGGGGCGGCCACCCTCGGCGTGATTCATCATTTCTGGCTGATCAAAGCTGACTATCGACCCGCCATCGTGCACGGGGTGGCACTCGCGACGCTGCTTGGCGCACGATTGGTCTGGCGTGCCCGGCAAAACGCCCTGCCACCGACACTTCACTGAAATCCGCAGCCAGCCGATGAGAATGCTTGCTTAAGGGCAGCGTGGGGCGCATTCTCTCGCCCCGATCGAGGGCGGCACATGGCCAAGCTCATCGCCTGTAGACCATGCGGAGAATCGATGGGCCAGAACGAGGTACAAGAATCAACGGACGTCCATTGCGTCAACGTGGCCGGACGCGAACTCTGGCTCGTGGGAACCGCACATGTCTCCCAGCGCTCCGTTGATCTGGTCCGCGAAGTCATCGAACGCGAACAGCCGGACGCTGTCTGCATCGAGCTCGATCCCGGTCGCTACGAAGCACTCTCCCAGGAGAAAAAATTCGAGGAGCAGGATCTTCGGGAAGTGCTTCAGAAGAAGCAGCTCGCGACCTTGATGCTGAACCTGATCCTGGCTTCCTACCAACGACGCCTGGGCCTTCAGCTCGGCGTCACCCCGGGCAGCGAACTCCTCGAAGCCGCCAAAGTAGCCGAGGAAAACGGCATCCCCATGGTGTTATGTGACCGTGACGTGCGAATCACGTTGCGCCGCGCCTGGCAATCGATCACCTGGTGGCAGCGCATGCGCTTGCTCACCGAGCTCGTCGCGAGCCTCTTCGAGAACCCCGACGTTTCGGAAGACGAACTCGCTCGCATTCGGGATCAGGACGTCGTGACCGAAGTCATGAACGAACTCGGCCGCATCATGCCCGATTTGAAGCGCGTCTTAATCGACGAACGCGACGCCTACCTCGCCCATGAAATTCTCGAAAGCGAAGGGCATAAAATCGTTGCCGTCGTCGGCGCCGGTCATATCGAAGGCATGAAAAAGCGTCTCGAGAATCAAGACCGCGCGGACATGCAAGAGATCACATCAATCCCCGCTGACAGCAAGATGTGGAGAGTTTTGGGCTGGGGGATCCCGGCCGTCATCGTCGGCTCGATCGTCGCGATCGCACTCACTCAGGGCACCGAAGCAGCAGGCGAGAACGCGCTCATCTGGTTCCTCGCCAACGCGATTCCCAGTGGCATTGGAGCCATCATTGCCCTCGGCCATCCGGTCACGATTTTGGCAGCCGCCTTGGCTGCGCCGTTCACGAGTCTTTCGCCGCTCATCGGCGCGGGCTACGTCGCGGCCTTTACGCAGCTCTGGGCGAGGCCCCCGCGTGTCAGCGATTTCCGAACGGTTGGAGAGGACCTCGCGATTCCCAGTCGGTGGTGGAAGAGCCGCCTGATGCAGGTTTTCCTGGTCTTCATCCTGACGACAGTCGGAAGCTTGATCGGCACATGGACAGGTGGCTTCGGTGTGCTGAGCAACCTCGTCGATGGTGGCGCGGGCTAGTGCAAGAACTCGGACAAGGGACGATGCGTTGCGACGTCGCGTTAGCCGACTTCTTGGGAGTTGCACCTCGCACCATTCCAGCTCTCCTTGCCACGGCCCTCATGTTCTGGCTGATGGGTTGCGATGGCTCGGACGCACTGCCAGCCCAGGAAAAGTCGGTTCCCAAACACTCGGCCCGACCTAATCTCGTGTTGGTCACCCTCGACACGCTTCGCGCCGATGCCCTGGGTAGCTATGGCCAGACTCGAAAACCATCTCCGGAGATCGACCGCCTGGCCGATGAAGGCGTGCTCTTCGTCCAGGCCGTGACGTCCTCCGCGGAGACCCTTCCTTCTCATGCAACCATTTTCACAGGCCTACACCCTTTCGAACACGGCGTTCGAACCAACTCGGGCGACGTGCTAGGCAGAGACAACATCACGCTCGCCGAACGACTCCGGGGCGCCGGATACGCGACCGGCGCCGAGATCTCAGCCAACGTCCTGCGAAAGGAAACACACATCACTCGGGGCTTCGATCATTATCGAGGTCCTGACGCTGGCAACGTGGAGTTGAAGCAGGTTCGACATCTCGACAGCGACGCTCCGATCACGAAGAACATCCGTACGGGTGCCGACATTACGCGTCGTGGAATCGAATTCATCACCGAACATCGCGAGCGGCCCTTCTTTCTATGGCTCCACTACTTCGACACCCACGATCCAAACTATGCGTCAGCTGAATTCCGCGGCCGCTACCCCGGCGAGCCCTATTTCGATGAAGTCGCATCGGTGGATTTCCAGATTGGGCGGCTTCGCGAAGCCATCGAAGAACTCAGCCTCACCTCGAATACCCTGGTCGTTCTGACGTCCGACCATGGCGAAGGTCTCGGCGATCACGCAGAAAGAAGCCATGCATTCTTCGTGTACGACACGACCATGCGGGTCCCGCTGATTTTCTGGGGACCCGCAGAGCTGCCTCGGGGTCTGCGCATCGAGTCCCTCGTGCGGACCGTCGACATCTTGCCCACTGTGCTCGATCTCCTGGGCCGGCCGAGGCCGAAGCGAATTCGGGGGCGTTCGCTGCGACCGCTCATCAAAGAACCGAAAAAAGACCTCGAGCTGGTCGGGTACGGAGAAGCCACATCGTTTCTGCGCGCCTTCGGGATTCAACCGCTCCGTTTCATTCGTGAAGGTAAATGGAAATACATCCACAAGCAGAACCCTGAGCTCTATGACGTCTTGGGCGATCCAGGGGAAACGAATAATCTGATCGGCGAGAATCCAGAGGTCGCTGCGGCGCTCCTCGAACGGCTCGAAAAAATACTTTCGAATCCAAAACACGAGGCCGCCACCGACCACGAGGAGATCACTCTCGAACGGGCCGCCGAGCTCAAGGCCCTGGGTTATGCCTTCGCAGGAGACAGCACACAGATCGGCGAAGAGATCGAAAGCCTCCGCCTACGCGGCGATGACCCCGTCGACCGAATCGCCGATGTGGATGTGATGTCGATCAGCGGAGGCTTCAGGAACGGGGGCAACCACGAAGAGGCCCTCGCAACTATCGCCGACCTCTATCGCCGAGAGCCGGACAATGTCTTCGTGCAGGACATCGTGCTGGACTCCCTTCTCGCGTTGAATCGCCACGCCGAAGTGCTCCCACTTCTGGTATCGAAACTCGAACGAAGCCCGCAGCATATCGCCGTGCGTATCGCGCACGCCGAAACTCTGATCGCACTCGATCGAAATGCCGGAGCGCTCGAGACCTTACAAGCCGGTCTCTCCGTGACCCCCTGCGACAATGCGCTCAATGCGCGAACCGAGGAAATATTTCGAACCGAGAACCGCCTCGAAGAACTCCATACTCTGCGAGAGTCCGGCCTCGAATCCTGCCCAGACAATCCCCCGCTCCTCAATAACCATGCGTGGGCCATGGCGACCTCACCCCACGAGTCTCTGCGAGATGGCCCCCGCGCCATCCGCCTCTCGGAACGCGCTATTGCGCAGCGTGGATCGAGGACCGCCGACTTTCTCGACACACTCGCCGCTGCGCATGCCGAAGCCGGCGACTTCGTCCTGGCCGAGCGCGTGATCGACGAAGCGATCGCCCTGCTCGTCGATGGCGGAGCAGCCGACTTTGCAATCACGAAGATCCTGCGCACCCATCGTGATTCTTTCCGAGAGGGAAACACGATCCAGGATCCCGCCGCCGCCTCGAGCATGATGCAGGCCCCTGAATGAATTCGCTCATAGAATCGCTACATCACGCGAGTCCTCTTCTGCTGCTCGCCGTCGTCCTCTTCGCCGGCAGTCTGTCTGGCGCCCTTGCGCGACGACTTCGGTTGCCGAGCGTGACTGGACAGATTCTCGGTGGAATTCTCATCGGCGGCGCCGGATTCGATCTCTTTGGCCAAGAGTCCCTCGGTGGACTCGAACCACTCACGGACATCGCGCTCGGACTCATCGCCGTCACCGTCGGCGCACACCTGCATATCAATCGGCTGCGCAACGCGGTGCGCCGCCTCTCTTATCTACTCGTTGCGGAATCGACCATCACGCCGCTGCTGGTCTTTATCGTGCTCTACTATCTCGGTGGCACGTCCTTCGAGATAGCCGTGCTCTTGGGTGCCGTCTCGATTGCGACTGCACCGGCGACCATCGTCGCACTGGTTCGAGAAACCCGGTCGAAGGGCGTCTTCGTCAAGACCTTGACTGCAGCCGTGGCCTTGAATAACACCGCCTGCATCGTCCTTTTCGAAGTTTGTCGTGCCGCCATCGGCAGCAATCTGGCCGCCGCAGAACCCGGCACCTTCGAAACCAGCAGCACTCTCTTCCAACTCGCGGGCCCCGTCCTGCTCGGCGGTGGTGTCGCCCTGGTCCTCGACCGGATTACCCGTCTGGCGCTCGGACCGGAACGTCTGGCGACAGCCGCGGTGGTCGCACTCGTCCTCACCTCGGGCGTCGCCGCCTCGGTCGGGTTCTCGGCCATGCTCGCGTGTCTTGTACTTGGAGCCGTTCAGGCCAATATCACCCACAGCCGAAGCCATCTGATCGACTCCGTCTTTGCGAACTTCGAACCGGCGATCCTGACCGTCTTCTTCACCCTCGCCGGCATGCATCTTTCCCTTGACCACCTCCAACACGCCGGAATTCTCGCCGTGCTCTACTTCTTCGCACGTTTTGGCGGCAAACTACTGGCCGCAGAAACCGCACTGCGTGCCGCACGAGCCACCGAACGCGTTCGGCGGAACCTCGGGTTCGCTTTGATTCCGCAGGCCGGGGTCGCAGTCGGTCTCGTCCTTCTGATCCAGGACGATGTCCGCTTCGCCGATTCGGCGGGACTATTCGCGGCCGTCGTCCTCAGCGTCGTCACGGTCAACGAAATCGTCGGCCCCGTGCTGACCCGCCTGGCTCTTGGTCGGGCGGGAGAAGTCGGCCGCGATCGCCTCCGACTCATCGATTTCCTGCAAGAAGAACACATCGTCACGGATTTTCAGGCGCCCACGAAAGAGATCGCGATCTCGAGACTCGTGGACATGCTTCTGCGAACACATTCTGTACGAGGAGTCGACCGCGAGAGCCTTGTCTCGAGCGTATTCGATCGCGAACAACAGGGATCGACCTGCCTCGGAGGCGGGCTCGCTGTGCCCCACGGTATTCTGCCCGAAGCTGAGGCCATGATCGGCGTCATGGCGCTGTCGCGAGACGGCCTAGGCTTCGAAACTCCCGACGGCCGGCCCGTCCACTGCATGGTGCTCCTCGGTACCGCGCCCGATGAGCGCGAACGGCATCTTCAAGTCTTGGCGGCGCTAGCGCGAACCGTCGGAACCGACCGCGCCTTCCAGGATCAGCTCTTCGACTCGAAGAGCCCAGCACATGCTTACGAACTCCTGCACGGCGAAGAGTCGGAAGACTTCAACTACTTCATGGAAGATGCGTTGAAGGGATAAGTCCGAAAGATACGTTGCTCTAACATTCTGAGACTATTGCCTATTCGCTTCCTACGGATTGGACATCGCGTTCCCTCCTATCCCAATCGACCAGCAGAGCCTGGTCGCACTGTTTTTCCTATTCCCAACGTTGTCCTGATCGTGCTCCATACCGTCCGAATAGATCACTGGCAAGCCCAAAGAACCGGTACCAGTATGGAGGGGCCGGCCAGCTGGAGAAGCAGTCGGGAACATAAAGCGATCGTTCGGTGGCCGGTATTGCCATGGAGCTAGGCGTCAGTGCAAAGTCGACTGGTGAGTGGGTTCGGAAGGCTGAAGAATCGGGAGATTGAGATTCGATTACCCCGGTTAGGCCTGATCATCTTCGAGGCCGAGCTGCCGAGCGATGGCATATCGGCGAAGGTGACGTGGCCAGGGAGCAGTGCCCGCACGTCCTCGGGAATGCGATCGAAGAGAGCGGCGGGCGGAACGCTTCCGAGGATCAAGTCGAGAGCCTCGTGGAGTGCGCGCCTCCGGCCCGCCTTTCGCAGACGACCCCTTCGGATTGCCAGACTCGCCGGGCTTCCACCGGGCTTTCAGTTTCTCGGTGCTAGACACGGTGCCACCTCGGTTCACTCATGCAAGATGCGCTCGAGGACTGAGTGAATCCACCGATTCCCACGTATGCATGGTAGACTGCCATCGCCCGGATCCCCTAACGACGGCACCGCGATCGGGTGTCCTGTAAGATGCAGCAGCGCATGAATGAATGAATGAACCTTTAGTTGGGCTAGTGGGGTCCGGAATCAGTTGAGAGCCTATCTCGATCTTCTTCAGGACGTTCTCGAAAATGGCGTCGACAAGAGCGACCGCACCGGCACCGGAACGCGAAGCGTCTTCGGACGTCAGTTGCGATTCGATCTCGGAGGGCATGCGCTTGCGCACGGGAAGTCCGAATCCGTCTCGGTCGAGAAGGGTCGAGACGAAGCCGCCATCGATTCGATCGGATTTCCGCTGCTCACCACCAAGAAAGTTCATACCAAGAGCATCATTCATGAATTGCTCTGGTTTGTCTCCGGCGATACGAATGCGCGAACACTTCAGGACAAGGGCGTGAGCATCTGGGACGAATGGGCGGACGAGTCGGGTGAACTGGGTCCCGTCTACGGTGCACAGTGGCGGCGTTGGCGCGCGGCGGCTCCTTCTGTTGATTTCGTAGCCGCAGGCGCTTCGGATTTCGTAGCCGCAGGCGCTTCGGATTTCGTAGCCGCAGGCGCTTCGGGTTCCGAACCCCGCGAAGCCGTTGAGATCGATCAGTTGAGTGCGCTGGTGGATCAGATTCGGGAGACCCCGGACTCAAGACGATTGGTGCTCAGTGCGTGGAATGTTGGGGAGCTCGGCGCGATGAAGCTGCCGCCCTGCCATCTGCTCTTTCAGTTCAATGTGACGCTGGGCCGGCTGAACTGCGTGATGACGATGCGAAGCTGCGATGTCTTTCTGGGACTGCCCTTCAACATTGCTTCGTACGCGCTACTGACCATGATGATGGCGCAGGTAACGAACCTACAGCCCGGCGAGCTGATCCTCAGTCTGGGCGATACCCATGTCTACCAGAATCATTTCAAGCAGGCGGCGCTCCAGCTCGAACGCGAGCCACGACCACTTCCTCGCATGCATCTAAACCCGGCAGTGAAGTCGATCGACGACTTTACGTTCGAAGACTTCCGACTCGAAGGCTACGACCCTCATCCACGAATCCCTGCACCGATCGCGGTTTAGTTCCTTCGCCCGAGAAGTGCAGGCGAGGCTCTGCCTTCGCGTAGCAGCCGTGCCCGCCTGACCGATCCGTGCCGACACCTTGAAAGGGAGGTCATCCAACCATGCGTGTCTCCCTCGTCGTCGCTGCCGGTCACAACGGCGTCATCGGCCATCGCGGTAAGATTCCGTGGCGCCTGCCCGACGATCAGAAATTCTTCAAGCGCCTGACGGTGGGCCATTGCGTCGTCATGGGCCGAAAGACATTCGAGTCTCTGCCGCGTCCGCTGCCCGATCGAAAGACCTTCGTACTCAGTCGCCAGCCCCATGAGTCTGGGCCCGATTGCGAATTCGCCGATGCATTGGACGTCGTTCTCGAGCGCGCCCGCAAGGAAGGCTTCAAGGAATGCTTCATTGCCGGCGGTGAAGCCGTCTATCTCGAAGGCATGGCATTCGCCGACCGGATCCACCTGACGCGCGTCGATGCTGAGCCCGAAGGTGACACGTTTTTCCCGAAGATCGATGAACGACACTGGCGTCTCAGCGCACGCGAAACCCATCCCGCCGACTCCCGGCACGCCCGATCATTTGACTTCGAGACCTGGGATCGTATTCGACATGACCCTGCCTGATCCGGAATCCGGGCCGCATCTGATCGCGCCACGGGAAAGCGCTCGACCCGATGCACTCGTACGAACGATTTCCGAGTCTGGGGGTGTCGCAGTGAAGGCGCTCGTGGCGAGCGAACTCGTTAGCCTTGGTCTATCGCTCCGCCCTTTCGCGCCGACCGCGGGGAACGCTTTTGGCCGCGCCTTGATGGGTGCACTGCTGATCGCCGTGGGGAGCGCTGCCGACGACGCCAACGACAACGATGTCGAATCCGTTCAACTCCAGTTTCGCGGCGACGGACCACTCGGAAGCCTGACCGCGATTGCGGATTCGCGAGCACGCGTTCGGGGAACTGTTCAGCATCCCGAAATCGAGAAGCTTCATCGTGACGGCTCCCCGAATATTGCCGGGGCCATCGGCCTCGGACCCCTCAACGTCGTTCGACATCGCCCCCGCTGGCGGTCCCCCTATACGGGAACCGTTCCCCTTGTTTCCGGCGAAGTAGCTGGAGACCTCACCCTCTACCTGACGGAGAGCGAACAGACCCCCTCTGCGGTGGGGCTTGGCGTCGCCTTCGGACCGCAGATGATCGATGTGGGTGCCTGTGGCTTCTTGGTTCAGGCCTTACCGGGCGTCACCGACGAAGAACTCGCCCAGATCGAAGACAACATCTCCGCTATGCCGGGGCTCGCAACCCTGCTCGAAGGTCCAATCGACGCCCATGCGATCATCGACCGCTTGCTGATCGGCCTTGGATCACGGGATCGGCATACGATGAACCCGGTTTTTGATTGCCCGTGCAGCCGAGATCGAGCGCTCCGAACACTCGGGCTGCTCGAACGAAAAGAATTCGAGACCATGATTCGCGAGAAACAGAGCCAGGAAATCATTTGTGAATTTTGTGGCCGCGCCTACCAAATTGAATCATCTGAAATGCACTCTTTGTTAGGCCATTGACCCTGTCATTCGAGTAGCCACGCGTAGGCTTTCTCAAACATGGCATGACCACCCGTCTCGAGAACTTCGCCGTGGGTGACCGTGACTCGATCAAAATCCCACTCGAGAATTCGCTCGATGCCGCGTCGAACGGCCGCCTTGTCCTTCATGAAGGACCGGGCCATTCGGCTCGGACCGAAATGGCCATAACCGCCCATGATCCGCATGAAAAGACGCGTCACGAACGAATCTGAATGGTGCATGTTGAAACAGAGATCCGTCAACAAAAGGGTCCGCGTCGCAGGATGAAAAAAAACGACCTCGTCTAGCTTGGGGGCACCTTCGACGACGACTTGCTCGAGATCCCCAGACCACGTATCCGGGGCCTCGTTCGTCAGCCCGAGAAAGTCGAGGCCCTCGACTTTCTCGTCGAATCTTTGAGGCGCATAACACTTTGCACCCGGATATTCGGCGACCCAATCCTTCACATACATATTGTGGAAAAGGTTGGGGGCAACCAGCTCGGTCACCTCACCGAGTTTCGAGATCTCTTGGTGGACGCCCGCGTCGACCGGTCCCAGCGCATGCGCGAACAGGCCGCCGACCGCGAGGCGAATCAGGGTCGTCCGAGTCCCAAGTTGAATCCCACCCGGCATCGCAAAATCATGATCAATCACCCACAGCCCATCATCGAGCGCCTGTAGCACCGCCGTCCCCTCCTTCTCGCTGTCGATCTCGTCTCATGAGTTTCCGGAATGCCTCTGCTCGCGGCCAGCAGCTTAGAATTGCGGAGAAAATTCACACGCCGGCCATGATGATGTGATGGCGGCGCAGCGTCGACGGAATGCCCCGACAGAATCGGAATCAATTTTCACAGCGACGACATAAGAACATCATCCGTGGCCTTTAGGCCTCACCTCGATGGCGGACGGTGGTTCTCTGATCGCCGAGGATGGGTCCACCAAAGACGCGGACAAGCATTTCAGGGCGGTGAATAGGCGGACCTTCGCGCCCAGTCGCTGTATGATGCCGATGCCGCTTGGATGGGGGGCTGATGACCGAGTCGGCTTTTTCGACGGTACGTGGTGCAGAAATTTCGGAGAGGTCGACGGAGTTGGTCTTGCCGGGGGCGACTGTGCCGTCAACTATGCCGTCATCGACTTCAGCATCGAATTCGCGATGCGCCAAGCCGTCGGATTCGCCCTCCAATTTTGTATTAGAGTCGCGGTCGAGATTGGCTTCGAACCAAGCCACGGCACGCGAAAGGAAAATCGGCGTGAATCAATCCGACAGACCGCATCGCCCCGAGTTCGATAACCGGAGTCGAGCGCCACAAGGCGTGAGAGCGCAAAATGCGACACTTCCCGTAGAGGAGCGCGGACGCCCGCTGCCAGGGGATCGCGGCCGAGAAGACGCGCAGGCCCCCAAGGCCAGACCGTCGCTCTGGCGACGCATCGCACTCGGCCGCCGAAAGGCCAAGCCACAAGCTCCCGCCCCAAAAGACACCCCAGAAGATCGACAGCTAGCACCGACAGAGAACGCGGCAGCCCGAGCCAGCGTGCGACAAGCGAATGAATCAATCGAGAAACGCATCGTCGAGCCGATGCTTCAGGCACTCGTCTCAGTCGAGTCGAAACTCGAACGCAGCCATATCGATCTGCTCGGTCGTTCCGATCAGATCGAAGAGCGACTCACGCAGCTCTGGGATATCGAGGAACAGCTCGGCGCACTCGGCGAACTCCAGGAATCACTGCTGCAGGTTTCGGAACAACAGCGCCGTCTCGAAGCCAGCCTGGTGGCCCAGAACCGAACGCTCCGATGGCTGATCGCCACAGTGCTCTTCGCCCTCGCCGCCGCAGCGTTTGTGGTCGCCGCCGTCGCCCAATAGCCGCCGAATTCAAATGCGAACGTATTCGCATTCGAGTTCGCTGTCGTTGGTTTCATTCAATTCACATCTAATCTGGCGGTCTCGGCCGGTCGATTCCCAAGAAGTTGGCCTAGCCGACCGCAGCGCTTGACAGTGCTCAAGTCCCATACCAGTATATCCGCATATTGAGATATATAAGCCGATTTTGTCCTTGGACCCTGTCGGCTTCACACTTTCTAGGAGACTTCGAACCATGACTCAGGACACTGCCCCCACCTTCAAGGTCGCCGACCTTTCGCTCTTCGAATGGGGCCGCAAGGAAATCGAACTGGCCGAACATGAGATGCCCGGCCTGATGGTGCTGCGCGAGCGATTCGGAAAGTCCAAGCCCCTGAATGGCGTGCGCGTCATGGGCAGCCTCCACATGACCATCCAGACCGCCGTCCTGATCGAGACACTGACCGATCTCGGTGCGGATGTGCGTTGGGTCTCCTGCAACATTTTCTCGACCCAGGATCATGCCGCTGCGGCGATCGCGGTGGGCCGCGATGGAACTCCGGAAGATCCAAAGGGCATTCCCGTGTTTGCATGGAAGGGCGAGACCCTCGAAGAATATTGGTGGTGCACGGATCAGGCTCTGCTTTGGCCGGACGGTTCGGGACCAGAACTGATCGTCGATGATGGCGGCGATTCGACGCTCTTGATCCATAAGGGTCTCGAATTCGAGAAGGCCGACAAAATCCCGGACTTCAATTCGGAAACGGACTCCGAGGAATACGGCGTAATCCTCGACCTGCTTCGCAAGATCAAAAAGGCCGACAATCGAAGGTGGCATCGAACCGCTGAGGCATGCCGCGGCGTCTCCGAGGAAACGACGACGGGCGTGAATCGGTTGTATCAAATGGAGAAAAACGGCCAGCTGCTCTTCCCGGCTATCAACGTGAATGACTCGGTCACGAAGTCAAAATTCGACAACATCTACGGCTGCCGACATTCGCTACCCGATGGACTCATGCGAGCCAGCGATGTGATGCTCGGCGGAAAGATCGCCGTGATCTGCGGCTTCGGCGATGTCGGCAAGGGCTGCGCCGACAGTCTACGAGGACAGGGATGCCGTGTGATCGTGACGGAGATCGATCCGATTTGCGCCCTACAGGCCGCCATGCAGGGCTACGAGGTCAACACCCTCGAGGATGTCATCGGCGTCGCAGACTTCTTCGTCACGACGACCGGCAACTACGACATCATCACAGCAGACCAGATGTCGAGGATGAAGGACAAGGCGATCATCGGCAACATCGGGCATTTCGACAACGAGATCGACATGGCCGGCCTGAAGAAGATCCCGGGAATCAAACACAACAACATCAAGCCACAATATGACGAGTGGCGCTTCCCGGACGGACATAGCGTGCTCGTTCTCGCCGAGGGACGTCTTCTCAATCTCGGCTGCGCGACCGGACACCCAAGTTTCGTGATGTCCGCTTCGTTCACGAATCAGGTCCTGGCTCAGATTGAGCTCCAAGAAAACGGCGCAGGGTACGAAAACAAGGTTTATGTGTTGCCAAAGAAGCTCGACGAGGAAGTCGCGCGACTGCATCTGGACAAGCTGGGCGTGAAACTCACGAAGCTCACCCAGAAGCAGGCTGAGTATCTCGATGTGGATGTCGACGGCCCCTACAAGCCGGAAAACTACCGCTACTAACACACCCGAGATCGTGGACAGGGACCCGCATGTTCGAATCCCTCATCAGCCTCGGCCTACTCATTCTTCTTTGTGTGGTGGGCTGGGCTCTTGGCGCGGACTCGGAGACGCTGATCTTTGCCGGCATGGGACTGGCCGCGGTCGGGTTTGCTTACGGCATCCCGACCGCGATCGTCTACCACTGGCGACTTCGACAATCCCTGGCGCGCTGTGGCCGACTGCCGGACCGCTGGTGGATCCAACCCACTGCGCATCATGCACTCATCCCACCCAATGAACGCGGCGGCGTGCTGGTCTGGGCCGCGGTCGGCGGTTCGGGATTCCTCGTCATCGTCCTAGGGATCCTGCTCACCTCGATCGGACTCTGGCGGATATTTGAGCTCTAGCCTTCAGAATCAGCTGGGGGCGTTCGGACGACACCTGGTCTTGCGTCGCCCTCCGTTGATTCCCGAATTCCAACTATGGCTATTAGGCGACGACGTCGATCTCGAATCCGGATGTGCCGAACTGACGGAGGGCGAAGTACCCCCCTATTGGGCTTTCTGCTGGGGCGCAGGCCAGGCGCTCGCCCGATTCGTTCTCGACCATTCCGAACGTGTTCGGGGCAAACGCATTCTGGATCTCGGCACGGGCTCGGGAGTCGTGGCGCTCGCCGCTGCACGAGCGGGCGCAAAGGAAGTCATCGCCCTTGACCTCGACCCAGTCTCGCGGCAAGCCGTTGAACTGAATGCTGTTGCAAACGATCTCGAAGTCGTGACCGCATCGGCGGTCCCACAAGAGTGGGATCTGATGCTGGCCGCGGACGTGCTCTATGAGACAGGCTTACGCGATTGGGTCTTGAACGTCGCGCGGGTGACGGCGCCGATCCTCCTCGCTGATCCAGAGCGCACGGGTACGCCTCGCCTCCCGTTTCCCATGCTCGAGCGATTCGATGCCCGCACCTTTCCGGATGTCGATTCTCCACAGCGCAGCGTCGCTCTCTATGAATTGCCGGAGCGTGAGGCTAACTCGTTGGGCTAGCTTTTCTCTCCGCCCAAAATCTCGAAGCTTGCGGAGGCGACATTGACGATGACAAAAATTATTCAAGCCATCCAGATTCATGAAACCGGCGGACCTGAAAAAATGCATCTGGTCGAAGCCGACCTGCCCGAACCGGCGCCCGGCCAGGCACGTCTCCGGGTCGAAGTCAGCGGCGTCAACTTCATCGACACCTACCACCGCAAGGGCCTCTACCCCGTCCCGCTCCCCTTCACATTAGGCGTCGAAGCATCGGGAGTCATCGAAGAACTGGGCACTCCGTCCAAATCCGACACAATGAATTTCGCAGTCGGCGACCGCGTCGCCTGGACGAGTGCGCCGGGGTCGTATGCATCACATTGCCTCGTCCCCACGCAGCTCCTCGTGCGCGTTCCCGACGCTCTATCTATGGAACTCGCCGCGGCAAGTCTGCTCCAAGGAATGACGGCGCACTACCTGACGCACGGTGTTCGCGAAACCAAATCCGGCGAGACGGCCCTCGTCCATGCAGCGGCCGGTGGGACCGGCGGGCTGCTCGTTCAGTTACTGAAGCAGGCAGGCGCGACAGTCATCGCAACCTGCGGCTCCAAGAAAAAGGCCGAGCTTGCGAGAGAGTCGGGCGCGGACGAGGTCATCCTGTATCGCGATGACGATTTCCCGAAGCGCGTTCGCGAACTCACGAACGGACGCGGGGTCGATGTCGCCTACGACTCGGTCGGCCTTTCGACCTTTGATGGCAGCCTGTCCTCGCTCAGGCCGCGAGGACTCCTGTGCCTCTTTGGGCAGGCCAGCGGTCTCGTTCCGCCCTTCGATCTCGGCCGGCTGAACACCGCAGGCTCGCTCTTCATCACTCGCCCAACGCTTGCCCATTATGTTGCCGATCGCGAGGCTCTCGAGGAACGCGCGGACGCGATCTACGGCGGCCTCGCATCCGGATCACTCGTACAGAGGATCGGAGGACGTTATGCGCTCGCCGAAGCCGCGACCGCGCATGCGGATCTAGAAGGACGCGGAACGATCGGGAAGCTGTTGCTCCTGGCCAGTTCAAATTAGCTAGGAGCTGGACGCAGGACTGTCGCGTCTTCGATTCCAATCATGCGAGGCTGATGAGCCACGTGATCGAGCCGGTCGACGAGACTCGGCCGCGGGCATACGAACATAGCCGCCGCGCGCGCTCTGAGCATTGAATGGGGGCGACTTTGATGTCCGAGTTCTGGCACGACCGATGGAAGAAAGGCCAAATGGGTTTTCATAATGCAGAAGTCAATGCGCGACTAATTGAGTATTGGCCCGAGCTCGGAATCCCGCAGAGTGCACCCGTCTTCGTCCCGCTCTGCGGAATGAGCCTCGACGCGCGCTTGCTACGACCGCGGATCCATCGTCCCGGTGCCCCCGGAGCTTCGGGTTCGATACGCCGAACACCTCACGAAAATCCTTCCAAGAGAAATGGCAATCCTGATGCTCACAATCGAATACGATCAATCCCAAATGCCCGAACCGCCGCATTCGGTTCCCCCAGAAGAAATCGAGACGCTCTGGTCCTGTGACTGGATCGATGCCTCGCCGCGATTTCAGGCGCACGGACTCGAGACGCGACGCGATCATGTATTAAGGCTGCGGCGCGAGATTTCGGAAGGTCAGCCGCTATGACAGACGACACCTTTTCTCTTTTTCGCGTGCTCGCGATCATCACCTGGATCGGTGTACCCCTCTATGCCGCGATCGTAAGAGGCCGCCTCTACGCAATTTTCAGCGCGGTCATTCTCACCTTCGCACTGCCTTCGTCTCTCATCCTTCATTCCCGATTACGCGAATTCCTCTCCGCCGACCTAACACCACTCCTCGATCTGGTCTTCGTGTATTCGATGGCGGCCGCAGGCATCCAACTGGCCCATCTGGTTCGGGCTCGAATGCGGGGGTCCATCTTTCGCTGGCTGATCTCGGTGCCCGCCCAGACTTTCATTGCGGGCGGAATGCTGGCGACGCCCTGGCTGATCCTGCTCCTTCCGATTCGATTGCTCCTGGGCTGGCTCAGCTGGGAAACGGCGCTCTCGGCTTGGACGCTGGTCGAAGCGCTTCCCGTATTGGTGGCCATCCTTTCGATTGCGACTTCGATGACGACCCGTTTCGAAACCGTGCGATTCCGACTTTCACAACAAGGCCCGGACAAGATCCAGCGCGTACCCGTCGAACGTTTTCGTGGTCGCGATCCCGAACCTTTGCTCGACCGTCCCCTTCGCGTCGTGCAACTCACGGATACTCATCTCGGCCCGTGGCAGAGCGTCTCTCGCTTGCATGATCGAATCACACAATTAGTCTCACGCGAGCCCGATCTCGTGTTATTGACCGGCGACTTCTTGACCATGGAAAGCATGGGCTCGCCAGGATGTCTCGAGGAAGCACTCGCTCCGCTCGCGCCCATCGCCGACCGATGCGCTGCGATTTTCGGAAATCACGATCATGAGGCCCCGGACCATGTTCGCGATGCGATGCGGAACGTAGGTATTCAATTGCTCATCGATGACGAAGCCTGCTTTCAAACGCCGATCGGTTCCGTACAAATCGTCGGCGCAGACTACGTCAACAAGGGTCGCCGAGCGCATCTCGACGAACTTCTTCGCCGCTTCCCGCGCCGACACGAACACCTCCGACTCCTACTCCTGCATGATCCTTCGGCCTTTCATGCGGTGCCGGAAGATGAGGTCGATCTCGTTCTGTCCGGGCACACGCACGGTGGCCAGATTGGCCTCGTCTCCCTCGGCATCGATTGGACGGTTCTTTCGGGGACACGTTGGCCCGACCAGGGCCTCTTCGCCCGGGGCGCGAGTCGACTTTACGTCCATCGTGGGACCGGCTTCTATGGTTTTCCGCTGCGAGTGGGCGTTCCCGCAGAATTTTCGATCCTCGAGATCAGTCCGATCTAAGACTGTCCTTCCGACCCCTCACGACGCATCGATCGGCGCGAGTCTCAGCCCACCGTCTACGTCCCAGATCAGATCGACATCGTCGCTTTGAATGCGCGCCCAGTCGAAGCTCGAAACCAATTCCGAAGGACGACAACGAGTGCCCATCGGTACGAGACCAACGAATGCCGCCAGTTGGCCGCAGAGTTCATCCGCGCCCTGGGCCGGGCGAAGGGCATCGAGATCGACTGCACCATGAAACTTCGAGAACTTCTCCCCCCTCCGCTCCATGAAGAGTAGATGATGGCGATAGGCCGGCGTTGGAATTCCGATCACGTGCTGCAGCGCGACCTGTAGGCTCGTCGAGGGCGCAAGATCGCGGCCTCGAACGACTCGATCCACGCCTGCCTGTGCATCATCGACCACCGAAGCGAAATGATAGGCGTGCACACCGTCGCGCCGCCTCATAATTGGATCACCATAGAGTCGCGCTGCATTCTCCGAGAGATCAAGTCCGCTCTCATCCATGATACGGATTTCCGAAGATTCGAGTCGGAGTCGCAGCGGTCGATCGAGTGTTCGCCAATTGGACGATGAGACAATTTGGTCGCGACAGGTTCCCGCATACCGATAGCTGCCATCCGGACTTCGCTGGCCAGTCTCCTTGATTTCCCGACGGCTACAGCTGCACGCGAAAATCCTGTCGTCGGCGATCAGTGCTTCCAACGCCGCATCGTGCCGTTCCGTAGCCTCGGACTGCAGTTCTCGCGCATCCCAATCGAGACCGAACCATTCGAGATCGCGCTGCATCTGCTCGACATAGCCGGGCTTCGTTCGCTGCCAATCGAGGTCTTCCAAACGAAGTAGAATTTCACTCCCTGTGGAGCGAGAATCGAGCCAACATAACAAGCCCGCAACCAGCGTACCGGGATGTACTCGACCAGTTGTCGAGGGCGCAAATCGCCCTCGCTTCCAACGCGATCCGATTCTTTCAACGTGCATTGAAATATTTCACGGCTACATCGATCCTCGAACCAATTCACGAAGGCTGTGCTCGCTCGACTCCGAGTTTCCCTAAGCGCAAACGATCTTTGCACCGAAGGAACGAGAATGCACGCGCCGTCGAATTCGAACAGCCCAATAGAACGCAACATCGAAACCGGACTCGCCCCACGCACTCTGGCGCCCCGAGTCTACAAGGCACTCCAAGCGCCCGGATACACCCTCGACGGTGATATGCATCCCGGCTTCGATCACACCCTCTCTTCTAAGCCGAATGCACCCAAGGAAGACCTCGACTCCAAATCGAGAATTCGCGGAATCTGGCTCGTCGACGAAGGCCGGGCCACTATCTGGCCTGAGCATCCGGCTCGTCCACTCGCCCGCGCAACGCCCGATCAAGTATTCGCCCCCGGAAGACAACGATCTCGGGATCTCGAAGTACGGCGAGATCTTTCAGCGGGTCGGATTCGAGGACGAGAAAGTCCGCCGAGAGTCCCTTCTCGATACGTCCGGTTTCTTCTTCGATCCCTAGAGCCCTGGCGGCCTCGGAAGTCGCCGAGCGAAGAACATCGACAGGGCGAAGCCCCGCATAACGCTCGAATGCCATGAGACCGAGCGCGAGATCGGAATGTCGAACGCCGGGGATGCCCGCATCGGTCGACGCGATGAAACGGACGCCATGATCGCGCTGAAGCTGTAGACAAGCCGACATCCGCCTGAAGAACTCGCTCGGTTCGCCACGATCGTTCACGAAGCGGCGCCCCCACCCGGCATTGACCGTCGGCGAAACCCAGAGTTCAGCCCGCGCCATCTCCTTGATGAGCGATTCATCGATCAGGGTGCCGAATCCGTCCTTGCCCGCGAAGGACGCGTGCTCGATCGTTCGCACACCCGCTCGCATTGCATCGGCGATTCCTTGGGTGCCATGACAATGAGCGGCGACGGAACGCCCCGCGCGCGCGGCCACATCCACGATTCGATTCAACCGGGACAATTCGAACTGACTTTCGCGCGCGCTGCTCTTTGGCGTAAAGACGCCTCCCGTCGCCATGACCTTGATCCAGTCGCTGCCTGCTTCGACCTGGAGGCCGACCATGCGATCGATCTCGAGGGGCGTCTGCACCGCGCCACCCCAGAAATCGCAGTGACCGCCGGGTGTCGTGATCGGCTGGCCGCAGCAGAGCAGCCTTGGCCCGAGCCGATCGCCGCGGTCGATCTGGCCACGAAGACGATGCTCTCGATGTCGACCACCACCACAATCCCTGGCCGTCAGAATCCCGGCAAAGAGCATCTCGCGAGCACGATCCTCCATCGCACCAAGGCGCTTTTCCTCGGGTACCGCCAATTGCTCTGCGGGGGTGTGCAGCGCAGGGTCCAGCTCGAGATGCATGTGCGAATCAATCAGACCCGGAACGAGAACACGACCCTCGAGATCGAGGTGAGGGACCTCCGATGCGTCCTGAAGCGCCTCATCGCCGGTCCCCAGAATCCGTCCGTCTCGAACGCGTACGGGCGTCGAGAGAGGCGCCAGAACGTCTTCCGTGGTCTCCCAGACCTTCGCCCCCAATATCAAAAACTCATTCATTTTTAGGTACTTACCTATTTTCTTGCGATTGTGTAGCGAGTTACCGTTGCGCTCGTGTCGATCTTGGGCATTCTTCCTGAGCCATCCGCTTCATCCCAGCGGGGTTTCGCCTAGAGCGAACGAGAGCCAAGCAGGTGAACCGGACGCCGAACGTGCGATGCGGGATCACAACTGCAAAAGCCATACGAAAGGACACCTGAAACGATGTCGGACTCGAATGAAGTGCTGGTCGTCGCCTCCAAAGTCAAGGGCTACATCAAGAGCAGTGGAGATATGAAGACCTCCGCTGGTGTACTCGAGGTCTTGTCAGACCGCTTACGCGCCATGTGTGACCAAGCAGTCGAAAGCGCCCGAAGCGACGGCCGAAAGACCGTTCTCGATCGCGATTTCAGCTAGACAGACGCACACTCGGCAGGGTCGGACCGGCAACACCGATACCACACACACCGGACGCGGAACCTTCTGCTCCGGCGGCGGTACCTTGTGGTGATTCTGGCTGTGAGTCTCGCGGTGAGAGCGACACGATCGGTTGAGACATCCCGTGCGACGATCAAATGCTGGACTGTCAGGCCGCCCGGCGCCCGGCAGACGAGACCCGGAGCAGGGTCGCCAACGAGGGAACGAGCGTTTCACGGTAGACGTGATCATTGGTGTGGGTGCTGCAGAAGCAGCGATCAGGCCGACGATCGCACACTCGAAGAGTCGCTCGAACCAGAGAAATGAAACGATGACCAACGAGGCCACCGAGGAGCCGGGGGTCGTAGTCCCGGGCCAAGACGGGATTGGATCCCCTAAGTCGGTTGAATCGGGCGACCGAAGCGGCGAACCCGAAGCGGCCGGTGAAATCGTCATTGGCTCCCGGTCCGACGTGGGTCAAGTCCGATCCGCCAACGAAGACACCTGCGACACCTTCGAACGACCCGACGGAACACGTCTGCTCGTCGTTGCCGATGGCATGGGTGGCCATCAAGGTGGCGCGACGGCCAGTCGGACTGCCGTAGAAACCATCGCCGAAGTCTTCAATTCCGAGACGTCGGCGGATCTCTCAACCATGCTGCGCGATGCGATCCAAACTGCGAATCACCGAATCTTCGAACGAGCGCAGAGTGAGCCGGGTCTCGAAGGCATGGGAACGACCGTTGTTTCGTTCCTCCTTAATTCTGCCGTCCACGGGATCGTCGCCCACGTTGGCGACAGCCGCGCGTATCGATATCGGCAAGGCCAGCTCGAACCGCTCACAGTCGACCACAGCGTCGTCGCTGAAATGATGCGACGCGGCGTGATTTCTGCGGATGAGGCCGCAGTCCATCCACGGCGCAACGAAATTCTCCGCGCAGTCGGTATCGCCGCAGAAGTCGATGTCGAGGTGGCCCCCGTGGAAGTCTCCCCGGGTGACCAATTCCTACTCTGCTCCGACGGCCTAACAGGTGTATTGAGCGACGATGAGATCGCAGCGGTCGTCCAAGCCGAATCCCCGAAGCAAGCCGTCGATAAGTTGATTCAAATAGCCAACGATCGCGGCGCTCCCGACAATGTCACTGTTCAGATCCTGTCGGTTCCCTCGAGTGAAAGCGAAGGCGATCCGGAAGCCACCGCACCCGTTGAACTCTCAGCGATAGGAATTAAAGCCATCGAGGCCAAGCGAAGCGAACGAAGACGCATGCGCATCATCATGCTCGCCGCGATCGGGCTGGCTGGCTGTTTCGTGCTGTATCTAGCTTGGCAGACTCTATCGCCGTCCCCCGGCAGGCCAATCGACAAACCGTTCATTGAGAGCTTGTCGGAGCAAATTGGGCCGACCAAAGAGATGCCGCCGGCCCCAGTCATTCAAGACGCAGAAGATTCGTTCTCCAACGATGCTCAACAACCGCCACGCCGTGGAGTTCCGCAATCGCGTGACTAGGCGGCGTCCTTCGGCGCATCCGTCGAACCCGCAGCGCCTTCATCTTCAAGTCGAACTTCGACCATTTCAGGTCGTCGAGACGGATCGAAGGCGATCGCCAAAAATTCTTCCGCCACATATCGCGCGCTATTGAAGGCGCTGTCTCGCTTTCGCTCGCGAAAATGCTCGACATCTGGGAAGTCTTCCGGTGTCGACTCACGAATCCGCGTTTGCATTGCTGTATCGACGACACCCGGCGCAATCGAATAGGCGCGTAGCCCGGCCGCCGCTTCCTCGACCGCAATGACTTCCGTCAGGCGCTCAACGCCGGCTTTACCAGCACAATAGGCTCCCCAACCCGCGTAAGGATTCCATGCTGCTCCGGAAGAGACATTAATCAGAACACCCTCACGTTCGAGTCGACGTAAATGCCGGACATAGGCCCGGGAACCAACGAAGACCCCGGTCAGATTGATGTCGATGTGTTCTCGAAAATCAGCGAGAGAGACGTCTCGAACGGGCTGGATCGGATCGAGGACACCGGCATTATTCACCCACAGATCAATTCCACCAAAACGCTGCTCCGCCAATTCGACAAGTTCATCGAGTCCTTTTTCGTCCCTCGCATCGAGTGAGCGTGCGATGACCGAGTCGCTGGATTCGAAAATCGGCGGCGTTCGCGAACATAGAATCAGACACAGTCCGGCTTGTGCAAAGCATTCCGCCATGCCCGCGCCGATTCCGCGGCTCGCTCCGCTGATGAACGCGACCTTGCCTTCGAGCGAACTCGTTGTCGTTGTCACGACGATGCCTCCGAGCCTCTATCCAGGCAGCCTTTCAGATCCGATCCTGCAGGTTCTTGAAAGACCTTCAATCCAAACTCCGGAACCATCGCCAGGATTCGATCGAAAAGGTCGGCCTGAATGTCCTCGTAATGGATCCACGCGGTGTCCGTCGAGAAGCAATAGATCTCGATCGGAACGCCTTGCGGCCCCGGGGCGAGCTGTCTCACCAGAAGTGTGTGACCGGTCTGATGAATGTCGGGATGATTTCGAAGCGTGGCCCAGATCCACGCACGGAACGTCCCAAGATTCGTGAGCCGGCGCAGATCCGCGGGGACCTTTGGATTTTCTACGGAGCCAACGTTGGCCGACGTTAGTTCATTCCGCTTACCCTGAATATAGTCTCGGAGAAGCGACCAACTCTCGAAACGCGCGATCTCCTCCTCCGCCAGAAAGCGAATGGATTGCAGATCGATTGTGACGGAGCGCTTGATTCGGCGACCGCCGGAAAGCGACATGCCTCGCCAGTTCTTGAAGGAGTCCGTGATCAGCCGATGAGTGGGAATCGTCGTGATGGTCATGTCCCAGTTCTGGACCTTCACGGTATGCAGCGCGACTTCGATCACATCGCCGTCCGCGCCGAGATCCGGAGCTTCGATCCAGTCGCCCACCCGGATCATGTCGTTGCTCGCGATCTGGATACTCGCCACGAACGACAGAATCGTGTCGCGGAAGACCAAAAGGAGGATCGCGGTCATCGCCCCGATTCCGGAAACGAAAATCCACGGCGAGCGATTCATCAGAGCGGCCAGGATGAGTAGCCCAGCGACGAGATAGATCAGGATCGATGCGACCTGGAGATAGCCTTTGATTGGCCTCTCGCGATATCGGGGATGACTGTCGTAGATCGCTTCCACCGCTCGGAGAAAACTCGACAGACCAAGTGCCGTGACTAGGATCATGATGGCGACGGCAACCCGTCGAGTTGCGTCCGCCAACACTTCGGGAATATCTGGAAACAGACTCATGCCGTAGTAGACGACAAAGGCAGGCGCGATATGAGCGATCCGGGTAAAGACCCCGGACTTCACGATCTCGTCATCCCAATACGTCGCAGTATTGGTCGCCAATTTCCGCGTCACCCGAACCAGGGCCGCTCGCACCACGAAATAGACGAGCGTCGCCGCAACAACCACGACCACGAGATCGGCCACCTCTATGAGCCATGGCGTCAGGCCCAACCCTTTCAGCCAGTCGTCCATCATCCCCTCCTTCGACCTCAGCCGGCGAAAATCCGCCAGCCAGCATTCCGGAAGCATATCGAAGTCGGGGGTCGGCTTGAGACCCCGACATCCCCTACGCTCGGATTTCTCATGCCCCCCGCGAAGAAAAACTCGAAGCCCAAATCCCCGGTAAAGCCTCGCAAAACCACGAATCGCCGATCAAAACCCACAAAACGCGTCGGCGAAATCGATCACATCGAGATATGTGGCGCGGCAGAGCACAATCTCAAGAGCATCGACGTCGACATCCCCAAGAAGAAGCTCGTTGTAATGACCGGGGTTTCGGGTTCGGGTAAATCCTCCCTGGCCTTCGACACCCTCTACGCCGAGGGACAGCGCCGCTATGTCGAGAGTCTCTCCGCCTACGCGCGGCAATTCCTTGGGCAGATGGAGAAGCCTCGCTACGACACGATCCGTGGACTCTCGCCAACGATTTCGATCGAGCAGAAGACGACGGGCAATAATCCACGCTCGACGGTCGGAACGATCACCGAAATCTCCGACTATTTCCGGGTTCTCTGGGCGCGCACGGGCAGACAGCATTGCCATCAATGTGGCGAGCGAGTCGAAAGCCAGACCGCGGAACAGATTGCGAAGACCCTGGCCCGACTCGAGAACGGAACGAAACTGATCCTGCTCTCGCCGCTGCTCGTCAACCGCAAGGGCGAACATCGAGAGCTTCTCGAAGAAGCGCGCCGCGCGGGTTGGACACGTCTGCGCGTGGACGGCGAGATCGTTCTCACCGAAGATCTCGAAGCGCTGGACAAGCGCAAGAAACATCACGTCGAAGCGGTCATCGATCGCATCGTCATCAAGTCTAATATCAAGAGCCGGCTGACCGAGTCCGTGGAAACCGCACTTCGCATCGGCGATGGCCAGTTGATCGCAGCGGCCGGACGTCAGGCCGATCAGACTTTTTCAGAACACGCCGCATGTTCCCGATGCCAGATTTCATTCCCTGAACTCACGCCTCAGGCGTTTTCGTTCAACAGCCCACAAGGCATGTGCGCGGACTGCAATGGCCTCGGAAACCGCTTCGAAATCGACCCCGACCTCGTCGTACCCGATGACTCGCTCAGTATCGACGATGGCGCCCTCAAACCCTGGGGCGAAAAGGTCTCCTCAAAAGATGGATGGGGCAGCGGCTTCCGAAAGCAGATCCTCAAGCAACTGAAGGTCCCCTTCGACAAGAGCTGGCGACGGCTTTCGGAAAAACATCGCGAACAGATCCTATTCGGAAGCGGCGACCAAAGGTTCCGAGTCAAGTGGAAGGGGAAGAGCGGGGGCGGCGGGCAATTCGACACGACCTGGGAAGGGCTCATCCCACGCCTCATGCGGCGCTTCAAGGAAACCAAGAGCGAAGGCATGAAGCGCTGGTATGCCAAGTACATGGCCAATACGGCCTGCACGACCTGTCACGGCAATCGCCTGCGCCCCGAGAGCGCATCGGTTCGCGTCGCCAATCAATCGATCGTCGAGATTTCGGCGATGACCGTGGACGAAGCCCATGCGTTTTTCGACAACATTCCGCTCAAAGGAGCGGACCTCGAGATCGCAACAGAGATCCTGAAGGAGATCCGATCCCGCCTCGACTTCCTCGCCGCCGTGGGTCTTGGTTATCTCTCCCTCGATCGCGCCGGCCCCTCACTCTCTGGCGGCGAGTCCCAACGCATTCGACTCGCAAGCCAGGTCGGCTCGGACCTGACCGGCGTCATCTACATCCTGGACGAGCCCTCAATCGGCTTGCACTCACGCGATAATCGACGGCTGCTCGAAACCCTCGAACGCATGCGAGACATCGGCAATACCGTCGTCGTCGTCGAACATGACGAAGAAACCATTCGTGCGGCCGATCATGTCATCGATTTCGGCCCGGGTGCGGGAATCGCCGGCGGCGAGATCATTCATGCGGGTACACCCAAATCTCTGGAACGTTCTCGCAAATCCCTCACTGGAGCCTATCTGTCAGGACGGCGTCGGATCGAAGTCCCCGAGAAACGGCGGGTGGCCACCGGTAGCCTGAAAGTGCAAGGCGCGAGAGAGAACAACCTACGCGACATCGACGTCGAATTTCCGCTCGGCGTCCTCACTGCAGTGACCGGTGTCTCTGGCGCCGGTAAGTCGACGCTCGTGAACGACATCCTTTATCCCGCCGCCGCACGGGAACTCGTCGGCAGTCTCGCCCGAGTCGGTAAACATCGCCGGCTGTCTGGACTCGGCCAACTCGACAAGGTCATCGACATCGACCAGCGACCCATTGGCCGCACTCCACGCAGCAATCCAGCCACCTACATCAAGGTCTTCGACGAAATCCGTCGCTTCTTCGCCGCACTCCCCGAGAGCCGAATCCACGGCTACAAGCCCGGTCGATTCTCATTCAACGTCAAGGGGGGACGCTGCGAAGCCTGCGAGGGAGACGGCGTTCGCAAGATCGAAATGCATTTCCTCGCTGACGTCTTCGTGCGATGCGAAGAATGCCGGGGCAAGCGCTTCAACGAAGCGACCCTGCGTGTTGAATACCGGGGCCATTCAATCGCCAGAGTTCTCGACCTCACCGTCAGCGAAGCGATCGACCTGTTTAAGGCGCATCCAAAAGTCGCGGGACCACTTCGACTCCTCGAGCGTGTGGGCCTCGACTACCTGCATCTGGGCCAGCCCTCCCCAACGCTCTCGGGAGGCGAAGCCCAGCGAATCAAACTCGCCCGCGAACTGTCTAAACGGGCAACCGGCCGCACGCTCTATATCCTCGATGAGCCCACCACCGGCTTGCATTTCGAAGACATCCGCAAGCTCCTCGGCGTCCTCGACGAGCTCGTGGAGGCGGGCAACAGCGTGGTCGTCATCGAACATAACCTCGACGTTATCAAGACCGCGGACTGGATCATCGATCTCGGACCCGAGGGCGGACCCGAGGGCGGAGAAGTCGTCGCAGTCGGCACGCCCGAAGAAATCCGCAAGGCGAAAGCTTCTCACACCGGGAAATGTCTCGTACCGCTTCTCAAAGTCCCGCGACCTCGAAAACGCCTGCCTGGCAAGGCGAAGAAGGCGCGCGCGACACGCGGCTAGACCTCGTCCTCCTTCATGGCCCGGCTTTCCGCCTGGGCCTTCGCCTAACATAGACGCCCCTGCCGTTACGAGGAATCCGAGACCAGCCACTCGATGATGCGAGCGTTCTCCTCACGCGGGTAGGTATGAGAGAGGTCTTCGATCTCGCGATAGACGAGCGCGGCATCGGCGTCTTCGAGAACCCGCGAAGCCTCCTGTGCCAGAGTCACCGGGAAAAGCCAGTCGAGCGCGCCGTGGACCAGATAGATCGGCATTTTCCGCGCGCGATCCAGATTCCCGCTGGCGAAATTCATCGGATGCAGCACACCCGAGATCGGTGCCAGATGCGTAAATGGAGAATCCGCGGCCAACCCCACGAGCAGTGTCATGGTCGCACCATCCGAGAGCCCCGTTAGCAGAACATGTTCGGCATCGACCCGCCATTTGGAGCCGACCCATTCCACCGTCCTGCGAAGAACCTGGCCATCGATCTCCGGCGCCTGAAGCGACCAGGTCGAGTCGCGAGAAGTCGGGGACAGTAGAAGGAAGCGACGACAGCGCGCCTCGCGAAGCCATGTCCAGAGGAAGTCCGCACCGCTGCCCGATCCGCCGTGCAGGGCCACAACGAGGGGCCATGACTCGCTTCCGTCGTAACTCTCCGGCACATAGAGATCGAACCCGCCACGCGCGCCGGGTTCCCCCGAACGGAAAAGACCCACTCGCTCCTGCGATCCCTCCTTCGCTTCGAGACTCGCGGGCGAATCCGGGTCAGAAGCCGCGTCGGAAGAACCCTCGCGGAAGCGGGGTTCGGCGAAGAACGCCGAGACCGGCGGCAAGACATCGCGCAGCGGATAGATCTCGGCCTGAGCGCGAGCATGCTGGTGCATCGATTGGATCGCGCGCATAACGCCCTCTTCGGGCGGTCCCGGATCGATGAGACCGGCGAGCGCTTCTGCGGCAAGCCGCGCGGATTCTTCTAGGTGGCCGCGAAAGGCGTCGAGCGAACTCGGTGTGGGCGCCTCGGCGAATGCGTCGCGGGCTTCATCCAACGCGTTCCGTACCGGAGTGAGCCCCGCGCGCAGTTCGGGAAAATGGGCCGGATGCAGATGCCGAAAGGCCTTTTCGAGTGCATCCAGCCCGCCGAGCACGGCCGGCCCGAGTCGACCGACCGCTTCGCCGAACGTGCGGCGGCTTTCGGCCTCCCCGTCGACCCCGTCGACCCCGACTTCGCCGACTTCCCCCGCACCGCCAGAAAGAACGGAGGAACTCGAATCGCCCGACTCGGCAGAACCTTTGGCTGGATTACTGGATTCGCTCATCGCAGTCTACGGTATGCTCGGCCCGGCTCGAATGCGAGCCGCTTATTCATCTTGCCCGCGCCTTCCACTTCTGGGGGGCGTCATCGGGGGGGAAAATGTTTTCAGTCCTGCGCCAATCTCTTCGGACGCGTGTTTCCTTGCTTGCCCTGGTCATCGTCCCAGTCGTCGTCGCCCAACTCCTCGCCAGCACCGTCAACGCACAAGACGTTCCACAGACAGACGAGGAGAAGGCCTTCTATTCGATCGGCGTCAGCATCGCGGCGCAGCTCGAAATGGTAAAGCCCATCGGGCAGCGTGAGCTCGACATTTTGATTCAGGGCGTCCGCGACTCTGTCGGTGACCAAACGCTGGCCGTCGACGAAAAAGAGGGCGCAGCGCTAGTTCGCAACCTGCTCCAAGAGCGGAAAGCACACGCCGCAGAGTTTGAAGAAAAGGCTGCGGCCGATTTTCTCGCAGCGGAAGCGAAGAAGAAAGGCGCTCGAACAACTGAGTCCGGCCTGATCTACACCGAAATTCGCGCCGGTAAGGGCGGGCAGCCCTCCGCCACGGACAAGGTTCGCGTTCACTATCACGGAACGCTGCGCGACGGAACGGTCTTCGATAGTTCGGTCGATCGCGGAACGCCAGCCGAGTTTGCCCTCAACCGGGTGATTCCGTGCTGGACGGAAGGGGTCGCCATGATGAAGGAAGGCGGAAAATCCCGGCTCGTTTGTCCCGCAGCAATTGCGTACGGCAATAAAGGGGCGGGCCGAATTCTTCCGGGTGCGGCGCTGAGCTTCGAAGTCGAGCTGATCGAGATCAAATAACGCCGTCGAAGGCGACTCGTCATCGTGGCTCAAAGGCTGGCTTAGAGTACGCCGTTCTCGGCAACCATGATCGCAGTTGCCGATGAAACAAAGCAGAGCGCGGCGATCAAGAAGGGCAGCGCATAGCGGAGATCACGGCCCAGCCGTCGAGAGATTCGCTTGTGCCGACCTATCCAGGTCATCGATTTCAGGGTCATCTTGCTGTCCTCTCCGGCATGTGGCGAGGCAGTGCGGCTCAATGCGGCCAGTGACGGCAGACGAGAACATCGTTGCCGTCTCCGCGATCCTCGCGCGGTCCGTGGACACAACTATCGGTCTGACGCGTTGCCGGCTTGATGCTGATTCGTTGCCGACGGCACCCCCTCTACGGGGCGGCTCTATTCGGCGGTTTCTTCTCGGGCGGCTTGCTGAACCGAGGCGATCGTCTCATCGTCGACGTCGCGCAGCGCCTGCTCTGGATCGACACCGAATTCGCGAGCCAGTCGCACCCAGGCGTGTAGTCCCTCACCGACGAGCCGAAGCCACACAGCCCGTTCAGCGACTTCACCGACTTCGCCGAGTTCACCGATCGGCCCGCCCCCGGCCAACCCGTCCGAACCTCTGACCGTCCCATTCGCGGCATTGGCGGCGTTGGCGGCGAGCGCATGCTGCGCCCGAGAGTACGTCGATCCAAGGCCGGCAAGGATCTCGCTGGACGTCGCCGACAACCCATTCACCGAATCGCCGGCTGCATCGATCTCGATCCGTTCGAGTCGCCCCGCAATCTTGGCCGAGCGCGCCAGAGCTGGAAGATTTCGCGGAATCCCGGCAAAGAGATCTGTCGCGCCACCCCGTGAAACAGCCTCGGCCTTGCGTTCCGCGTCCTTGATCGTTTCCCAATTCATGGCCTGGTCCCGGACAGAAGTCGGCGTCGCGGCATCGGCAAATATATGGGGATGGCGCCGGATCAATTTCGAGACAATCGCTTCGGTGACGCCGCCAAAGTCAAAGGCCCCCTGCTCCTCCGCGATTCGCGCTTGAAAGACAACTTGGAAGAGCAGGTCCCCTAATTCATCGCGCAACCCATCCAGATCGCCCTTTGCGATCGCCTCATCGACCTCGTAGGCCTCTTCAATGGTGTGGGGCGAGATACTCGAAAAGTCCTGTTCGAGATCCCAGGGACAACCCCCTTCGGGGTCTCGCAATCGAGCCATGATGTCGAGCAGGCTCTTCAACTTCGTTTCGGGCCCCACGGAACTCTCTGACATGGCGGCGAGTATACGCGGATGCTCTCTCGCGACGCCCCAGCCAAGCGCTGCGCTCAAGGAGATTTGGCGGGGGGGGCGATCTCTTTAGACGGAACTTCGATCCCCTGGCGGAAATTTTCCGGCGTCTTCATGCGTTCGAGAAGACAAGCAACCGCAGTCCCGCGACTCGACGAGATCCGGGCGCAGGACGGGGGATGCTGCTCATGACAGAATTGCCGCGCATTCCCCCAACCGGCCCATCCGCCGCGATCAGTCCGGTCAAGCCCGTCCGCAAGCCCAGCAAGCACCCGAAACGTCCTCAGCGCGAACGTCCCAATCGAAAGGGGCGCGAGCATCAACCTGCGCGCCTAGCCGGCCAGACCGCCCCGGCCCCCCAGAACTCTTCCCATCCTGGCAGGCCTCCGGTTCTGCGATACATTTTGGATTCACATGTACCCCCCCCCTATAGGGGTGGGATCGATCGGAGTCACGGTCAACGGATGTCGAACGAAATCGCTGCCTCACCCTCCACTCACCAGCCCTCGAGCGCCCATGACGCCGTCGCGCCCGATCTCGTCCGGCGCCTGAAGAGCGTCGAGGGCCATGTTCGAGGGATTCAGCGCATGGTCGAAAGCGACGCCTATTGCATCGACATCTTGAAGCAGATCAAAGCCGTGAAGCAGGCACTCGAGAAGGTCGGGGCAATCACGCTCAAGACCCATCTCGAAACCTGCGTAAGCGACGGACTGCGAAGTGAGGACGCGGCCGATCGCGAGCGTGTGATTGCCGAAATCGTCGAGATCGTGAACGCGACCGGAAAACTATGAGGGCGATGAGATGAGTGCCGGTCAAGATCTGACGCTCGAGATCAAGGGCATGCGATGTGACAACTGCGCACGCTCACTGACGGACACCCTTGAAGCACTCGACGGAGTCGATGAGCCGCGGGTGAGCTATGCCCTCGAAGAAGCGCGGCTGACACTCGATACAGACCGGACGACGTTAGGCGACATTCTCGAAGTGATCGGCGAGGCCGGATACCAGGCCGCATCGAGATCCGCAGACCCAGCAGAAGACGTTGCGCTCCAGGATGACCTTGCAGCGAGCGAAGAACACGATGCAAAACGACGCCGGGTGCGCATGCAGATTGGCATCGGACTCTCCGCGCTGATCATGGTCCTCGGGATGGGCCCCGTCCTCGTCGGACTTCCGGATTTTCCCGGCCGCATATGGGTCCTGTGTGGACTGGCGGCGATCGTTCAATTCTATGTGGGTCTCGAATTTCATATGGGCGCCTGGGCGGCGGCGCGGCGCAGGTCCACGAATATGGACACCCTGGTTTCGCTGGGCTCTGGAGTCGCATTTTCCTATAGCTTCGCCGTCCTCTCGCTGGACCTGGACCGGGCACTCTTCCCCGTCTACTTCGAATCCGCAGCAATGATCATCACCCTCGTCATGGTCGGAAAATTTCTCGAAGCGCGCGGGAAGCGTGACGCGGGTGGAGCCATTCGCGCCCTCTTCGCGCAACAGCCCGACCAGGCTCGGGTCTTGCGCAACGGACACACCTTTCTCGTCGATACGCAGGATGTGCGTCTCGGCGATGTCGTCATTGTCCATCCGGGTGAGCGAATTGCGGTGGACGGCAGCGTCGAATCGGGCGAGAGTCGCATCGACGAAGCCATGCTGACCGGCGAGAGCCAGCCAGTTGCAAAGTCCGCGGGCGATTCCGTCTTCGCCGGGACCGTCAACCAGAACGGCGTTCTGCATTACATCGCGAATGCCGTAGGCGAGTCGACGGCACTCGCTGGAATCATTCGCCTCGTCCGCGATGCCCAGTCTACCCGCGCACCCATCCAGACGACCGTCGATCGTGTCGCCGGCATCTTCGTGCCGAGCATAATTCTTCTCGCCGTCGTGGTGGGCGTCTTCTGGTGGGCCATTGGCTCAGCCATCTACTTTCCCGGGACGCATCCGGTTGCGACCGGCTTGATGTTCGCGGCTTCGGTCCTGCTCATCAGCTGTCCCTGCGCAATGGGACTTGCAACACCGCTGGCTTTAATGGCGGGCACCGGCGTCGGCGCCCAGCGAGGACTCCTCATCAAGAGCGCCAGCGCCCTCGAGGCGACGGGCTCGGTCAAGAGCGTTGTCCTCGACAAGACCGGAACACTCACGTTAGGCCGACCGACGGTGTCGACGATGACGGTCTCCGAGGACGGTGATGAGGCCGAATTCCTCGGCATGACCGCGGCGATCGAAGCCCAGAGTGATCACCCACTTGCGCATGCAATCGTGCGCTACGCCGAAGCGAAACACGCGAAGGTCTTCGAGGCGACTGAGGTCGAAGCCAACCCTGGACGGGGAACGGAAGGCATCGTATCCGGAAAGCGAATTCGGGTCGGCAATAGACGCTGGATGGAAGAAACGAAAGTTTCGCTCACGGAGTTCGAAACGGTCTCAGCGCTCGGTTCAGAGCGGGGCCAGACGTCAGTCTTCGTCTCGATCGACGGTCAACGAGGCGGTCATTTCGCCATCGGAGACATCCCGAACCCGGGCGCCCTCCCAACGATTCGTCGCCTCCACGATCTCGGGTTACGCGTCAGCATGCTCACCGGTGACGAAGAAGCGAGCGCAGTGGCCATCGCCAAACAACTCGACCTACGAGCGGAGAACGTCATCGCTGGCGTTCTTCCCGGTGAAAAGGCCGTCGAGATCAAACGGCTTCGGGATAGCGGCCTCTCCGTGGCCATGGTCGGTGATGGAATCAATGACGCGCCCGCACTCGCCACGGCCAATGTAGGCCTGGCCATCGGGTCTGGAACCGATGTTGCGATCGAGGCCGCGGATGTCGTACTCGTCCGCGAGGATTTGTCTGGGGTGGCGGATGCGATCGTTCTCAGTCGTCAGACGCTGCGAACGATTCGTCAAAATCTATTTTGGGCCTTCGGATATAACCTGGCCGCGATTCCACTGGCCGCGGGTGCGCTGATTCCTCTACTTGGAAGTGGGATGCGCCTCAGCCCGGTCATCGCTGCGATGGCCATGGCTCTTTCGAGTCTCTTTGTGGTGAGTAACAGTGCTCGACTGCGACGCTTCGACCCCACTCGCTAGGCCGCATCGGCCGCAAGTCGTATGCGCCCAACTACGACCCAACTACGACCCAACAACGACCCAGGAAAGATCCTAGACTCCCTGAATGGCGAAAGCGCGAGATCCTTTAAGGAAACTTCGCAAGATCATCGTGGCCTGGCCGGAAACCGACGAACGTCTCTCTCACGGAAGTCCGACCTTTTGGGGCGGTCGAAAGACCTTCGCCACCTTTGTCGACAACCATCATGGTGATGGCCGAAAAGCGGTCTGGATCAAGTCCGATGCGGATACCCAAGAGGGTCTGATCGAGGCGAATCCGGAGATCTTCTACCTGCCGCCCTATGTCGGGCCAAGCGGATGGATCGGTGTTCGGCTCGATCATGACGCAGGCGTCGACTGGGATCAGGTCGAGGGCCTTTTACTCGATGGCTATCGGATCGTCGCACCGAAGCGCGCTCTCAAGCTCCTCGACCAGGACTAACAACTCAAGTCATCGCATTTCCGTAGGTCGCGAGATCGAAATAGTCACGCCAAACCTTGATCTTTCCGCCTTCGAGTTCAAACACACCGACACAGGGCAGATCGACCGATTTATCTCCGGACCGGGTCCGATCCAGCCGTTCCGCGAAGACCACATTTCCGGAACTCGAAATGTTCAGGAGATCCCAGGTCGTCTCAGTCCATGAGCCCGCGAAGCCCCGAATGAATTCTTCGACCTTCTCGCGGCCTGCGATCGGTCCCATCGGCATATTGTGATAGACGCCATCTTCCGTGAAATACGCCGCAAGTTCCTTCGCGTCCAATCGTGACCAGGCTTCTACGAAGTCTCGAATAACCTTTTCGTTTAGTTGCATCGTCGACTCCCTCAAGTTTCCGAGTTCAGTTTTGTTAAACTTCATCACACGTCCTCGAGACCTGAGTCCACTTGGAGCGTGACCGTCTTCGCGGTAAGCCGACGATACCACTTCGAGATTTCAGCCGGGAGGTGGAAGCGCCGAGCGCCCGCTAGACACCCGCGCGATATGCAAGACTCCCCACCCTTCTGAAGCGTCGCAGGCTTCCGCCAGCGCTTCTTGTGCGCGACTTTCAGCCTGGGTCGCCGACCTAGCGCATACGGTCAGAATGCGCGTTCGTGGGCCGCCGATCTGCTTCATACGAACCCGAAAATAGGGCCAGTTCTCTTCCGGCTCGGGTTTGGGAGGTGGCTGAATTTCTCGCGACCGAGGTAGATCCGGCTCGGCCCAGTCGGATTCCTGATCACGCGGCTGTGATTTCGCGATCGGCACGGGCTCGGCACGATGCGGCGGTGGCGGTGGCGGTGGCGCTATCCGACCGAGCAGCTCGAGATAAGAGCGCGACGGATCCGAAACCACACAACCGAATCGCTGCAAGCGGGATGTGGCCACGGCACTTCCGGCCGATTGATCGTTCCAGATGATGGCGCAAACCGGTACGACCTTACTGCCCTCTGGCTTGATCAAGAGGCGAATTGGATCGCCTTGCTCGAAATGCACGTCCGTTATGACGGCCAGTCCGCCCTCGGAAATCGTGACAATGCGACCCGGAGATCGCTGGCGACCGGACTGCACGATCGCGCAAGCCAACTTACAGGTTGTGCGCCTACGTCTCGTGATTCGTGCCACGCCTCACCTCCGATGCCAAAAGATTCCGTGCTGGAAACATGACATCGACGGATTGGCCACCAGGAACTGTGCGCTCGGACACGCGACTGCAATTCGGCCATGGTCCAGGCTTAGGAGGCGAGCGATCAGGCGCGATCATTTCTCGCCGAGCACACTGTAAAATATTAAATCGCCGTCGAGTGCGGTGATGAAGAATCCGAATGTCGAGACGCCGCCACCCGTGAAGATCACGTTGAAATCGTCGTTGGCCTGATTGCTGCTGGTCCCGAAGGAGGCGCGGTATTGATCGTCGAGATGGAGTTCTCCGCGGAGAGGTGTGATTGCAAAACCGTCGAACCCGATCAGTAAAATTCGCGAGGTGAAGAACGTATCCGTGGGCTCAGCGTTGAAATCCTGGACGAGGGCTCCCGCCAACAAGTAAGGGAGAGCACGAGGGCAAAGCCGAAATGCAATGAGCGAGTTTTCTGATGCGGAGCCATTTGAGCCCAAACCTCGGGCCATCGCTCCATATTGACGTGGCGCTTTCGCCCTATTATCTCGCGGCTCTGAAATCGGAAACGTTGAGCTACATCACAATTCTCGGTCGAGCTTGACCCGTTCTCGCGTACCGGCTTCCGACCCTTCGCGGCCGCGCCATCGACCTGCGCTGAAGTTGCACATCGATTCGCCGTGCCTACTTCGCGCCAACGCACTCAGGCCAACGTTCCACCGTCGACCCGAATCTCTTCTCCATTGATGTGAATCCCATCCTCACTCGCGAGCATGGCGATGGTGGCAGCGACGACCTCGGGGCCACGCGGTGGCCCGATTGACATCACCCGCATGAGAAGCTGGCCATCCACATTCTTCGGCAGCCGATCGCCGCCCATCATCGCGGTCTTGATCGACCCCGGGTTGACCGCGTTACATCGCACACCTTGTTTTCCAAACTCCACCGCGAGGGTCCGGGTCAGCGCGCTCACCCCTCCTTTGCTTGTCCCGTAGGCGGCTCCATAAGGCATGCCCGCCAGCGCTGACGTCGAGGACGTATTCACGATGCTGCCCTTCGACTTCAGGAGATGGGGCATCGCGGCCTGGGACAACATGAACGCTCCCACGAGATTCACTTCGAGCACACGTCGAAACTGATCCGGCGTGATCTTGTCGAAGTGGTCGAGTAGAAGAATGCCGGCGATATTGCAAAGCGTGTCGAGGCGGCCGAATCGGCCAACACAGGCTTGAATCGCGCCATGAACCTCGTCTTCCGAGGTGATGTCACAGAAAGCCGCCTCGACTTCGGCGCCTCCGGCCCCGCAGAGTTTGGCCGTCTCCTCGAGACCCTCGACAGCGACGTCGACCAGATACAGGGACGCGCCTTCGCTCCCTAGTCGGATGGCCGTCGCCCGCCCGATGCCCGCCGCCGCGCCGGTTATAAAAGCCACTTTCCCGTCGAATCGATTCATTCTCGCCCCCCCTCCGGATGTCCTTCGCCTGCGATTCACCCTCGCATGCCGCCAAGAGTAGCCGCGGCAGCGGTGGCGCAACTCGCTGTTCCAAAAACCAAAATTCCTCATTTCCCGAAGGGCTGCGCGGGTTTGTCAATTATTTTTCGGAATCCCTGAAGATTTCCCGCGCTTTCCGGACTCAGGCCACCGCTTCTCCGTATCCAAGAGCGTATTTGCACTTGCGAACAACCGTTAGTGAACGAAACGCGGAGATGTTTATGCTGCCCCTGAAATTGAATTCAAAATGTTCTTCGAATCGAACTCGGTCTTCAATTTCGGAAACGACACGTTCGTCCCGACGATCCCAACGGGGTGCGGGCCGACTGGATGTGATTTCGGGCTCGCAATCGGTACGGCCGGAACATCGCAGGACGATATCCAGACGACGACATTCGTCTTGTCGCATCTCACGGAAGCCCTCACCGTCGATGTCTTGGCCTATCAGGGTCTTCGCTCTACGAGTCAATTCCATCAGCAGCGATGGATCGCGGGGCGTCTACACCGGCTTCTCGAAGCTTGTGGGAGTCGTGACCGGGATTCCGGAACCTTCGAGCGCGATCATGATGATGCTGGGCCTGGCGGGATTGACCGTCGCCGGTCGAAGTCGATCCAGCAAGACTGAGCATCTACGCCACTGAGACTTTCCTCGCGCTGGGCGAAACGCCCGGCTAGCCCAGCGCGAGAGATTCCGTCCGAAGCGCCTTCGCCAGATTTCCCCGCCGCCCGACCTGGACTCGATCAACGCCCAGAAAGCTTGCAAGCGTGACGAGTTCGCGTGCCGCCGCCGTCGCGACCTCGCCAAAATCGACATCGAACTCCGCATGGGCTGCCAAAACTCGGAGCACACGTGCCTCCCGATCCGTCTTGAGATCGAACCGTCCGACGAGCCGCTCGCCCATCAAAAAGGGAAGCACGTAGTAGCCGTATTTCCGCTTCTTGACCGGCGTATAGATTTCAATCCGATAATCGAACCCAAACAGGGCCTTGATCCGCTTGCGATTCCAAACCACGGGATCAAAGGGCGAGAGCAAGGTCACCGCCTTGATTTCCCGCGGCAACTTGGCTTCCGGATGGCGATAGGCGGGCTTTTTCCAGCCCTCCACCCCGGCCTTCTCGAGCCTTCCGTCTTCGACGAGCAATTCGAGTCGTGCCTTCGCCGGGCGAACCGGGAGTCTGAAATAGTCAACGAGACAATCCGCGGACGCTATGCCGTGGGCCGATGCCGAACGCATAAGAAGTTCGTCGAGTGAGGACTCGAGGGTCGGGGTTTCGCGCGCACGGATCTCCGCCGGGACGATTCGCTCCAGCAGGTCAAATTGTTTGACAAAGTTGCGGGTACGCCTAACGCCAAGAGCCCCAATCCGATAGAGCCAATCCAGCGCCACCGCGCCACCCGAACGACTTCCCCACCAGTTGCCCGATCGACGCCTCGGGTCTTCGAGATCTCGCGCCGCAATCGGCCCCCGCGCCTTCACCTCACCGAGCACTGCCTCGATATAGCCTGGGTCCTTCTGTGCCAACGAATAAAGGTGTCTCCAGGTATTGCCCTCACGCGCGCCCTGCTTCGACCATCGCAACCAAGGCTCCATCTCCACCGGCAAGAGCGACGCCTCGTGACTCCAGGCTTCGAACCACTCGTCAGCGTCATAGGCGATTTCATCGAGCATATCCGCGCGATACGCCCCAAGCCGAGAGAAGAACGGCATGTACTGGGTTCGCACCACCACGGGAACCGAATCGAGTTGCAATAACTGAAGCCGACCCATCGTCTTGCGCAGATGCCGACGATCGACACGGCCCTTTGGGCGCGGCGCGGAAAACCCCTGTGCCGCGAGTGCAATCCGCCGTGCCTGATGAATGGAAATGGAGTGGCTCATTCATCCGCCAGACTAGCAGGCAGAATTCGCGGAGGATCCGTCAACCGAGCGCTCCGTTCATCGGAAGCTCCCCCGACACAACGAGTCTCCGCCGATTCTCTTATTGCTGTTGATCGCAGGTCTCGGCTTCGTCGCATTCACCTGGCGGGCACTCGAGGCCGGCGGCGTCGCAATCCTCGAAACCGAAATGGCCGACGGTACGCAGCGCCTCACCCATGTCTGGTTCGCCCAACCCGATGGAGAATTGTGGGTCGAAGCAGGTGCGCCGGAAAATGGTTGGTATGTCGATGCTCAGGTTCAGCCCCGTCTTTCCCTATCAATTCCAAAACAGGACCGCGGCGGCGACGAACTTTCTGGAACATATCTTGCCGAGCGGGTCGCCGGGCCAGAAGGTCATGACCGGATCCGGTCATGACTGCGCGAAAAGTATGGATTCGAGACCGGTGGATCAGCGCGATTGTCGACACGACACGGTCGATTGCCGTTTGGCTGATCGCGACCACACCGGCTTGCCCGGCCACTGCCAAGACAAACTAACAAGCGCATGAGAGGAATCCATGACTGGCAGGGCCTCGAGTCTCATCGATTCGAAGAGATCGAAACCCTGCCAGTGGAACTCAGCCTACGTAGGCGCTCTCGCTGTGTTGCGAGAGGTCCAGCCCTGAATGCTCATCCTCTTCCGAAACGGAGAGGTCACCAAAGACCATTTTGAGAAGGAAGAGAATGGCGAGGGTCAAGACCGGGGCGAGTATCGCCACATAGCCGATGCTCGCAGCCTGGGTCTTGACCTGCGCCATCCGAGAAACGCCTTCGGGCAGTACACCGTTCATGATGAAAAGACCCGTCGCGAGTGCTCCCCACGCACCAGCCACTCCATGAACACCGAAAACATCGAGAGAGTCGTCGTACCCCAAAAGCGGCTTCAACATCGTCACGGCGAGGTAGCAGACTGCGGCGGCGCCGAACCCGACGGCAATGGCGCCCATCGGTGAAACCGAAGCACAGGCTGGCGTGATTCCAACGAGACCGGCGACGGCGCCCGTCACAGCGCCGAGGACGGTCGGACGACCGCGATGCATCCACTCGATGAAGACCCAACCGAGGACGGCGGCAGCCGCGGCGGTATTCGTATTCAGGAAGGCGAGCCCGGCTACGCCATCCGCGGCGCCTGCGCTCCCGGCGTTGAAGCCGAACCATCCGACCCAGAGTAGCGATGCGCCGATCACTGTCAGTGGAACGCTATGCGGAGGCATGGGCTCTTTGCCAAACCCGCGACGCTTGCCAAGGAAAATCGCCGCGGCCAACGCCGAGAAGCCACTCGACATATGCACCACAAGACCACCCGCAAAGTCGATCGCGCCAAACTCGCTCAGCCATCCTCCGCCCCATACCTGATGTGCGAGGGGGCAATAGACCACGAGGACCCAGATCCCGATGAATGCGATATACGGGCCGAAGCGCATTCGCTCAGCAAAGGCACCTAACATGAGGGCGGGTGTGATGATCGCGAACATGCCCTGGAACATCACGAAGACATATTCCGGAATACTCCCCGAAAGGGTACTCGCGTCGATGCCGGCGAGGCCGACCTTTCCCAGTCCACCGACGATCGAGTTGCCCTCGGCGAACGCCAAGCTGTAACCCACGACAATCCACAGAACGCCGACCAAGCCAGCTGATATAAGGCATTGCATTAGGACCGAAAGGACGTTCTTCGAGCGAACCAGACCGCCATAGAAAAGAGCCAGCCCGGGAAGCGTCATCATCAAGACCAGCGCCGTACTCGTGAGGATCCAGGCCGTATCTCCGGCAGACAGAGTCGGCTCGTCCTGTCCAAGGGCCGAGCCCGCCGTGAGCAGGCCAATCGTGGCCGCGCATGGACCGATCCATCTCAGCTTGAGCATGTAAACTCCTCTTCCTATGCGATGACGGGATGGACATCGACTACGTGATCTCTTTGGAGGATATTACACGCCAAGCCCGTTCAAATCGAGCAGAACTAGATCGAGAACTGTGCTGATGATGACTCACACTGCACGAATGAGCGGAACGGTTCACGTGGCCTTCGTAAGCGATATCAGAAATTCGATGCGATCGCTGTAAGCTGACGAAGATCTTCGACGAGTTCGCCGCTTGCCGTCTTTCCGCCATTCATCTCGCGGGCCGCACGCCACCAGTCCGGCGCCGATCCGGCCGCCTCGACGCTCGGGCTGAAAAGTAGGGGGCTGGCCGCTTCCGCGAAGGACTTCACGTAGTCGACGGGCCGCATGTCCCAGGCGCATTGCGCCACGAGGGGGTCGGTTCCTGGCACGAATGCCTTCGACGTCTCGGCGACCAGCGCCTCGAAGCCCGTTATGTCCTCGATGGCGATCTGGCTATCGGGATCCGAACCAAAACCTTCGAGTCCCCGCCCGTCTTGCAGGAGAGCGCCTAACACCATATCCGGCCTCGACCCCGCGAGCAGCAATGCCACATACGCACCCACGCCCGCACCGACGATGATGCAGCTTTCGCCAAAACCAGCGACCGCGAGATCGGCGTCGGCCAGAAAATACTCGGGATAGTAGGCGCCACCGGAAAGCCGACCGGATTGACCATGGCCCGCAAATTCGAGTGCGTACACGGGTCCCACAGAGTATTCGAGTACCGATTCGGGCCACGATTCGGAATTCTCGCCGAGGGCATGCAGTAGAAGAAGCGGTCTTCCCTTTCCGGGCTTCAGGGTATGAAGCTCGATCGGAACTCGTCCATGAAGAAGTTGCATCAGCGATCCAGGAAATCGAGCATCAGACCGGCGGCGGCGGCGGGCTGCTGCATATGAATAAAATGACCCGCGCCTGCGACGGTCGCGCGCGTGAGGTTCGCGACGTTTTCGAGGCGACCATCGAGGAGATCTTTCGGAAGGGGACCCCAGGTATCGGGAAGCGAACCGATGAGCGCGAGAAGGGGAGCTTTCATTCGGCGCCATCCCGGCGCGATCCAGGCGGGCTTGAACGGACCGAAATTACCGCCCGCCGTATGCGGGTCGCATTTCCATCGCCAGCCGTCCTTGTCCTCGCGCGCACCATGGAAGATGAAATAGCTGAGCCATGGATCTTCGAGGAGCGGGTTCTGCTGCTTGCGACGTTTGACGAGTTCGTCGAGGCTCTCGTAGGGTCGCCAACTCTCGCGTAGGGAAGCCGTGCGTCGTCGGTCCAGAAACTCAGCGCAGCGTTCCGCGACGGTCATCCAATTCGGATCCCGGCCACCAGGTTTTTGAAAGAACCCATCGTCGGGCGGACCGAATCCATCCATGTTCACAACCTGCCGCACGCGATGCGGAGCCATCGCCGCCGCCTCCATCACCTGCCCGCCACCCTTACTATGTCCAATGAGATGCGCTGGGCGATCAAGCGCGCGAAGCACGTTCACGACGTCGAAGACGTCCATGCCCCAGAGATAGCTATCGCACCAATCCGAATCGCCGTGGCCCCGCGCATCCATGGCAACGACCCGATAATGCTCGGCCAGATACGGCGCAAGCAGGTCGAAGCCGCGACTATGATCGAACATGCCATGGGAAAGAATGACCGGGGGGCGCTCCGGATCGCCCCATTCATGCAGGCGCAACATGGCACCGTTCGACTCGAGCGTTCGAGATCGTTCGGGGGCGACGGCATCGGGATGGCTAGGTTCAATCAAGGGACGCGCGAGCATACCGGTGCGAGCGGTGATGTCACGGGGGATTGTCGGCCAGACACGTGGCTGAGTGATGCCACCTTGCGAAATCAGCTCGCGAAAGTCTGCCGCCCTGATTCCCGCTCCTAATCCGTCGCGCTCAGACCGCGCGAATCTGCCCGCGGGAGCCGCTTTCGCGTAGATCATGGACACCGGCGGGCGTTGCCTCTGGTAGAGTCGACCCCGCGCCCGAGCCTGCTAAACCCGAGTGACTTTCGGCTTCCCAATCAGTGCCGCGCTGAAGGTCGCCATTCATTTCATCAGGAGCCTCCGTGAGCAACGACAACATTGCCGATGACCCTCGCCTCGACCCACGCTTGAAAAACATTCTCTCAAGCTTCCCGAATCGCGAAGTCAAGAACGTCGCGAATCGACAAGAGCTACTCGATCAAGCCAACACGACCGAGGCCAAGGCGCTGGTCGCCGCCATGACCGGCTTTATGGAGATGTGTGACAACGAGGACATCGCGCCCTCGAACGGTCTCACAATCAGCACCCGCGAATTTACGTCGGATCCCGACGGCAACACGATCAGGGTCCAAATGATCCAGAAGGAATCCGCAACACCACGTCCCTGTGTCTACTATATCCATGGCGGCGGAATGCAGGCGCTCTCCTGCTTCAACGGAAATTACAGGGCCTTCGGCAAGATCATCGCCGCTCAAGGCGTAAACGTCGCCATGGTCGATTTTCGCAATTCGATCTCACCCAGCTCCACAGAAGAAGTCGCTCCCTACCCAGCTGGCCTGAACGATTGCGTCTCCGGCCTGAAATGGATCATCGCGAACGCAGCCGAACTGAACATCGACCCCGACCGCATCATCGTCTCCGGCGAATCCGGCGGTGGAAACCTGACCCTCGCACTCGGACTACGCCTCAAGCAAGACGGCGACATCGGTCTCATCAAGGGGCTCTACGCGCTGTGCCCCTATATCGCGGGAACCTGGCCGCAAGAACGGTATCCGTCGTCGATCGAAAACAATGGCATTCTTCTCGACTTGCATAACAACACCGGTGCGATGTCCTACGGAATCGAAGAATTCGAAAAAGGCAATCCTCTCGCCTGGCCGAGCTTCGCCAAAGGCGAAGACGTTCGAGGGCTTCCGCCGACCGTGATCAGCGTGAATGAATGTGATCCACTGCGAGATGAGGGGATCGAGTTCTATCGACTGCTGCTTCGCGAAGGCGTTGAGGCGCGATGTCGCCAGGTCATGGGAACAATGCATGGAACCGAAGCCTTCCCGATCGCTTGTCCCGACATCACTCAAGACACCGCTCGGAGCATGGCGGACTTCTGCCGCAATCCCGACCGTTAGCAGCCACATGCCTAACACTGGTTCAACCTGGGAATCTACGAAGCTGGAGGAACGAAAATGAGCGCTGCCACAGAAGTCGATCCAACTCGCCTGATCTATACCAACGAAGAATTGTTGGCGAATGGCGATTACCGGGAACCACTAATCGCAAACGAAGTGCGATGCCACGGCGGATTCCTCGAAGACGGTCTCTATCGGTCGCCTCGAACCCTTCATCGCGCTCCCGCCATCGACGCATGGAAGAAACAGCTCGCAGACCAGGGTCATGAACTCATCGACCTCACGCGCGACCTCACCCCTCCTCAATATCCAAATGTCGCCCAGGCCAAGCTCCTACTTCGAAACGGAGTCCGTGAGCCGATCGTTCGGGCTCTCACGATCATTTCGATCGTCGAAGGCTTCGGCGCAATGATCCGCGACGTGCGTGTCCCCAAGCTCGAGGACCTCTTCGTCGGCGGCGTCGAAGGAACCGCGCTGGCCCATTTGCGAGGCGGACTCTTCGAGGCGCACGCCCGAGATGAGTCTGGCTACCGGGACGAAGGCGGCCACAAGCAGATGTGGGAAGCGGCTCGCGACGAAGCACTTGAGAATCCAAAGATCCCGGGAGACGTCCTGATGCGAATCATGGGCCGTCGCCAAAAACGCGAAAAGACCGGCCCTGTCTTTCCCGAGATCGACCCCAATCTCGAACGCATGCTCGGCTTCATGTGCCAAGTGATGGTGGTCGAAGTCTTCGCCGAAGGAACCTTCGACTGGGGCATCGAACTGCTCTCGGATCCCGAAGTGTCCGCCAAGCCGAAGGTCGCGGGCGACATGGTTCGGCATATCCAGCAAGACGAAAAGCCGCACGTCGAATATCTGCGCACCGCCTTGTCCGAGGCCCGCGCTCGGACGCTGCGAACCGTTGACGGAAAAGAGATCCAAGGACAGATCGTGGTCGACGAGTTCATGCATCGCATCTTGCATTCCATGACCCGCGAACGCCAGGTCGAGCAGCGCACGGATCTTCGCGAGAACCTCATCGAGGCGATGAAGGTCGCCCAGAATCCCAAATCGCTACTCGAAAAATTCGACTCGCTCGATGAAGAATGGAATCCACCCGCGTCGACCGGCTTCGCCTCCACCCGCGGCGCTGCCGCAGCATGAACCTCGCCACACGCGCGCGTCGAACAATCAAGGTCAGCTGGACGGCGGGCATCATCTACTCTTCGTACAAGATTCCAAGCGTCATGAGACAACTAACAGGTCGCCCACCTCTCAAAGACGACGAACTCAGCAGCCGACACGAAAAGACCGCACTCCGCATTCTCGACCTCGCACTCGACATGCGCGGCGTCATGATCAAGATGTGTCAGGCGATGGCGACGCGCTCCGACGTCTTCCCGCCCGAGTTCATCACCCATCTCGAGCAATGCCACGACGCCGTCCCCGCGAAATCCTTTGGAGTCATCCGAAAAATCGTAGAACGCGAATTCGGGAAGCCGATGGACGCCCTCTTCAGCGAGTTCGCTGAGGAGCCCATCGCCTCTGCATCACTCGCCCAGGTCCATCGCGCCCGACTCCAGGACGGCCGCGAAGTCGCCGTCAAAGTCCAATACCCGGACATCGAAGATATTATCCGAACGGACCTCGCCAATATGCGACGCGTTTGTCGCGTTTACGAATTCTTCGACCGCCAGCCCCTCGAACTCCTGCCTCTCCTCACCGAGCTCACAGAACACATCGGCTATGAACTCGACTTCGTCCGCGAAGCCAATTTCGCCGGACGTGTTCGCGACCTCTTCGAATCCGACGACCACGTAAAAATCCCCGAGTGCTACCCCGAGTTCACCACCCAGCGCGTTCTCGTGATGGAGCTCATCAGCGGCATCAAGATCACCGACATCGAGCGGATCAAGGCCGCCGGCCTCGAACCCGAAGACGTTGTCCAGGACCTCATGAACGTCTACGTCCGCATGATTCTCGCGGCAGGCTTCTTCCAGGCCGATCCTCATCCCGGCAACCTCTTCGTGACGGAAGAGGGCCAGATCATCGTGCTCGACTTCGGCCTCTCGAAAGAACTCCCGGAAGGCTTTGGCTTAGGCCTCTTCGAACTCATGTTCTCACTCATGACCTTCAACGAACAAGCCATGCTGCGAGCGTTTGATGAACTCGGCTTCCGTTCCAAGACCGGAGACAACTCGACTTTCCTCTTGATCGCCCGCCGCATGGTCAGCCGCAGCGACTCGGGCAGCTTCGAAGGCGAATTCACTGAACAAATGACAGACGAACTTTTCGATGCGATCCGAGAAGATCCGATCGCCGAAGTCCCGAGTGACTTCGTATTGGTTTCGAGAGTGTTCTCGCTCTTGTCGGGCATCGCCCATACGCTAGGCGGCCGAGCGAATGTGTTGGCGGCAATGGGCGGGGGTTGAGAAAGTAGAGGTATCGAACTCGCCGTCGCATGCCTGAGTCCGATCTCCCGTCACAAACCGCTAAGTATTCTCGACCCGCTTCTTCAGCGCTTCGAGAAAGTGCTCCATCCCCGCCTGAATATGCTGACCAAAAAGTGGCATCGAAATCTCGGCGACCAGTCCCGCGGCCCTGAACACGCCGGTCACTTCCGTTCGGCCTCCCTCCGTCCGAGACAGCCGGCGCTCAACACCCGAGCGTAAGAAGACGTTGTCTACGCCCCATGACAAAATCCGATTGTCCTCGCGCTGTCGAATCCGCTCGATCGAAACGACTTTGAGTTTTCCTAACGTCACGTGCATCCGAATTCGATCACTCTCATGACCCTTCGACACCACCTTGCGATAGAAGTCATTCCATTCGTCGTAGGACTCGAAATCTGTCAGCACGCTCCAAACCCGGCTCGGCTCGGCATCGATCATTACCCGCGTTCGATATTCCACCAATCGCAGTGACCCCGCTTTCATCCTTCAGCCGAAATTGTTGCCTCCGATCGCTTCGAAGACTCCGCGAACCGCCTCAAGTACGGTGGAAACAAACCCAAACTGAAGTGTGTACTCGGCTACATTTCTCTCTCGATGGTGTTCGGAAAACTGGCATGCCCCGGCACGACGCAGACGTGCGAACCACTTGTCACGACGTCGCCGCCAACTCTCACAACAGGGTGGGGCGCGGCGTTGATCAGTCGGTTACTCGACTCATCGTTTCGAATAGCTGGCGAGTGGCGTCGCCCGTGAGATCGTTTTTGACATCGACGAAACAAGACGATTCCCAGTGATAGAGGGCGCATGACAGAGTGCCAATCGCGGCGAATGGCACTGTCGCGACAACTAGCCCGGCCGTGAGGAGCCCAGACACAAGACCCGGAGATCCCTCTTCTTCCGCCTCTCCTGCCATCGAAGTCGAACTCGTGCACATCATGGCGACAGTCATGATTCCGATCGCTATGCGCTTCATCATTCTTGATCTCCCTCGTCGTCACGGCCGTTCATGAAATCCCAGCCCAATCCTGCAGTGCTTGACCAAACTTCCTGCGTGCAGTCCCTGGTATTAACGATGACCAAGCACCCGGCAGAACCAACACCCGCCGCAAAAAGCCCGAGACTCATCAGAATGATTCCCGGCACCAGACGAAATGCGACCCGGCTTCGATCGCCACCATCATCTGCGGCGACCGGCGTTGTGGCGAGCAGCACGCTGACGAGAACCGCTGCCAATGTAGATGTAAGACGTTTCACGTTTGAACTCCATTTTTTCGATCACCAGTCGTGACCTAATCACACTGCACGACGGCTATAGTAAAGTCAACGAAGGTTGTTCGCCCGAGCCTCGTGTCCGGGACCGCCCCAAGGGGTCGGCAAGCCCAAAGATTGGGTACCAGCCGTTTAGTGAGGAATTCCGCTTGACCCTCAAGCGGCTTCCCTCTGCTGTTGTTCCCCTCGTTCAAGGAACATTTCGGGCGAAGGATCCTGCGTTCGTGGTGAGCTTCCTCGCTGCGGACGATTGCAGCGACGGCACCGACAACGATGGCGACGGATTTGTGGACTTTCCGTACGATCCCGGCTGCACGAGCCTCCTCAGCACTCGTGAAATATCACCCCTCGTCCCGCTGTTTTCGTCCTTCGGCTTGTGTCTACTGGTGCTCGGTCTTCTCCTTGCCTCATTCTCGTTCTCGAATACCCGCGCGAGACTCTAACCTCGATACCGGTCAGATTCTCGCTGGAGCGAAGGGATCACTCAACTAGCACCAGCGATCTCTGCACGCGAAGATTGAAGCGGGGACCGCTGCGCCTCGAACTCTTCACCGAGCTTCGCCATGTGAACGACCGATTCGACTCGGCGGATTCGCCGGATCCCGGCCATTCAGGAAGCGCCGGCGAAGCACTTGGCTTCGGAACGTGCCCGATCGCCCTTTCCCATCTAGACGGGCCGAGTTTGCGACGAATCTACGATCAATCGGTATGCTGGAGCGACGTTACCGGTTTTTTTCTATGCTACTGGAGCATGTCCTCCTGATGTGGCTTCCTCCATGAGGTCGGAGCCCATGAGAATTCGGCTCTTTGGCGTGAGATATCCAGCAACCTTAGACAGTCTGTGAGAGATGCTTAGCTCGGTTCTCGCCCATGTAGATGCCGTGGCGGTTTGGCGGCGGCGCATCCTCTCCGCAGTTGCTTGGTCCTACTTAGGGCTGGGCGGGCTCGCTGCTGTCATCGGTATCAGTGTTGCGATTGCGCATGACATTTGGAGTGTCGTTGTTTTCGACACAATCGCCTTGCTCGTTGGAGCCGGCTTGGCGCTGTGCCCCGAACGGTTCTATCGGTTCAAGTCCATCTCGCTGATCGTCCTGACCTATACAATCGGAGGATATTTCTCCTATCACTTTGGGCCATTCGCAGCGGGCCCGTTGTGGTTGTTCGCAGGCCCAATGCTTTCGGGCGCTCTGTTCGGCTGGCGGGCTGCGCTCGGTTCCATCGGGTTCTTGGTGATCGTTCTCGTCGCCATTGGCGCCCTCTTAGCACGTGGCTCACTGAACTGGCCTGGAGAATTTGGTGTTGGCAGCTGGTTCGTCATCAGCGGAAGCCTTGTGGCGCTTTCGGGTCTGCTTTCAGTTTCAATCGGTGTGCTGCTGGAGGGTGTTGCGCGGGCCAATCGGGAGCGCGAAGACGCGATCGAGGCCCGCGAACTGCTCGAACAGCAGCTTCGTCATTCGCAGAAGATGGAGGCCGTGGGACGACTCGCAGGGGGCATAGCCCACGACTTCAACAATCTTCTGGTCGCCATCTCAGGCTTTACCGAGTTCGCGATGGACACTTTGGAAGACGACTCCTCTGCGGTTTCGGACCTCTCCGAAGTGATGGATACGGTCACTAGGGCCAAGGGTCTCACTGAGCAGCTCTTGACGTTTTCACGCAAGAATGCGTTGGACCCTAAGCGAATTGATATCAACGACAGCATCCGAGACGCCAGTCGGCTGCTTGATCAGCTTTCGCGCGAAGACATCCGGCTGCACATGAAGCTCTGCACTGAGCCCTGCAGCACGAAGATCGATCCAGACTCCCTAATCCAGATCCTGGTCAACGCAGCGACGAACGCGGCAGACGCAATGCCAGAGGGCGGAGAGATCACGATTGAAACGTCGCGCGTTCAGGTTGACGGGAGTTCGTCCAGCGTGGATGGCCTCAAGATGGAGCCCGGTGAGTATGTCGTCGTGTCGGTGACCGACACGGGTTCCGGTATCGCCGAGGACACGCTAGAGAGAATCTTTGAACCCTTTTTCACCACGAAGAAAACGGGTGAAGGCACCGGCTTAGGTCTTTCGACGTCTTGGGCAGTCGTTAATCAGGTGGGCGGCTATATAAACATGACGAGCGAACTGGGCCGTGGGAGCACCCTCGAGTGTTTTTTCCACTTCACGCCGTGGGTGGCCCCCAAAATCGACCAAGCCCGTGGCCTATCGCTAAGTGGAGGGAATGAAAGAATCTTGGTCGTTGAGGATGATGAGCAGGTTCGGAGGATGCTCATTCGGTCGCTCCGAGCAAAGGGTTATGAGGTCCTGCATGCGAGCCAAGCGGAAGACGCGTTAGTGCTTGCACAACAGCCGCAGATCGACCTCCTCGTTACCGATGTGATCATGCCCGGTCAAAACGGGCGCGAGCTTGCCGCGAAGGTCGCCGAACTGCATCCCAAAATTGCGGTGCTCTATGTGTCCGGTTACTCCGACGACGTACTTACGCAGCAAGGTATTCTCGATGACGGCTTAAAGCTGTTGAAGAAGCCATTCCAGCTGGATGCTCTTGCAATGCTGGTACGTGAGCTCCTCGACGCTCGCGGCTAAATTGTTTCCTGTTCGCAGCACTGGCCCAAAGATTCGACACCAGCCGTTAGGTTAGGGCTTTCGCTTGACCCCCTTTCGTCCCTTGGAATGAGCTTGTGGCGACGGGACGAGGAGCGAACCCTCTGCCGAAGAGTATTGAGATCCGCGAAACGGGCGGCGACGAGCTTCGACCAACTCGGAAGCAGGTTGACGCCTGAGCGGGGAGAGCGAGATGGGTTGGCCGCACTACTCGACTGCGACGCTCAGTTGAGACCACGGATGTGATGCCGCAATGACTGCCTACCACGCGGCGAACCAGCCCGGATTTAACTCCGTGGCTACACAATGGCTACAAATCGACGGACAGAGCTCCATTGGCGCCGAATGGCGATCCGAGTAAGCATCTGATCCTGAAGAGAAAAGAAACTGGCGCGCCCGGTACGACTCGAACGTACGACCCTCGGCTCCGCAAGCCGATGCTCTATCCAACTGAGCTACGGGCGCGCAGAAATTCTGCGCGTCGGATCCGAATAGCGCCTCGGACCCTTCGCGTTGGGCTGGATTCACTTGGCAAGACTTCGAGTCTTGCCGTCCGTGCCATGAACCAAACGAAAGGTCATGGACGGGAACCAACCAACGCGCAAACCTGGCGGAGAGAGTGGGATTCGAACCCACGGTAGGTTGCCCTACACACGCTTTCCAAGCGTGCGCCTTCGACCGCTCGGCCATCTCTCCAGAACTTTTCGGCGGCCGCCCGATCGGGCATTGAATGCCTGAGGGCTTTTCGCCGGGCCGGTAGGCTACCGCGACTTGCGTCCTAGCGATACCCGAGATTCAAGGCTTCTTGCCGGTCGGCGCCAGCCAGCCAGTCGAGGGGCGGTGCTCATCGCCTCCCCATGCCACCCATTCCAAGACCCGCCCGGGCCAGACCTCGGGGCGTAGGGGCCAGCGCCGGATCTCCGCGCTTGGCTTGGCCGGATCCTGTCGGCCTGGGAGCCACGCGAATTGTCCGGTCCCGTATCGCCGGTCGTTCCTCAAGCAGCGTCCACCGCATACGACGAGCCAGAGGTCGTGCGCGCATCTTTACGGCAGAGGGATGTGGCCACGGGGTGAATCTGGCCTCCCTTCATCCGGGAAATACCGGAACGAACGGGCCGATCTCTCCTCCTCGATCCAAATAATGTCGTTCACTCTTCAGCGTTCACATACGAACCTCCGACAAGATCAGGTGCCACCAAAAGGAAGAATCCCATGTACGGACTCGTTCATCGCGGCATCAAAGAGTTCCTTCTCCACTCCGCCAGCCCCGAAGCCTGGAACCGAATTCGAACGCAAGCAGGGATCGCTGACGACGAGTTCGAAGACCTTCGCGCCTACCCCGATGAGGAAACATTTGCGCTTGTTGGCGCGGTGAGTCAGGAACTTGGCCAACCGCCCGAAGACATCCTGTACGCATTCGGTCGAAACTGGGTTCTCTTCACCGCCGAATCCGCATACGGCGACCTACTCGAACAGGCCGGTGACACTTTTGAAAGCGTCATCCTCAACCTCGACATGCTCCATCAGATCGTTGGCCGATCCATGCCCGATCTCCGACCACCCACTTTCGATGTGAAGGATGTCAAAGACGGCTGGATCGTCGAATACCACTCCGAACGCGTCGGCCTGGAAAGCATGGTGGCCGGGCTCCTCGAAGGCCTGTTGGAAATGTTCGGGAAAAAAGGCATGATCCAGCGACTTCCGGCCGCCTCCTATTGCGAGGTTCAGTTCCTGGTCACGCTCACGACTTAAGAAACACGAAGAGAATGGATGGCGAAGCCGCCCGCTGCACGCGCAGTACGAGTGCAGCCTCGATGTCGATGGCCGGCATCGGCGGCGCCTGGCGATTTGCCCTCCGGCCGCCGGTAACACCCAGTCACATTCGCGCGTACATACCTCGAGTAGGTTGACCCACTCTTCGATTTCTCACTTCGGAATCGGCCCGGACTCGGGGAGTATTTCTTGATGCATTTCCAGTTTATTGGTCTTCGCTGCGTCGGCGCAGCCCGCGCCCGTCACACTCACGGTGAGCGGCACGATTCCGATTCTCGCGGACGGGGACACACCGGCGGCAGTGCGACGTGCCGCGCACATCGCCGACGGCTACTTCCCTGGCACCAACGACCCGGAGCAACTCTCGCAGCTGATCAAGGACGTCGGCGTGGAAGCGGCGAAGTACGGACGCGAGCCGGAGGAGATCCAGATCCACGCGATATTCAGCGAGTTCAACAATCCGATCCCGGCGGCCGAGCGGATGGCGGCCCAAGGTGTCAGCCGAGCGATGCTACCCGCGTTCGTCTTCGCGGGGCCGGGCGGACTCGATCGGATGGCGGAGTTCGGCGAAAGTGTCGTCAAACCGCTCGCCGGCGACTAGCCGCGACGCGATCGAGCCAATGAACCGCGATCGACAAATCTAACCAATACGCATCCATGTGGACGGACGATCAACGTGTCGAGGCCATCGTCGGGCAATCAATCGTGATTGGGATGGATCAACTCAGCGTCTTGCCGTCTACCGTCTTCGTCCGCTTCTCCCGGCTCAGCTCTATCGCGTAGCTATCGGTCTTGCATCGCGAGGCCGAGACGGTTCGCGATATTGTTCTTCTGCATATTGGATGAACCGCCAACGATCGGCATGCCGAGCAAATCACGCATATGGCGTTCCATGTCATGTCCCTCAGCGAGTCCATAGGCGCCCAGAACACGCTGACACACGAGGCCGATTTCGACGGCCGTGTCTGCGACGAAAAGTTTCGCCATCGAAGTTTCAACCGAACAGGGTTGATCGGTCTGTGCGAGCCAGGCGGCTCGGTAGAGCATCAACCGACAAGCCTCCAGCTTGGTTCGCGCCTCGGCGAGATCGTGGCGTACGGCTTGATGCGCCCCGATCAGCTTCCCGAATTGCTTTCGCTGGCCAGCATACTCCCAGGCCTCTTCGACTGCGGATTGTGCGATTCCGAAGGTGACTGCGCTGATCTCGATTTTCTCGACATCAAGTGCCTTGCCGGCAAGCATGTTCCAGCCGCGATTCCACCCAGCCTCTCCACCGACGATATTCTCGATCGGAACCTCAACATCCTCGAAGATCACGTCACTCGAAAGCGTGTATCGCAGATTTGAATGCTCGATCGGATGCACTCGAACGCCTGGCGTCGTCGGCGGAATCATGACGAACGAGAGATTCTTGTAACGGTCTTGCTCGGGTCCGCTTCGCACAAGGCAGTAGATCGTGTCCGCCCAATCCGCGCCGGTGCACCATCTCTTGAAGCCATTGATTCGAAGCGACTTGCCGTCCGCCGATCGCTCGGCCGTCGTCGCCACGTTCGCTAGGTCGCCGCCCACCTCGGGCTCCGACAGTCCATACGCAAAGAGCAGTTCACCTTGAGCCAATCGGGGTAAGAGGTCGCGCTTCTGCTCTTCTGAACCATTCTCAGAGATATTGATCCCGCCATAGAAAGCACAGTGGATGAACGGCCCAGCCAGACATGCTCCGCCGCGACAGACTTCTTCGATGACGGCCACAGCGGCAACCAGATCCCGTCCCTGGCCGCCATAGGCCTCGTCAATCGTCAGCCCACAGACACCTAACGCGGCGAGCTTGCGAAAAAGCTCCGGTGGAAAGGTATGCGCGCGATCCCATTCTCGGACTAGGCTCTTCGGCATTTCCGCCGCGACGAAACGAGAAAGCGTTTCCCGAAGCATTCCAATGTGTTCCGGCTCTTCTGTGAAATACAAATCGGTTCCTCTCAATCTCTATTCGAATCGGAAGTGACTGAACGATCACCGGAAAGAGCCTCTCCCCACGTATCTTGAAAGACGAGCTTTTCGACCGACCGCCGCGAGATCGGGCCATGACCGCCACGAACGGGATATCCGATCGGGATCGCCGCCGCCGTGCCCCAGGGCTCCGGGATCTCGAGAATCGAACGAACCTCTTCTTCATTCTGGCAGAGCAGTGTCGTCAGCACGCAGCCGATCCCCTCGACGCGACAGGCAAGTAACGTGTTCTGGACCGCGGGATAGATCGAACCGCCGCCGACGACGGAAATACGCGACAGCTTGGCATCGGTAATGGCCATGTTCTTTGGGTTGAAGCAGAAAATCAGAATCGCCGGTGTATCGGCAAAATGATCCGCGAGGTAATTGCCCGCGTCGAGCATCTTCTCCGTCGTGACGCGAACACTTTCCGGAGCGTCCTTGATGAGGCTCCTGTGGTGCTCAGAATACGTGTACCAGCCGGCTCGATAGAGCTCCGCGAGTGCCTTCTTCTTATCTGCTTCCTCGACGACAACGACTCGCCAGGGTTGAGTATTCCCACCCGTGGGCGCCCAGGTCGCTGCCTCGAGAATTCGGTGCAGAACGTCCTTCGGAATCGGGTCTGGCTTGAGTCGCCGAACGGCTCGTAGCGTGCTCATTGCATCATAGAGATCCATGCTGCCCATTCATCTTCCCTTTCGATCTCGATCGATAACCGAGATTCCGCCTAACGTCCTTTGAAATCAGGCTTTCGTTTTTCACGAATCGCCTGGAGAGCCTCTTTGTGATCGTCGCTTTGAAAAGTCACGATCTCGAGTGCGGTCGAGGCATCAAAGGCAATGTTCAATGCATCCTTGACCACCTTGTTGACGGCCTGCTTGGTATATTGAATCGCGAGTGGAGCACCGGCCGCGAGGCGCCGCGCAAAGGCCATCGATTTCGCTTCGAGTTCGGCTGCGGGCACGACTCGATTGACGAGTCCGATTCTCTCGGCCTCGACCGCCGAAACGGGGTCGCCCGTCATCAGGTATTCCTTCGCGCGCGCCGGACCGACCGCGAGCGGCCAAATTGCCGCCCCGCCATCGCCGGCGACGATTCCGACTCGCACGTGCGGGTCCGCGATCGTTGCCGAATCAGCCATCCAGATCGTGTCGCAAAGCAGCGCGATCGAAGCCCCCAGCCCGATGGCGGGGCCATTGATCGCCGCAACAATTGGCAATGGGACGTCTAGGAGATCCCAGATCATCTGCTTGGCGTCGCGACGGAGATTCTCGAGCTTCTCCAGATCATTGAGACTCGGGAACCAATCGAAATCTCCGCCCGCGCTGAACGCCTTTCCCGATCCGGTCAACAAGATCGCGCGCGCCCGACGCTCGCGTTTCAACTCCGCGAAGAGCCGAGTGAGTTCAGTATGGAGCAGATCGTCGACTGCATTGAGTGCGCTATCCGGATGATCGATCGTGATCTTCAAGATCGCGTCGATGTACTCGATTCGAAGCGCTCGGAAGCTCGAGGGATTCAGGCAATTTTCTTGCATCGTGGGTAGCGTACTCCTCTGGAGACAGAAGTTGGCATCTCACGATAGCGCTGCGAACGAAAGCCGCGGCAAGCCGACGCAAAACGATGTGATTCCCACTGCCATCATCGTCCGGCCCACAAACCATAGGGCTCGACCTCGATGAGTGACCATGAACTCCAGGAGAAAGACTAGCTTCCTCCATTGAGTCTACTTTTCCGCGCAGGGTCAGAGAGGCCATCGGCGCACTGGCCGGGGTGGTCACGCTTGCTTACTTGGCCACGCGCCTGCCGCGAACGACAACTCCGAGTCTCGACTGAAGCATGGACTCGCGAACCGGATCCGATCGCGGATCCCGGCCGGCCTCTCGGCTCCCCCGTGATCCCACCGAAGAGGTAGTATGGCGGAGCCGTCTCCCAGCCGGATGCGGCACCCGTGCCTTTCGGCCAGCGTGAAAACGTGATCGAGGACTTATACATGAACAGCTTCTCAATCGAAGAGCGCCTTGCTCTACAGGATTCAGTTCATCGCCTGCTGATTGCTGAGAGCGACGAAAGTGCCGTACGCGCGACCATGGAGACGCCGAGCGGATACGACTCGAAGCTCTGGAAGCAGCTCGCGGACATGGGCGTCGTCGGACTGATCATCGACGAAGCCCACGGTGGCGCCGGCGTCGGGCCCATGGAGCTCGAACTGGTCATGGAAGAGGTGGGTGCAGCGCTGCTGTGTTCTCCTTTGCTTGCCAGCGGCGTTCTAGCGGCGGCGCTCCTCGGTGCACTAGACGATTCAGAGATCAACGATCAACTACTGCCGCGCATCGCCGAGGGCAGCTGCATCGCGACCGTCGCCATGACGGGTGAGAACGGCTGCTGGACAAAGGACGGTGTCGCAGTTTCGGGGCAGCTCGTCGACGGGCAGTGGGACTTAAGTGGTCGCGCCAGCTTCGTCGTGCACGGACAGAACGCCGACGCGCTTCTGGTGATTGCCAATACCGACGAGGGACTTGGCGCCTTCGTCGTCGAATCGGACGCAGCTGGCTTGAGCATCGCCGGGCTACCTACCTTCGACCATACGTTGCGACTAGCGGAAATCACCTTCGAAGATGTTCGAGCGAAGCACATCTCGGCGCGCATCCCCGTCTGGGATGCGGTCAGTCGTGCGCTGGACATCGCGCTGGTTGCGCTCGCCGGTGAGCAAGCGGGGGCGGCAAAGCACTGCCTATCGTCAACCGTCGATTATGCCAAGACCCGCATCCAGTTCGGCCGAGCCATCGGGAGCTTTCAGGCCGTCAAGCACATGGCGGCCGATCTTTTGCTGGAAACTGAATCTGCCATCTCGGCGGCGCGCAATGCGGCCGCCCGCCTAGCCGAGGGTGCCGAGGGCACAGCACAAGCGGTGAGTCTAGCGGCATTTGCCTGTGCGGATGCCTTCGTCACTACGGCGGCAACCAGCATCCAGATGCATGGCGGCATTGCGTTCACCTGGGAACATCCGGCACATCTATACCTACGCCGCGCGCGGGCCGACGCGCAGTTATTAGGCTCATCATCGTTCCATCGAGAGCGATTTATCCAGCAGTTGGGAGGGTGAAATGTCTTCTGAGAACCCAGTAAGCGATGACGTGCTGCGCGACGAGGTCCGCGAGTGGTTGGCGAAGAACTGGACGACCGAACGAGCGGAAACGCTGCGCGGGAATCAAATGATCTGGAGCGCTTCGGCCGAGATGAAAGACTGGCTCGGGGAAGTGGTCGAAGCTCGCTGGGCGGTTCCGAGATGGCCGACCGAGTGGTTCGGGCGCGACTTGAAGGATGCGCAAGCCAAGATCATCTTTCGCGAGTTTGCCAAGGTCCGGGCACCGGGTGCCGGTCAGGATCGATCGAGCATGTGGGGCAACACGCTGCTAGCGCGGGGCACGGAAGCGCTCAAGGCCGAGCTGATCGGCCCGATCCTCAAGAGTGATGTCAATATGTGCCTACTCTACAGTGAGCCCGGCGCGGGCTCAGATCTGGCGGGAATTCGCACGCGTGCGGATCGAGACGGCGATCACTTCGTAGTCAACGGACAGAAGGTTTGGACCTCGGGCGCGGCGACAGCGGACTACGGCATGCTCATCGCACGCACCGACTGGGACGTCCCCAAGCACGCGGGCATCAGTTTCTTCTTCTGTCCTATGAAGCAACCCGGCATCGAAGTGCGTCCTCTGCGACAAATCACGGATGAGAGTCACTTCAACGAGGTCTTCATCACCGACGCAATCGTGCCCGCAGACAATCTCCTCGGAGATGCCAACACGGGCTGGCGGGTGTTGCAGACCGCGCTTGCATACGAACGCTCGATCTTGGGTGACGCCGCTCGTGGCGCCCGCAGTGGTGCCAAGGAGGCGCATAACGAGGAAGTGCTCATCTCATTAGCCCGTGAAGCCGGCGTACTCGCGGACCCTGCCCTGCGGCAGGACATCGCGCAAGCCATCGCGTACAAAAGACTGAATGCCCTGAACAATGCCCGGGTCAAGGCGGACATGAAGCAAGGCACGACATCATCGGCGATGAGCCTTGGCAAGCTTGCGATGTCTCGGGTCCTCCACGAAGAAGGTCGAGTGCGCACGGCGATTCTTGGTGCGCAGAGTCTTCTGGAAGGCAGCGACTACCCGCGCGCAGAAGATGCCAACTTCTTGACTCTGAACGCCTACTTCACGTCCATCGGCGGCGGCACCGATCAGATTCAGCGCAACATCATTGGCGAGCGCGTGCTTGGGTTACCCAAAGAGCCGGAGGTCGATACAGGCATCCCGTTCAGGGACGTTCGCACCAGTTGAGAATGCCATCTTTTCGAGAGACGCAATCGGGTAATCGCAATCCGAAGATGTTCGAAAACCCGCAGGCCTAACATGACAGATGGCACAGCGCGCCCGAATACTGGCCTCACTGTTCGACAGATCCCCTTCGAGTTCCCTGAGGACCTGGATCCCCACTGGAATCCCAAAAAGCCAGAGTGGGGCCATATGGTGAATGGGGCATCACTCGCGATGCCGTACCTCGAGCCCTACCTGATTCAGGTGGTTCGAATGGGAATGAAACAGATCGAAGATCCCGAACTGAAGGCAATCGCGGCCGACTGCTGCGGTCAAGAAGGACAGCATTACCGGCAGCACAAACGCTTCAACGAATTGCTGGTGAGCAAGGGATATGCGCGGCTTCCGAAACTCGAAGCGGAGATGCAGAAGGCCTACGACGCCCGTGGGTTGAGCATGAGCGGGAACGTCTTCAATGGAATTGCCTTCCTGCTTTTCTATGCCGGAATCGCAACGGTCATCTGGATGGTCGGCGTGATCGCCGTGAAATCATTGACCGGCGCACGTGACCTCCGCTGATTCCACGGTTCGCCACGCCCCGTCAAGAGTGCGGGACCGAAGGTGTCGACGATGACATCTTTGACACACACCGCGAAGTTCTAGACAAGCAGAACGGGGGACTTGGGTAGGCCGTCGAGTGTCGTGAATACGCGTCCGCGCCCCGCTCTTCGCATCGTCGGTCGATGTGTTCGCAGAAACGGGGATCGAGTGAGAACTTATCATCATCCCACGAGGCCGATCGCCTCGGACTCATCATCAGACGAACAAAGTAGTCTTCCCGGACTTGTAGGTGATCTCGTCCATTGCGTCCCAATTCAACTAAACCACCTCGATTTGTTAGGACGGATCGACATTTAGCCGACCCCCGTGGCCAACCACATCGAGGATTTCGTCGAAGCCTTCCCCTTCACTCGAGATGATCCGTGGAACAATCGTCGGGATGGTTCTGGGGTCGATGCTGCGCTTGGCCCCGAGCAGCTCTTCGGTTGTGGGGAAACCGGCGATGGCCTCCAGGTTCTTGAAGGTCGGCGAGATCAGATTGAGCTGTCCGGCGTGGAACTGCTCAAGCGCGTCCTCCGGGCGGATCCAAGAACTTTCGACCGTTTCATGCCCGTCGTGGAGTGCCTCCTGTCGGGCTGGGGCCCGCGCAACGAAGAAGCGCGTGTCGTACCGACGAGGCTGATCGACGGGGGTAATCCAATGGGACACATAGGCGAGCTGATCCGTGGCCAGCCGCAGTTTCTCCTCAGTGCACATCGCATCAAGGACATTCGGCTCACCGTCATTCAGCCGCGCTCGCCAGCTCTCGTAGCGCGAACGAACCCTGGGCGAGTGGAGTCGAAGCGTGTCGCCGTCGGGGCCGAGGGCGAGCAAGATCCCTGCCTCCTCAAAGCACTCTCGAATGCACGCGACCCAATAACTCAAGCCCCCGGAGTCGAGCCCGAGTGTCGCGCTGGCGGCAACGTCGTCTGGCCCGCGCGCATGTGTGGCCCATCGCTCGGCATGATCCGAGCCATCGACCTTGCCACCGGGAAAAACATGCAGTCCTCCAAACATGCCATGCGCGCTGCGCTGCATCAGAAAGACTTCGACACCCTCGCCACCGTCTCTCACGAGCATGACAGTCGCGGCGGGACGAGGTTCGACGAAAGAAGTCTGCGTAGGAGCGGGTTCGGACATCACGAGAATCTACCTCAATTCAGCAACGAGCTGGGAGGTTTCAAATCTCCGCGAATCAGCGGCATCGCATATTGATGAACTGCGCGTGCATCCCGACTGCTACCAGCCGGCGCTCACTGCTGTCCTTGAGGACGAACGGGTGCATTCCATGTGGACGTTAGTATGTGTGCGTTAGGCGTCTGTGCCAACTAGATCACGAAAATGGACAATGACGCTCGGCGAACTCGGCAGCTTGGGTGAATTCCTCTCGGCCGTCGCGACTCTGGCCACACTCATCTATCTGGCCATTCAGAATCGCGAGAACACTCGCGCGACGCGAGCCGCCGGATTGCCGATTTTGTTTTGAATTTCCTTCAGCATGATTTCAGAAATCGGGGATGTATGGAAATCCAGGACCTGGGTGCAATTGACGAGTTTCTCAGTTCCATTGCAATCGTGGTTACGCTGATTTTTATCGCTCATGAGACACGACGATCTAGGGCTGCAACCCAACAGAGTCATCGCCAAGCCCGGCAAAAAATCAGAACAGACATATCGCTTGCCGCAGCGATCAATCCCCAACTTGCCGAATTGATGGCGGCCGGTCGTCACATTGAAGACGCAGACCCCACATGAATCACTTTCTCCCAAGTGGCTACGAGAGCCTACCTCAGGAAGCCGAAAAGAGATTCTCGCTGGCCGTTCGCGACACTCCACGCATTGGTTCCTGAGCTTCGCTCGAATCAGATTGTTATGATTGCACTGAGCACGAAATACCCAGGAGGGAAACATGTCCTACGAATACGATCGGTTGCGTGTCGAAATCGAAGACGGCGTTGCGTTTGCGACCATCGAAAACCCACCGATCAACGTGATGACATCTGCGCTCTTCGGCGACCTCTCGGGCTTTGCGCAGCAGGTGGCCGGAGACGACGCTGTGCGCGCGGTGGTGCTGCGCAGTGATGATCCGGATTTTTTCATTGCTCATTTTGACGTCGAGGCGATCCTGGAATTTCCGATCGATCGTCCGGCCAAACGCGCTAAAGCCGCTGCCGACAACCCCTTCCACGCGATGTGCGAGACCTACCGCACGATGCCCAAGGCCACGATTGCCGAGATCGGCGGGCGGGTCGGCGGCGGCGGTAGCGAACTCGCCGCTTCCTGCGACATGCGTTTCGGTGCGCTCGGGAAGACGGTGATCAATCAGCCCGAAGTGGCGATCGGCATCCTGCCCGGTGGTTCCGGCACCCAGCGGCTCCCGCGCCTGCTCGGCCGAGGCCGCGCCCTCGAAGTGATTCTCGGCTGCGACGATCTCGACGCCGAAACAGCGGAGCGCTGGGGCTATCTCAACCGCGCGCTACCCGCCCAGGAACTTCGCCCCTTCGTGACTCGCCTAGCAAGACGCATCGCCGGCTTCCCCGCTGGCGCGATCGCAGAAGCGAAGGCGTCGGCATTGTCGGCGGAACCCCCTTTCGACGATGGACTGATCGAGGAGGGATTTCGCTTTCAGGGCCTCGTCCGCACCCCCGAAGCGCAGCGCCTGATGCGAGCTTTCATGGACCATGGGGGCCAGACGCGAGAAGGGGAAATGCGCCTCGCCGAATTATGCACTGAGCTGGATGAACGCTGAGAATGATGAATCGCTTCGACCGAGACACCGAAATCACGCCCATCGGCGACGGCCGCTACGAGGTCCGAATCGACCGAGGGTGGTGGATCGTCCGTGGTCCAAATGGGGGATACGTTGCGGCCATTCTCGCAAAGGCAGCCGCTCATGCCGTCGCAGATGCTAATCGGCCTCTACGCTCTCTTACGATTCACTTCCTACGACCTCCTCAGGAAGGCAAGGCACACGTCGAGACAGTCGTTGAACGCGTCGGCCGAACCCTCACGACGGTCACCGCCCGACTCGTTCAGAACGGCAAGCTTCAGGCACTCGCGACTGCAGCTCATGCGATTCCCCGAGAGACGGGCGGGTTCATCCATGCGAAGATGCCTGATGTTAGGCCTCCCGAAGAATGCGAGGCGCGCGAGGCGCCAACCGATCGCGAATCGCCCTCTCTTCGCGATCGTTATCAACAGCAATATGCGATTGGCCCTGTGCCCTTTTCGGAAGAGGAACGAACGAAAGAAGCACGGAGCGGTGGGTGGATTCGTCTGAACGAACCACGGCCCTGGGATGCGGCGGAGATCGCGGCGATCAGCGATGCCTGGCCGCCGGCCATCTTCGCTTCGAGTGACATGCCGCCCACCTCGGGAGGCGTACCGACCGTCGACCTCACCGTACATATCCTCGCACCCGAGGCCTTGGCGACTCTTGCTCCGGACGCGTTCGTACTCGTCGACTTTTCCACGCGCGCAGTTCAGGGCGGCTACCTCGAAGAGGACGGCGAGATCTGGAGCGCAGACGGACGACTGCTTGCGCAGGCGAGACAACTGGGAGTCGTGCTCTAGCGGCTGAGCGAGTCGAACGCGGCTCGAAGCCCCGGAATCTCATGGTTTCGTGCCTTCAGATGAGAGTGACGAACACAGCTCGCGAAGACTAGACTTGAGAACTGGACTCAGTGATCGACTCCATTCTTACGATCCGAATGCGACGCCCTTCCGACTCGATCCATGAAGGAGATCCAACTATGACTGGCCCCCTGTCCGACTACCGAGTGCTTGAGCTGACTTCCACTGTCTCTGGGCCCATGGCCGGAATGATCCTCGCGGATCAAGGAGCCGACGTCATCAAGATCGAGCCGCCCCTTCTCGGCGATACGGCTCGTTTTCTCGGCAGCTCGCGCGCGGGGATGGGCGGGATGTACGCCGTACTCAACCGGAACAAGCGCTCTCTCGTCCTCGACCTCAAAGGTGAGGAAGACATGGAGATCTTCCTGCAACTCGTGGCGACCGCCGACGTACTGCTCGAAAACTATCGGCCGGGGATCATGCGGAAGCTCGGAATCGATCACACATCCCTCGCGAAGATCAACCCGAAGCTCATCTACGCCTCGATTTCTGGATACGGCCAGGAGGGCCCGTACAAGAATCGCCGCGTGTACGACCCTCTCATTCAGGCGACCACGGGCCTTGCCCATGCCCAGGGTGTCGAAGAGCCGCGCAATGTTCAGAGCATCGTTTTCGACAAGATCACCGGAATGACAACTGCGCAGGCCGTCACGACGGCCCTCCTACAACGCGAAAAGACAGGCCAGGGTCAGTACTTGCCCGTTTCGATGTTGGAGTCAGCGCTTTACTACAACTGGCCCGACATGATGTGGTCACGCACTCTTCAAGGCGATGGGATTAGCTACGCGGGTGAACTCGCGGATTACTTCCAGATCTTCAAGCTCAAGGACGGAAGTGTCTCGATCGTCCTGGTGGCCGATCCAGCCGTCGAATTGCTCTGTGTTTGGCGTGGTAATACTCTTCACGAGGACCCGCGCTTCAAGACTTTGCTCGATCGCCTGAAGAACGCCACCGCGTGGAAGCTCGCTGTCGAAGAGATGCTGGCAGACCTAACGGCCGAGGAAGTCTGCGAGACACTGGACTCGTTTGGTGTGCCCGTCGCACGCGTCAACACGCTCGATGAGGTCCACGAAGATCCCCAGGTATTGCACGACGGGTCGTTGATCGAGACGACCCATCCCGTCATCGGCGACATGCGACTACCCCGCCCGCCCGTTCGCTTCATCGGTCAGGATTTGGATCCGGAAAATTTCCCCGCACGACACGCGGCTTTTCTCGGCGAACACAACCGCGAGATCCTGAGCGAACTGAAAGTCGATGAAGCCGCTATCGCTCGCATGGAACAGCGCGAAGAGAACAACCATAAGCTCATCAGCGCAGCGACAGCGGCAGCGGCTGACACCGGATGAGCGCGCTGATCGATTTTATTGCAGCTAGGGACGCTTTCGACTGGTCCTGACACACGAGGATCCAGGAGTCGCGAATTGGAGCGACACGAAAGACGAGTCGAAAGGCCTGGTCCCCCACCGCTGGATCGGGGGGGGGGAAGGAGCAGCCCACGGTGGAGACACGAAAGGTTCGGCTGGATGATCTCGAGGGTGCTCTGCCCGCGGACACGCCACGGATGACCGCGAATAAACGACGCGGACAGATCGCCATCGGGCAGAGACAGGACGCTTGGCGGCGATGAGTACGGACGGGCAGTCGTGATGAAGAACGGCGGCCAGGCGCTCGCCTTGGGACCGAGGGCGAAGTGAAATTCGGGGACCGTCCGGGCATGCCCAACGATCGCGCTCCGACTATGCTCATCCGACCAGCGGAGAATTCAAATGACTGCGACAGCCACAGAGCCCCTTCGCCCAAGCGAGACCGAATTTCGGACCCCGGAGCAAGAACAGGCGGAGAACGGCGGCGACGTTGCCGCTGCTCATGATCTCGCGCTCGAGGACATCAACCCTCTGAATGCCCATCTATTCCGCGAGAATCGCTGGCAAGACTATTTCGAGCGGTTGCGCAATGAGGATCCCGTCCACTTCAACGAGCTCGAGTCGTCCGGACGATACTGGTCCGTCACGAAATACGAAGACATCAAGACCGTCAGCGCCGACTGGGAGACCTTCTCATCAGCCCAAGGCATCACGCTCGGCTTTCCTGCCGACCGCGAGGCCCCGACCCTGTTTCCGGCGAGTAGCCCGTCGTTCATCACCCAGGATGGGCCCGGTCACGGTGAGCAGCGTAAAACGGTGCAGCCCTCGGTCGCGCCGCGACATCTAGCGAAGCTGGAACCAATCATTCGCGAGCGTACAGGCCAGGTGCTCGACGGCCTTCCCGACGGCGAAGCTTTCGATTGGGTGGACACCGTCTCGATTGAACTGACCACGATGATGTTGGCAACGCTCTTCGATTTTCCATTCGAAGACCGTCGCAAGCTGACCCGGTGGTCTGACATTGTCTTCGCGATTCCCGAGCCCGGCGGCATCGTCGAAACGCAGGAACAAAAGCGCGACGAATTGATGGGGTGTGTCGAATACTTTTCGGTACTCTGGGAACAGCGAAAGCAGCAGCCCGGGGACGACCTCGTCTCGATGCTCGTGCATGGGGAAGCGACCAAACATCTGTCCGCCGCGAATCACCTGGGCAACCTGTTGTTGCTCATCGTTGGCGGAAACGACACCACTCGAAATACGATGTCGGGAAGCGTCTACGCCCTCGACAAATTCCCCGAGCAATACGACAAACTGGTCGCCGATCCCCGGCTCGTCAAGAAGATGGCGCCCGAGATAATCCGTTGGCAGACACCGCTGTCCTATATGAGAAGGACGGCCAACCGCGACTGCGAGCTCGCCGGCAAGTCGATCAAGAAGAACGATCAGCTTCTGCTCTGGTACATCTCGGCCAACCGCGACGAGGACGTTTTCGAAAACGCGCACGCCCTCGACATCGAACGCCCCAACGCAGGACGGCACCTGTCGTTCGGATGGGGCCCCCACTTCTGCATGGGGAGCCGACTAGCAGAACTCCAACTGCGCGTCCTGTGGGAAGAGGTCCTGCAGCGATTCGATCGGATCGAGGTGCTCGACGAGCCGGAGCGCACGTTCTCTTCGTTCGTGAAGGGCTACACCCACCTCCCCGTCAAGATCAAGCGGAAGTGAATCGAGGCATACGATGTTCCCAATCTTAGAGATGCGGTTCAGTTCGATTCAGATGCATTGGCCCGAATGCGCCTGCTAACGCGTCGGAGAAAAGCCTTGGGTCTGCATCTCGGCGAGCGAGGCAACGATCTTCCGTTTTCCGGAGAAACTTCGTCTCGCATGCATGCTCACCCGATTGTCGACAATCACCCAATCTCCGGCTTGCCAGCAAAGATCGAAGGCGAGTTCATCCGCGATCTCGATTGCCCGTCCTACGCTTGCAGCATCAAGGGTGCTGCCGTCTGCATGCCGGATGGCGGTTGAAGGATCGTTGCGTTCATCCTTCCATCCACGATAGGCGGCAATGACTTGATTGAAAAAGCTCTTACGGCCGGGAGCGACTTCCATCACGGCCGGAAGGGCTGGCGTGGTCACGTGTAAATTCCCGTCCTTCGTCCATTTCCATTGGTAGCGAAGCACTCGCAAACGATTCTCCGCTTCTGCGCGACTGTCTACGCCTAGAGTACTCCGCCAGCTTCGGCCCATCCCGGAGTCCAAATCGTTGGCGCCGGGCATTACGTTCGAATATTCCAGACCCTTCGTTTCGCAGTCCCGAACGAACGAAGGACAATCCTTGCGCAAGGCCTCATAGAGCAAATCGGAGCGACAGATGGGCGTGGCTCCCCCTGAAGTCGCAGCGACTTCGCAATGAAAGATCAGCCAGCGCGGGAACATGGGCGTTTGCGCCATCTCATGATGGAAGAAGATCTGCACCTCGGGCGGCGCTTCGTTCGCCGTGAAAACCCGTTCGGTGCGATTGATGCGAACGGCATTGGAAAGCGAATCCCGATAGTGGAAGGGATCGAGGGAAAGCGCCCCGACGAGAGAGTCGAAAATGCCGACGTCCGAAACCGGAAAACCGCGCAACAGGACCGCACCGTGACTCGACGCCAATCCAAGCAGATTGGCCTTCTGCTCACCGACCCAGGCCTCGGCGTCCGCGGGTGCGGCGTCAGTCGAATCACATTGGACGACGAGTGGGAAGACGTCATCACCCAAACGCCACTCTCCGTCCACCGGGACAATGGACGCCCTGGTTGGCGTCTGGCTCTCGATCGCTCGTGTGGCATGCGGCATCGATGGTTCGACTCTATTCGTAGATCGGACAGAAGGTATTAAAAGCAGCCTCGCAGAAATCCCCGGGATCATTGAAGCGCCGATCACGATTCAGATCAGAAATCGAATCCATCTCTGCCTGCGTGAGTTCAAAATCGAAGATCGCGAGATTCTCCGCCATACGCACGCGGTTTTCGCTCTTGGGGATGATCGCCGTGCCGCGCTGCAACCCCCATCGCAGAACGATCTGCGCTGGCGTCCGCTCTACGCGTTTTGCAACATTGCGAATAACGTCGCTCTCGACCACGGCCTCGCCCTCTTCCGCCATCCCGAGACTGAAATACGAGAGAGCACCGAGCGGCGAGAACGCGGTGTAGGCGATCTGCTCTTCGTTGCAGAAGCGTAGAAGTTTCTCTTGCGTGAGATGGGGATGTGTTTCGACCTGCAGAACGGCGGGCGCGATCTCGGCGCTCGCGAGTAGATCACGCAACTGCGATGTTCCGAAATTGCAAACGCCGATATTGCGTACCAGACCGTCTCGAACCAATTCTTCCATCGCACTCCACGTTTCGTGAAGCGGCGACCTCGATAGCTCTATCTTTGGTGAATCTGCTTCGGGATCGTATAGCCATTCAGGCGGATAGCGCGTTTCGAATGGGACGTACCTCTGCGCGATCGGGAAGTGAATCAGATAGAGATCGAGATAGTCGAGACCTAGATCTCGCAAACTCCGTTCGCAGGCGGGACGCACATGCTCGCGTGCGTGATAGGTATTCCAAAGCTTCGAAGTGATCCACAGATCCGATCGATCGCATTGGCCAGCGTCGATGGCGGCACCCATTGCATGCCCTACGGCCTCCTCATTCGCGTAATCGCAGGCGCAATCAAAATGTCGATAGCCCACGTCGACCGCATCATGCACGACTCGAGCACATGCGTCCGGCGCAACCTTCCACATACCCATGCCGACACGTGGCATCGCGTCGCCCGAAACAAGTTGCACTGTCGGAATCTCCATCCAAGCTCCTATCTGCGAGTCAGCGCAGTTCATCCATCAAGACGGGTTGGCCTTCTTCGATCGAACGGTGCGCAGCGATGCCCAATTCGACCGACGCAAGACCTGCGCCGACATCGACCAGGGGCGGCGTGCCATTTCGAATGGCGTCCGCAAAATCCAGATGCTCGAGATAGCTCGCACCGTGATGTAAACCCTCGTGCGCTACGCGAGGATCCGGCAAGATCTCTACCTCGCGATAGTCGCGCATCTTGCGAGTGCCAATCACCATCGATCCGCCCGGCACGAAGCACTCTAACTTTCCAGCGTCGCCGGTCGCGCAAATTTCTTGTTCGTTGCGGCTCGATTCCGCAAACATGCAGAGATCCAGCGTCGCCTTCGTACCACACTCGTAGTCAACGATCACAAAAGCATGGTCGAGAATATCGGACGTTTCACCAGCATAGACTTCGTCGAGATGATTGACGGCCTGCCCGCCGCTGGCATAGACACGGCGCGGCGCCGACCCGACCGCCAAATTCATCAGGTCGAAAAAATGGCAACATTTCTCGACCAGCGTTCCGCCGGTATTGCGACTGAAGCGATTCCAATCCCCCACCTTCGGTAGGAAAGGTCGGCGATGTTCTCGAATCGAGAACATCTTGAGATCCCCAACTGCCCCGGCTCGAAGTTGCTCGAGAAGAGCGGTGATCGGCGCCATATAACGGTATTCAAGGCCAATCCAGACCACGCCGGAATGAGACTCGGCGGCCATCCGCACCTCGTCGCAATCCTCCAGCGTCGTACACATCGGCTTCTCGAGTAAAACGTGCAGATCGGTTTCGAAGACATCGCGCATGACGTCGATATGGGTGAAATTTGGAGACGCAATCACGACGGCGTCGACTTTTCCGCTGTGCAAAAGATCTCGGTAGTCTTCAAAAACGGCCGGCGCTTCGTTGGACGCCGAACAAGCAAGGGCGCCGAACCGCCTCGAAGTTTCGTTTGGGTCCGCAATCCCAGTGATGACTGCATTCGAGATCTCGAGGATGTTGCGAATGTGCTCACAACCCATCATGCCAGTGCCAATGATTCCGTAGCGAAGGGGGTCTGCCATCAGGTCGACAACCGTAGGCCGGTCAGACTGAGCGCGCTACCGCGCACTGTGCCCGAGCTCAGTCTTGCCCGGCTAAGACGAAACGGACGTTTGATTGGAGTCGTTCATGATGACGCCTCTCAGGTACCCGGCTCAAATCGCTTAGCCCGGCTCGCCGCGATAAGTTCATCGAGACGCGCTTGGATCAACTCGACCAGAAGCGAGTGCGTTGGGAGTGGTCGCTTCCGAATCCAGATTTCCAGGCCCGAAAGACCAGCAACCTCGCTCATGCCTTTCTGATATTCTGGAATTCGAGGTTCAACCAGCGGACCTTCGGGATGATCCAGCCTACCCACCCGACCAAGACCGCGGCCACCGGAAGCGTCGGCAGGGTTGCGAATGCCGCGATCCACATCGTGGCAAAAAGACCCAGGCGAACTCCGGCGATCATGATGCGCTGCAGCGAGGTCGGGCCATTTTCCCTCTGCGCGAAAGCCATCGGACGCAGGAACCATCCATTTGCAATCAGGAGTGAAACGAAGAGTGGCCACGGCACAGACGGGCTGTCCATCTCGGGCTGGTCGTCGTGCGCCGCGTCCGCACCGTCGATGTCCGACGCAAGGACCGCCTGGACCGAAGACCAAACGTGTTCCGGCGTGGGGCGAACCGTCGCGCCACCGACGTTCTTGTGCGAGGGCACGCTTCGCCAGCGGTAGAGCACGCGACCTTCTCGCGACAACACCAGAACGCCCGGTTGGAAATAGCCCTTGGGATGAGTGGGTTCGAAGCCGGGCGCGGACTGCCTAAGGAAGTCGAGCCGCGTTTGCACAAAAATATCGAGCCAACCGCGATTGCGGGCGGTCTCGGGGATCTCTTGATGCGGGTCGCCGACGCATTCGAAGCCGAGTTCCCATTCGGCCTGTGCACAATCGGCCAGACGCTGGGGTTCGCTGGTGACGCCGTAGACCTCGCCGCCCGCTTTGCGAATCTCGTCGATGACGCCGCTCTTCACGTAGCTCCGCAACTCGGAGCGACAAGGCGGTCACCAGAATCCGCGATAAAAGAGGACGACCGTAAATTCGTGACGGTCGAGAGTGCGATCGAGCCAACTACGGCGCGGGCCGGGCGGCGGATCGAGTTCAGCCTGGCGCTCGGCTTCCCCCGCAGTCGGGTTTCCGTCTTCGAGGAAGCCAATTTCCCGACCGGCGGTGCCCGGGGCGAGACGAAACGATCGCTGCTCACAGCGATCCCCACCGCAAAGCACCAGCTTCAATTCACGCGGCGTATCGCTGACAAGCGCCGCATCGGGATCGAGGATTCCGGTGACCTCGAAGGGGATTGGCTGATCGCGATTGAACCATTCGAGCGCCGCATCGACATCGGGCTGCAGGGCTTCGGGGATGGTCTCGCTAACAGTCGACATGAATCTTCCTCCGAGAGCGTTCGATCAGAATAGTGAATCGGCAAGCTGCGATGTAGGAGTATGACAGAAGTCAACCGACCAGAAATACATGTCGCGCAAGAGACTTGGGCGATGGGGCGGCGGCGGATCGAGTGATAGACGATTGCGCTTCAAGCATTTTCGTGATTCGATTGAAGCGTGCGATTTCTCTATATCGACATAGACACTCTGCGTCCGGATCACCTGGGCTGCTACGGCTATCATCGGCGTACCAGTCCTAACATCGACGCGCTTTCAGAAACAGCCCTCCGCTTCGACGGCGTTCACGCCTCCGACGTGCCGTGTCTGCCGAGTCGGACCGCACTACACACAGGCCGCTTCGGCATCCACAACGGAGTCGTGAATCACGGCGGGACAGACGCCGAACCCGCTATCGAAGGGGCCGATCGGAAATTTTGGGCCCGTCTTCACTACGAGAGCTTTCCATCGCGACTCAAGAACACCGGGATGAGGACGGTCAGTGTCAGCTCATTTGCACACCGTCACTCCGCGTTTCATTGGTACGCGGGCTTCGACGAGACCTACAACGTCGGCAAATTCGGTCTCGAGACAGCCGACGAGGTCTTTGCCATCGCTTCGGATTGGCTGCGTCGTCGAGGCAGCGAGCCCGATTGGTTTCTTCATGTCCACATGTGGGATCCGCACACCCCTTATCGTGCGCCCGCCAGCTATGGGGAACCCTTCGCGAACGATGCACTGCCCGAATGGCTCAGTGAAGAGGTTCGCCAACAACATTGGGAGGGCTGCGGCCCGCATTCCGCTCAGGAGTCCGCCGGTTATGCGCCGAACCCGAAGGGCGCAACCATTTTCCCGCGCCAGCCACAGCAGATCCCCGATATGGCCGCCGTTCGTCAGATGTTCGATGGATATGACACAGGCGTCCTGATGGCGGACGAATATGCGGGGCGGCTACTGGATCTACTCTGTGATCTCGATGTCGATGGCGAGACCGCGGTCATGATCTCCTCAGACCATGGCGAGACACTCGGCGAGTTGAATGTCTACGGTGATCATCAGACCGCGGATGCGATCACAACTCGTGTGCCCATGCTGCTGCGATGGCCGGGGATCGAGCCCGGCACGCGATCGGCGCTGCACTATCAAATAGACATCATGGCCACAATTCTCGAGTTGTTGGGTGAGAGCGTGCCGGCCAGGTGGCATGGTGAGAGCTTCGCGAACTCGCTGCGCAGCGGAGGGGATGAAGGCCGGGAGGCGCTCGTCGTGTCGCAGGCCGCATGGGCTTGCCAACGAGGTGTACGCTTCGAAAACTGGATGTATCTCGAATCGCAGCACGACGCCTATCACCTCTACGATGATCCCATGCTCTTCGATCTAGCAAGCGATCCACACCAGCAGCGAAATCTCTCTTCGAGTCGGCGGGACGTAGTCGGGCGCGCGAGTGAGATCCTGACAACCTGGCGCAAGGATCTGCTCCCGGGCGCCGCTCGCGGTCGGGACCCACACGACAACGTGATGGCCGAAGGCGGGCCCTTCCACGTCCGGGGTCAGCTCCCTGACTACCTCGACCGATTACGAGCGACCGGACGAGAGGCGCTTGCGACTGCGCTTGAACGACGCTGGCTGAGCTAGACCGCTTAGTTGCGTAAATGAAGCGTATCTGGCCGTCTCAGCTCGATCGTAGCGTTTCGGGTCAGCCAACTTCATTCCTCCTCATTGATCAGGTGGAACCGGTCCACGCCTAATCGAGCAGATCTCGATCGATCCCGCCTTCCGGGTCCAGTCGAAAATGCATTCCATCCTTGCCGACCAGAACGTCGACATCGCCTTTCTCCCCCAACTCACTGAGAAACACAAGGCGTGCCATCATCCCGGGTACAGGCGGGACCAGATGCGTAAACACGAGCGTAGAAACGTCGGCATCCCGTGCTAGGCGAACGGCGTCTTGTGGAGACGTGTGATAGTCGAGGACGTCACCTGCGAGTTTCGCTTGTCGATCGAGCCCGCGATCTCGCATGGCCCGGCTCATGGTTCCGACAATCTTCTTCTCGAGAACCTCATGGACGAGCAGATCTGCGCCGTGCGACGCGCGGCCGAGATTCTCCGAGTAATCGGTATCACCACTCACCACGACGGAACGGCCAGCATATTCGAACCGATAGGCGACGGCAGGTACGACCGGCTCGTGATCCACGCGAATCGCGATGACCCTGAGGCCATCCTTGTTGAAGACCTCAGCGTCTTCTCCGATCGAGGGAGAAACCGGATGTGCGGTCATGTGGTCGCCTTCTTTCGGCATGTACTGCTGCGTGTGGTGGGCGGTCCGATAGACCTGGTCCCGCGAATACGCCTGCAAGAATCCGTCGACGACATCCGTCACACCGTCTGGACCATAGACATCGAGCGATGTATCGCGACCACTCGCTAGCCAGCTCTGTGTCATCGCCTCGCCCAGCTCACCAATATGGTCGGAGTGAAAATGCGTGAGGAAAATGCCGTCCAGCTGGGCGAGCGGAAGTCGATACTCGAGAGATCGTTCGGTGGATCCCGGACCGACATCCACCAGATACATCTTGCCACCGGCAATGACCGCTGTACAAGGTCCCGCTCGGTTCGGATCCAGAAGCGGCGCCCCCGTGCCACACAAGACGACGTGGATCGCATCGTCGACCAACCACTCCGGTCGATTTCCTTCGGCAACCACGTCGAGGTTGCGACTCATCATGGCGTTCAGAATCGAACCACATCCGAGTGCCCCGACAATTAGAACGATGAACAGGCTGCCCAGTATTCGGTGTTTATGAGATGACAATCGTTCCTCCTTTTCGATGCGGGATAATGGCATTTATAATGCCAATACACCAGGGCCTCCTCGAAGGCACCCAGGCCCGCCGCTCGATCAGTCCGGATTCGGTCTATCGAGACGTCACGCTCTCAGCAGCCGCGCGGTGCCTTTTGTCAGCTCGCTGCCGGGATTCATGAATGAGAGATGCGCTTCGTAGCCGGGGCTTCGGCATACCAGCCGTTCTCATTACGAAAGGCCAGCAATTTACCCCAGCAGAAACTCCGGTTTTCCGATCTCGTCAAGGCGTCTTCGAGCCCATTGTCATCTAGAGCCTTTCGATCAAGAGAACTCGGAGCCGACGTTGTCGACAGAACCCGACCACACTCATGCAGCCGCGAACGCAGCTTCCCATTCGGGGGGAGTCGATCCATCTGGGACAGGACCGTCTTCGCGGGAGTCGTTCACGTGGTGGTCCTGGCTCTCCTCATGGGCGGAATCGAGATGTTCCTCGAATCCACTTCGCGCAATGCCCGACAGGTCGGAGCCTAGCGCACGGAGATCCTGGGGCATGCGCATGCCAACGCACGAAATATCATCACAAACGTGTCGCTCTTCGCCATCGATCGTAATCCGGCAACCCGTGACGCAGCCGTCGGCGCCATCGCCGACTTGAACGCGCGACTCGACTCCCTTCGCGCCCGTTGGGAGAGCCATACTTCCAAGGTCCAGGATGTTAAGCAGAGCAGCGTTCTTGTCATGACGGCGGCCGAAGGAGTCTGGGGAGCTTCCAACCAGAACAAACGGATCGGCGCGTTCGATGCTTTTGACAAAGCGTCTGAACGTCTCGAAAATCGCCTCCTTGAACTTCGACTGGGCCTCGTCGAGGAACAGGAGCGAGACACAGCCACATTGCGCACCCTGAGACGCGGTGCGCTGGTTCTGATGGCCTTAATTCCCTTGCTTTCCGGGCTCTTCTTTCTATGGCGCCGGCAAAAGAGGAGCTCGCCTGGAAGAACGCGTCGAGCGATCTCGAATTCATTCTTCGCGATGTCCACGATACCGACGAAGATCGTGGCCAGGTCTCTCCACGCTTTGGATCGGACGTGGCCGAGGCGGTCACCACCGGCAACGCGCTCTGCAGTCCACCGACCGCACGACGCTGTGCTGCGATTCGAAGCGGGCGGCTAGTGGATTTCAGCGACAAGAGCGGGCTCGTCCGATGCCCGTTTCTCGAAGACCCAGATTCCCATGTGTTATGCGCGCCGGTTGCGGCCGCGGGCAAGTCCTTCGCTGTGGCGCAGGTTGCCTCCCAGAACAGGGCCACCACGGAGAGTCTGAGCACAGATGCTTAGAGGTCTTCGCCAAGGTATTGAAGGAGAGATCACGCTCCAACGATCTCGCCTGCAGACCCGGCGGAGAGGAGTTTCTGCTCATTCTTCGTGGGCTCGATACCCAACGTGGCTGAGCCTCGGATTCACTGAGCTTCTCTCTTCCGAGACTCGTTCTGAACTGCCCCGGGTGTACGTCGACAGAATGATCGGGGCAACGACCGTCTTCTGCTGAGAGGCACTGGCCGCCGCTGGTCCAGAATTCAGAAGGGCAACGCTTGCCTCGAGAAAATGTACGGCTGCGACGCCAAAACGCAGGCTCTGGCGAACTCGATTTCTTGTCACGTCGACCACCCCTCCTGCCGCCTAACGCACCCGACTGAAACTGCAGCAGACGGCCCTGACCGTCAGCCCCCTGCGACTGAGTCCCACGATCTGAAAGCCCATGAATCTAGGAGCGCCGAGCTCTGGAGGGATCGCTCGCCTTTAGAGACGTACGAGGTGGAGGACGGGCCGCTCGAGTGACCAGGATATTCGAACTCTGGGAAGCACACAGACTGTGTGCGATGATGACGTGCGCCATTTGGGAGCAAGCCATGGACCTCGCCAAAGACATCGCTCATCGGGATTCGGAAGCTACGGAAACGGTTTCGTCGGTCTACGTGCCCTCCCTCCAACGCACAAAAGGGCAGCCGCCGCCCTTCGCCGCAAATGGAGGTCTGTCCTACATGTCGTTCGATCAGGACGGAGATGCAGGAACGGCTGCGGCCTTGGATGCGGCACTCATCCAGATTGCCACAGGACAAGGCCAGGCGATCATCGACGAGCTCGACAATGCTCCCCCTGGTCCCATCAAGACCCAATGGGGCGTCGGATTTCGTCGTTACCGAGAATGCCTGGAGTACATTCAAACGAATAACATCGAAGTGCCCGAAGGCGGCGTGGTGCTACCGCTTCGCTACACCGTCGACGAGCTGCCGTCCTACTCCATCGTCTCGTCCAACGCGCTCTGGCAGGACCCAGAGCGGGAGGCCGACGCAAAGGCACTGCGCAAGGACGAGTACGACAGCGTCCAACGATGCCTCTATTTTCCGCAAGTGCTGCGGGACGCGCGGCGAATCGAGGAGTACCACCCAGGTCTCTCACCCAATCAGCCAGAGTGCATGGACAAGCTTGGCGTCTCGCTGGCCCATTGTGAGTCCAAGTGCGAAAACTTCTATGACGCTACCGAAGTCGAGCGAGTCTACTATCCGGAGATGGAGAAGCTCCTGCTGGAGTTCTTCCCGGACGCGACGGATGCGCTCGTGTACAACCACGACGTGTTCGACAAGGAATACGAGGGGGACCGCACCGAGAACCAGGACAACAAGAACCCGGGCGTGAACGCCAACTACGCCAACCTCGTGCACAATGACCTGAACGACAACAGCGGCCGCGTGCGCTGCCGTGAGTTGCTCACGAAGAACCTGCGCAACTTCGGTCGAGAGCAGAACTACACCGAAGAGCAGGCGGACGCAAAGATGTCACGGCGGTTCATGTCGATCAATCTCGCCAAGCCGATGGAAACCGTGCGCCAAAACCCCTTCGTGCTTTGTGCCTGGCCCTCGTTTGCCGACCAGCCCTACATCAACAACTACCGCGTCTACGACGACCGCGTCGGAGAGACCACCCGCTTCACCTACCGACCCGACCACGAGTGGTATTGGCTTCCCGAGCAGAGTCCGACCGAGGTCTCGATGCTCAAGTGCTACGACTCGATCACCGACGGCTCCGTGTCGCGCTGGTCCTTCCACACAGCTTCGATTGATCACACCGCGCCGGCCAACGCTCCCTGCCGAAAGAACCTGGTCGTTCGATCCTACGTCTTCTTTTAAGAAGACTAGACAGCGACCACGTACCCGCACGGTGACCTAGCTGTTTACCGTGCGTGCTCGGAGAGATGCTCGAGCAACATGCGAGTGAGCCTCTCAGGCTCTGCCTGCAAGACGGGCTGATGGACGTCCTCGACGACCTCGAGTCGATAGGGCCCCTTCACCCAATTCGCGTTGGCCTTGATCGAATCGCTTGCCACGTTCTCTGAGCCAGTGGGCCAGATAAAAAGGGTGGGCATCGGCACGGGGTCAAGTCGTTCCTTGAACCACAGCGGAATCGCCCGGTAGTAGTTGTAGACGGCGCGCAGTGCTTCGTCGCTGTCGAGCGCTCGGCGATACGGCTCGCTCTCCTCCGCCGACACGCCCTGAGTGGCCAGCATCGCTTTGAACATGTTTCGTTCGTTGCCTTCCCGGGCGGCCCGTTGGACGTAGTTGAACTTCTCCTCCTGTCCCTCCGCCTTCTTTCGGGTCTTCGACCTTCCAGCGGCGAGCGCCCCGGGATGAGGGATGTTGATGCAGACCAATGTCGATACTCGATCCGAGTGTTTCGCAGCGAGCCACCAGGCCATCGTCGCACCGATGCTCGTGCCCATGAGATGAAAGGGGCACTCGGATCTGCCTAACACATCTGCGATCTCAAGAATGTCCTGTGCGTATTCCTTCAGGTGATAGGCCTCGATGCCCTCGGGCCGGGCGCCCGGACAGAACCCGCGCAGGTCGGGCGCCACGACACGAAATCCCAGCTCAGCCATGGCCGGAATCTGGTGATGCCATTCCCAACGGTTGCGGGGCAGGCCGTGTAGCAGCAACAGAAGGGGGCCTTCTTCAGGCCCATCGGCCAATGCCTGGAAGGTCATGCCCCGCGCTTCAATTTCGATTTCTTTCAATAGAATTCCCCTGATTCTGGTTCAAACGAAGGCCGGGCCGATTCGGTGGGCTTCATTCGCCGCGGAATTCCGGTTTGCGCTTTTCGAGGAAAGCCCTGATTCCCTCTCGGATGTCTCGTGAACGCCCGACGACTTTTTGATTGTGCGCTTCGAGATCAAGCACGCTCTCGAGGGGGAGACCCGCACCTTCGTTCACGGCCGCCTTGGCAGCGCGATAGGCGAGCGGCGCACCGCTCGCGAGACGCTCGGCCAACTCGAAGGTTGCCTTCTCGAGTTCGCCCTCGGGCACGACCCGATTCACGAGCCCGATTCGCAAAGCCTCGGATGCGTCGATGAGATCGCCGAGGTACAGGAGTTCGAGAGCCTTCGCAGGCCCGACGAGATTGCGCAAGAAGTACGAGGCGCCGCCATCGGGCCCAAGCCCGCGGCGAGAGAAGACTACGCCTAGACGCGCCGTGTCCGCGGCAATTCGCAAGTCCGTCGCCAGCGCCAGGCTGCAACCGATGCCAACCGCGTCCCCATTGATGCTGCCAATGACTGGTTTCGGAAGCCGGTGTAGACGAAGCATGCAGCGATTGCCGCGATCGAGAATGTCGTCCATGACGGTCTCGGACAATTTGCCCAGATTCAGCCGCGTATTGTCTGTTTCGCGCCGGAGATCCGCCGGGCGATTGCGGCCCGACTTCCCGACGTTGGTGATTACGCCGCCCGGGCACAGCACCGACACGCCGATGTCATAGCGGGCAAGATCCGTCTTCATCACTTCCGACATGCCGACGACAGCGTATTTGCTGGTGGTGTAGATACTGCCACCGGGAATCGGCATATGCCCTGCCATCGAGGCGGTGTTCACAAAATGGCCGCCTTCGCCGTGCGCCTTGATGCGATTTAGAAAGGTCTGCACGCATGGGGCATCTGATTAACCTTCGTTGCCCGTCGAACCTAGCGCCCGCCAAACACGGGCTTGCGCTTCTCGCGCAGCGCTCGCCTGGCTTCCCTGCCGTCCTCACTCTTAAGCCCGCGCGCTGCGTATGTTAGTTCGTCGCGCAGGTGAGCTTCGAGGTCATCTGGGAGTCCGATCCGAGAGACCAGACGCTTCGTCTGTGTCGCGGCGAGCGGTGCGATCTCGGCAATCTTCTCGCAATAGGCAACAAAGGCCTGATCGAAGCCGTCGGCATCGACGACTTCGCCCACAATCCCCAGCGCCAGCGCGGCGTCGGCATCGTGCATCTTCGGCTCGAGAAAGAAGCGCATCGCCGGCTCGCGTCCGATGGCCGCGGGCAAGGTCCAGCTGAGCCCGCAGTCCGGCGACGTTCCGACACGTGCATAGCCAGGGTGAAAACGGGCGGCCGTGCTGGCCATCCTGATGTCGGCGGACATAGCGAGCGCAAGCCCCGCGCCAACGGCGACGCCATTGACGCCTGCTATGACGGGCTTTTCGCAGGTCACTCGCATACCAGTGACCAGCTGAACCACGATGTTCGAGGTTTCCTCAATCGAGTCAGGTTCGGGATCTCCGGACTTTCTCGGGCTGAGATCCGCGCCCGAACAGAACCCACTCCCGACTCCCGTCAGTGCAACCACTCGAACTTCAGCGTCAGAAGCCGCTTCCTCGAGACCCCGAACAATCGCCCGCGTCAGATCATTAGAGAGCGCGTTCTTCACTTCCGGCCGATTCATCCGGAGGATCCGAACCCCGTTCCGGGTTTCTTCGAGCAGAATGCTTTCAGATGTCGTGGCGGGTTCAGTCATGGCAACCTCCATTTGTGATGCTTGATTGAATCATGCGTGCGCCGTTCGGTGTCCGGCCACGTGTCCTAGAACCCTTCCGTCCTGTGCACGATCTTCCACATCAGACGAGGGAACCAAAGGCGTGCGCGCCAACCGAGCCGGGTGCCACGCCCCGGGAACACCCACAAGTTGTTCTTCTCGAGGGTAACCTCGATGGCGTCGAGCACCTGCTGCGGTTCGATGGGGGGAGCGGAGTCGAACGTCTTTGGCCAAACGTTGTCTTCGGCTTGCTTCAACAGGGGGGTCGCAACGGGAGGCGGGCACACACAGGCGAAGCGGACGCCCTTGTTGCGATTTTCGTGGTAGAGCACTTCGGCAAAGGCCACCACCGCGAACTTCGACGCGTTGTAGGCGCCCAGGTACATGATCGGCACCCAGCCGGCCATCGATGCAAAGTTGATAAAATCGCCGCGACCGCGCTCGAGCATTCCCGGCAATGCGAACTTCGTCACGTTGACGACACCGCCGTAGTTGATGTCCATGATCTTCTGGATGACCGAAACATCCTGATCCATGAGCAGGCCAGTGGGCATGATGGCCGCTGCGTTGTAGACGCGATCGATGGGCCCGAGGTCTTGTTCACAGCGCTTCACCGCGCTTTCCACAGAGGTCGGATCCGTGACATCAGTGGGAATCGTCAGGATACCGTCGTATCCGTCAGCGGTTTCCTTCAACCCGTCGACGTTCACGTCGACGGCAGCGACCAGCTTGCCTTCTGCTGCGAGATTGCGCGCCGCGAGTCGGCCCATGCCGCTACCGCCACCCGTGATCAATGCGACCTTGCCTGAAAATGCCATCTCAATCTCCTTCTTGGGGTTTCCGCCTTGGCGGGTCGAATAACATCAAGAATGTACGTAAATGTGCGCCGAGCGCTCGCGGTCACCAGTCAGAACAGCGGCGAAGTCACAGCGAGTTTCATGGTTTGTTCCCTTCGCGGGCTGACCGGACTCCAGCGGTACGCCCCTCAGCCTGGCCCACCCGCGCGAAACCCTCGCCGAACGGCTCGTCCCGCATTCGCAGAGTTTCCTTGAGGCCGTTCTCCTTGATACTGCGCCCATAGTCGCGGACCGCTTGGGAACGATGCGCGCGAGCATCATTTTCGCCTGCCAGCCTTTGCAGGGTCTGAGCGCCCATCAGCTCGAGCGCGAGATTGGTGACGCGCTTGTTGGCGGCGAGGAGGTCCGGGTCGATCAGGCTGAACCGGTCGGCCAGACCTTCTACCTCGTCTTCTAGAACCTCCGCCGGCACGGCCTTCATGACTAGGCCGATCTTCTCCGCATCGGCCCCTGTCACGGAGTCCCCCGTGAGCTGGAGCCGCTTCGCCCACTGCGGCCCACAGTGGTACATCCAGAGATTGTTAGGCAGGGCGCCCATGGAGCGAGCCGCGGGGAAGCCGATTCGAGCGTCGTCCGCTGCAATTACGATGTCGCAGGCCATTGCAAGATCGGTCCCGCCGGCGAGACAGTTGCCGTGGATTTGAGCGATCGATGGCTTGTGCATTTCCCAGAGCGCGCGGATTCGTCGGTTGCCTTTCTCGATCAGCCAGATGTCGTCGTCGTGGGAGCGGCCGGTTCGATGCCCGGGGCGCTTCGTTCCGCCGAGGGCATTGAGGTCGTAGCCGGAGCAGAACGAGGCCCCCTCTCCTCGCAACACCACGCAGTGCACGGTCTCGTCGTCGTCCGCTTCCCAGAGTGCGTGTTCCAGCTCCTCGAGCAGACGCGGCGTCATCGCGTTATGCGTCTCGGGGCGCGCAAGCGTGATGCGCGCTCGACCGTCCTCGACTTCGTATCGAATCTGTTCGTAGTCCACCTCGCCGTCCATATTACCCTTTCCTTCGCTGCTTACGCGGAAACCGCTATGCGTCTTGTCTGACCCGATAACGCAGGGGCAGCTCCTTCAGACCCACCACGAAGCTCGACTGGATCTGCTCCGGCTCCCCTGCGAGTTCGAGTGAGTCGATTCTACTGACAAGCTCCTGCAGCATTGCGCGCTGCGACGCGCGCGCGAGGTGGGAGCCTATGCAGAAATGTTCGCCGATTCCGAATCCGAGATGTGGATTAGGGTTGCGATCGACGCGGAAAGTGAATGGGTCTTCAAAGACCTTTTCGTCGCGATTGGCCGAACCGTAGAAGAGAACGAGATTGTCGCCCTTGCTGAGCTTCTGGCCGTGGAAGTCGAGATCCTTGGCGACCACTCGCTTCATGTAGTTGACGGGTGAGGTCCAGCGGATGATCTCTTCGACTGCACTCGCGATCAGATCCGGACTTCGCTTGAGCTTCTCGAACTCTTCGGGATTCTGGGCCAAGGCGCAGACACCGCTCGCCAATGCGTTCTTGGTGGTGTCGTGTCCGGCTGAGAACGTGATCAGGTAGTAGCCGACCGTCTCCATCAGGCCCATCGGCTCGCCATTCACCTCGCCGTTGGCAAGCAGACTCGCAAGGTCGTCGGTCGGATTCGCACGCCGATCCTCGATGATCCCGTTAAAGAGCCCGAACAGCTCCATCGCCAACTCTTTCATCGCTTTGGCACGGTCATCGCCCTTGCGCTGCAGATCCGGATCGTCCGCCGCAAAGAGTTCGTTGGTCAGCCTGAGGATCTGGGGCTCTTGCTCCCGCGGTACCCCGAGGATGGTCGAGAGGATGCGAAGCGGATGCGCGGCAGCGATCTCGTTGGCGAACTCGCACTCGCCAACATTGCCGCTTTCGCCCCCACTCGCCCGTTCGACCAGCGTGTCCACCAGATGGCGCGCGCTCCCTTGGACGATTGCGTCAATACGCTCGATGGCGCGCGGCGTGAACCAGGGGACGGCAACCTTGCGGTAGTCGCGATGCTCGGGCGGATCCATGCCAATGATCACGCGCATCTGGCCGATCCCGTCCTCAGCGTTCAGCGCAACCTTCTGTTCGCTGCTTTCCAAGACGATACCGAAACGATTCAAGAAGAGGTCGGGCTGCTTGGAGATCTCGCAGATGTCCGCATGGCGCACCACGGAATAGAAGGAGTCGAAGCCTGGGGGCTCGCAGTACTGCAGTCCATCCAGCTTGCGCAGCTCGCTCCATTGATCATGGGGAACGCCAAGCTCGCCGTACGCTCGCGGTGAGATCAGTTCGAGTCCGCTGATGTCGGTCAATTATTTTCTCCTTGGAGCGCGTAAAGGCGCGCCTCTAGTCCTCGGGCCACTGCGGCAGATCGGTGCTGGCACTGAGCTTCCACTTCGGAGGCCGTCGCTCGAGAAAGGAGCGGACGCCTTCGGCCGCATCCGGCTGCTTCCCCACCCAATCGAGGAGCGACCTCTCCTTGGCCATCGTCTCGCGCGGCGTCTCGGTGACGCCCTCCCAGAGAAGCCGCTTCGCGATGGCGACCGACGCCGGCGCAGCATTCACCGCGACGTCCCGGGCCCACTCCCGCGCTCGGGGCACAACGTCCTTCGCATCCAAGGCCTCAGATGCCACACCTAACACGGCCGCCTCCTCGCCTCGGAAAGTACGCCCGCTCAACAGTAGATCCGCCGCACGAGAGAAGCCGATGACGCGCGGCAGGATCGAGTGCGAGCCTAGCTCCGGGATGATCCCCCGACGCACGAAGGCAAACGCCAGTTTTGCTTCGCTGGCCACGACGCGCAGGTCGCACTGCATCGCGAGCGTGAGACCCACGCCGACGGCGTGCCCGTTAATCGCAGCAATCACCGGCTTTCGCACCTGAAACGCGGCGAGACCGGGAGCGCTGGATGCCGAATTGGCTGCACGCCGGGAGCCATCCACGTTGTCGAAGGTCTTCTTGCCCCCGCTCATGTCTGCGCCTGCGCAAAACGCCTTTCCAGCACCGGTGAGGATCACCGCCCGGATCGCGTCGTCCGCGTCGCAGCGCGCGTAAGCGCTCGACAATTCGGCTCCGAGAGCAAAGTGAAAGGCGTTCATTTTCTCGGGGCGATTGAGAGTGATGGTCGCCACTCCATCTTCCAAAGCGAAGAGGATGTGTTCGTAGGATACTTCGTCAGACATCGGACCTCCCGTTACTCAAAGCGATCGTCGCTCATTGAGCGCGGTCACGTTGGAAAAGAGGATCTTTTCCTGAAGTTCGGCCGGAATCCCTTTGACTTCGTCGAGGATGTCTCGAGGGTGCGCGAGCCCCTCCATGTGGGGCCAGTCGGAGCCGACGATCACATGATCCGCGCCCATGTGCTCGATCACCTCGGCGATGTCGTCCTCCCAGAAGGGGTTGATCCAGACGTGTTCCCGGAAGGTGTCGGCCGGATCGTCCTTGAAGTAATCGCGAACGCGGTCCTTGGTGCGATCGAATGTGCGCAGCAAATCTCCCAGGAATTCGGAGCCGTTCTCGACCGACGCGATCCGCAAGTTGGGGAAGCGTTCAAAGAGCCGGTCGAACACCATGCTGGCGAGAAAGTCGTTGATGTTTCGGGAGCGCTGAAAGTTGGTGACGCTCGGCCGCGGAGCCATGCTGAGTGTGTCGATGCTCTTGGTGTCGTAGCCGTTGCTATCGTTCCGCGTGGCCCCGATATGCGTCACCACGGTGATACCCGCCTCGTTCACCCGTGCCCAGAAGGGATCGAAATCCTTGTGACCTGGATTACGCGGTCCGTTTCGTGTGAACACGGCGCTGGGTCGCATCACCAGGATGCGCGCATCGCGTTCAAGTGCCCACTCGAGCTGAGAGCATGCGAAGTCGACATCGGCCAGCGTGATGTATGGCGAGGTGAAAATGCGGCCCTTGTAGTTGAGCCCCCAATCCTCGTCCAGCCATTGGTTGAAGGCGGAGAATGTGGTGCACAGCGCATCCACGTCTTTTTTCAGCGGCTCCTCGTAGAGGACGCCCAGAGTGGGGAAGAGCCACGCGGCGTCGAGACCCTGCTCGTCCATGCGCGCAATCCGCGCGTCACGGTCCATGTACTCGGGCGGCATTGGCTCAAGCGAGGAGCGGATCAGCTCGACGCTGGTCATGCCGCGCGGATTGCCGCGGAAGAGCTCGCGTAGGACACCCGGCTTCGAGATGGGGTTGAAGGTGGGGTTTCCCGAACGATCGATCTTGCCACCAACCACTTGGAACTTCCGTCCACCCGCGAGCTCTACCCATTCGACGCAGCGCGACTGCATGCGGCGGGGCACGTGACGGGTGAAGGCGTCGTGCGCTTCGTAATAGTGGTTGTCAGCGTCGAAGAGCGGTCCCTGGTAGATCGCCATGCCAATTCCTCTTTCGGTCCGAGCGCGTGATGGAGTAAAGCGCGCCTGCGGCTGAGGCGTACCAATAACTAGTATCATAGATTCTTGGGCCAGCACAGCTTCGGGCCTTTCGCTCGCGGGACGGGAGCATCAAGGAGAGCGACTCCGAAATGCAGGCGCTCCCCCGCTCAGTCGGCGATGCTCGGCTGAGGCGAAGCACAAACCAGACCGCCAAGGGAGCCCAGGTGTCTGAATCCAATTTCCGAGTGATCCCGCTCGATGGCCCGCTCGGCGCGCGCATCGACGACATTGACCTGCGAAAACCGATCGAACCACATTTCGTCGAGAAACTCCGCGAGCTGCTCTTCGAGCACCAGTTGCTCTTCTTTCGCGATCAGGCGCTCGACAACGCGGATCACATTCGATTCGCCTCGTACTTCGGCGAACCAAACGTCTATCCCCTCACCAAAATGCTGGGGAGAGAGGAACCGATCGAGTTCGTCTGGGACGGCCCCGATCGCCGGCCCACCGCCGCCGGCTGGCACACCGACGTCACCTGGTTGCCGGACCCACCGAAGATCGGCGTCCTGTATGCCCAGGTGATACCCGAGCGGGGCGGTGACACATTGTGGTGCAGTCTGTATTCGCTCTACGACGCGCTCTCCGAAGAAGAACGCGTGGACCTGAACGATCTAGAGGTCCATAATGCCGCGGGTCCCTTCTTCATCGAGTTAGTCGTGAAGTCGCTCGACGAGAAGCTCGTCGAGCCTTTCATCGACCAATACGGCGACGGCGCCCGGCACTCCCTGGTCTGCGAGCATTACGTGACGGGCCGGCCGCTGCTCTACCTATGTGGAGGCTTCATGGATCACGTCGTCGGGATGGGTCGATCGGAAGGGCGTGCCTTGCTGCAGCGCCTAATGGAGCGGGTCGACGATCCCAGTTGCCAAATTCGCTGGGAGTGGGCCGTGAACGATCTGGCCATCTGGGACGAACGTTCGACCATGCACCGAGTCGACGCCTCGCACTGGCCCGAGCCACGCCGTATGCGCCGGTGCACCGTCAGCTGAGGTGGAGGTCACGCCAAGCTGATAGGCAGACGCTTGATGCCGCTGATGAAGTTGGACTGAAGTCGTTCAGGCGGACCCGCCAGGCTTACATTCGGAAATCGCCGTAGAAACTCCTCGAGGGTCACGCGCATTTCGAGTCTGGCGATGTGACTGCCCATACAGAAGTGGGTCCCCGTACCGAAGGCGAGATGAGGGTTCGGTTTGCGAGTGATGTCGAAGGCTTCGGGGTTCTCGAAGATGCGTGGATCTCGGTTTGCAGCGCCGTAGTACATCACCACCTTTTCGCCCTTGCGAATTTCTTGATCGCCGATCTTCGTGTCGCGCATCGCGGTTCTCCGAAATTGCATGACCGGTGTCACCCAGCGCAAGATCTCCTCGATGGCCTGCGGAAGCAGAGAGGGGTCGCGTCGCAGTTTGTCGAACTGCTCGGGATGTTCGCAGAGCGCCTGGATGCCCCCCGACAGCGCGTTCCGCGTGGTCTCGTTGCCGGCGATGATGAGCAGAAAGAAATTGACCTGGACCATCATGCGCGAGAGCGGCTTCCCATGCCATTGACCGTTGACGAGACTCGAGAAGACGTCGGTCGACGGCTCTTTCCGGCGCGTTCGAGCCAGGAGTGCCGATTGGGCAAAAATCTGAACCAGCGCGATTCGAGCGCGGAGCAAATTGGCGAAGCCCGGCTCCCCAAAGCTCATGGTTTGATTGGTCCATCGATAGAACCGATTCGTGTACTTATCCGGCACGCCCAAGAAGTTGGTGAGTACACGCAACGAGATCGGCGCCGAAACCGCGTCCACGAAATCACATTCCGATTGCGACTGCAGCTTGTCAAGTGTCTCGCACACGATCTTCCTCATGTGCGCCTCGGTCTCTCGGATCGCCCGCGGCTTGAATTCTGGGTTCATCAAGTTCCGCAGCTCGGTGTGACCCGGCGGGTCCATCTGGATCAGCTGTTCTTTGGCCAGGGCCCGTTCACGCGGATGGAGTTCGTTGAGCGCGGAGGTCCCGGCTGCGGAAGAGAAGAGGTCCGGATTCTTCGACACGAAGACGACATCCTCGTAGCGAGTCAATGCCCAGTAACCGGGGCCGGGCGGAAAGACCGGAATCTTACACTCCCGTTGCCTTTGCACGGGGGCCTGCTCTCTCAGGACTCGGAAATATTCGTGGGGGACCCCATCTAAGAACGTCTTGGGATCCGACAGATCGATGTCGCCGGGACGAAGATCTACCGTCGGCTCGACCGGGGTTGAACCAGGCAGGTTCTGGGCTTTCGAATGATCGGCTGCCGTCATTAAGGGGTTCCTCGGTTTGCGGCCTCGTCCATTCGTGCAACGCCTGGCCTCGCGAGCGAAGGCCGTGGACCTAGGCAGCGCTCAATGATCGGAATCGATCCATGCGACGGGCTGCTTCAGTTCGTCGGGAGCCGTCCGCTCCCAGTAACGCGCGGCGGCAGCCAATGATTTCTCCATGACCGATCGGGCTTCCTCAGGCTCTCCGCTTTCGATCGTCTGAATAAAAGTCTCATAGCTGCGCAACGCCGACCGGCGGTGCTTCTCATCCCAATCCGCGCCCGCGCCCTCGGACATTCGGTGCAGAGCATCAACCAGGATCGCGAGAACCCGATTGCCGGATGCGGTGGCCACGAGGGTCATGAAGCGACGAGCCTCCTCCCGAAAGACATCCGAGTCGCGAAGGCACGTGTGCATTCGGGCAATACTCTCCTGCAGGAGCGCAATGTCCTCGCGACTCGCATTCCCCGCGGCCTCGAAAGCGAGCTGCGGGTAAATGGAACGGCGCGCGTCGATCACCGTATTGAATGTGGCGTCCGTGAATTGAAGATGGAGTGAAAGCACGCTCGCAAGATGACCGGCTCCTGGAACACTCACGACTGGGCCGCCACCGGGGCCGGCCTTGATTCGGAGTGCACCTTGAAGCTCCAGGAAGCGGAGCGCTTCACGAACGGTGGCCCTCGACACACCGTACTTCTCCACCATCCGGTGTTCCGAGAAGAGCTGTTTGCCGGGTCTCAGGCTTCGGCGTCGAATCTCGCTCACGAGCTTGCGGGCGATGCGGACAGCAGCGCGTTCTTGTTTCCGCTCTGTCGCCATACTTCCGTTCCTCCGCGCGTGCGCTTCGATCGGTTGACCGTTGGATAACTAGTATCCTAGTATTGCTCTCCCATGACCTGCCTGCAACGGCCCGGGGAATTCCATGTCCATCGCACTCAATGAAGAACATCAAGAACTCGCCCGCGTGGCCCGCGCCTTTCTGGACTCCCACGATGCACGCGCCGCATCGCGCGCCTTGCTCGAAGAACCAAACGAGCGGCTCCCTCACTTCTGGAAGGAGATGGCCGAACTCGGATGGATGGGGCTCCACATCGACGAATCTCTCGGTGGCCAGGGCTTTGGACTTGCTGAGCTTTCGATCGTCGTCGAAGAGCTGGGCTTCGCAATGGCGCCCGGTCCGTTTCTCCCGACAACGCTCGCCGCCGCACTGCTCGCTGATCACGGCAGCGATGCCACGCGCGGTGCCTTCCTGCCCGCGCTCGCCAACGGCTCGTTAGTCGCAGCGGTGGGCCTCGGCGGGGGTCTCGAACTCCGCGCGGAAAGCAAGCTTCATGGATCCGCAGGGCTGGTGCTAGGCGGCGAAGTCGCGAACCTTCTGCTCGTCTGCGTAGGCGACGATGTCGCAGTGCTCGAGACCGACCAACCCGGACTGACCGTCGAGGCACAGAAGAACATTGATCCCAGTCGTCGGGCTTGTACGGTTGGATGCGACGCTGTCGTCGTCTCCGACTCGAACCTGTTGCGGGGAGCACGCAAAACCCTCGAGCAATTGGCGTGGACGCTCGCCGCCGCTGAAGCCGCCGGCGGCGCCCGGGCATGCACTGAAATGGCCTCGGAGTACGCGAAAGAGCGAAGACAATTCGGCCGGCCCATCGGAACGTTCGGACCGGTCAAGCACCACTGCGCGAACATGCTCGTGGCGACCGAGCAAGCCACAGCCGGCGCATGGGGGGCAGCCCGAGCTGATCTCGACGATGAACAAGCTGAACTCGCGGCAGCCACCGCTTGCTGCCTCGCGCTTCCCGCCTTTGCGTTCTGCGCGAAGTTGAACATCCAGGTACACGGTGGCATCGGCTACACGTGGGAACACGACGCTCATCTCTACCTCCGACGTGCAATCGCACTCGAGGCCTTGATGGGCCCGGTCGGTCGCGCCCGCGAAGATGTCGTCCGCCTATTGGGACGCGGCGTTCGCACCAAGACTACGATCGAGCTACCCCCGGAAGCCGAGGCGTTCCGAGCGGACGTTCGAAGCTTCGTCGACGAATACCGACGGCTGCCGGACCAAGACAAGCGAAAGGCGATCAGTGATTCGGGCTATCTCGTGCCGCACTGGCCCAGGCCATGGGGCCGGGACGCGGGGCCAATCGAGCAGCTCGTGATCGAGCAGGAGTTCAAGGGTGTTCGACGTCCGGACCTTTCGATCAGCGGCTGGAACACCCTGACCATCGCTCAGAACGGAAATGCCGAGCAGCTGGAGCGCTTCGTACGACCAAGCCTCGAAGGCGAGATTGAATTCTGCCAACTCTTTAGCGAGCCGGGTGCGGGATCGGATGCGGCGGCCGTCCAGACCCGCGGCGTGAAGGTCGACGGAGGTTGGCGCGTCTCCGGTCAAAAAGTCTGGACCAGTGGTGCCCAGTTCTGCAACCGCGGCTTTGCGACGGTGCGCACCAACCCCGAGGCCGCCAAGCACGCGGGCATCAGCATGATGGTGATTGACATGCACGGCGAAGGTGTAGAAGTGCGACCCTTGCGCCAGATCACCGGACACTCGCATTTCAACGAAGTCTTCTTCGACCAGATCTTCGTGTCCGACGAAGACGTGGTTGGGCCCGTTGACCAAGGTTGGACGGTGGCCCGAAACACGTTAGGCAACGAACGGGTGTCGATTGGCGGAGGATCGGAAGGCGGCATGCCGGGCGGTCCCGATCTCATCGCACTGCTGGAAAAATTCGCGCCCTCCGATCAGGGTGTCGCCCGGGAGGTCGGCCGCGTACTCGCGGAGTCCGAATCGATCGCGCTGTTGAATCTCCGCGGTGTGATTCGAGCGGTGGAAGGCTCGGAGCCTGGCGCCGAGGCCAATATTACAAAGCTACTCGGCTCGGAAATCGGCCAACGCAAAGGCGCGTTGGCGGCGCAGATCGCCGGACCACAGGCAGCGGTTAGAGAAGGCGAAGAGAAGCGGTTGGGGACCTGGTTGATGGCGACGATGGGCGCGTCGATTGGCGGGGGAACTTCCGAAATTGTTCGCAACCAGATTGCCGAGCGTCTGCTCGGCCTGCCCCGAGACCCGCTCATCAAGTAGACGGCGCCCATCGCGCCCAGTCCATGACGTCCTCGCCGGGTCGCGCGGACGTCCGTTTGGTTTGGAAGGAGACGAACTTCATGGCGAACGACAACGAAGAAAAGAAGACCACGCCTCACCGAATGGTCAAGTGGTCGCCCCCCTATCGACGCGAAAATGTCGAAGAGCCCGAATTCGATCTGATCGAAATCGAACGCGACGGTCCAATCGGCCGGATCATTCTCAACAGCCCCGAGAAGCGCAATCCGCTCGGCTACGAGCGACTGCTGCAGATCGAAATGGCGGCCAAGCTCCTGGAGCTCGACCAAGAGATCCGCGTCATCATCATCAAGGGCCAGGGTCCGTGCTTCTCTGGCGGCTACGACATGACGCCCGTCAAGAAGGGCGAACGCCAGCGCAACATGCCGCCGGGCGGCTACATCGATCCTGCACGCGACCGGTTGTGGCAGTCCTATGACCTGGAACACGCACGTGTGTACATGACGCTCTTCGACTTGCAAAAGCCAGTGATCGCACAAATTCACGGGGCCTGTCTCGCGGGCGCGACCGAACTCGCCGGCTTCTGCGATCTCCGCGTTGTTGCCGACGATGCCAAGATCGGCTGGCCGGTGGGTCGCAACTGGTCGCCGGGCAATCTCCAATACATCCCGTGGCTCGTGGGAATGACTCGAGCCAAGTACTACATGTTTACCTGTGAACCCATGAACGGCATAGAGGCCTTCGAGGCGCATTGGGCCTCCGAACACGTCGCCGCCGAGCAGCTCGAAGAACGCACTGAAGAATTGGCGCAGCAGATCGCACTTACTCCCACCGACCTCATCATGATGACCAAACGAAGCATCAACCGACAATTCGAGATCATGGGCTTCCGCACCGGCATCTCGGCCAGCGTCGATCTATTGGCCGTGGCAAGCTTTCGTGAACAGGGCCTCTATGCAAAAAGGTCGGACCAGGGTGGGGATGGCGGGGATGAGTTCATGGAGCGCTCGCATCGCGACGGGCTCAAGTCGGCGATGAAGTGGCGAGAAGAGACCTTCGGAAACCGTTACCGCGATACCGATGGCGATAGCGCCCCGCCGAGCGCCGAGGAGGACTAACGTGGTCAGATCGACAAAGAGGGGGATGCCATGAAACTTGGATTGATGCTCGGATACTCGGGCGCCGAGATGACGATACCTGTAGAGCTGGTGCAGCAGGCCGAGGCGCTCGGATTTGATTCGGTCTGGACGGCCGAGGCCTACGGCTCCGATGCGACTTCTCCGCTGGCCTATCTGGCAGCCGTCACGAAAAGGATTCGACTGGGAACGTCGATCATGCAACTCGCGGGACGCACTCCCGCCATGGCCGCTATGCAGGCCGCGACCATCGACGCACTGTCGGGGGGCGACCGGTTTATTGCCGGGCTCGGAGTCAGTGGACCGCAGATCGTGGAAGGGTGGTACGGCCAGCCCTGGGGCAAGCCTTATTATCGGATCCGGGACTACGTCACGATCATGCAGAAAATCTTCGCGCGTGAAGAAGGGCTCACCCACGACGGCAAGGAAATCTCTCTCCCCTACCAGGGAGAGGGCGCCATGGGGATTGGCAAACCGCTCAAGTCCATTCTTCACATGAACCCGAAGATCCCCATCTGGCTCGGCACCGGTAGCGAGAGCAATGTGAAGCTCACCGCCGAGATCGCGGACGGTTGGTTCCCGCTGGCCTTTGTGCCCGGCATGATGGATCTCTATCGCCCGTGGCTCGAAGACGGCTTTAGGCGTGCCGGCAATGGCAAGTCATTCGCTGACTTGGAGATTCAAGCCGGGATCTCCGTCGTCGTGACGGATGATGTTCAGAATGCGCTCAACCGGATGAAGCCGGGAATCGCCCTTTACGCAGGCGGCATGGGGCATCGCGACAAGAACTTTCATAACGATATGATGGTTCGCAGAGGCTATCCCGAAGCAGCCGAAAAGATTCAGGAGCTGTATCTCGCAGGTCGCAAACGCGAGGCCATTGAAGCCGTGCCGGACGATTACTGCGACGAGCAGGCTCTCATCGGGCCGCCCGAACGAATCCGAGATCAATACAAGCTGTGGGAAGACAGTGGCGCGACAGGCTTGACGCTCTCGTCCCGGCGGATCGAAGCGCTCGAGCTGATGGCGGAGCTCACGGGAAGTCGCGACCGCGTGGCCTAACACAGAGGAACGACTGCCCTAACCCGATGCTCGTTGTGAAAGCCGGGTCAGGCACTCCGCCGCTGGTTCAGCGCCGCCGTGTTGTCACGTAGGATCTTCTGCTGGTCGGCCAACGAGATGCCATCAAGTTCGTCGAAGATATTGCGCGGATGTTCCATGCCTTCCATGTGGGGCCAGTCCGAGCCAAAAATCACACGGTCCGTACCCATGTGGCCCATCACGTCCAGGATCTTGTCTTCCCAAAACGGGTTGATCCAAACGTGCTCACGGAAGAGCGCGGCGGGATCTTCCTTGTAGTAGTTGGGCATGCGCGCCTTACTCTGTTCGATCTTGACGAATAGATCGCCGAGAAAGCCCGAACCGTTCTCGATCGACGCCACTCGTAGGTTTGGAAACCGCTCGAAGAGTTTGTCGTACGCAAGGGTCAGCAGAAAGTCGTAGATCGCGCGCTCCGGGATGAGTCCTGCGACCGAGGGCTTGCGCCCGCCGCCAAGCACTGCGAGGGCTGCATTGCCGCCATAACCGTTCGCCGTGTAACCATTGCTGCCAACGTGGGCCACGACCGTGATCCCCGCTTCGTTCGCCCGCGCCCAAAACGGATCGAACTGCTCGTCGCCGGGAGAGCGCCAGCCATCGCGTGTCTGCACGGCGGAGGGACGCATCACGATCACACGTACGTCACGCTCGAGCGCCCACTCGAGTTCGCGACAAGCCCAGTCGACGTCGGCCAAGCTGATATACGGAGCGGCAAAGAGTTTGTTCTGATACGCAAAGCCCCAATCTTCTTCGAGCCAGCGGTTGAAGCCTTCGCACGTGGCGCATAACGCCTCGGTGTCATTGCCAAGCGCCTGCTCGTAAAGAATTCCGGCAGTCGGGAAGAGCCAGATCCCCTCGAGGCCCTGCTTTTCGATCCGCTCGACGCGGACGTCGCGGTCCATGTACTCAGCCGGCATCGGCTCGAGAGAGGAACGAGTCAGCTCGATGAAGCTCTTGCCTTCCGGGTTGCCCTGGTAGTACTCGCGCAACACGCCAGGCTTAGAGATTGGGTTGAAGGTCGGATTGCCCACCGCATGGCTGAGTTTGCCGGCGACCAGGTGGTAGCGTTTGCCGTCCATTTCGACCCACTGCACGCAGCGCTTTTGCATCCGCTTGGGCACATAACGCGTGAAGGCGTCCTCGGCTTCGTAATAGTGGTTGTCGCAGTCGAAGAGCAAGCCGTCGAATTGTTCCATCGAATCTCCTTGCACGGCGCGGAATCGCTCGTGGCGACTTCCCGTTTCTTAACTAGTATAATAGTTACTCCAGCCCGAAAATCCATGGACCCAACAGGTCGCCAGGAGGCAGAGCATGTACCCGGGACACCACGCCCAAACCTCCCCTGACAAGGCGGCCGTCATCTCCGCGGAGACCGGCGAGGTGATCACCTACGCCGAACTCGATGCGAGGTCCAACCAGCTGGCCCAGCTCCTGTGGGCCGAGGGGCTTCGGCCCGGCGACCACATCGCTGTCTTCATGGAGAACCACCTCCGCTACTTCGAAGTCGCATGGGCCGCGCTCCGGTCCGGCCTCTACCTCACCACCGTCAACCGCTACCTGACCGCACCGGAAGCGAGCTACATCGTGGAGGACTGCGGCGCGCAGGTGCTGGTCTCCTCGCGTGTTCTGCACGAGGCCGCGGCAGCCATCCCAGAGCAGGCGCCGAATTGCCGACGGTTTCTCGTGGTCGACGGACCGCCCGCCGGCGCATCGGATCGCTTCGAGAACTACGAATCAGTCTTGAAAGACCATCGCCGTGAGCCCCTCGCCGAGGAGCCACTCGGCGAACTCATGCTGTATAGCTCGGGCACAACCGGACGACCCAAGGGCATCACGCGTCCGTTATCGAAGCGGCCGGTATCGCGGGGCCTCGCGATGGCCGTCACGCTCAAGAGACTCTTCAGCGTCGACTCGAATTCGGTTTATCTATCCACGGCTCCCATGTACCACTCGGCGCCGATCGGTTTCTGTACCGCAGTGCAATCGATCGGCGGCACGGTCGTCATGATGGAACGCTTCGACGCCTTGGATGCTTTGCGGGCTCTCGAGAAATACGCCGTCACACATAGTCAGTGGGTTCCGACCATGTTCACACGCATGCTCAAGCTCCCGGAAGAAGAGCGCGCTGGCTTCGACCTTTCCGCGCAGCGTATTGCAATCCACGCCGCCGCGCCCTGCCCTCGCAAGGTCAAGGAAGAGATGTTTGCATGGTGGGGGCCGATCCTGCACGAGTACTACGGGGGAACCGAAGGGAATGGCCTGACCTACGTTGGGCCCGAGGACTGGCTGGCACATCCCGGGACCGTTGGCCGCGCGGTGTTGGGCAAACTCCATATCTGCAACGAAGACGGCGCCGAGCTGCCTAATGGCGAGCCGGGCCTCGTCTACTTCGAATTGAACAAGACGACCTTCGAGTATCACAATGACCCCGAGAAAACGCGCAGCGCACACCACCCGAAGCATGCCGCGTGGACCGCGCTTGGGGACGTCGGCTATGTCGACGACGACGGCTTCCTCTACCTGACCGATCGGGCATCGTTCATGATCATCGCGGGCGGAGTCAACATTTATCCCCAAGAGATCGAGAACGAATTGATCATGCATCCCAAGGTGGAGGACGTGGCCGTGATCGGGGTTCCGCATCCGGACTTCGGCGAAGAGGTCAAAGCAGTCGTTCAGCCCATTGCGGGTGTAGTCGGCGACGCCGCGCTGGCGGAGGAACTCATCGCCTACGCCCGAGTGTGTTTGGCAGCTTACAAGTGTCCGCGATCCATCGATTTCGACGAAGACCTCCCGCGCCTTCCCACCGGCAAGTTGTACAAACGACTCCTGAAAGATCGCTATTGGGGCAACAAGCACAGCCGGATTGTCTAAGGCCTGGAGCTCAGCTCGCTTGGTAGTCATGTAGAATGTTGCGATGGACCGATTCTATGGCCAATTCGTTGCGCGGGCCGTGCCGTCCCGTGCGGTTATCGTGACGGGATGGCGAATTCGCGGGTCAGTCTCGTGCTTGGTGGTGGTGTCGTCGGTGGCGCCTTTCACGCCGGGGTGCTCGTGGCACTCGAGGAGTTCGCGGGCTGAGATGCGCGCACCGACGAGTACATCGACGCAATCAAAACACTCTGGACCGAAACGAACCCGACGTCCTCGGGAGACACCGTCCAGTATGCAGGCATCGACGCTCAACCACGCCCGGTTCAAGATCCACACCCACCGATCCACATCGGCGGACACAGTCCGCCTGCGCTGCGACGCGCAGTTCGTCGCCGCAACTGCTAGTACGGCCTTTTCGTCGATCGCGAACACCCCACGACCTACTTGAAGAAACTGAGCGAAGTCGAAGCGGCGGACGGACGGGACGCATCGCTCGGCCGGCTCGAGATCTCAATCACACCGCGGCCGCGCGCGACCGTCGACGATGGTATTCGCTATCGCGACATGGGCGTGGACCGCTTAACCTAGCTTCCCGATGCGCGAGATGAAGACCGATTGATGCGCTGGATCGACGAGACGACGAATTCGATGCTCCGGCAGGCGAAGTAGAAATCATTCGGCGCGGAGGGCATCTGGGAAACGCGGGACCTCGAGAGACCGAGTACAATTCGCCGACTCAACCGCGGCATTGGAAAACGACTGAAATGAACCGACGCATGGCACGCATGTTCCTACTGGCAATTCTTCTCGTTACTTTGAGCGAGAGTCTGATTCTGCATTGGACAGGCCTCGCGTTTAGAGGAGACGGGTTCGATTGGGCAGTCGGATCGCTCGTCATCCTCGTCATCGGCGCGCTTAACATGGCCCTCTTTCCAGTTGCCCGCAGTCGCATGCACGCAAAGGGCCTCGGACTCGTGCTCAGTCGTGTCTGGATACTCGGAAGCGTGGCCGCACTGTTAACCGGCCTGATGCTCGCGACGGTATTCGCCCTGCTCTACAGCGGAGGCTGGATCTTTGCCGCGGAGGACGCGCGCGATATAGGGATTCTGTGGCTCGGGGGATTCGTGGTGACGCTTGGACTCGGTGCCGGATTGTGGGGCGCCACAGTCGGGAATCATCGTGTACGCGTCGATTCGCTTTCATTTTCGCTGCCGAACTTCCCAAGCGAACTCGCACACATCAAGTTGATCCACATAACAGACCTGCATATTGGCCCGCTTCTCAGCTCCGATCGGCTGGCGCGCTTCGTTGCACGCATCAATGAACTCGAGGCCGATCTGATCGTCATCACGGGTGATCTCTTCGACTTCAGCCCCGACTATATTGAAGACGGCTGTCGTGGTCTCGGAAAGCTCGAAGCGAAGAATGGCGTCTACGCTGTGCTGGGAAATCACGATCACTATACGGGGACCGAAGAAGTTGCCGCGGGGCTTGCCAAGTTCACGTCGATTCGATTACTGCGTGATGAATGGGAGAAGATCGACGTCGACGGTGGATCGCTGGTGATGGCCGGACTCGAAGACCCCCAGACGATCAACTGGATGGAAAGGAATTCGGAGAGCCCGGTACTCGAACGCCTGTCGCGAGAGATCCCTCGTGAGCATCCGTGTGTCTTGTTGGCGCATCGGCCCAGTTTCTTTCAGCAGGCCGAGCGACTCGGCTTTCCCCTCGTGCTTTCGGGACATACCCACGGCGGCCAGATCGCCCTTCCCTTCGCGACGAACCACAATGCTTCTCGAATGATTTCCGATCAGACGCGCGGCATCTACCAGCGCGGCGATTCGACGATGTACGTGAATCGCGGCTTGGGAATGGCCGGACTGCCGCTGCGACTCAATTGTCCGCGCGAGATCGCACTCATCCGGCTGACCGCCTAGCAAACTGACTTAAGCGCTGCGGCGGCCGCGGCCCCTGCGCTTGTGCAGCTGATAGGCCCCAATGCCGATCACGAGCACAACTGTCGCCGGCACCTGGTAGATGCGGATGAACTCGAGAAATCTCATGATCGACCCGCTGATGGAATCCGCGAGCCAGACGTAGAGACTCAGCCGAAACGTGATCCCCACGGTCGCCGTGACAAAGAAACCAAACGGACGCATGCGCGCCACCCCAGCAACGCAGGCCATCGCACCTTGCGGAAAGACAAAAACAGCAAGATAGGACCATCGCTGAAAGAATCTCTCTAGCCAGCGAACCAAGTGGCCGGCGCTCACGGAACGCTGTTCGAGCCAGACCAAACCAGGCTCGCCAATCGATCGCCCCAGGAAATACGAGACGGCCGTAAAGGTCAGTGTGCGCAACCCACATACGAGCAGCACGATCGGTGCACCGACTAATGGGGCGACCAGGATCACATGGCGGCTGAGCGGACTGATCCCGATCAGGACGAGCGGATAGTTGTTGACCAGGTAAGGCGACGTGGCCACGCCGATCCAAGTGCCGACCGTCAACGCCCCTAACATCAAGAGACATACACGAACGATTCTGCGATCTCGGGCGTTCTGGTCCGCGGCCGACGGCACCGCGGCGGCCCGATCGCTCGGGTCATTCAACTCTGAATCGGATTTCGCGGTGTCGAGTTCAGTCAAGGTCTGATTCCACTCTCGGGCTGAACGGACACGGGCGGGCTCGACGAGGATAGCGCGGGACCCAGCAAGAGATCAATCGCGTCGATGCTCTGTTCGAGTGTCCTCACTCAATCGAGGCCGTGTCCGTGAACAGCCATAGCAACGCGACCACCGTGAACATCGTTCCGCCACCAAGCGAGATTGCGACACCCGGCCCGAACGCCCCGCTCATCAGCCCCGCAATTAACGAGCCGATGGGAGCGCCCGCGATCAGGCCGAGTTGGTAGATCGAAAGGACGCGTGCGAGATTGGCTTCGGTCGCCTTTTCCTGGAAGACCGCTCGCGAGAGGTTGATGAAGACCGAACCCGTGAGACCCCAGCAAAGGGTCAAGGCCAGAAACCATCCCCACGACCATTGGAGTCCGATCCAGCCAAGCAGTATCGAAGCGATCATCAGGGCGATCATCGTCGTGCGGATCTTTAGACGAATGACACTACGGCGGCGCAGCGTGAAGGAACCGATGATGGTCCCCAATGGAAAGAGCATCAACACAATCGCTAACGCCTGAGCTCCTCCTTCGTAGACGTCTCTTACCAGGATCGGGAAGATGACCACAAAGGGGCCGATGAAGAACAGTCCAACGCACGCGACGAGAATTCCCATCGAGCGCAGCGCCGGGTCGCCTGCAACCTCGCGAACTCCGGCCATGATCTGGTGCCAGCGACTATCGGTCGATCTTTGTGCCCCCAGGTGAACACTCTTGACCGGCACACCCGGCAGTCGCGATGCGAACCAGACTCCACTCAACAGAACAACCGACTGGAGTCCGAGGATCGTCGGCGTTCCGACCCATTCGATGACACCAGCGGCCAGGGTCCCCGTGATCTGCGCACTGAATTGGACCACCGTCATAAGCGTGACGGTCTGGAGCATCATCGTTCCAGCAACGCGGGAAAGCAGCGAGTCTCGTGCCGGCATTAAGAAGGCGTTGATCACGCCGATCGCCACGCCGTAGGCGATGACGCTGGCGATGCTGAGCTGGCCTACGAGAATCACGATTGCAAGCGAGATCGGCGGTAGCACGGCGACTACGTGCAATCCGGTCAGCAGGCGCCGAGGTTCGATGCGATCGGCGACCACGCCACCAACGATCAAGAGAACCAGTTGCGGCAGTGCCGAAGCGGACTGTGCGAAGCCGACCCACTCGGCGCTCGCGCGCAGCTCACCGACGATCAGCCACGAAAACAACACCGACTGCATGCCGAAGGAGGCAAACCAGGACGCAACCACCGCGTTGAACCATCCGCGACCACGTACGCCAGAGTTGGGTGCGGCCGGCATCGGAGCCCATTCTCCTTTTCTTGGCGAATCGCCCATTCGGAAATGCCACTCAACCGGACGGCTACGAAAACCTAAAGTGGGCTCAACAAACGCGTGTGCTGAGTCGAAGGTCGCGGAGTATCCATCTGGGATCGCGCACGACGGCGCGACCTCAGTTCACTCGATCGTCTTTGGATAGTATTGGCCGGGTTCGAGCTCCGCGACGTTGTCGTTGAAATTTGTGTCGAAGGGCCAGTCGGCTTCCTCGCCAGGCAATGGCGCTTGCGAAAACCGGCCGATCTCACCGCCGCCCGCGCGTTCGTTGCCGACGAGCGACCAGGCTTGACGTTTATACGTCCAATTTTCGGGTTGGAGCTGATGGCACTCGTTGAAATGGCGGATCGCGGCGTCTCGTTCGCCGATTCGCCAGAAGTGATTGGCGAGCTCGAAGTGAGCGGCACCCTCTGATTTCTCAAGTGGACGTGGTTGGGACGCGTCGACCACGTGGTTAGGCGGCATCGCGAAGGCGCTGCTGGCACCGTTGCGGGCCCAGTCGCGGATCGCATCAGGATAGGAGTCTCGGACCTGTCCGCTTCCAAGAAGTTTCATCAGATCGGGTGGCTTCGGTCCGCCCTCGTCCTTTGCTGCCGCAGCGGCCTTGGCGGCTTCCGCCATGCGCTCGGCCATCCGTTTCGCGAAGGACTCTGGGTAGTGCATCGGGCCGGGCCAGCCTGGTTCGGCCGGGCGAACGATGATGCCCTCTTCGTCGATCCAAATCACATTCGGGATGTTGACCACGCCGAAGAGCGCGTCGAGCTTATGAGTCGGATCAAGCAGCGACGGATGCTCGGGCGCGGCGGCCTCAATGAACGGCCGCGACGCTTCCGGATCACTGAGTTCGAGGGAGACCGTCACGATTTCGACGCCAAGGGGATGGAGTTCCGTGCGTAATGCCTGCCACCCGGGCAGGTCAAAGCGGCAGCCTCAATACGGCGCCCAGGAAACGATCACGACTTTCTGTCCGCGCAGCGATGAAAGATGAAACGCCTTGCCGTTCAAGTCGGGGAGGACCAAATCGGGCGCTTCGGCGGTGACAAGCGCGCGACCGTTCAGCGACTCGGGCCCGAGAGCCCAAACCCCGTGCTCGGCATCATGTACGAGCGCCATCCCCAGACTCTCAGCCGCCCGGGACAGTTCAAAGCCGCCCGCGAGCGGTACGCACACCTCGCCCTTACAAGCTCCCTCGGGTTTGATCGCCCAGCCGGTCTCGGCCTGAAATGTGTTGGTGTCGATTTCGAGTTGACTGAGGATCATTGTGGAGTCCTTCTCTTGTCTAGTCTTGTTGATCGCATAACGGATAGGCCGTTCAGCAGAAGATCCGGCTCACCGGACCGCCAAGATTAACAGAACGAGCTGAACAAGGGGTTTGGTGGGCTGCGCCCCCTGGCTGGACGGTTCCAGAACTGGGATTCGGGGATCCCGCCACGTTTCTGCATCAGGCGGTGCGCTTCGATCCGCAGATCGCTTACGATCCCCCAAGCTTGCTTCCCATCGAAATCGTGGTGAAGGAACTCGTCAACGGCTTGCGGCCGCTGCGATCGAAGCCGACGATCTGTCCTCTGTCTAAGAGACTCTCATAGCTTGAGCGTCCGATTCGCTGGTCGGGTCACCGTATAATGGATGGTATTCGCCAAGGACGGTCTTGGCACTCAAAGCTGGAGAACGCGTGCCCGATTTCACTCTGATTCAAGCCGCCCGTAGCCTGCGAGAACTCATCGAATCCGAAGCCGACGAGATCGAAGCGACTTGCAACATCACCAGGCCCGTCGTCGATGGGATCGAGAAGGCCGGGCTCTTTCTCTTGAGCACACCCAAGGAGGTGGGAGGTCTCGAGGCGGACGTCGATACGGTCATTGCTGTCTGCGAGGAGCTCGCCTACGCCGATGGCGCCACCGGCTGGGCGATCGGCCAGAATACGATCACGGGCTCCTATCTCTCCTACATCGATCCGGCATACGCAAAGACCTTCGCCGCGATGGGCGCCGGCGCCGGACACTTTGCGCCCATCGGCGTCGCCCACGAAGAAGATGGCGGATATCGCGTCTCCGGGAACTGGCAATTCGCGAGTGGCTCCGGGCATGCCGGATACATGGGCGGCGGTGCGGTCATCATGCGCGATGGGATGCCCGCTCCGATCGGTGAAGACGGAGCGCTGCCGCTGGTCGGCTTTTTCGTGCCCGCCGAGGTCGCGGTGCTGAAGGGCAACTGGGACACAATGGGGCTGCGCGGAACCGGGAGCTGCGACTACGAGATCCCTGAGACGTTTGTTGAGGAAGGCGCGACCTGGAACATCGACATGGGATACGCGCCGCATCAGAGCGGCGGCGCGGCCTTCGGCCTCGGCCCCCAAGCCTATGGCAGCATCGCCACGTCGGCCTGGGCGCTCGGAGTCGCCTCCCGCGCACTCTTTGAAATCGCAGAAATTGCCAAAGCGGGCCGCACTCGACTCGGCTCTCTCCCGCTTCGCGAGCAGGAAGAATTCCAACGCGACTTTGGCCTTCATCAAACGGCCATCGACGCGGCGCGCATCCAGATCTCGACCATCTACAATCGGGCCGTCGAGCTCATCGACAGCGGTGCGTCGGATGCGGACTGCGCAAACGCCGTACGCCAGTCGAAGGCCCACGCCAACACCGTCGTCAAGCACGTCGCCAAGTCGGCCATCGTCTTCGCCTGGGAAGCGTCGGGCAGCGCGGGCATGCGCAATCCGAGCCGTCTCCAGAGATGCTTCCGCGACATCTACATCGGCGCGGGGCATCAGGTCTTCGACGACCGTTCATATCGCGAGGCCGCAAAGGCGGCGCTCGGTCTCGAACCGTTGCCCTTCTAGTTGTCGATCGCCCTCGTCGTATCCATCACGATCAAGTCACCATGGAGAATGACGAGGTCTCGGGCCTATACCCGGGAAAGTTGATTCGGGGCGCCCAGCATTAGCGCACAGACCTGCTCGTTGGAGGTGCTAATCGGAGGCACTACCCCGAAAAGTCGGCCGCGCTGCTCTTGGCCATCTCCTCGAGGAACCATTTCGGAAACTGGCCGACAAAGCTAGACACGTCCCAGTAGTCGCTCCAACGAGAAATCTTTCCGTCCCGCATCTCGTGCAGCGTGCAAAACTGATGGGAAACCTGCTCCCCCGATTTGAACGTCCATTCCTCGGTGTGATCGAGGAAGACGACGTCACCCTCGCACACCATGTGGTGCACTACATGCTTGTGGTCGCCGAGGTGATCGAACGCGATCCGAAGCCTCTTCACGACATTCTCGGGATCGCGAGCGCCCGGATCTTCGGTGGGCACGTCCTCGTAGTGGATGTCCTCCGTAAGGCAGCTCTTCAGCGTCTCCCAGTCCATGACAGTCAGGGCATCCCACATTTTCGTGACGACGGCTCGGTGCTCTTCATTACTCATCGGGCTCTCCAATCCATGGTTTCTGCGGGACATCGCCCGGGCTCGAGCGAACTAGGACTGTAACGCGAGCGGACCGTTTCGGGGCAGCTCAGGGAACTGACGATGTTCAGTGAAAGTCTCTGCAACTGCAAACTCAATGCCGGCGGGCGTTGGGCGGCGTCTGGGGGAGCTCGTCCCAGGGAGTTGATCCCTGTTAGGCCGAAAAAAATTCAGGAGAATAGACTAAGGTCGGACTCTCGGGCAGCATCCCACCCCAGTCAGGCCAGGGTCTGGCCCGGAAGCAGCGGAGGCATCGGGCAGCCAAGACTGTCCCCGATCGCACGGAAGAGTTCCGCCTCGGAGTCAGCCACCTCGCCGTCTGCGGCGATGACCTGTGCGCAGGCGCGCAGCACCAGTTCCTTCGCCCTCGAATCGAGTGACGCCGCCAACCCCAGTGCCTCATCGAGCGCCGCGAGGCCAACCTTGTCGTCGTCCAGTAGTCGCAGTTCAGCCTTAACGAGAGTGCGACCCGCGCTGGCCACGGACTCCCGCATCGCGCTCTCAGACAGATTCCCGAAACGTGCCAACGTGGAGAGAATCGTTTCCAATACTTGCTGTAGCTGATGCTTCGATCGCAATCGGCGTGCTGGCCGGTGCACACCCTCGAAGTTAGGCGCGAGGTGTGTGAGCAGAATTCGCTGCAACGCCCACTCAAAGAGGTCTATACGTTGATCGGCCTGCACGAGATCCTGCACGACGCCTCGGAAGCCCTCGTATTGCGAAGCCGAGAGGTCGCGCAGCGCGGGCAGGACGAGGTCGATGAGAGGCAGGCGATGAGCGCGGCCAAGGCGCTCCACCTCGGGCAGCAGCTTACGCGTTAGTTCGGGAACCCCGCGTTCGCCCTTTGCGTCGATGATGTCGATCTGGAGCTTGCGCGATTCGGGATCCGCATCCATCAGCAGCGCATAGACGACCGCGCGCGCCGCATAGGGATCGTGGGCGGCCTCTTTCACCGCGGGCGGCAGTTCACGCAACAGCTGCACTGCATAGGCGAGGTGCGCCGTCGAGATGCGCCCCATCTGATCGACCGCACTCCCAGCGAACGCGGGGGCAACACCTCCGCCCGCGAACCCGGCCGTTGCGGCCCCGGAAGACGGCGCAGCCTCCGAACTGATCTCGGTCATCTCACCTTGCCAGCTGGGGTCGAGAATCTTGATGCGCTCGGCCAGCGGCGGATGCGTCGCGAAGAGAGAGTTGAACCCGGATCGGAGCGCTTGTCCGAAGAAGAGGTGGCTCGACTCTGGTGCCGCAGCGCTCTCCATGTGCGAACCCGCATCGAATCCGCCGATCTTTTTGAGCGCGCCGGAAATGCCGTCGGGATTGCGGGTGAACTGGACCGCCGAGGCGTCGGCCAGAAACTCGCGCTGACGACTCACCGAAGCCTTGATTAGGTTGCCGAATAACGTGCCAATAAAGCCCAGGGCCATCAGAGCGATGCCACCTGCCACCATTGCCATCGCCGAGTTGTCCTTGCTATTGCGTCGCGAGGCCGCGCCGGCCCACAGCGAGGAGCGCAATAGGAAGTAGCCGACCATGCCGATCACGAGGATGCCGTAGAGAACGCCCATCAGACGGATATTGAGCCGAATATCACCGTTCATGATGTGGCTGAACTCATGCGCAACGACGCCCTGTAGCTCATCGCGAGAGAGCTGCTCCGCACAACCTCGGGTAATCCCGATGACCGCATCGCTCGGACTGAAGCCCGCCGCGAAGGCGTTGATTCCACCCTCGTGATCCAGGAGGTAGACCGCCGGCGTGGGGATCCCCGAAGCGATCGCCATTTCCTCGACGACATTCAGGATTTTTCTCTCAAGGGGTGCATTCGAATCTGCATGCAAGAGACGACCGCCTAATCCCTCGGCCACTACGCGACCACCGCCTGAGAGTTGACTAATGCGGTACAAGCTCGCGCCGCCGACGACGACAAGAGTGAGAAGACCGACGTGAAGCATCAATAGAGGATCGAGCCACACGATCTCGAAGACCAACTGGTCGGTCCTTGGGTCCGTACCCCGAAAGCCGGTCGCCACTGCTGCCAGCACATAGAGACCGAGAACGAGGGCGACGACCGCGAGGCCGAAGAGAAAGACCAGCCGCGTCGTGTGGCGGCGCGCCCGATCCTGCTGCTCGAAGAATTGTGTAGCCATGATGCGGTGGATGGATCCTTGAATGGGGGGAGGACTGGGGCGCTATCGGGGCGTGCCTAGAAGGACACCTTCGGCGCCTCGGCGATCGCTTCGCTGTCGAACTCAAGAAAGGCCGCGTCCTGGCTGTGGCCGAACATGCCCGCAAAAATGACCGCCGGAAAACTCTGTTTAGCCGTGTTGTAGAGGGTGACCGCATCATTGAAGGCCTGACGCGCGAAGGACACTTTGTTCTCGGTCGAGGTCAACTCCTCTGTCAGCTGCTGCATGTTCTCGCTCGCTCGGAGATCGGGATACGACTCCGAGAGCACCATTAACCGTCCCATCGCTCCGGTGAGTGCACCCTCGGCTCCCCCGAGCGCCTTCATCGCCGATGGATCGCCCGGCGCTCCCGCCGCCTTCTCGAGCCCGCCCACCGCCTGGTTGCGAGCCTGGATGACGGCTTCGAGGGTCTCGCGCTCATGGCTCATGTAGCCCTTCACTGTCTCGACCAGGTTTGGAATCAGGTCGTGCCGGCGCTTCAGCTGCACTTCGATCTGGGCAAAGCCGTTCTCGTAACGATTCTTTAAGGCGACGAGTCGGTTGAAAATACCGACGGCGTACATCGCCATCACGATGGCCAACACGGCGAGGATCGCGAGAAAGAGGGCAGCTCCGGACATGACGGGTCTCCAATGCAATGGGCTTGAGGTCGTGGCGGGATTCCAGCCGGCTCGGCACGGAAGCTAGCAGGTCACTTGATGAACCCTGCATCCAGGCAGAAATACAGACTCCAGCCCGGGCGACCCTCCTTTGATTGTTGAGTAAGCCTCTGGCAGAAGAACGGTTGAGCCGGAGGGATCCGATTGATCGACGGCTTGCACTGCCTCTCAAGGGCTCACCCGGTGTACGTTTGAAGCATGACGAAAAGCAAAGACACGAAACCGAAGGAAAAGAAGGAGAAGTCAGGCTTCCAGCCAGCCCTTCATGACGCATGATGGCGGAATCCATTTCAGCCGCGCCCTCGCATTAGGTTTCGGTGTCAGGTTTCGATCGTGTTCCGCAGTTCGAATTTAAGGACCTTGCCCGTCGCGGTGCGCGGTAGCTCAGAGACGAAGGCGACGTGTTGCGGATGTTTGAAGCGCGCTAGTCGAGGCTGGCAATGGGCGAGAATCGCCTCGGAGGAGAGCTGCTTCCCCTCCTGAAGCGCCACGACCGCACAGCCGGTCTCGCCCCATTTCTCGTCGGGCACACCGATCACCGCGACTTCACGAATTTCTACGAGCTCGTAGAGGATATTCTCGATCTCCGCGGGGTAGACGTTTTCGCCGCCCGAGATGTACATATCCTTCAGTCGGTCTTCAATATAGATGAACCCCGCGGCATCCCGCGAACCGATATCACCCGTCCGAAACCAGCCATCGACGAAGGACTCTTCATTCGCCTCGGGCCGGCGCCAATATCCCGGTGTAACGACCGGGCCCCGACACCAGATCTCACCAGACTCGCCGGCGTCCGCCTCGCTGCCGTCTTCCCGTGTGATGCGAATCTCCGTATGTCGCAGCGTCTTGCCAGCCGATCCCACGTGTTCGGCCACATCGGCCTTTCCGAGAAAACAACAACTGGCCACGTTCTCGGTCATCCCGTATCCCTCTTGGATGACGAGACCTCGCTGATGCCACCAATGGACCAAGGAATCGGGAACCGCTTCGGCCCCTGCAGCCGCGACTCGCATGCGTGAAAAATCGGCTGTCGCATTGTCCGGATGGTCACGCAACGCGTTGTAGATCGCGGGGACTCCGAGAAAATGCGTGATGCCAAGCTCGGCATCGCTGAACGCCGCCAATGCCGATCCGGGTTCGAAGGTCCGCATAACGACCGCCGTGCCCCCGGCATAGAGCGCCGGACATGCGAAGACCTGAAGACCCCCGATATGGAAGAGCGGCATAACGGAAAAGCTCACCATATCCTCGCCGCAACCAAGCGAAGCCGCCGCATTGATATTGGCCCAGAGCATCATGCCATGAGTCATAATGACGCCCTTCGGTTGACCGGTCGTTCCCGAAGAATACATGAGCATGCATTGCTCGTCTGGGGTGAGTTCGACTTGGCGCGTAATCGGCGTTGCATCGCGCGTGCGCGACTCAAAATCGCTCTCGGCGCCCTGCCCTTCGGTCTCAATCCGGAATTCGATCGGAACGCTGAGCGCATCGACGGTCTGTGCCAACTCTCGATCGTAAATCAAGACACGGGGTTCCGCATTGCCAATGATGAAGTCGAGTTCCCCGGGCGTCAGTCTAAAGTTAAGCGCCAGATGGACTGCGCCGATTCGCCAGGTTGCAAAGATGATGTCAAGCGCATCCGTCGAGTTCAGCGCCAACACGCCGACCCGATCCCCTCTCTCGATGCCGAGGTCGCTCAACCAGCCGGCGATCCGCCCCACGCGATCGTGCATCTCCGCATAGCTTCGCCTTCGGCCACTCGGAAGTTCGACCGTGGCCAGCTTCTCCGGACTGTTCGTCGCGCCGTGGCCAATCCAATCCATCACCATTTCGTGCATACCGACCTCCTTTCCTCAGCCTACAGCAATTCGCGTGAACAGTGGGATGAACTTGACGCGATGCGCAACTTCGCGGGATTTTCTTGATCTGAGTTTTGATTCATGGGAAACGTCTCTGCCTTCGCAGACTCAATAGCGGTGGGGGGAGTCGAGGGCGAACTCGGCTCAGCGACCTAATCCCTGCTCGGGTGACTGCAGCCAAATCGCGCTCGATCGAGTAGGCCAACAAGGAATTCGCATTTGATTGGCTAGCGTCGGGGCACCCTCTTGTGGCGCGAGCCCGCGGGCAAAGGAGCGATGGGTGAGCGACGATCGCGAGAAACACATTACCTTCTGCCGGATCTGCGAGGCGACGTGCGGCCTCGAGGTCGAGACGGAAAGGAATCGAGTCGTCTCGATTCGCCCGGACCCGGGGCACGTGGTCAGCCGAGGATTCGCCTGCGTGAAGGGGACGCGTTATGCGTCGACGCAGCACAGTCCGGATCGCCTGACACGGCCCGTGAAACGCATGGGGAATGAGTGGCAAGAGATCGGCTGGGACCCCGCTCTGCGGGACATCGCGGCGCGCGCCAACGCCGTCATCGATGAGCACGGACCCGAGAGCTTCGGCCACTTCGTGGGATCGGCCGGCGGCGCCAACGTCCTGGCGCCGATCTTTCGGGGCGCGCTCTTCAAGGGCGTGGGTTCGCATCGCATGTACGGCACGGGCACGTGCGACACCATGAACAAATTCCGCGTCAACGAGGAGATGTACGGCTCCCCGATGCGGCTCGCGTACCCCGACGTCGAGAAGACTTCCTTCATGATGATCTTGGGCGCCAATCCGGTCGTCTCGGGAAACACCCTCTACCATCTACCACGAGCGCGCGAGCGATTCGCTGCGATCAGCGAACGCGGTGGACTTGTCATCTTCGTGAACCCGCGCCGCGTCGAGTCCGCGACGGCGGGTGAACACCTCTTCATTCGCCCGGACACCGATCTCTTCTTCTTGGCTGCATTGGCGAACGAATTGATTCGCATCGGTGGCGTGGACCGCGCTCGAATTGAAGCGCACATGAATCGCTACGACGTACTCGCCGGGGCCGTGGCCGATTGGACCCCCGAACGACAGGCGACGGTCACGCACGTCCCCGCAGAGGTGGTTCGCGAGTTGGCGGCGGCGCATGCCGCCGCGGACGGGGCCGCCCTCTACATGGCGACCGGCGTGAATCAGGGCCGCAGCGGTACCCTTTGTTTCTGGTTACTCGAAGCGATCAACGCCGCGAGCGGCAACCTCGATCGAATGGGTGGCACGCTTATGGGGCACGGCCTCGTGGACATGGCGAAGCAGGTGACCGAAGACCCTCAGATGATGACCTCGCAGCATCGCCACGACGACCTGCCGACGGTGAGCGGCCAACAGCCGGCGGGCATGCTCGCGGACGACATCTTCGAAGGTCGTGTGAAGGCGCTGATCATCGAGGCGAGCAATCCATTGCTCGCCTGCGGAAATCCCGACGGCCGTCTCGAAGAGGCACTGTCGCGCCTCGACCTACTGGTCTCGATCGATCTCTTTCGAAACGAGACGGGAGACCTTGCGCACTACGTGCTTCCAGCACCGACCTGGCTCGAGCGTCCCGAGATTCCGTATGCGATCCAGAGCTTCGCGGGCTGCTGTCCGACGCCTTACATGATCTATGCAGACGCGGTCCTCGAACCCCCGCCGGGCGTACGGCACGAATGGTGGATCTATACGCGGCTAGCCGAAGAGATGGGGATTCAGGTTTTCGGCAGTGCGCTTGGGAGTGGCGCGGCCAAGCTCGCCGCACGGCTTGCATACTCCCCGCTCGCGCGCTTCTTGCCCGGCCCTGAGAAGATCTTCGACGGGATGCTCAAGCAAGGCGGGCTGCCAGGCACGCGCGAAATGACAGAGAAGCATCCGCACGGCCTACTGCTTCCCGAAAACGAAGGCGAAAATTTTCTTGGAACCGATCGCGTGTTGACGAGCGACGGTCGCGTCGACCTCGCCCCGACTGCTTTCGTCGAGACCTTCGAACAAAAGGTGGATGTTCTCTATCGAGACGAACTCGCCAATGCTGATCGACTTAAGCTGATCGGCATCCGCCAGGTGCGTCGATTGAACACCTCGTCGTCGAACAGTCCCGACCTCGTGCGCGAAACCACCAACTACGCCTACATGAGCTCGAACGACGGAGATCGGTTCGGCCTGATCGACGGCGACCATGTCGAGATCACATCGAAGCACGGGCTAATCGAGATTCCGGTTCGCCTCACCGACGAGATGATGCCCGGCACGGTCGCCATTCCTCAATGCTGGGGCCACGCCCGAGCGGGTGGCCTAGCGCATGCGGCCAGCCATCCCGGCGTGAACTCAAACCTGCTCGCGGGCGATGGTCGGGACAACATCGAGAAATTGTCGGGCATGTCCCATCTTTCCGGGATTCTCATTGACGTGCGTCGGATCGAGACTCCGCGCAACGCTTGATCGCCCGACTGCGCACTCGGGCCATACTCTCGGAACAGTCGCGCACCGAAGACCCGTCCCAGCTCCCGCTGTCCTGGGGTCCAGTGGAGGGATCATGGAAGGGATAAGCCGGGCCAGTCGAACGGAGAGCCGCCGATGATCGAGACACTCGTGGTTCTGACCGTCGTCGTTCTGGGAGTCACAGCCGGCGCGATGCTCGCGGAGGCGGTCATCCTCGTGCCCTTCTGGCAGTCCATCGAGGCACCTGCCTTCCTTGCCTGGTACAAGCTCAACGCTGTGCGGCTGCTTCGATTCTTCGGACCGTTGGGAGTTGGCGCACTCCTGGTCCCGGGCCTTGCAACCACGGCCGTATGGTTTCATGAAGCCGATGGACTCGTCTTGCTTGGCGCTGCAACCGCACTCTCGCTCTTCGTACTGATCTCGTTTCCTCTCTACTTCTGTAATGTGAATGCGAGTTTTGAGCAAGGAACGATCGACCCAGACGACGTACCCGAGGAGCTTCGCCGGTGGGGCCGGTGGCACTGGGTTCGAACGATCGCGGCAACTCTCGCGTTCTGCGCTTCGGTTCTGGCTGTGCGAGATGTCCCGTAGCAGGGCGTTTGAGCTGACGTTCAGAATGTCCCAGACGCGGAAGCGAAGACTCCGTCGAGGAACCGGATCATCACGTCAAGAGCCTCGGGCGCATCGGCTTCGAAGCTGTTTCCGAGTATTCGGTTCGAGCCTGAGTCGAGGAACGCGTGCGACCTTCCGTCGTATTCCCAGTACGAGACGGGATGGCCGGCCAACTCCAACTTCTGAAAATAGGCCTGGACCGACGCCGGCGTGGTCACCGGGTCGTCGGTCCCAACGGTCAGCAGCTGCGGGGGTAGTAATCGCTCACTTGCATGCGGGATGTTGTGAGCGGGCGAGAGCGCGCGGTAGAGCTCCGGATGTTCGGTCACGTTTTGATCGTTCCCGAACAACCCTCTTGGCAGAGAACCACTGACGAGCCAGAAGGGGTTCCGAAGGCTCTCGAATCCGTCCACTGCTCCCTGGTAAACATCGAAGGCGCCATAGCTCAGGATGGCCGCCTGGACGCCAAGGCCGCCTTGCTCGGCAACCTCTTCCGCCGTCGTTCCCGCCGGCAGGTAGCTGGGTTGGAAGTTCGGCGACGTCTGCGAGAAGGGTGCGGAACTGAGCCGATCCCCCAGGTTGACGATCATGGCCGACAAGTGTCCGCCCGCGCTGTCTCCGGTCACTGCGATCCGGCCCCCATCCCCTCCGTAGTTTCCGATGTGATCCTTCACCCAGAGCACGGCACCAAAGGCGTCATCGACGATCTGGTTCAAGGTCACGGAATTGTTGTTGTCCGCGAGTAATCGATAGTCGACGTTGCAAATGACGTACTCACCGTGCGTCGCCAGGTAGGCAGAGGCCTGATGCATGATCGACTTGTCATTGACCAGCCATCCCCCGCCATGGAACATCACGACGACCGGATACGCGTCTTTGCCCGACTTGGGTGTGTAGATGTCCATGCTGAGGTCGAATCCGGCCGGGGACCCCCACAGCACATCCTCGACCACCGTGTATCGGTCGGGGTCGTTGTTCTGCCGCAACTCCTGGTGCTCGGAGCAGGACGACAGGGCGAGCGCGATGAGCAGCACAGACAGCAATGCCTGACGAAGCGAGCTGGCCGCACGCTTTGCAATCGCCTCGCTCGAATGGTCTGGCCGAATCGCGTTGACTCCCATTCAGATCAGCTCCTAGACATCGGGCATGCCCCAGCGCCGAGGCGCCGGGAGAGCAGACCGCCTACCTGCTCGCTGGCGAGTTCTCGCTGTGGCCGGAGCCTCTCGGGCTGGCCGCGACGCGCGACCCGGCATTGGCGCGGCGCGGCGCAGACATTGCCCGGCAGGAGTACCTGGCTGTCGGCATCAAATAATCCCTTCAGGCTCGCCCCCTAACATCGTCTTTCCCATGTTCTCGAGTCGGGCATCGAGGTCAAAGATCACGTGACAGGCCATCGTGTTGATGTCGCGAACGGCCCGCTGGAGTGGATGGCTCTGAAAGTGTGCGTGGGCTCCGCTGGCCTCGGCGATCGACTGGAGCACGCGCTTGCTTTGATCGACCACGAATGCATAGGCACCGACCCAGCGTGCCCGATCGCTCGGTTCTGCCAGCTCCCGCAATTCCATGACTTCGCTCACGACTTGCCTGAGTAGGAGTTCTGCTTGGCGAATTTCAATCTCCGCGCGCGCAAGTCTCATCTGTGCCGCAGGTTTGTCGGCTTGTTTCGTCCCCACCCCGTAAAGCACCCGCTCCATCATGGATTGCTGGAATCGCCGTACCGCCACCTTCGCTTGTCCCAAGGCGGGCATCGCCGCGGCGAGTCCAAGAATGGGGATCATGGGCGTTCTGTAGAGAGGCCCGTCGTATAGTCTTGCACCTAATCCGTGGCCAGAAGAAAGCTCGACAATGGAAGCGGTCCGCTCCTCGGGAACAACGAGATTCTCAATCACAATGTCGTTGCTTCCGGTGCCCGCCATGCCGTCGACGTACCACGTATCTTCGATCAGGACCTCGGAGGGACGCATCGCAAAGAAGCGAAAGTCCAGGGCGTTGTCTGGATCTTCGACCCGTGCACCGACGATCACCCACTGGGCGTGCATAGCCCCGGTACCCCACTGCCAACGACCGTTCAGACGAAAACCACCGTCGACCGGCTTCGCCAATCCAGAAACGGCGATGGCGGCCGGCGCAAGCGCATAGCTTCGATTGGCGAAGACCTCCTTCTGGAAGACCTCGGAAAAGTGACAGAACATCCAACAGTGCTCTATATAGAAAGTCGTCACCCACGCCATCGACGCATCACCCTCGGAGAGTGCGAGTCCGACCTCCATGAACGTGTCAAGATCGAGTTCGAGTCCACCGTGTTGATGGGGAACCATCAACTTGAAAATCTCGGCTTCCTCGAGCGCGGCGATCACGGCGTCGTGGGGTCTCCTCTGTCGCTCGGCCTCGGCTGCATGCTCGGCAAGTAGCGGCGCAAGCGCTCTGGCCCGTTCGATGAGTTTCGATGCGTCGCTGGGCATGCGTACGACCATACCAGAAGTCGTGGTCGAGTTGCGGTGCCATCTCACAGGTCATATCTGCATTCAAAATGGACAGGACGCTCCTACGCACGAACCGATTCACGCGCGCGCTCCTGAGGACGCTTCGCTCAAAATTGCCTGGTAGGGGGCCCGTCAGGAACGGAACGAATCGTCTGATCAAGCATCCGTCTCGGAAGACGCCGTTGAATGATTCGTTATGCCCGTGCTGCCAAGGGCTGCCGGGATCGATCAAACGGGCGTTGACATGTCGCTTCTCGATCCAAAGTGCCCGTCGAGTAAACTCATCGATCACGGTTAAGAAACGAAGCGTCTTCCCATCGCTCGTTTGATCCGCGACGAAGTCGTAGCTCCAGACGTGGTTCGGATACTCGGCCTTGTGCGAATCGATCGTGCTGGAGCCGGGCCCGACGTCGCTTCACGGCCTTCAAGATCCGAATGATTTGCTCCGCCGAGAAGCGTGCTCGCTTCATCCTTGCCTCCTGTCGCCTTCGAAAAGGCTAACTCAGGGGCTGGTACCAGTATGACGGGGCCGGACAGATCTCTACCACGAATCGCTCAGCAACGTCACGCCGGCCGATGTCTACTTCGGGAGGCGGTACGAAGCGCCGACTGAGCGATCGAAGACCAAGAGCAGGAGGAAGACTCAATGGCGGCGGCGGCGGCTGGAGAGAAGTCGTCTCTGCGGACTGATTCCTGTTAGGCAGGGGAGATTGTGTTTCCGTCACCTGCGATAAATAGACTTCTGAGAAACTAGCGTCCTACAGAGCCTCTATCCCCCGCGCAACGTCACCGACCCTGCAATGAATTTCGACGCCATCGTACTTAAAGGCAACCCCCGACGGTTCAATCGTGCCGACCGCCAACCCGCCCAACTGATCTCCCTCTTGCAGCTCGATCGGCGCTCGACCCGAAATTCCAACCAACGCCAATCGGCGCTCGGTGCGAGGATGCCAGACTGTTTGGGTCACCCGAATTTCGGGGTAGTGCTGTCGAACGATCTCGGGAGTCGGCATCGGTTTCGACGTCGCGACCTCATGCTGCACGATCTCGGTTGTGGGGACTGCCTGCGCAAAGTTTATCAGCGCATTGAATTCGGCTTCGCCATCCGAAGGAGTTGTCGCCTCCGTTACAACGTCCGCCACTCGAACTTCTGGCTGGTTTGCGCGCGCGACGTGGGCAGCCGCAGGGGGACGTTCTATTACGCCAACGTAAGCACGAAGGGTTTCACGCGAGTTTTGATCGGGATTGTGGGTCCCTACAAGCGCCGGCACGACTGCCCCGGACGGAAGGTTCACCATCACCTCTTTCCCGCCCAATGACTTGTAAGGCGACGAATAACCCGCCGTCCACTTCCGCTCCATTTGCAGATTCCACTGCGAAGGTGCCTCCGTGTTCGGGTCTAATTCGCCAGCCGCAGCAGCATCACGCGCGGGACCCAATATGAGAAGCATCGCGCAGACAAGCATCCCCAGACAGGAGCGAAGCGCATACCGACCTAGCCCGTTTCCCGCTCTTCGCCCTCCGGGCGTATCGTGAACTGAGACCGGATGGACGTCAACGCCCTGACCTTGCCTCGATCTTCGTCGCAGCTCTAAGTGCTTGAGTATCCCACACAAATCGGTTTTCCTCCGGCCGGCCTCATTAGGTACGTCTTCGAGGTGATTTCCTCGCATCATTCGGAGTAGAACTCCCGATCCAACACTTCATCCTCCGCCATCTCCTACTCCTAGGTCACGTGATGTCATCCGGACTGGCCTAACAATGTGCAGAGGTTCAGACTTAGAGGCGCCAGTAGTTTTGAACTACTGGCGCCTCTTGTTCAAGAGCATGTCTTAATCAAACTCACCTATTGAGCTGGAGACATATTGGGCGCTCCGAACATGTAACTGGAGAAGATTGCCAAGTCTCCGAAGTTTGTGACGCCATCGCCATTGAAGTCGAGATCGGGTTCAACACCGAGCCATCCCGCCCGGAATCGAACAAAGTCTCCGAAGTTGACGACCCCGTCGTTGTTGAGATCGGGATCACAGATGTTGCCGAAGCCATCCCCATCCGTATCCAGTTGACTGTTCCCGCCTGCGTCCGTGAGAACGGGACCATTCTGCGCGTACTGGCAGTTGTCGCAAGTGTCACCGGCGCCGTCGAAGTCGTAGTCCGCCTGGTCTGCGTTCGAGGTCAATGGGCAGTTATCTACGGCCCCACAAACCCCGTCTGCATCGACATCGTTGGACGCGTCGAACGGGCAGACATCTTCATGATCTGGCACCCCGTCGGCATCGGAATCGACACCCGCCGCCATCGCGCTGGCCAGACCTGCCTCGGCGGCCAAGGTTGCATCCAGATCTCCGACGATCATCGCACTTGCCAGTACGTTGGCCGCCTGCAGAGCTGCAGCACCCGTCACCTCGGCCACACCCTGGGCATCGTTGAGTCTCGAGTTGCCGTCGAGCTGGATCGTTTGGACAGGAACTCCGTCCAAGGTCACCGTAACCTGCGTGAGTCCCACCACCAGCGGGAGTACGTCGTCACCCCGGATCGACCAAAGGAGATCGACGAATTCCTGGTCGACTATCCCGCTGACCGGATCCGTATTGGCCACGATCTCGGGCAAGAACACTCCGACCACCTGGGCCAGCGGATTCGTGAACATGAGTGCGATGCGATCCACCAGGATCTCATCCTCTGCCACGACTGTGGCCCCGAACTGGTTGTTTGCAAACAGAGCCAGTTCCATGTCCAACAGCCTGAAGTCGAGGCGCGGCAAGAGGTCCCTAGACCCGTTCATGAAGCTGATTGCGCGGTTGACGTCGAGCACGTTGCCAATGAAATTGGCGTGTGGCAGGCCCGCCAGAATGAGGTCATTCGCTGGCCCTCCGGGCACGTTCTGACTCAAAGCAGCCACGTTTGCCGCCAGCAGTAGTTCCGTGGCCTCGGCGATCGCAACTGGGTCACCGAAGCCGATGGCGGCAATGAACTCCTCTGCCGCGATGAACTGTGACACCGTCGTCAGGGCAATCACAGCCTCAGGGGCGCGGAGCGAGTCACCAAACATGATCAGACGTTGATTCGGGGCTTCATTGGCCGCCCCAAATCCGTTGACTTCGATAATCCCGTACGTGAGTCCATTGATCAGATTCTCCGCTTCGAACCCGCCGATCGTGAACACGACATCGACGGCACCCTGGCTCACGTTTCCGGTGTCAGGATCCACTATGGCCACGAGCGTAGGTCGGACGAGCCCGGTCGTGAATGGATCGACCGCGGGCGGGACTGGCACTACTTGCTCGAACCTGAGCGTGATGCCACTCCCCACCGCAACCGATTCGTTGGGTGTGATCGCAGCGCCGAAGGGGTTGCCAAAGGCAGTCACATCAACACCCGGGATGATGAACTCAAACACCGGGGCTCCTCCCGGAACCGTGAAGTTCTGGAACACGACCGGTTCAACGAGGCTGAACTGAGTTCCCACGAAATTGGCCGAGGGCGCACCGGCAGCAACGTTGAGTGGCGGAGACTGATTCACCAGCGTGATTGCTACGCCTGTTCCGAACAAGGCGCTCGAGTCACCGAAGTAGGTCGCGTTGGCCACCTCGGTACCGTTGACGGTCAATGTCGCGATCGAGAACGGTGGAACCACGAGCCCGATCACATCGGCACCTCGGATCGAGAACGAGACATTGACCCGATCCTGCGAAACGAGACCGGTCAGCGGGTCCACGATGGCAATGATCTCGGGAACGAATCTCCCCGTGATGTTGCCTTCGGAATCCGTGAAGGTGAGCATGAAGCCAGTCGTCAGGAGCTCGTCAAAGGCCAGGACTTCCGCTCCGAATCCGGTATTGGCGAAGAGAGTCAGTGGCACATCTTCGATGGTGATATCGAATCGTGGGCCGCCAACTATGGATTCGTTCACAAACAGGGGATTGAGCAGCGGGTCCTGGACCGCAATGGCGTCGATGATGTCGTCTGGAGTGCCAAGGAAGTCAGCCGGAATGATGCCCAACAGGCCCGGGGGAACTGGGAATCCATCCGGAATTTCGATGGCAACCGGTGCCGAATGGACGATTTCGAACGCACCGGCGTCGTCCAGGAAGATGGCCTCGACTCGGACCAGCAGTCCGATTTCATTTACGGTGACTTCCAGTTCCTCACCGTGGGGAGTGAATACGTCGCCGTTCCCGTTGACCCCGCCGAGTCGCCGGATATTTGAAAACAAGCCGCTTCCAGGTTCCAGCTCAACCTGCCAAAAGTAGCTGGTCTGACCGGTGTAGACACCGGTGGGGTTGTCGATACTCTCGTTGTCAGCGTCGGTGACGCCGGCAAGCGAAGCCGTCAGGGTCTCGCCCAGAACGCCCACGTTGGGCACGATCGTCGTCGCGTCACCCGTCTCCCCACCCGCCAGCTCGTTGCCTCCCACGCCCGCGGAGGGCGCGATCGCCACGACTCCCAATGCGACACTGTTCATGGAGGCAGCGGCACCAGCAGCGCCCGCCGGCAGTACGACGGTCATATCGTCGAACACCAGTCTTTCGACGTTCCTCACCAGATCTCGCCCGTCATTGCCGGGCAAGAAGAATCGAAGGTTGAGAGGCAGTTCACGGTTGTCGGTGATCTCGATGAAGCCGTCGAGCGCCGGATTCACGCTTCCCGCGGCGACGAGGATGTCACCGTTCGGAGCGAGAACTTCTTGCGCGTTTCTCGAGTAGAAATCGCCGATGAAGGCGCCCGGGTCTAGCGGGTCGACCAGGGGGTCATCCAGGTTGCCGGGAATTCCGTCCGGACCGGCGAGCCCCTCGATGGTGTAGTCCGCGAAGTTGCCCTGGTAGCGTACGCTGTCCGTATCCAACCCGTCCGGATCATCATTGCTGATGACACGGGAGATGGAGAGTTCACCCGGGTTGATCGCACCAAGGAAGACCGCTTCAAAGACGTCCTGCATGCCGGGAACAAGGATTCGGGCATCGATGTCGGCCGGTAGAGCCTCTCGTGCCTCGAAATCTGCCACGAGCGCCTGCTCGTACGCCAAGTCTGCCAATTCGAGATTCGCAGTCGTCGCAGCCACGTCGAGCTGCCTTTGTTCGGCATCCGACTCGGCGTTAGCCAGCGCAAAGGCAGTGGATCCAGCCGTCTGCTGAGCCGCCTCCAAGGCAAACTGTGCCGACGCCGCGACCACCAATGCCGCTGACACATCCGCCTGCGCATTAGCTACAGCCAGCGTCCCAGCGGACGCAGCCGTATTCGCGATATTCAATCCCGTCTGCGCATCCGCCAGCGCAAGTTGCGCGTTTTCGATCACCTGACTATCCCCGATCGCAGCGTCTATCGCAGCATTCGCATCGTTCTGCGCAATCACCAAGTCTGCAGCACGCGCAGCCTGTGCCTGCACTGCAACGGAAACCACGCTATTCGCGGCTGCCACGTCGATGCCGGCGTCGACCGTGGCCGCTATCGCCGCGTCAAATGCTGCACTCTCGACTGCGCACGGCGGATTCGAAGCCCCGCCGCAATCGATGAGGGCAAGCAGTGCGGTCACCGCCCCCGCCGATGCCGAAGCCTCAGCGGCCTCTGCCGCCACGACAGCATTTTGCGCGTCGACCAAAGCTGAGGCCGCAGTCGCCTCCTGGGCCGTCACCGCGGCCAGAGCATTCTGCGTAAAAACGACGGCCTGATTGTTCGCGATGACATCAGCGATCTTCGTGGCCACATTCGCCTGAGCGGCTCCGAATGCCGCGAATACGCTGAGCGCATGCGAGTTCAGTGCCGCTTCTTGCACGCTCGTTAGCGTCGCCGCCGCCTGCTGCGCCAACGCTTGCTGCTGCGCGAGCGCAAGTGCATCCTGAGCCTGTGTCACAGCCAACAGATCAGCAGCCTGCTGAGCGGTGAGCGAGGCCAACAGGTCCGCCAGAGCATCAACCGAAAGCTGCGCCACGGCGTCCGCCAGCACGAAGGCAACCAGTGCATCCTGGCGAGCCGCTATGGCGGCATTCAGCGCTGCATTCGCCACGAGTGCACCAATATTTAGGGGATCGACTCTTACCTGGGGATCGGGCGTTTCGATATTCACCTTCAGCGAGGCATCGCCATCGATGATGTCGTCGCCACCCCTGCCGCTGATGAGATCGCCGCCGCCGCCGCCGAGGATGATTTCGCCATTGCCCCAGCCAAATTGTGCGTCACCGGACACCGGATCATTTGCCTGAGTTTTCCGCTCGACTTCGGGCACGATCCCGAATGAGGTATCGGTCGAGTTCAGGCCTTCGATCAGAGCAAAGCCATCGGTCGTCTCGATGCCCTGGGCATTCGTGCTGATCGAGAGCTCATTGCCCAGGTCCGTGCCGCCTTGGTTGGGTGTGCCCTTCAGGATATCGGGGTGCGGCGAACCACTTAGGGCTTCCATCCGGTCGTAACGGTTGTCGACCGTGGCGTTCGAGGGCGGAAGGATCGGCCTGAGGAAGGCGGTCAAATTCAGATCGACGTCGACGCCGCTCGGGTCGAGTGCGAAGCTCGCCCAGTCGAAGCCGAGCTGTCCTTCCATACGATCGATGCCGGGTCCGTCGACCACGATGTCGTCGCCGTTTTCCATGTCCGCGTCGTTGTTGCCGCCGCGACTGATCATGACGTCGTTGCCCTTATGGCCGGGCTCGCCCGCCTCAGGCGCTGCGCCGAGGTCGCCCTGGAACAGATCTTCGCCGCCTCCGAGATTCTCCATCCAGTCGTCGCCCTGACCGGCGCGGATGTGGCCATTGAAATACCCATCAAAGATGAAGTCGTTGCCGGGGCCGCCGAAGATTTCGCCGAACTCGCTCGGGTTGACGATGAAGTCGCTGCCATCGTCACCGAAGATCACGTCTTCTTCGTTACCGCTATTGATGGCGTCGTTGCCAGCGCCACCTTCGATCACGTCGGGGCCGGAAAGGTCCGTAATGATGTCGTCGCCGGCACCGGCTTCGATGTGGTCGGCGCCGTCGCCGCCCTCGATTCGGTCGTTGCCATCGCGCCCATAAAGCGAATCGTCGCCGATCCCGCCGATGATCGTATCCTGACCGGCCGTACCGCCGATCGCGACGTGATCGCCTCCCGTGTACTGGAGGAAACGGGTCGCATCGGCGACCGTGATGTTAGTCGTCGCTTCAAGAGGATTGCGGATCACGAGCGCAATCAGGGCCGAATCGCCCGTGGGATCTGCCGGCGACCCGTCGCCCGTCTGGTCAAACTGCTGGCTCTGATCGATCTCCAAGAGATGGTTCGGGACCGAGAAGAGGCTGAGCGGCAGCACGCCTGCGCCCACCTCGCCCAGATCCGTGTTGCGCATGGCCATGGAGGTGAACGTGTTCGACTCTAGAGCGCCGAGCAGCGGGATAGTGCCGGTTCGGAACAAGTAGTACAGACGATCGCCGTTCTGCAGGCTCTCCATCTGGTTCTCGAAGACGAAGTTATGTGTCGCGCCGAGATAACCCGTGAACGGGCGGCGCTCCTCCGCCAGTCCGCCGTTCCAGAAGTCGATCTGTTCCAAGCCCGTGATCGGCAAGCCGTCCAACCCTGGGGCCCAGTTGCCTAGGCTCCGCATGAAGTCCGCGGCGTCACCAGGTACGGCGAGGCTTCCCCCGCCGAAACCGGAATCGGCGCAATAGTCGGCAACCAGGGCGATCGAACTGACGAGCGTGCAGGCCGCTGCGCGCCGGTCTACGACCGTAATGGGTTCGCCAACGCTGCCATTGCCCGCAACCTGGTCGTCGCCAGCAACGAGCGGGTGTGTTCCATAGCCTGCGATGAAGTTCACGAGCGACGCTTCGTGTCTGAGATTGTCCGCGTAATCCATCCAGCTGGCATACGGCGTGAGCGACGTATCCTGGGTTGCGGCGTAGAACGCCCGCCGTGCCGGGTTCAACCGGGGCGCACCCACATCGCGACCTCGCGCGATATTGATGGCGCCGATATCGAGGGGCAGACCCACGAGGTTGTTCTGCATCCCCCCGGTGATGAATTCGTCGATCTCGTTGGCGACCTCTCGCGTCAGTCCGCGAATGACCGCGCCCGTGCCCTGTTCCGGCGTGAGCGTATTCTGGCCCGTTGCATCATCATAATTGTACAAGGCGAGTGGGTTGAGGAAGGCCTCGAACAGGCCGAGCTGGTCGCTCGCCGTTGCCGGATCAAGTGCCCCGGCATCCACGATCGTGTTGAAGTCCGCGTCATAGCGGTCGACCGTCTCAGTCAGCATCGAGTGTCCGAAGCGATAGACGACCTGTGAAAATTCGGCAGTGATCGAGGGGTGGATGTTGGTGTGAAACCCCTCGAAGGGGTCCTTCAGCCCGGAGAGCGTGGGGACGAACTCGTCGAACACGATCCGGTTGTACTCCATCTCCGTACCGAATCGGGCAACCTGGAACAGACGTTCGCCATTCCACTCGAGGCCCAGCAACTTAATTGCAGCCGCCGCTGCATGCTGGTTCGCCTGTGAGGCATCGGAGGCCAGGAATGGGAGAACTGGCCATGCGTCGAGCTGTGCCTGAGTGGCAGGAGAGGCTGGGTCGACAAATTCGTTCAGATACGCGAGGTCGCGTTGATCGAGAACGACCCGCTGCGCGATCCCGACGAGTCGGTTGTGCTCGGCGTGGAAAAGCGTATGAACCGTGGAGAGCGCGATGTTCTCATTGCAGCGCCCATCGCCACAGACATAATGTGCGCCGAGCAGCTCGTCGTCGTAGGTTGACTGGCCCGAAGCAAGGGGCACGCCCGCCGCGCGGACGCCGCGCGTCGGCTGGCCACTGAGTGTATCGATGCGAGGATTGATAAAGGTGTTCAAGTCAGGGGCCATGTCCGGGTCCACCCCGACGCCCTTGAAGGAACCCGGGTTCGCCGTGTGAGCCACGTCGAGGAAAAAGCTGTGACCGATGCGGAGCGCCTGGCTGGCGTCCACGGGAGCAGACAGATCGCCTTCAACTAGCACGGGGGTGCCGTCGGGGTTTTCGCCAGTCACGAGCTGCGGCAGACCGAATTGCGGACCGGGGACGAATTTCCCGTAGGCGTCGGCCAAGAATTTCGGGATGCTGGCGCCGTCGAAGTCGTCGAGCAGGATGCCCAATTTCAAAGCCGCCTGTAGCTGGGCGGTATCCCAGGTCGCCATTCCACCGTCGTCTTCGGTGTCGAGGAGCTTGTCATTGCCGTAGCCATTGAGCAGACGCCCGGTGGCCTGCACACAACCTGCGGCGGGGGGAGTCAGCGGGGCACCGTCAATGGAGCAAGGCGCGAACTCGTACTCACGGACCAAAATCTGCGCCGAGGAATTCCCCGTGTAGGTCTGTTGCTGATCGACGTGGGGGGTCGTGGCATTGACGATCCCTGCAACATCGTCATCGGTTCCAATCATTCCGTCCGGCCCCGCATCCCGCGCGGCTCGTGTCATCGCTTGAAAGTTGCCTCGGCCGTCATCGGGAGTCCCCGCAATCCCATCAGGACCCTTGTCATAGAGCGGGTCGTCCTGGGCGAGCGGAATGAAGACGAGACCATTGCCACCCTTGTTGACCAGGTCGAGACCGTGGTCAAAGAACTGTCCGAAGAAAGTCATGAAGGCGTTGAACGGTGCCGAGAGGCCTTCGTCCGGTGCCGTGTTGGGGATCAACAACTGAGGGACACCCGCGATGTCGGATCCGAGGGTAGTGCCGCCCTCGTCCGCCGCGGCCTGGACCGCCGCCGGGTTCGAGGTCGATTGATTGACGATCAGGTTGCTGAGCAGGCGCGCGGTGGAATCCTGCACGGTGCGCCCATCCCCTCGCACGTAGGAGGTATCGGCCCCCACAGCGTCATTCGGAGCGAAAGCTTGTGTCAGGGGCTGGGCAGCATCGAACACCGGCTTTACGAGATCGATAAATTCCTGGTCGGCCTGACCGAAGGTTTCGTTTCCCGGAAGCAGGTTATTACAGCTGCCGTCCACCGTCCGCAGGCCCCAGGGCACACTCGCGTTCGGTAGCAGGGCCAGCAGCACGGCGCAGTCCTGCTCGCCGGGAACGGTGTACTCGGCGTGCTCTTCAGCAATCTTGATTTGCTTGAGGATGAAATCCAAGTCGAGCCGCTCGAAGACGAGATCGCCATTTGCGGACCCGGGAGCCGCCGCCTGGGCGCTGGCGTTTCCGCATAGAACGGTCATCGACAGAAATACGACGGCCGATGCCGTTAGGAATCGAATGGCACGATAAGACTCGTACATGAGTTTCTCCTCGAAACTTAAATCTAAAATGAATCGCAATAGATCTCCCAACGCGAAAGCACGAGGCATCTCACGAAGGAGTGATCTAGGTATTCAACCCTACAGTTCGGGGATTAAGCCGTTATGAAGAATCCTTAATAAACGAAACCAGGGGACTGCCTAGGGGGGCCCGTCAACCCATCGGTATTCCCATCGCGACGAGAGATCCCGATGGGGGGCAAGCTCGTTGGTAGAGCGTCGATGTTTACCCGCTTACGTTGCCGAGCTGACCTTAAGACACAAGTACGGCCGGCTGTCCTGAGACAACCGGCCGTATGCTTCTCTCTTCGTAAGACCTTGATACTACGGGACAACCTGAGCCCGCGTCTGCGACGCTGGAGGTTCGTCTTCCGGAGCCCAGGGATTCGACCTGACGATGCAGTGATTCGTCGGATAGCGGTCCGATCAGTCGTCGGTGCGCTCAATTTCGCCCGGGCGCCACTTCTTCTCGATCCACGGATCGAGTGGTCCATAGAGCCGCAGAGCAACGAAGAACCTCTTCCCCGGAATCGTCTCCAGCCAGTTGTATTCGAAACCCTCCGGCGCCTTGGGGCCAAAGTAGAGGTCGAACGAGCCATCCTCATTCGCCTTGATCCCGTCCGTCTGACTCCCGACGCTGGGGAACGGTTGACTGGTTTGGAGTTGGGATCGAGTTTGCGTGTCGTACATCGTCACGGCCGTGTACGCATAGTGGAACATGACCCGAGCGTCGGAGTTCATAGTCTGTCCGTCCCTTCCCATTGGAAAAGACGTTCTTGTCGACCCAGCCCATGATCCAGGCGCTGTCTGAATCCGAATATACTTGGATGCCATTCATGATGCCGTCGAGCCTTGGATACCAGACGATGGAACGGGCGGCGGCATTCGCGATTGCGACGGCATCGGTGAGGATTTTCTTCATCCGCTCATCGGGAGCGAAGGGCTCGCCTTTTTCGACCCCAATGGACGCGAGCAACCCGCGCGTCTCTGGATCGAGCATCCCCAACGGTTCGTACTGAATGACTTCATTGAGATGTTCATAGAACGAGTAGTCGTTGGTGTGAATCGTGTTGAACGTCTTGCCTGAACCGCTGACGAACTCCATCGCCGGCGGGTTGGCCTGCTTGGCCAGGGAGTAGACCTTGAGCGTACTCTTGACATTCAGCGCGGCGGATTTCAATCCACCCGCGATCGAGCCCCGCATGAACACCCAGACCCGGTAGGTCGTGGACTGTACGACGTGGTAGCCATCCGGGACTTCGCCCTCGTAGCCGGGCGGGAGAACGGGGTACTTGCCACCCTTTTATCCGACCCCAGGGGCCCAACATCTTGCAGGTATCGAAACCATGCATCGTTGAAGGCGCCTAGCATGTCGGCCGGAACTTCGAGCACAGTCGGACCGTCGATCTTCAGATCCAGCACCGGAATGACATAGAGTGTCGAAGTGTTTCCGGTGAGATAAGTGGGCTTCGAGTCCATCAGCTCGTCCAAGATCAGGACCTGGTTCGAGGTATTCGCGCCGATCGCGCCGATCCCGGCGAGGGTCGCTCGGACTCCTCGGTGCGATGGGCGACGAAGACCAAAAGCCTAGGTCGCGCCGCGATGCGTCACACTTTCGGCCGCTGCGCGACACGCCCGCTTCAGGCAGTCTTCGCTCGACGCGCCCGCCACTTGCGCCGCCAGGAAGTGCCCCACGAAAGAGTCGCCGGCGCCCGTCGTATCGATAACGTTTACCTTTTCCGCTGGCTGATGGATGCGCGTGTCTCTATCGACGTAGTGCGCCCCGTCTCCTCCCGCGGTGAGCGCGATCGGCGTTTGTGGGTAGCGCGAATGCAGCAGGTCAAGCACGTCAGCATTGGGGGCGTCGCGTTCCCCACACAGAGCGCGCCCTTCGTCAGCATTGACAACCAGCAGGCTCAAGTCGGCCAGGGGAAGATTTTCGATATCAGCGGTCATGGGAGCTGGGTTGAATGCGATCCGAAGCCCACGTTCGAGGCCCAGTTCGATGATGTCGGAGGTGCAGCTGACTTCGTTCTGGAGTAGAAGGGTGCTCCCGGGCTCACGGCTGCTGAGGGTTTCCTCCACGTGCGCTCGCGTCGTGTCCCGATTCGCGCCCCCATAAAGAACAATCGCATTTTCACCCGCGTCATCGACTTGGATGATGGCGTGGCCAGTTGGGGTGCTTGTGATCGCGATTGCATCGACGTTCACGCCTTGCGTTTTCAGCGTATCGCGCAGGAAAGTCCCGTCTTCACCGATCCTTCCGGCATGACAAACTTGAGCGCCGGCGCGACTGAGCGCGATACTCTGATTGAAGCCTTTGCCGCCCGTTCTTCTCTCGTAGCTCTTGCTCGAGAGGGTTTCGCCGGGGCGAACCAGGGAGCTGACCCGGTAAACGTGGTCGACGTTGAGCGAACCAAAATTGAGAACTTGAACCCTAGCCACGCGTTAGTTTCGCGTGGCTGGATGCGTTATGCAACCAGGACAAGTAGACTCGCGCTGCCCGATGGCAGATTTGCGCGGCGCGCATTAGGTTGAGTTGCAACGAGCAATAGATGGGTGGACATCCCCCATTTTCGTAGACACTCAGAGGGCATGTTTTCGGGGGAAGTCCTGAAGTAAGTCCGGACACACAGCCACTCACGCGTCCAACCTACTCCGCCGCTTTTCCAATACCCAGCTTGAAGTTCCTATCCTCGAATTCGAGTGTCAACTCGCGGTCGGCGGGTTCGTCAAATCGAAAGCCCAGTGGGGCTTGGACGCGACCGACTTTCACGTGTACCCAAGCTTCGGTGGCCGACCGACCGGGGCTGGCGGTAGATCTTCCGCGGACCGCGGCCACACGATTGGCGAGACGTCGCCGCAGATCTTCGCATCGACTTCAACCTGTTGGCGGTCAACGGTCGGATGAGGAATTGCGTTTCGCCGAACGCATCCGTCTGCGAAATAGATGATGCAATAAACGCGGCGCTTATCGGGTCCTTGGTTTGCTCCAGCAAGATGCACGGTGAGGGAATGGTGGAAGACCACTGAGCCTGGAGGAGCGGTTACCCAGACCGGCTCAATGTCGGCGATCAAGGGGTCGCGCAATACGTCGTAGGGTTCTTGAAAGGTGTGCGTGATATCGACGAATTTTTCGAGACCCAAGCGATGGGAGCCGGGCACGTAGGCCATCGCACCTTGCTTGCGCTTTGATCCATCGAATGGAATCCACGCGGTGACTTGACGTGCCGGCTTGATCGGCCAGAAGGGGCGGTCTTGATGTGCGTCGGTCTCGCGGCCGCCGACTTCCTTGTAGAGCGCCTGGTCGTGCCAGATCCGCACGGCATCGGCCCCGAGCAGGCTCGCCGCCATCTCACCGAGACGTTGGTTGAAGGTAAGCCTTCGGACGTCGAGCGAATCTTCCCATAGGTTGATGCATTGAATGAAGCTCTGTTCGTAGAGTGTTTTTTCTTCGAGGCTGCGGTCATCGTCACCGACACGACCCTCAACCGCGGAGTCGACAGCGCCACCGAAGGTAACGAGTTCGGCTGGCGAAAGAACGTCTTCGACGAGCAGGTAGCCGTCACGCTCAAAACGTTCGATTTCTTCCGTGCGCAGTGGACGGTCACTCATACGATTCCCTTTCCATCATCGGATCGCAGCCACGCCCTGACCAGCGCTCGCAGGAGGGTCAACCCAGATCGGCGAAGACCATGCTCGTTCTTCGACGAGCGAAAGGCAATCGTCTTGGTAGGGCGTCTTTGCATCGTCGCCAAAACAGGGGCGAAGCTCTATGCACTCGCCGGTCCCATCGCGCACACAGCGCAGCCCTTGCCCGTTCACCGCCGGGCTGGGTTCTTCAATGGCACGCACATAGTAGATGGACGTGGCGCCTGTGCCTGCATGATCGGGGTCTTCGAATTCTACGCTGCAGCCGTCGCCCAGCGCCGGGCACGGAAGGACCAACCATGGGTCATCGATCCGGTCGGCGATCTTCTGGCTCGGCTGAGTTTGCGGGCGCACACGCACAACTTCGATGCGCCGAATTCGCTTTCGCTCTTCGCCTGGGTTGTGGCATTCGTCGCGACAGAGTGCGTGCAGGCGTTCTGGACCCAGCGCGTTGGCAGAGGTCTCGGGACAGCCCGGCTGCTGCAATCGCGCCCCCATCGCGGCGGCCCTGAATCGGGGCGTTCCGCCATGAATGACCTCGGAGCCCATCGGTGCAGTCGCTTGCTCGGAGTTTTCGGGATTGAGCAGATCGAAGTACAGGAAGATGCGGTCGCCGCTCGTCGCATACACTTCTTTGCGCTGAAGTGCATCCCAGATGGCTTCGCGACCACTGCCGTCCGCGTGCACCGCAACCAGGCCGCCGGTCGTAAAGAACGAAGACATGCGCTCGACATCGCGTGTGCCGAACGCGATGTCGGGCTTTGCATCCAAGGCAACCGAGTAAGGCACGGGCTCTGCGATGTTGCCGAGGAGATCCGGTGCGTCCGCGCGCGGCCCCTTCCCTTCCGTCATCTCGCTTCGATCGTATTCTTTGTATCCGGTGCCCGGCCGTGCCGTATGGTTGTCACTTGACGCGATGAAGGCGAGACGCGCCTGGCGCGGAGTGGCCTCGCTAAAATCACTTCGCGCCAACATATACTGTGCACTCATAGCCGGTCGGTAATCGAAGGCGGGCAGAAAACAATCGCGGCATTGGCCGGCATCCAACCAATCTTCCGCCGACGCTCCGAGCACGGTGCGAAATCCCATCCGCCCGACAGCCACATGGTTGGCGCGCGCTGTCCGCGCACGCTCGTCACACTCGTCTTCATCTTTGCCTTCGCCCTCGCCCGTCTCGAGGCAACGCGCGCGGATAATCTCGCCGGCGCGCCAACAATTCGGTAGAAATCCGCTTGGACCGGGGGTGGGTTGTGGGCAACGTTCTCTTCCCGTCGCCAATACGTTCTCGGCCCGGAAGCTGCGGTACTCCTCAGAGTTGCCATGTCCAGAATACATTTCGACCAACGTCTGTCGCGCAGGGTCGGCGTTCGCCCCGGCGATCTGACTGTCCCAGCTCGCCGCAGGGGGCGCTGTATTTCCCCACGTCGTGCCGTGCGGAATGACGAGAGATTCGACCCCCCAATCGTCGAGCTTGCTGAACAACTCGCCCGGAGTCGTCGTCGACTCGCGGCAATCGCGCGGTAGCTCGCGAACCGGGACACCCTCCGGGCACAGCGGCATCGCTTCGCTCTCGGCCAGGAAGCGCGTGAAGTCGAGTGTGCGTCGATCGCGCATCAGCATTGCCAAACCGGCCCGAGCCGCAGGCGCCATGGTGACAAGATCAACCGCGCCGTCGCTGCCGCGGGCGCCAATCGGTCGCGCGGGGATGCTCGCTTCATCGAGGTCGCGCAAGACGATATTCCGATGTCCCCAATGGTTTTCGGGCGTGGTCCCGTCCTGACTCCACTCCCAACCGAGGAAGGCGGTTGTATCCGGGTTCCGATCATCCGTGACTGCGTTGCACTGGCGGATGCTGTCGATCGTCTCCTGCCACCGTTCGGGGGTTAGGGACTCGGCGTGATCGTTGATCGACCAGAAATCCAATGCGGAACAATGGCGCGCGAAGTCGCAGGCGTCGGCCGGTGGATGCGCGCCCTCACCCGACACCAGGGGCAAGCTGATCACGTACGCGTCCGACGAGAAGGTCGTGTGAACGTGCAGATCGCCAAATAGAATCCGTCGTGGACCCCCGCCGAGTGCCAGCGCTGCAACCGCGCCCGCCGTGTCGCGCTCGCTGCGAAGTGCGGGGTCCCGCTCGATGTTGGTGACAACGCCGGCTCCTTCATGACGGCCAAAGAACCCCTGGCCCAAAAGGTAGAAGGCGGCTCCAGCGATCACGAGCAACCCGAGCACGCACCAAGCGATACGACGCATCATCTCAGACCTGCCGAATCATGGAAGCCAAGTTTTCATCAAATGATCACGCAACGCGGCGTTGTCAACGTCGATGGCGGCTTCGATGTTGTCTGGACCCCTTGCTGGCCGTGATGCGCCAACGCCATCGACTTCGATACGACGTTCTTCGAAGTGACACAGACCCGGCTCAACCAGAGTGGCCGCGGTAAGAGGGTCGTGCAGGGCGATCCGTGGCGACTCTGCGCTCATGCGTGTTCGAAGAACATCGAGCCACACGGTGGAGAGCTTCGACAACATTTGTGCAAGCGCATCGCCTTCGGACAGAAGCGAGACGTCGCCGTCGTCGAGCTGTGTCGCGAAAGTGACTTCTGCCGGAATGATTCGCGGCAGCGTCGCGTGCCTTGCGTCGAGCACCACTTGCACCGACACCGGATCGCAGAACCAATTCCATTCCGCAATGTTGGGAAGCATGCCGGGCAGCATCACGTCTTGCAGCTTGCCACCCATGATGGCGAGGTGAGGCAGCGATGCACCCGCATTCAACAACGCGGCCAGGTTCGTGAGCGGACCGATGGCCAGGATGACGTCGGGTCGCGCCATCTCGAGTGCGGCCGCCAGCCGATCTACCTTGGCACCGGCGTCCGGCTCTTCTTCGATCTTGCGCTTCGGCTCGGCATCGACGATCAGCCCCTCGCCTTCATGGCCAAACATCAGACCGTGGCGATGCGGCGAGATTGGAACCCCGAGACCCGTGACAACGGGTACGTCGCGGTGTCCAGGCACACCCGATATGTGGAGTAACTCGACGGCGATCTGGCTTCGCAGATCCACATCGCCAAACACAGTTGAGATTCCCACGACATCAAAGCCTGGATGCCGCAGCGTGTACGCCAACGTCAAAGCGTCGTCTACGTCCGTTCCGATGTCGGTATCGATCCAGATTCTCACGGCGACAGGAGTCTAAACGGGTTCGTGCACATCAGCGAGACTTCCCTCCCCATTGGCCAACTCGAATATGAATCTGCGCCGATGGTGTTGCCTTTCACAAAGGGCATGGGTTTATCGTTGTACCGTGCTCAGGCTTGTTTCTGGGTTGCGATCTGGTGCCGCGGGGGTGCCGTCTGCCGTCACCGGGGCTGCTTTGTCTATCTAGATATCGATCGCCGTGGCTACTGAAGTTCTTCGCCGAGCACCAACGCGTCAATGCGGTTGCCATTGAGCGTACGCAACGTCAGCAAAGCATCTGCCACGCGTTCGACGGCGTTCCAGTTTGCCGTGAGGAGCCGATTCGCTTCGCTCCAGTACGTTTCGTAAAACTTATCTGCTGGGCGTTCAACGCCAATGCTACTCGCGAGTTTTGCAAGTGCTTCGCGCGTGCCGAGATGATCGTTCTGGTAGTCGAACGCTTCGGCGCGACCTTGATCGCGATCGTGCATGTACACCGCAGCGATTCCTGAATAGGCGAGGATGCCGTGTGCGTCGACGATGCCTTCAACCTCGATCGGTTTGCGATCTTCGCCGCGCTTATGACTCGGGGGCCGACACGAAAGCGGAACCGGCAAGCGCGAATAAGTTTCGAACTGCCATTCGGTGACCCGGCCACCTGAAAGGCCCAAGTTCTTTACGACCCGCGCGCCAAATAGGGTGACGCAAATGACTGCTTGCCCCGCTTGGTGGTAGGCGGTTTCTTCGTCGGTTTGCGTGGTCGCTGCTGTGTCTATATCCGTCACATCTGCTCCTGTTGCTGGTGCTGCTCAACTGATTGCGCTTTGCTCGCTCGCGACCTTGCACCCATATTCGCTTTGGTCTCAAGCACAAGCGCCCACTCGTATCTGTCGGCGCGCATGATAGCAACGCAACATAAAACGTCCCGTCGTGAACCGGGCGGTCCAATTCGAGTTGTACGTGATGAATCGATTGACTTGCACGCTCGCCCGCCCGTATTCTGGCTTCGCGGGTCAACGATCCGACCCGTTGCTGGATTTGACTTCTTCTATTGATGTACCCCGGGTGGCCCTTGTCGTTCGGTTCGCAGCCGTTCACCAGCGCGATTGTGTTGATGAAACGCAGCGAATTCTGATGGCTCGGACCTGGGAAGGGATTTCGGTCGATTGCCTTGTGCAGCCGCCGAGCTTTTAGCCACCCGGGTTGAGGTGATGCTCCCCGGGCGTCCCTCTATATCTGGAGACCTGTGTTCAGCTTGCCGTTGCATCGCGTCAATTGAATTATTCGTTGAAGCGATGAAGTTCGGCGTCGTGCAAGCTGCGTGGATGGTGCATGATCTCTACTGCACTGAACGCAGGGAATGCCCAATCGCCGGCCCACGCCTGAAGCTAAGTGTCCGACATTGCTGATGTTTGATTTCCGGCATGGTCATTGCTTTATAGTGGGGAATGCTGGCTTATGGACGACGACCGCACTGTGACGACGCCTTTCACTCCTTCCCTAGATGGGAGTGCGGCGTGTCGAGTGGCGGCACCGACGGCTATCAATCTGGCGGTGTCGAGGGGAGAGCGATGAGTCACCGCAAGCAAAACCGAGAGCAAGGTGTTCCCGATCGCTTTGACCCGCGCGGTTCGTCGCGGCGACCGCGTCATAAAAAGGTCGGGTGGGACCGAGACAGAAAGAAGCGCGAATGGACCCCCGAAGAGCGGCGCTACCGCGCCGCCAAGAGTCGTGCGAACCGCCGGGTTGGTTGGCTGATTCATTTGACCGCTTATGGGTCGGTATTGACCTTGATTCTCGTCAGTAGCCGCAGCGTTCGCGCCACGATCATCGTCGCGTTGTCCTGGGGCATTGGCCTCGCACTTCACTACGTGGCGGCGTTGGCTGCACCCCGGCTGCGCCAACGTTGGATCGCCGATGAGATGGACCGACACGTCGAGCAGGGTGCGCAAAAACTTCACGTCGCAGAAAGCGCCAATGCGCGATCGCTCGAAGATCTTTCGGCATCGATCGCTCACGAAATTCGCAACCCGGTCACCGCAGCCAAGAGCCTGGTGCAACAGATGGGTGAAGATCCCGTTTCTGGGGACAACATTCAGTTTGCCCGGGTGGCACTCGAAGAACTCGACCGCGTCGAACGCTCGATCTCTCACTTGCTCAAGTACGCCCGCGAAGAAGACTTTTGTTTCAAACCGTTGTTCCTGCCCAACATCATCGACTCGGCGCTTGCCTCCATGCGCGATCGTATCGACGCACTTGGCGTAAACGTCGACGTTGAAACCGGGGCCATCTGTGAGATGGAGGGCGACACCGACAAACTGCGACGTGTCGTGATCAACTTGCTCCGCAACGCACTCGACTCCCTCGAAGAGTCCGCGACCCCAACGCCGTGTGTTGTGATCTTGGCTGGGGAGAACCTGGCGAGCACCGAAGTCTGGCTGCGCATTCGCGACAACGGCCCCGGCATGGACATGGAAGTCAGCCAGAACATCTTCAATCCCTTTTATACCACCAAGTCGGATGGGACTGGGTTGGGACTCGCGTTGTCGAAGAAGGTTGTGGAGTCCCACGGCGGCAGCCTCGAAGTGGTCGACGGCAATGACTCTGGTGCAGAATTCCTTCTTACCTTCCCCAAGGCGCACGCCGGCTCGGAAGCGAACTCATGAACACACCGCTGCGACACAACAAGTTTCTTCTCGACACTCTTCAGACGGCTGGGATGACCCAAAAGCCGGAGGACGCGCGCATGTCGGATCACCCGAAGTCAAACTGGGACAAGGCGCGGTCGGAGGCGAAGGCCAAGCTGCAGTCGAAACTCCGCGGCAAGCGTCGTCGCCGTCGTCGAAACCCCTCCCGCGACGACGAAGACGAACTCTTCGGATCGGACGACGATCATGGAAACGTCGTGCGACCGCACACACGAGTTCTGAGTCCTGAAGAACAAGAATATCAAAACGCGCGAACGGACGCAGAAGACCGCGCAGAGCTCCTAATCTCGACCGCGAAGCAGGCCATCATCGTGTTACTGCTGCTTGTCTTTGTGCCGTGGCTTGGTTTCGCCGCGATCATTTACTGGTTCTTCCGTCACGGGCGACGGTTCTTTTCGCAGATGGTCGAGCCGCGCTTGAAAGAACGCCTCGTTGAAGAACAAGTCGAACGCCACGTTCACGCCAACGTGAGCCGTGAGCGAGTTGAGCTTGCGGACGACCACGCGCAGTCGCTCGAAGTGTTGTCCGCGTCGGTTGCCCACGAAATCCGCAATCCCATCACGGCGGCGAAGAGTCTGCTTCAACAGATGCGCGAAGACCCCAACTCGATCGACAACGAAGAATACGCCCAGGTTGCGTTGGTCGAACTCGAACGTGTTGAGCGCTCAATTTCTCACCTGCTCAGGTTTGGTCGCGAAGAAGAACTTCACCGCGCTCCGCTTCTGATGCGGGACGTGCTCGACTCGGCTCTTGAAACGTTTCGTGAACGCAGTGAACGCGAAGGCATCGCGATCGAGCGCGAGTTTGACTGCGACGGCGAAATGCACGGCGACGCCGAAAAGCTTCGGCGAGTCATGATCAACTTGGTTGGGAACGCCCTCGACGCCCTCGCCGAGGCGCGAGTCACCGAGCCGGTGGTGCATGTCTCGATGGGCGAGAACCTCGCGGGAAACGAGGTCTGGGTTCGTGTTCGGGACAACGGGCTAGGGATCGATCAAGAGACCCAGGATCAGATTTTTACGCCCTTCTATACCGCCAAGCGCAACGGTACCGGCCTTGGGCTGGCGATCACGAAGAAGCTCGTTGACGCCCACCGCGGGAAGATCGAAGTCAGTGCGCCCCCTGGAAGTGGTGCCGAATTTATTTTGAGTTTGCCGAAGGGAGGCCCGTCGGGCTTCCAAGGAGATCGTCTGTGAAGCCCCGTATCTTGGTCGTCGAAGATGAAAGCGCGATCCGTGTTGCACTCAACGGCCTGCTCAAGCGTGAAGGCTATGAGGTGGAGCTCGCCGAAGACGGTGAGAAGGCACTCGAAGCACTCGAAAAGCAAAGTTTCGATCTCGTGTTGACCGACTTGGCGCTTGGTCGCGGTGCCACCGGGATGGACGTGCTCGAGCGGGCCAAAGAACTGCGCCACGAAACCGCCGTCGTCATGATCACCGCACATGGTTCTGAAAAAATCGCCGTAGTGGCGATGAAGGCGGGCGCCGAAGACTACATCCCGAAGCCTTTTGACAACGACGAGATCCGCGTCGTGGTACGTCGGGCCATCGATCGATACCGACTCGAACGGGAACATCGGCTGCTGCTCGAACGCGTTCAGCGCGAGTACGGTTTCGAAAACATCATTGGGACAAGCGCGGGGATGCGAAAGGTCTACGAGACGATTCAAAAAGTCGCGGAGACGGACCTCACCGTTTTGATTCGCGGCGAAAGTGGCACCGGAAAGGAACTCGTCGCCCAGGCGATTCACAACACGAGCGGTCGTCGCAGCCGCCCATTCATCGCGGTCAATTGCGCGGCGATCAACCAGGAACTCGTTGAGAGCGAATTGTTTGGTCATGAAAAGAACGCGTTCACGGGCGCAGATCAGCGGCGTGAAGGTCGCTTCGAACTTGCAGACGGCGGCACGATTTTCCTGGACGAAATTGGCGACATGGCGCCCGAAACTCAAGCCAAGGTTTTGCGTGTCTTGCAAGAACAAAAGTTTGAACGCGTTGGCGGCAGCGACGGTGTCGAAGTCGACGTCCGTGTCGTCGCGGCAACGCATCGAAATTTAGAAGAAGAAGTTAAGGAAGGACGCTTTCGCGAAGACCTCTATTACCGCTTGAAGGTCGTGCAGGTGGAACTCCCCGCCCTGCGCGAACGACGTGAAGACCTTCCCTCTCTTTGTGCGCGGTTCCTCGAGCGCGTCGCCGAACGGTTGGGTCGCGAAAAGAAAGAACTTTCCCCGAGCGCAATGGCGCGTCTGATCCAACACGACTGGCCCGGCAACGTGCGTGAGCTTGGCAACTTGCTCGAACAAGCGTCGGTGCTTTCGAGCGGCGACGAGATCGAAGAAGACGACTTGCAGCTTGGTGCGCGTGCGACCACACCGCTCGCGGCTACACCGAGCCCCGCCTCAGAACTCAACGGCAAGCTCCCATTTGCGGAAGCCAAAAAGTCGATGATCGAAAACTTTGAGCGCGAGTTCTTGGTAAGCGCGCTGCGAAAGAACGACGGCAATGTTTCGCAAACCGCTCGGGACATCGGGATGGTGCGACAAAGCCTGCAACAGAAGATCCGCGAACTTGGACTCCGGTCCGAGTCGCTTGGTTCAGCGCCCGCGAGCCAACAAGCCAAAGGAGAAAACCAATGAGTGGAACCAAATCCGCAAGCGTATTCGGACGAATGCGTAGCCTCTTGCGAGGCATCTTCTCGGTATGGGTTCGCGACCGCGAGCTCGAAAGTCCCGAAGCCGTCTATGAGCAAGCGATTCGTGGACGACTGAAGCAGTACCGGGAACTCAAAGACGCCGTGGCGGGGATTCTATATATGCGCGGCAAGCTCGACGCCGAAATCGCCGAGCGACGTGCCGAGATCGCCCGCCTGCATGACGAAACCCGGCGCTCGCTCTCGGGAGGCGACGAGGAAGCCTGCCTGACCTTGATCGCGCACAAGCAGTCCTTGTTTGAAGATCTCGAAAGGGCCGAAATCGAGCTCGGCGCTGTCCGGGTGCAGGCTGACGAAGCCAAGGCGAATCTCGTCAGATTTCGCGAGGAAATCCGGTCGCTGGTGCGCGAGAAGGGCCGCATGATCGCCACCCTCGCGAATGCCAAGGCCCGCCGCCGCCTGCAGGCCGCGATGGAAGGGCTCTCAGTCGAGGCCGAAATGGATGCCCTTGAAGGCGTGCGAGAACAGATCGAGCGGATGGGCGCCGAGAGTGAACTCGACCGTGAAATCGGCGGCACAGAGGCCCGTGGGCGGCTCCGAGGTTTCCGCGACCAAGCCCGCCGAGACGCGGCCAAGAGCGAACTCGCGGAACTCAAACGCGAAATGGCCGCTCGCATTATTCCGGCTCAAAACGAGCCAATGCTGGCTTCTCACTAGCAGTGGGGGAGGAAACGAGGGCGTCGGGTGGATTTTGGCCCCGGCGCCAGTTTCCCGCTCTCAGGCTGCCAAACGCTGCTTGACCGGGCCCCGGCCAATCGCTATCCATTGCCCTCGCTTTCGCGCCCTTTGGGAAATTCTTTTTGGATTTCAGGGGGTTCGGAACAGAGACCGACGGGACTCCGGCGCAATCGCCGCCGATACACCGTCGAGAACACCGTCACAACACCGTGACAACAACACGTCGTCAAAATTTATCCATCCTTTTACGCAGACCGTGTCACGGTCGCAACTTCGTGATGGACTTCGAGGGAAATCGTCATGGGTCAGTGCGCGCTTACCGGTAAGAAAGTTCAGTTTGGACACAACGTCTCGCACAGTAAGCGCCGGACCAAGCGGACCTTCATGCCCAACATCCAGAAGGTGAGCTTGCCTTCTGACGTTTTGGGATGCGACGTGTCACTTCAGGTTTCAGTGCGCGCCCTTCGCACGGTGCAGAAGAAGGGTGGGCTCGACGCCTTCTTGATCAAGACTGCGGACAAGGACCTCGCCGAAGAGGGCCTTCGCCTGAAGCGTCGCGTGCTCAAGCGGTTGCAGAAGTAACAATCCGCGCCGCGTCTTGAGGCAACTCGATCGACGCCGCGCCTTGGTGCCGCCCCGCGGTACCTGGTTTCTACACCAAAGCTCTGTGGGTCGGTGATGAGTTGCGTCCGCTTTACGGATACCACAAGACCAACTGCTCGCTGACGGGGTAGTCGTCGTCTTCGCCAAGATGCGGACTTTCGGCGATCAGGTTTACGACTTCAAAACGCACGACTGCGTCATTGTCGTTCCCGGTGCGTTCGTGATGACGCAGGATCCAGTCGCGTAGCGCACCATGATAGGGCGCGTGGCCGGGCATGCGTTCGACGATGCTGACCCAAAACTGACTGAAGCCGAGGGCCTTCGGGATGTGGTCGCGGACCACCTCGTCGGTTCCGCGCGACGCCCACGCGATGGGGTCGACGTGCCTGCCGTCGACAGTGCGTGCATCGACGACGAGCAGCGTTTCGTTGATTGGCGAGCGAGGCGCGAACATGCTCCAGCCTTGCCGCAACCGTGGGTAGCCGATCATCGCTTGTACAATTGCGGGTTTCTCGAGCCGAAAACGTTCTGGAGTAATTGGATTTTCGTTCAATAGTTGGAACCCGCATGCGATGAGAAACGCAACCACGGTGGCTTCGCGCAGCCGTCCAGTCCAGGCAGGCGAACTCCTTTCGTCTGAGTCCGAATTCACAACCTCGGGTTCTTGCCCACGGCGTCGAGCGATCCAGTCCCAGTCTTCACTCGTAAGCAGCAAGGGGAGCCAAGCCAACATTGCATACGAAAACAGGCCGAGGTTGAGGAACAGCGCGAATGAAAGGTGGAGGCCCGGCGCTGTGAGCAACACGACGCGGTGCGCGTAGCGTCTTAAGAATGGCGTCAAGATCAAGGCCGCGAGGATGTACTCGGTCGAGATTGCCATCCACGTCATGGCTTGAAGGCCGGCGAGCGGGAGATTTTCTCGGACGGCGACTGCGAGCACGGTTGCGATTCGGTCCTGGTGCATTGCGTAGTGGACCGCTGATCCATCAAGCCATTCAACGCCGTACTTGTTGAAAGCGTTGAAGAGATAGATGACGCCGAACTGAAGGATGATCGCGAGGACGGCAAGTGATGTGATGGGTCGCGTGTCGTGCACGAAGTTTGGGTTCGCCTCTGCGGCAATCTTTGCGTCGAGGGAAAAGCGCCGTCCGAGTGGCAGGAAGGTCGACCAGAACAGCAAGTTGCTGAGTGCGATGTCCCCGCCGTTTTCGAGCATCGTGACACGCCCGTGCAGGCTAATGAGGCAGATCAGCGCGAGCACCTGAAAAAGTCGCGTTCGCCAACCGAGGGTGAAGCACACGAACACGCCCAAGCAGGCGAGCAACCCAAGCAGCGCTTCGGCGGGCGTCGACAGGGTGAAGAAGAAGGAAATCGCATGCGGGCGCAGCGGCTGCCACAGTGTTGTGTGGTTCGGCAGCATTCCCGCATTCGTATAAAAATGAGCGAAGTCGGGTAGCCGACGCAGCACGTCGGCGATCAGCACGCTGCCGATCGCGATGCGCAGCAATCCCAGGCTTCGCGGGTCCGCGGCTCGCAAGTGACTCCCCCTGCACCGTGTATCGGCATCGCTGGGGTGAGGCTGGAGCGGGATGAAGGATGGGGAAAGCGCCTCGCTTAGTCGTCGATCGACGCCTTCACGAGATCTAGAAGTGTTTCGGGCAAGAATGGCTTCTGTAAGAAGCCCGCGAGTCCAGCGCCGGCGAGTTCGGTTGCAGCACGCGCTTCTGAATAGCCGCTCACAAGGATGACTGGGGTGCTGGGGTGGATCTTGCGAATTTCTTGAAAGGTCTCGAAGCCGCTTATGGTGGGCATTGTGCGGTCAAGCAGCACGAGGTTGATTTCATCTACATGAGCGCGGAATACCTTGAGGCCTTCTCGACCGTCCGCTGCTGCAATGACTTGAAGGCCAGCGCGCGACAAAATGTCGGTCGCCAGGTCTCTCATACCTTCGTCGTCGTCGATCACCAACACAGTCGCGTCGGCAGTCCAAGTGTTTTTGCCACCGACACTTGCCGGCCGGCTTGACAGTTCGGCTCCCTGCACTGCGGGAAACAACACCCTGACGACCGAGCCTTGACCCGGCTCGGATCGAATTTCGAGTGCACCTTGATGCCCCCGCACGATCCCAGCAACCGCCGCGAGCCCAAGTCCGCGGCCCGTGAACTTAGTCGTGAAGAATGGATCGAAGATCTTCGCGATCGTTTTCGCGTCCATCCCGCACCCGGTATCCGACACCTCGACATAGACATGAGGGCCGGCCTCAAGTCGTTCGGCGAAGACCGACTTGTTCGGAGGCTCCAATAGATCCACTCCACCCGTGCGAACAGTGATCTTTCCTTCGCCGTCCGGCAGCGACTCACTCGCGTTGGTGATCAAGTTCATTACAACCTGACTGATCTGCGCCGAGTCTGCCTCGATCAGCGACATTGACGGCGTAAGGTCGAAGTCGAGCACGGTCTTGCCTGAGACTGCGGACTCGCAAAGTCGCCCCATCTCGCCGACGAGTTGACTGAGGTCGAGTCGTTCTAGATGTACCGGGCCCTTGCCCGCATAGGACAGCATCTGGTTCGTCAGCGCCGCCGCACGCTCGGCTGCATGCCGAATCTTGAGTAGTCGCTCCCGCAACGGAGAGTCTTGAGGTAGATCTTCGAGTACCAAGCTTGCTTCGCCAAGGATCGGTGTGAGCAAGTTGTTGAAGTCATGTGCGATCCCGCCCGCCATGACGCCGAGGCTTTCAAGTTTTTGCGCGCGAACCATCTGTTCTTCGAGCTCGCGCCGTTCCTCTTGTTCTCGGCGTTGTTCGGTGATGTTGTGTGAGACCGAAAATACGCGGGTCTCGCCATCGCTTCGCTGATAGACCATCGCCGAAGTTTCGAACCACAGGCATTGGCCGTTCTTGGCGAATATTCGAAATGCCTCATAATGAGTTGGCCGATCTGACGTCAGGCATTCCTCTGTGGTCCGTCGAACTCGCGCCACATCGTCGGGATGAACCTTCTCATACGGCTCGTGTGCTGCGAGTTCTTCTCGGGACCAACCGAGCGTTTCCGAAACACCGGGGCTGACGTAGACCGTCTGGGAGTCGGTCGTGCTTTCGGTGATCAAGTCCCGGGTCATCTCCGACACGGCCCGGTAACGCTCTTCACTCTGCGCGAGGTCGCGCTGGCTGGTCATCAAGCGAGTCACGTCTCGGTTAAGAGACATCGATCGGTACCCGCCTTCCGGAGTCTCGTAAGACGACAGCGAGCTGATCTCAAGCCAAAGCCAATCGCCACGCTTGTGCTTCATCCGAATGATGCAGCTGAAGGCTCGGCCGTGCTTCGCGAGCGCAATGGCACCGTTGGCGAGTAGGTGATGGTCATCGTCGTGAATGACGACGCAATCACCGGCGATCACTTCTTCGGGTGAGTACCCGGTAACTTCAGAAACCCCGGAGCTTACGAATATCGTTCGGGGGACGCTGTCCGCTTCGGTCACATACGTGTCCATGCTGGACAGCAATGTGAGCAGTCGGTCAGTGCGATCGGGCAGAACCGGAAGGTTCAGTCCTGGCGTGGGCGCCGGGATCTTCGCGATCACGGATTCTGCCATATTGCCGACTACGCGGTCTCGGGCGTTTTCCATCAAATTGCTCCAGCTCGCCCCCCCGCAAGAAATCATAGCCGATGCAGCAGTCGGGTTCTCCGGATCGGCAGTTTTAAAAGTAACGGAGTTTATGACGCAGCCAACGTCGCAGACTGATTTCACGTAGCTTTGGTTCTCGCGGCACCGATGCGGGGCGACTACTCTCGGTAGCGCTCGTGCCACCCACGCGGGCTCATCGGGGCTCTCTGATAGATCACGGGCAAAGGAGCAGGGCCAACATGTCGGCACCCTACGTCCGCGAGCATCGGCCCCTGGCTCTTGTCTTAACTTGCGTCGCCTTTGTTGCGATGGGCGTGCTGCTTGGCTGTGCGAGTTCTCCCGACACGGAGGGAGCAGAGGAAGTCCCCGCCCCTCTCAACTGTTCGGTCGAGAGCCTCAACGCTCTGGGCCCCAGCGACATTGTCTTCGCGTTCGACAATTCACTCTCGAGTCAGCATCCGTCTGGTTTTGATATTGACGGCGACGGAACGGTCGGAGAAATTAGATCGAGCGTGTTTACCGACCGCGGAGATTCTTGGTTGGGCGTCGAGGTCGAAGCGGCGCGAAAGTTGATCCGAAACACGGCAGCCCTCGATATACGCTTTTCGATACTGACATTTTCGGGTTTCCCATTCTTTTCCCAGAGAGGTTTGTCATCACTTGCGGTCGGTTCGAGGGACGCCAAGGAACGGGCGCGCTTGTCCCGAAGTCGCGCGTCGCTTGAGTCTGCACTCGATCAGATCATGACTTTAGGAAGCGACGGGTCGCCGAACTTCTACGCCGGCGCGCGCCGAGCAAACCAAGTCCTGCTTGAAGCGAAGAACCAGAAGCGGCGAAAAATTGTGATGTACCTGTCGGATACGCCGGGCCCGCTGTTTCTCGAATTAGGCAAGCCTCTCCGCGGTGGCATTGGAGCCGATGTTGCGCGCGCGACTCGTGAAGCAGAACGCAACGACATTGCGTTCAATACATTTGGTGTCACCCAAAAGTCAGGCGCTTGGAGTGGCTACACCCTGGGGCTGATCGCTCAAATGACTGGGGGCACGTATCACGCCGCAATCGACCCCACGCGCCTGTACTGCCATCTGGTCGATTCCCTGGTTGCGATGGGAAAACTCGAAGATGAAGAAGCCGGCACCGAAACAACTGGAGACAGCCCCTGAAGCCGACGCTGATTTCGACGCGGAACATGATCGCGGAGAAGGGACCTAGAAAATAGAGAGCAGACGAAACCGGCGTGCGGCCGTTGCTACTTCTTGCCGCCGTACCGCCTGCGGAAGCGGTCGATCTTTCCGTCGGCATCGAGTTCGCGCATGGTGCCCGTCCAGAAAGGATGGCTGGCGGCAGAAATTTCGAGCTTGATGACGGGGATATTCTCCCCGTCGACGTCGCGAGTTTCTGCCGAGGTCATGGTGGAGCGGCTCGTCCATTCATCGCCGGAAGCGGAGTCGACGAAGATGACTTTGTGGTAGTCGGGATGCGTATCGGGCTTCATGTTTCTATTCCTAAATCTTGTGCTGAGAACTTTGGATCGAATCGAGCGAACCGCCGTGACTACGAACTGACTACCAACGCGTCTTTCTACCAGCTCGACTTGCGTACACCCGGCAATTGCCCACGGAGCGCAAGCTCACGAAGTGCGATGCGGGAGAGACCAAACTTGCGGTAGTAGGACTTTGAACGTCCCGAAACTTCGCAGCGTCGGTTGAGTCGGGTCGGGCACGAGTTGCGCGGAAGCTTGGCGAACTCGGCCTGAACTTCGAGCTTCTCTTCAACGGAAACGTTTCGGTCGTTCAACTTCTTGCGAAGTTCCTTCCGCTTTTCCGCGTACTTCTCGATGAGCTTCTTGCGCCGATTGTCTCGGATGATCTGCGATGTCTTCGCCAATTCACTACTCCGGTCGCCTGCTTGAACCAGCATCTTCGGTGCGCTGGCCCGTCGGGCGGATAAAAATTTCGAGGACTCGAGGGTCGCCGCAGGGGCCCCTCCGGGAAGACGCGGGACCATAGACGGCCGCTGTTCGAGCCGCAATAGATTGGCGAAATCCTTCTGGATTCGGGCACGTAGGACTACAACCGTCAGGCCACGCCGGAGCTCGAATTCGCTCGCCTCTTCGCTTTCGTCCGGCTGTGGAACACCCGTCGGTCCCGATCCACGTCCTTGGCCTGATTGAGGGCCTGGTCAGCGTGTTCCAGCCAGGAGTCAGCCGATTCGTTCGCATGGAGGGTCGCCCCGCCCCTCTCTCGCGCCCCTCGGGGCCGGCGAGGGAGTCGCACGGGTTGATCACCGACTTCGAATTCCAGGTCTCTCCGATTCTGAAGGCAGCACTCGGCCAGGGTTTTGAGAACGGGGGACTGCCCTGCTTGTAAAACGATGGCGAATTTCTCTCCGCCGTACCTCGCCACGAAGTCTTCTTTTGTGGTTTGCGCCGGGATGGGCAATGCACTCGCGTACGAGTTCAACGGTTTCGAGAGCTTCCTGTTTCAGCAGGTCGGTTGAGTCGCCGCGCGCTGCGGTTTCGAGTCTGTGCGTAGGCAGGCCCGGGAGATCGCGTCGTCCATTCTCATCACCCCGCCCCCATGGCGACGATGTCACCTGCTCGACGGAGAGGTTCAACGCCAACATGGAGGTGTCGGGCCCAAGTCTCGCATTGTGTGCGATCGGATTGAACTCTTGGGATGAGCCTACCGATTTGCCCGGTGCTTTTGGAGGCGGGGGCTTTCGCGTGTTCTATATTGGGACGCCCTTCGCGAATCGCCACGTTCCTGCGAGCCGATTCGCGTGTCATGTCTCACGATCGAACACCGAGCGATCCGGCGTTTGCGAATCGAGAGAAACCCCGCACGCCGCGCGTTTGCCAAGGCGCAACAGTCGAGCGATCAAGAGCAAGGATCAAAGCAGCAGATGGGTCAAGACAAAGTTCGCGCCATCGATCCCAACGCGCTGGGAAAGCACTTCGAAGCAGAAGAAGTCGAAAAGCGCTGGATCGCCGAATGGGAAGACCGCGGCATTTACCGCTGGGACCCGGATCGCCCGCGCGACGAAACCTTCGTCATCGACACGCCGCCCCCGACTGCGTCGGGTTCGCTGCACGTCGGTCATGTCTTTTCTTATACCCACACTGACGTGATGGCGCGCTACAAGCGCATGCGCGGCATGAATATCTACTACCCGATGGGTTGGGACGACAACGGCCTCCCGACCGAGCGCCGGGTGCAGAACTACTATCACGTGCGTTGCGACCCGCATTCGCCCTATGAAGAAAACCTCGAACTCAAAGAGGCGAGCGCCAAAGATCGCAAGAAGCCGGCGCGTTTGATTTCCCGGCGCAACTTCATTGAAACGTGTTACGGCCTCATCAACCAAGATGAAGAGTACTATCGCGAACTCTGGCGGCGGCTGGCGTTGTCGGTGGATTGGAAGCAGGAATACCAAACGATCGACGATCATTGTCGCGAGATCGCCCAGGCATCCTTCCTCGACTTGCACGACAAGGGCGAGGTCTACACCAACGAAGCGCCAACCATGTGGGACGTCGACTTTCAATGTGCGGTGGCCCAAGCCGAAGTGGTCGACAAGGACTTGCCCGGCGCGTACCACCATCTTGAATTCGCGGTTGAGGGAAGCGACGCGAATTTCACGATCGCGACCACGCGACCCGAACTCTTGCCGGCGTGCGTCGGCGTGGCCGCCCATCCCGAAGACGCGCGATACAAGGACTTGTTCGGCAAACGCGCGGTGACCCCTCTGTTCCACGCGCCCGTACCCATTTTCCCGAGCGAATTGGCCGACCCCGAAAAGGGGACCGGCATACTGATGGTCTGCACTTTTGGTGATGCGACCGATGTCATTTGGTGGCGCGAACAAGGCCTCGCATCGAGGCAAATCATTGCGAAGAACGGTCGACTCGACCCGGTGACGTTCGGCACCCCTGAGTTCGAAAGCCTGAGGCCTGACGCCGCCAATGCCTACTACGCCGAAGTTGCGGGCAAGAATGTGAAGCAGGCGCAAAAGCGCATGGTTGAACTGCTCGCGGACCCGGAAGGCAGTGCCACGGGCAACGGCGCACCGCTGCGCTCGGAACCCGAAGCGATTCAGCACCCCGTGAAGTTCTTCGAAAAGGGCGACCGCCCGCTCGAATACTTGACCACGCGCCAATGGTTTGCGCGCTTGGTCGACAAGCGGGACGCGATGCTCGCCAAGGGCGACGAGATCCAGTGGCATCCGCCCCACATGAAGAACCGCTACCGCGACTGGACCGAGAACTTGAACCAGGATTGGTGCCTGAGTCGACAGCGTTACTTCGGTGTGTCGATCCCGGTTTGGTATCCACTCGATGCGGAGGGGATGCCGCAATACGACAATGTCGTTCTTGCCGATCGCGCGAGCTTGCCAGTCGATCCGATGACCGACACAGCACCTGGCTACGACGAATCGCAGCGCGACCAGCCCGGTGGGTTCGCGGGCGAAGCCGACATCTTTGACACGTGGTTTACGAGTTCCATGACGCCGCAGATCAGCTCGCATTGGAGCCTGGATGCGGAGCGCCACGCGAAGCTCTTTCCCGCAGACGTGCGCCCACAGGCCCACGAGATCATTCGCACCTGGGCGTTCTATACGATCGCCAAAGGGCTTCTTCACGAAGACACGAAGCCTTGGGAACATGTGATGATCTCCGGCTGGATCCTCGATCCGGATCGAAAGAAGATGAGCAAGAGCGTCGGCAACATTGTGACGCCCATCGACCTGCTCGAAAAATATTCGACGGATGCAGGGCGCTACTGGTCAGCCAGTGCGCGTCTCGGTGTCGACACGGCCTTTGACGAACAGGTTTGGAAGATCGGCAAACGCCTTGTCACCAAGCTCTTCAATGCGGGCAAGTTCGCGTTGGCGCAGACAGGCGAAGTGCATCCGATCCAAGCGGAACTCGACCGCGCATTCGTAGCCGAACTCAGCGGCTTGGTTGAACGTGTGACCGCGCACTTCGAAGACTGGAACTTCGCCCACGGTCTGCAAGAAACCGAGACCTTCTTCTGGACACATTTCACGGACACCTACCTCGAACTCGCGAAGCCGCGTGCGCGCTGGTTCGAAGACGGTGCCACCGGTGACCAGGCTGCAGAAAGCGGGTCTGCGGTCGCCGCCCTTCGGCTTGGCTTCAACGTCTTGCTGCGCCTGTTCGCACCGGTGATGCCCTATGTCACCGAAGAGATTTGGTCATGGACCTTCGCGGAAGAAACGGGCGAAGCGTCGATCCATACTGCGCCGTGGCCGAGTGCTTCGGACTTTGCGGGCATCGCGGCTCCCGATGATGCCGGAAGCTTCGACCTCGCCGTCGCAGCATTGGCTTCGATCAACAAGGGCAAAACGGACAACGAGGTTTCGCTCGGTCGCGAAATAGAAACGCTTCACGTCTGCGCGAACGCCGGAACGCTCGCGCGCTTGGCCGTAGTGGAGGACGATGTCCTGGCGGCCGCGCGATGTCACGCCCACCAAAACAACGAAGATGCAGCGCTCGAAGACGGCGTCGTGGAAGCGCGCGAAATGGTCTTCGCACCGAAGCCGGAGAAAAAGAAGAAGTAGCGCTTCGGCTTCTTAGAAGTCATCTCATAAGCCCTTCGGGCCCCTGACTCGGTCAGGGTTTATGAGAAAACTGCTACTTCTTCCGTCGCTTTCGAACCAAGCCTTCTTGGGTGACGGACGCGATGCGTCTTCCATCGGTCGTATAGATTGCGCCGTGAATCAGCGCGCGACCCCCGTGCGATATCGGGCTGTTGGATGAATAAAGAAACCAGTCCGACAGGTCCGGGGGATGGTGGAGCCAGAAGCCGTGGTCGAGGCTTGTCACCATGGTGTCACCGCCGGGTGTTCGGCCCATTGGACGCAGTGCGGTGCCGAGTAGTGTGCGGTCGCTTGCATAGACGAGGAGCGCGGTCCTGAGCAACGGGTCGTCGGGCTGTTCACCGTTGAGTCGCATCCAAACGTGGCGGGTCGGTTCGAGCTTCCGGGTCGGGTCCCCGTCGGTGTCATCGAACACGCGCATTTCCATCGTGCCCGTAACGATTTCTTTCGGCGGCGGTTCCTTGAACCAGCGCGCGCGTACCTCCGACATCTCGGGCAAGCCTTCGGGGCCAACCGCGTCGGGCATGGGTTGTTGATGGGAGGGGCCGTCTTCGGGCACAGCGAAACTGGCGCTCAGGTTGAAGATGGCTTCGCCCGCTTGCATGGCAACCACTCGACGGGTTGTGTACGAGCGCCCGTCGCGAATGCGGTCAACTGTGTAACGGATCGGTTTTCCATACCCCCCCGGTCGCAAGAAATACGCATGGAGTGAGTGGAGCGCCATTTCCGGAGCAACCGTTCGTCCCGCCGCAACGACGGACTGCGCGGCCACCAAACCTCCAAATAGGCGTCCCTTCCCCTGGCCGGGGTCTCCGACGAAAAAATCTCGATCAAGTTCTTCGAGGCCGAGACATACGATCAACTCGGCGACATTGTTCTCGACTCGTTGAGAGCGCGGGTTACGCGCGAGGTTGTTCTCTGTCACTGCAGCATCCTCTTTTCGCAGCTGGGCGTAGCGATTTCATGCGGACGGCAGGTTAGAGGGCTTGCGCTCGAATCGCCCGTCAAACGAATGCGAAATGGGGGAAGGTTCAGCCCGGGCCACGATATGAAAACGAGCGACGTCGTCGTCCATGTCGTTGAACATTTCTTGAGGTTCGAAGTGGGAGGCTGCGCCCGAGATGAAACGGAGCGCTCGCGAATAGGACTCGATCGGATGCACGCAGAGGATGAGAATGCCGCTAGGGCGTCACCTCAACTTCAACGTCATCCTTTTTGCCTTCGTTACTGGCGATACGGTCGTGCTCTTCTAGGTCTTCCAGGGCCCAGCCCGAAGGCGGTCGGACGGTCGCGTGATAAAGAGAAGCGATCGAGAGATCCCACCAAACAAAGATCGGCACAATGCCGATCGTCGAGGCAATGCCGATGTAGCGCGCTAGAAGTGCGACGACAAAGAGCCCGACCAAACCGAGGGAGCAGATCCCTAGAAGTTGCCAGAAGCAGCTTAGACTCAGTTTGATGCTTTCGATGATCGCCTGCGCGCCGCCAAGCTCGTCTTCCAGGAGCAGGAACGGAACAAAGCGAGTCGTGCAGTAAAAGAGCATGCCGGGAACGATCATCATTGCGGTGGCTCCAGAGCCGATCGCCATGATGAGCGCACTGGCAAGGACGAGTGATCCGTAGCGCCCAAGCACGGCCAGCAAATGTTCGAAGTTCACTGAGCCACTACGCACCGTTCGCAGGTAGACGAATGAAGCGCCGAGTTCGAAGGGCGACGCAATGAGCGCCGTGAGGGCGATCGTCAAGTAAGGCCCGTCGCCGTCGATGAGTATCGCCAGCGAACCGCACACTCCCGAAATCATGGTGACGAGAGATTCCAGCACCAAGAGTGGGACAATGTGTTCGCGCAGGACGCGTCGCCCGTTCTGAATAGCGCCCATCATCGTGGGCTGTGGGATCGATCCCGGTAGGATTGGGGTGCTCAAGTTGTGCGTCCACTCCACGACGTCGTCATGAAATCTAAAACTACGAAATGAAAGGTTGAAGTTGCTTCCCTCTTCCGTTTGCTCGCGAGATAAGGGAAGGTACCCAGTGGTTCGGAGGATTGAAATGAAACCTCGCGCTTTGGCTCTACTTTCGGGGACCATTACCCTAGGTTTCGGGTATTGGCTCGCCGAACATTCGCGGGACAGCCGTGAAATTTGGTTCAGTCTGGGTGCGTGGATCCTGGGCTTTTGGCTGGCGAGCAGCTTACTGGCAAATACCGCGCAATCGGCAGATGCTGCCGATCCGGAAGAAGTAGATGAAGACCAAGAAGAGAACGATGAAGAAGAATGGGACGAAGAAGAGTACGAATAGACGTCGCACCGCGGGTGTATTTTTCCCCGCACTAGGTCGGAGACTCAACCCATGGCAATAGTCGGCCAGAAGTTCGACCGCGGCGACGCTGACTTCGCGCGCAATGAGAGTTGGATGCGCGCCTTGGTGGATGACCTGAATGGCGAAGTGGCCCGCGTTGAACTCGGAGGCGGCGAAGTCTCTGTGGCGAGACATTTGTCTCGCGGAAAACTGTTGCCGCGCGAGCGAATTCACGGACTGCTTGATCCCGGTTCTCCCTTTCTCGAACTTTCGCAACTCGCAGCTCATGATTTGTACGGGGGCGGCATCGCGTCCGCGGGAATCATCACCGGGGTCGGACGTGTCGCGGAGCGCGAATGCGTGGTGGTGTGCAATGACGCGACGGTCAAAGGGGGAACCTACTACCCGATTACGGTCAAGAAGCACTTGCGCGCACAAGAGATCGCCCAGCAAAACCAACTCCCCTGCATCTATCTCGTCGACTCTGGCGGGGCGAACCTGCCCAACCAGGCCGAGGTCTTTCCGGATCGCGATCACTTTGGGCGCATCTTCTTCAATCAGGCACAGATGTCGGCGGCGGGGATCGCGCAGATCGCGGTGGTGATGGGGTCGTGCACGGCGGGCGGCGCCTACGTCCCCGCGATGGCCGACGAAAGCATTATCGTAAAAGACCAGGGCACGATTTTCCTTGGAGGTCCGCCGCTCGTGAAGGCGGCGACCGGCGAAGTTGTCTCGGCCGAAGACTTGGGTGGTGCAGACGTGCACACCCGCACTTCGGGCGTCGCGGACTATCTCGCACAAGATGATCGGCACGCGCTCTCGATTGCGCGCGACGTAGTCGCGCATTTGAATCGTCCGACGCCTGCCGGGGGGAGCCTGCGAGAGCCTCGGGACCCGCTATTCGACGCGGAAGACCTTGCCGGCATCATCCCTTCGGACACCCGCATTCCCTATGACGTGCGAGAGATCATTGCGCGCATCGTCGACGGAAGTGAGTTCGACGAATTCAAGGCGCGTTACGGTTCAACCTTGGTCACCGGTTTCGCCCACATTCATGGCATGCCGGTTGGCATCGTTGCGAACAACGGTGTGTTGTTTTCGGAATCGGCGCTCAAGGGAGCGCACTTCGTCGAGCTTTGTTGTCAGCGCGATATCCCGCTCGTGTTCTTGCAGAACATCACTGGCTTCATGGTCGGCAAAAAGTATGAGGCGGGCGGCATCGCGAAAGACGGTGCCAAGATGGTGATGGCAGTCGCCTGCGCGAAGGTGCCGAAGTTTACGGTCGTGACCGGCGGCTCTTTTGGTGCCGGAAACTACGCGATGTGCGGACGATCCTATTCGCCGCGCTTCCTGTGGACCTGGCCCAACGCACGCATTTCGGTGATGGGCGGTGAGCAAGCCGCCAACGTGCTCGCGACGGTGAAGCGCGACGGCCTTGAAGCACGGGGTGAAAGCTGGAGCGCCGAAGAACAAGAAGCCTTCATGGCGCCGGTGCGCGAACAGTACGAACTCGAGGGTCACCCCTACTACGCGACTGCACGCATTTGGGACGACGGCATCATCGCGCCGGCGCAGACCCGTCGCGTTCTTTCACTTGGCCTCGCGACCGCGCGCAACGCCCCCAGCGAGGAGACCCGCTTTGGCATCTTCCGTATGTAGTCCAGCGGCATGCGCGTCGAAAGCATCGTTCGTCGTACACTGTTTATCGTTCGTGGAGGCTTGGTGGTAGCGTGAAGATCACAAAGCTCCTCGTCGCAAACCGCGGCGAAATCGCATGTCGTATTTTCGAAACAACGCGACGTCTAGGCATCACGGGCATCGCGGTCTATTCCGATGCCGACGCAAATGCCCGTCATGTGGAACGCGCCGACGTGGCTGTTCGCATCGGTCGCTCGCCCGCATCCGAGAGTTACCTCGACTTTGATGCGGTGTTGAGTGCCGCGCGCGAGAGTGGTGCCGACGCAGTTCATCCCGGTTATGGCTTCTTGTCCGAAAATGCCGACTTCGCACAAGCGTGTGTCGACGCCGGTTTCATTTTTGTGGGCCCGCGCCCCGAAACGATTCGTGACATGGCGGAGAAAGACCGCGCCAAGGTGCTGATGGAGGCCGCCGGTGTCGACGTCATACCGGGAGACAAGGGAAGCGATCAGAGCCCCGACGCGCTGCAGGCTGCTGGGCACAAGGTGGGTTACCCGCTGCTCATCAAAGCGGTGGCCGGCGGTGGCGGACGCGGCATGCGTGCTGTGCATGAGCCCGAAGGTTTCATGGCCGCCCTCGAAGCCGCGAAGCGCGAAGCCAAAGGGGCATTCGGAGACGAGCGTATGTTGCTCGAAAAGCTTCTGACTCCGACCCGTCATCTCGAAGTCCAGATCTTTGGCGACCAGGACGGGCACGTTGTGCATCTCTTCGAGCGCGACTGCTCGATCCAACGCCGGCACCAAAAGATCGTCGAGGAAGCGCCGGCACCATTTCTGACAGAAGAGTTACGGGCGCGGGTTGGCGGTGCTGCGGTCAAAGCCGCCAAGGCGATCGGGTACCAAGGCGCCGGGACGGTGGAGTTTCTACTCGACGCGTCGCCGGGTGCAGACGCCTTCTACTTTATGGAGATGAACACCCGTCTTCAGGTCGAGCACCCTGTCAGTGAAATGGTGACCGGGGTCGACCTGGTGGAATGGCAACTGCGCGTTGCATCCGGTGAGCCGTTGCCACTCGCGCAAGACGAGATCGAGGTACGTGGCCATAGTATTGAGGTTCGGATCTGCGCCGAAGATCCGGCGAACGACTTTCTTCCGACCGCCGGACGCATCGACTACTTGGGGGCGCCCTCAGCAAAGCGCTCTTTACGCATCGAAACAGGGGTTCGGCAGGGAGACGAAGTCTCGGTCTACTACGACTCGATGCTTGCCAAGCTCGTCGTTTGGGGCAAAGACCGAGAGGCAGCGCGCACACGCTTGCATCGAGCGCTTGGCCGATATCACGTCGCCGGCCTCGCAACCAATCTTTCCTTTCTCTCGCGCATCATCGCGCACGATGGGTTTGCAAGCGGTGCGTTCGACAACACGTTCGTCGAAGCCAATCAGCAAACTCTCCTCGGTGCGGCAGATCTTGCGCCAGACGAACTCCTCGCCGTTGCAAGTCTGGACAGCGTGCTGTCGCGCGCGCGTCGCAGCGAAGCGAGAGCAGTACGTGCCGGCGACCCCGGTTCGCCGTGGGCCGCCACCGACGCGTGGAGGCTCAATGCCGCTTCGCCGGAAATCCTTCACTTCGTACTCGAAGGCGAACCGCGTGAAACAACCATTCGGATGACCGGCGCCGAAAGCTACGTGGTGAATGTCGGCTCGGTTGAAGTCGTGGTTTCGGGAAGTTCGCGCAATTGGGACGAAGTGGATCAGGGACGTGCAACCGCCCACGAGTTCAGCGCGGTGATGGGGGGGCGTACGATTCGGGCACGATCGGTCGCGCATGGGAACTCGCTCACGTTCTTCATCGCGGGAGAGACGTATTGCCTTTCGTCCTGTGGCCTCGCCTCGTCCGCGGTTGAAGAGACCGTGAGCGCAGGGGCCGTGCTGACCCCCATGCCGGGAAAGATCATCGAAGTCCTTGTCGCCGCGGGAGACTCCGTCGAAACAGGCCAGGCCATGGTTGTGCTTGAGGCGATGAAGATGGAGCACACGGTGCGCGCGAACGCAGCTGCCGTCATCGAAGAGATTTCGATTGCAGCAGGGGATCAAGTGGACGACGGCGCGACGCTTCTAGTTTTGGCCGAGCCGTCCAAGGAGTCTGCGCGACAGGAGGCGCACGCGCCCTAACGCGGATCCAATGTCGCTGCCTGCGTTGCGAAAGCTGGCAGTCGCCAGCTAGAGCGGCGCTTTCGCGCCTTGCCATCGACATTGTCTCGACATCGGGTCACGCATCCCTTCTGCCGCGCCGACTCCTGGCGCGCGTTATTCGCTCGCCCCAAAAGAGCGGCGTACTGCAGCGGTAACGCCGGGCATGTCGATGGGTTTGCGCGTGACGGGTGACGGAGGTTCGTTGTGGTTCAACAACTTCGCAGCATCCCGCAGGCTTTTGACCGACCGCTTTACGCGGTCCTGCGTCAAATCAAAGTTCGAGATTGCGGAGCGAGCAAGCCAAAGTCTCCGGAACCGTGTTAGCAGGGCGCTCTGCTTTTTGGCGAGTTCGAGAAGCTCAATTGCGAGACGCTTCCGCGCGCGAGCGTCTAGGCTCTTTGGTTTACGCCGCCAAGCGTTATAACGCCTACCGACGACAGCTTTGTCCACGGCATGGAGCGATGCATCCGCTGCGTACAGAAGCTCGCGCCAACTCGCGCGTTCGATCGCAAAGCAGTCCTTGGCGTCTTCGATTTCGTTGCGCACGCGTTCGAGCTTCTTCTGGCTACGCGCGAGCGCGCCCTGCTTGCAGCCCTCGATGAAGTAACTCTCTTCTAGGGTGTCGAAGAACAGATACGCGAGAGGCGAGCCATTGAAGACGTTGAAGCCTACGTCGTGAATTGCACCAAGGGCTTTGTACAACCGGGCCGCTGTGTCGCCACCGCTCTTATCGCCGAACACGCGAGCACCAAATGCCCGGGCGAACGAGGTGTTGTCGCAGGCGCCCGACCAACTCTGCTGGGCACTCACCGCGTAAGCGAACCACGAATTGCCGAGTAGGTTGTAGTGGCCGAAGTCGCCCCAGTCCGTGGTGATGAAACCGAGCGCGCCATACTCAAGTCCCGCTTTGGCCCAGTTGCTGATGTTCACTGTGCTATTTTCGACGCGCGGGAAAAGCGAGTTCCACGTCGACGTGCCCGGGCAGACCGCGAACTCGAGTTTGTTCTGCTGAAAGACTGAGACGCGGTCATAGTTGCATTCGGCTTCGTACCCCCAGTCGAGCATCACCATGTTTTTGGGGATCTCGCCGATGCGTTTGGGGTGGGCGTGGACGACGTCGGCCCAGATCATGGTGCGCTTACCGCTTCGTTGAGCGAGAGCGCGCAACGCGGTGACATGTTCGAGGTAGAGCCCGCCCGGGCCAAGCTCTTCGCTTCGTTCCTTCGACTGTCCCTTGCCGAGGTCCCAAGGTTCGTCGCAGTTGGCGTTGAAGAACTGCGAGCGAAAGTTCGGCAGATACTCATCGTACATGTCTCGCAATAGTTCGAGGCTTTCGGGGCGTGTCGGGGCAATGGTCCAACCCACCTCAGTCTCTGCGAGGTCGCGATACTGCGGCAGCATCAGAATGTGGTCCATGTGTCCGAGAGACTGCAGGCAAGGGATCAACTCGACATGTCGTTCATGCGCATAAGCGTCCAACGCGCGCATGGTTTCGCCATCGAGGGGCGAATCGGTTGCGCCAATTTCGGGGTGACGCCGAAATCGAAAAGTGTGCTCGGTGTAGAGCATCAGCGTGTTGAGCTTGAGCTTGACCAGGACATCGACGAGACCGCACAGACTTTCGAGGGTGGGAACCTTGCCGCGCGACACGTCGAGCATGATGCCGCGCATCGCAAAGTCGGGTTCGTCTTCGATCACGCAGCCGGGAAGCGAGCCCCCCGGTTGAATGAGCTGGACCAAAGTTTCAACGGCGTAGCGGAGGCCCGAAGGACCGCCGGCACGAACTTCAACGACGTCGTCTGAAACGATGATTCGGTAGCGATCGCATGCCGTTCCAGGCGCCCCACCGGTATGACCAAGTGCGACATGCCGACCCAGATCCGAGCGACGCAGGTGAACTTCAATGGGGAGGCGGACCTTGCACGCTCGCTCGATCGCGTTTCGAAGCACGTCCGCAGATGCGCTGCTTGCTTCGTCTGCGCCCGGCGACAAAACGATCGGAATATTGCGCGCGAAGGCAAACGCACCGCGATCATGTTGGACGGATTTCGGGGCTGGAAGCAGGTCGGGAAATTTCATCTTGCGGACGCCGCGCGCGGGGGGACGGCTTGTGCTTTTGGATCGTCCCGCGCGATTCGTTTTGCCGGCCACGTGAGAAGTCTACCGTGAACGGATCGGAAATCGGGGAATGAAAGAGCGACTCAGGGATCGCCGAACGAAGCGCCTCTAAGCGTTGTTGTCAGCAAAGAACAACGCGCCCGAGTCGGCTCCTGACACCAAAGTGACAGGGGAGGGGTAGCCAACACGGGCGCGAAGAAGGTCTTCGTCGCTTCCTTTGTTCCCTACATAAAGCAAAGCTCGTGCCAGAAGCCCCGCCTCAAAAAAAGGCGACCAGGAAATCTATAAGTCATTGAAATGACGGTAGGTTTTTAGATCGACCGAATCGCCGAGCTTCAGCCTCGCGCAACTCGTGTGCAAAAGGCGGGACGCAAGTGACGCAAATTGCGTCCATCGCGTCCGGAAAATTACAGGGATTGGGAAAAGTAAGTTTTAGGGGTGCGCAATAGACCGGCAAGACGGGGCAGTCGTCCCGTTTTGCCGGCGACAGCCAGATCGCCAGTACAGATTCCGTCCTACGCCCTGCGTCCTCCATCCTAGACGGGGTCAGACGAAGTACTTCCCCGATGTCGCAGCAGCAGCAAAATTTTCTGCCAAGTGTGAGAGCTGCTGCATGTCGGCGTTGACGCAGTCGAGGCCATGCTCGAGAACGTACGCATAGCTTCGCTGGTACGGCGAGAAGCCAGACTTCATGAACGGGTCGTCGTAGTACTCGTCGAATGCGGCCGGGTTTCCCCAGCCCAAGAACTTACGACCGGCGAGAAAGCGTCCCGCCTTCATCCCGATGAGGCCGATACCGGCTTTGCGTGCTTCGGCGAGTTCGGCGTGCAAGTTCTTCATGGTTGGCGAGCCGGCGAGAATGTTCTTGTCCGCCCAGTCGTACCATCCAGCCGGGGTAATGGCGATTTGCGCGAGATCGTAGACGCCGGTCTTGGCCGCGGTTGCAAGCACGCGGCTTGCGTTCTGGTGGGTCGACAAACCAAAGTGTTTGAACTTGCCTGCTTGCTTGGCCTTCGAGGCAGCGTTGAGGATTTCGTGGCTGCCTACCAGGGCGGGGCTGTAGCTCGCCATCAGGTAGTAAGCGTCGACGTGATCGACGTCGAGTTCGCGAAGGCTGCCGTCGAGCGCTTTGGTCCAGCTCGCTGCGGCGTGTCGTGCTTGCGCGGGACTTATCCGGTCGTTCGGCTCGACATCAAGCTCCGCGTAAGCCTTCGAGATCAAGAACACACGGCTGCGTACTTGCTTGAGAAACGGCGCCAAGTTTTTTTCGGCATCGTTGTAGTAGTCACGGAAGCCCACGTCGAAAACGTTGACCCCTGCGTCAAACGCCGCGTGGAGCAAGTCGTCCTTACGGCCGCGGGACAATGCTGCGCCGCAACCAAATACCAGCCGACTGGCCGCGAAGCCTGTTCGTCCAAGAGTTCGTTGCGGCATTTCTGGCCAGCGGTCGACTGAGGCTACCGTGCGCGCGGCGTCCACCGCCGCCTTTACATTGCCGCTTCGCAGCAGGGTCTTGCCGCCCACGCCCGCGACGGCGAGTGCCTTGAGAAAGTTTCTACGACCGGGACGACCGGGACGTTGCGACGGGGATTGCATCAAGTCTCTCCTTGGAAGCGGCACGCGAATCTGCGAGTCGCAAAGCATCCCGCAGACGGACGCTCCGGCGCAAGGCTCGAATTCGCGCTCGCGGATTCCCAATGCATCACGATCGGTCAGATGGACAGCGTGCCGAGCATTTCAGTGTCGTTGATCGAGCCGGCGGTTCGGAGCCTGGGAAGCGACATTGCCGGGCTCGCATGGTTGCTCGAAAAGTTTGGATCAACGAGCCGATGTTTGGGGACCCGGAGGCACGCGTGTCGTCGCGTGCGCTGACCTCACTTCTCGATTTCGTCGTCTAGCAGGTTGCGGAAAAACTCACTCCCGTCGCCATGCACGCGTTTTTTCGACTCGCTCTTCGTTGCGAAAACTTACGGAGGCCAGTCCCATCTGCGTTCCCGCGCCTTGATCGATTCGGAGTTCTTCCGCAGCCTGCTCGGCGTTTGACGATCTGACGTTCCCCGTTCGCGCCGGGCTCAATGTTTGCCCAGGTCAGTATGGTTTGTTTGAACGGTTGATCTGCACAAGCGACAACGCGAAGGACATGCAGCCGCGCCTCGAACGGAACTTCGACTTGATTGGCGATCTCGAGGCGCCGAGTTTTGAAGTGCGAGATGCAGTGGCGCTGGTGATTTACCGCCAACGATCGTAGGGATCCCCGCCTCGCGTCATTGTCTGCGGTTCGGCATTCTTCCTATACAACCACTACGGGACTTTCGGTCCGTTCCATTCGCCATCTGCTGCGCAAACAGGAACCTCGCCTTCGCTACGATGGCCGGGTACTGTGTGCCCGGTCGCGCTGGGTCGCCCGTGCGCGAGAATTTCGCCACAAGGCAACAGGAGAGAAACCCCATTGACTCGCTCGTCCGAGGGCCTCACGCCAAACTATGATCCCGCTGCAAAGCTCGCAGAATCGACTTGCATCACGGTTTTCTGCGACTTCGATGGTACCTATTCGGTGCAGGACGTCGGGTCGAGCATTGCGCGCAAGTATCTCGGTGAGCGCCGCACGGAGCTGTGGGACCGGTACGAACAGGGCATCGTCGACGCTTGGGAATACAACGTCGAACTCTTTACGGGGTTCAAACTTCCGCCCGCCGACCTGCACGCCTTTCTCGAAACGATCGACCTCGATCCCGGCGCGCGAGAGTTGCAAGCATGGTGCGCCGACAACAATGCTTCATTCCGAATTTTGTCCGACGGCTTTGACTACAACCTGGATTGGTTGCAGCGCCACAACGGCGTCACGTTCGACTACATGTGTAACCACCTTGAGTACACCGGCGTTGCGGCAGACGAATGGCAGATCGCCCCAGGTGGCCGCAATGCGAGCTGCGACTGTGGCACCGGGACATGTAAGAGCCAGATCATCCGAGCACAAAGCAAACAACGCCCGGGTGCGTTCACAGTCCACATCGGCAACGGCCGGGTTTCGGACCTTTGCGGTGCCATCGAGGCCGACCTTGCTTTTGCCAAAGACACCTTGGCTCCGGCGCTGCAAGAGCGGAAGCAACCGTTCGAACCCTTCGAAACGCTTGTTGATGTCGTCGACCAGTTGAGCGCCCTCGTGAGCGAGGCCCAGGCGCTCCGCGCGGGCTGATTCAGCGGATCCGCGCCCCTGCTCCGAATCCAAGCTAGTGTCCGCCCTCAGATTTTTGGGAGCCGAGTTTTGAGTGGTGTGAGCGTTGCAGTAATTGGTGCCGGCCTTGCCGGGCTGCGGACAGCTTCGGAGTTGTCGCGCGCTGGGTATGAAGTGACGGTTTTCGAAGGGCTTTCCGTTGTCGGCGGTAGCGCTGCAGGGTCGTTCCGGGACGGCTTTAGCCTCGACGGCACACTCCCGCTGGTTCGATCCTCCGATCGCGCACTCATTTCGTGGATCGAGCAAAGCGAGCTTTCCGCGTCGCTCTTGCCTCCGCGCGCTTGTATCGATTCGCAAATCCATCGAGGCGAGATCGGGCCCATCGACACCAGTACGTTGTCGGATCTCGCGAAGATTCCTGGCGTGACTACCTGGGACAAGAAGCGCTTGCTTCGACTGCCTCGTTTGATGGCGCGCTATCGCGCTCAACTTGACCCTGACCGCCCCGAACTTGCGGCAAACCTCGACTACCGAAGCGCTCGAGACTTCGCCACGCTCTACCTTGGCAAGTCGGTTTGGGACTACTGGGTCTCGCCCGAAACGACGTCGCAGTATGCGAGCGATGAAATGGAACTCAGCCGCGTCGCTTTTTTGCTTTCCCGCATGACGTCGCGCGAAGGCAAAGTGGCTCTCGGCGTCATGCGTCAGGGTTTGTGGCAGCTAGCCGAACGCGCTGCGAGCAGACTCAACGTGGTTCACGACTTGTGGGCGGACGAAGTCACGGAGCGAGGTGACGGTGGCTACCAGGTGCACTGCAGCTTCGCGACCGAAGACGGTGAAACCCACGCACAGAAACGACCGCGTGCGATTGATGTCGATGCCGTCGTGGTGGCGACGTCGCCCGAAGCAGCAGGCGAGATTGCCGGGCCCGTTCTCGTCCCGGCCGAGCGCGACTACTTCGCTCGCTATCGCGGGGGGCCGTCCATGTCCCTGGTTCTCGCGTTGTCGGCTCCACTCGCCCACTACGCGAAGTTCGTGCGAGTGCCCAAAGCCGAAGCGTCGACGATCGAATGTTATTTGTCGGAGTGCGGTGCAGCGGATGGCCGTGCCCCGGACGGCAAAGGGCTTGTGATGATCCGTGCGAACGAGCGATTCGCGAGTGCGAATTCATCGGCCGCAGACGACGTCGTGGAAAAATCGCTACTGGCTTCATTCTCTCGATTTCATCCCGAGGTTCGCGATCGCGTGTTGTTTACGCGATTGCGCCGCACTCAAACCGGCAACCCGAACTTTCACGTAGGCGCGTATCGGGAACTTGCTCGCCTCGCGCGGGTGCAAGAAGACCGAGGTGCCGCCGGCCGACGGATCTACTTCGCGGGCGATTATCTGATTGGCCCCGGACCCAATCAAGTGGTGTCGTCGGGAATGCGGGCCGCGGCTGCTCTACGCGCGCATTTCGAGGGCTAAGGCGCGTTTCGCCACCTTCGCCCTTCTTCCGTCGCGTTGATCTGTGCGTGCACGGTCTATGCGGTTCGGTCGTACGGGCAATTAAATTCGTGTTTGTTCAGATCGACCTTCCAGGGGCGCAACGGGTGGTCAAAGCCATCGATGAACTTCGACTCGAATTACCTGCGCAGCACCGCGATCGTAACCCCGGTCCCGCCTTCGCCGCGCTCGCCAATGCGGTGAGAGACGATGTGGGGCGACGCGGTGAAGAACTCGCGGACCGCGGTTCGAAGCGCACCGGTTCCCATGCCGTGAATCACGTGAAGCTGTTCGTTGCTGTCGCGCAGACCCTGGTCGAGCGCAGTTTTGAGTTCGTCGAGGGCTTCGTCGACGCGTCGGCCGCGCAGATCGCACGTCTGGGTTCCCCCCGCGACAGTGGCTCCTGTGTTCTCCGCGTCCGCGCGTTCGAACGACACCTTCGTTTCCGTTCGGGCATTGTCGTTGGACGGAGCGTTGCCCGACGCGGGGTATCGGACCTTTGAAGAATCGAGGTCGAGTTTTGCGCTCGCGATCTGGACAACCACGCGACCACGACGATCGGGTAGCGACTTTAGGGTTCCGCGCTGACCGCCGGGAACAATGACTTCGATGCCGGGTTTCGCGCGCCGCCAATCGATCGCCGAGCCAAGCACTTCTTCTTCATCCACGGCCGCCGACTCGCCCTTGGCCTGAGCGCGGCTTTCAAGGTTGAGCAAGCGCTCGCGCGCATGGGCGGCGCCGTGGGCGGCTTCGCGTGTATTTGTCTCACCCGAGCGTTGCAGGCCGCGAATCACGGCAGCCACCTGCGCGTGGGCGTCTTTGAAAGTGGCGTCGAGTTCGATGCGCATCGACTCGAAAAGTTTGTCTCGGCGTTCTTGCAACCGTTCGAGTTTGTGGAGGTACTTGTCGCGCGCGCTCTCCCCTTCTTCGCGCAACTTGCTGGCTTCTTGCTTTTCGCGTTCAAGGGTTGCGCGGCTATTGGCGAGCTCGCTTAGCATGTTGTCGAGCTGGCGATCTTCACGGGCGAGTAACACGTTTGCGCGTTCGAGGACTTCGGGTGCCATTCCCATTCGCGCGGCGACTGCAGTGGCTGAAGACACGCCGGCGGTTCCAGTGTGAAGTCGAAATGTCGGCGCGAGTGTGACCGGGTCGAACTCGACGCTTGCGTTGCAGAAGCGTTCGTCGACTTCGGCCATTTCTTTGAGCAGGTTGTAATGGGTCGTTACGATCACCCGTGCACCGCGTTTCGCGAGTTGTTCGAGGATCGCTTGGGCGAGGGCAGCGCCTTCGCTCGGATCCGTACCCACACCGATTTCATCGAGGAGTGCGAGGGTATTTTCGGAAGCCGCATCGACGATGCCGGCCAAGTTCACCATGTGGGCCGAAAAGGTTGAAAGACTTTCGCGCAGATCCTGTCCGTCGCCGATGTCGACGAGCAGCTGATCGACGAGATCCACCCGTGCACCGGGCTCGGCAGGAATGTGAAGTCCAAGTCGGATCATCACCGCGGCAAGCCCAACGGCCTTCATCGCGACTGTTTTTCCGCCTCCGTTGGGACCGGAGATGACAAGCACGGTATGTCGCTCACCGAGTTCAACGTCGTTGGGCACTGCTTCGTCTCGGGGAAGCAATGGGTGGCGCAACCCCATCAAGCGAAAGCACCCGGCGCGTTCGACTTCGGGGGCGGTGGCGTTCATTTCGATGGATAGGTGCGCACGTGCAAACGCGAGATCGATCTGCCCGATGGTTTCAACGCTCGCACGCAGCGCGGGCCCGACCTGAGACACGGCTTGAGATAAACGCTGCATGACACGCTCGACTTCGCGAACGACCGTGAGTTCCGCCTGCTTGAGTCGGTTGTTGAGGTCGACCACAGCTTCGGGCTCGACAAAAATCGTGGTGCCCGAGCGCGACGCGTCGTGGACGATGCCTTTGACTTTGCTTCGCGCGTCGGAACGTACGGGCAAGACATAACGATCGTTTCGCAGGGTGAAGTACGAGTCTGAGAGCGCGCCCTGGACATTGGTGTCTTGTAGGTATTGGCCCAGGCGTCGTTGCAGTTGTGAGCCGAGATCGCTCGCGTTGCGCCGCGCTTGTTTGAGTTCTGGAGATGCGGAGTCGCGAACTTCGCCAGAAGGCTCGAGGCACGCGTCGATGTCCCGGGCGAGTCTCGGGTCGTTGTCGATCGTCGCCGAGAGGTCCGCAAGAAGCGGCGCAGTTTCTTTGCGCGCTGCGAGATACTTCACGACTCGTGCGACGGTCTCGATGCTCTTACTGACGTCGAGCAACTGAGGCCCGGTGAGCGTCCCACCCATTTCGGCCCGACGTAAACCGATTCGCAAGTCTGCGAACCCGTGCAGCGGCGGTGCTTCGCTTTCTTCAAGCAGGTTGCGCGCCTGGCTGGTTTCGACGAGTCGTTCGCGAACCCCAACCAGCGAGCGTTCGAGTTCCGCGAGCGCGCAAGCGTCCGTTTCTGCGCCGCGCGCTTGGTCAACATGAGTTCGTTCCTCATTGGAACTGCCGCTTGCTGAACCTTCGTTTCTCTCTGGACCCCCGTGATTTTCGTCTTGCGCACCAAGTCGCAGGCGAGCCTGAGGCGTACTGCAATAGCGAAGCAGTTTTGCGACCACTTGTTGCCACTCAAGGCTTTCGAGGGTCTTCTGCGTAAGAAGGAAATCCACGATCCGATCCTAACCCGTATCCACGACGGCTTCTGCGTAAGGGTTCGGTCGCAATCAACCGAAACACAGCGTGATGGCGAGACAAAGTCCAACAGAAGCGATCCTCGAATGCGCGCGTGACCTCGACCAACTCTCCGTTGGCGAGATCATAAAGCTCATCCACGAAGAAGACAGGGTCGCGCACGCTGCCGTCGGACAAGTCCTCGGGCCGATGTCCGACGCCGTCGACGTACTTGTCGCGTCTTTGGCTGGAGGCGGCACCTGGTACAACGTGGGTGCGGGCACGAGTGGACGCATCGGTGTCCTTGATGCCTCCGAAATTCCACCGACTTTTGGCCTCTCGCCGAAGCGGGTGCAAGGCTTGATCGCCGGGGGCGAGAAAGCGCTCCGCAACGCTGTTGAAGGCGCGGAAGACAATTTTGAGGCGGGGACCTGGGAAGTGCGGGAACGCGGGCTCGAAATGGGGGACGTCGTCGTCGCGATTTCCGCCAGTGGCGCCACGCCGTACGTACTGGGCGCGATCGAAGCGGCCCATGAAGTGGGTGCCCGTAGCGTTGGCATTTGTTGCGATCCGGGTTCACCGCTCGCTGAAGCGGTTGAGATTTCAATCGCGCCCACTGTAGGTCCCGAAGTCATCGCGGGTTCCACTCGAATGAAGGGCGGGCTCGTGCAGAAGATGATTCTTCACTCCCTCTCAACGTCCACGATGGTGAAGTTGGGTCGCGTCAAGGGAAACCTGATGACGAACCTCTCGCCCGCAAACGACAAGCTCAAAGAACGCGCGCTTCGAATCCTGACCGAACTGTCGGGACTCGAAACGGAGCAGGCTCAGCGTTTGCTTGACCAAAACGGTGGCTGCGTCGAAGCCGCGCTCCAAGTCGTGCGCAAAGAAGCGGTGTAGCGCGAGCAGGCTGCTAGAGCGCTCGCATCCCCGTGATGTGTTCACCCAAGATCAACGTGTGAATGTCGTGGGTGCCCTCATAGGTGCGCACCGTTTCGAGGTTCATCATGTGCCGCATCGACTGGTAGTCGTCCACGATGCCGTTGGCACCGAGGAGATCGCGCGCCTCACGAGCAATTTGAAGCGCGATGTCGACGTTGTTGCGTTTGATCATCGAGACCATCACGGGTTCGAGATTGCCGGCGTCTTTGATGCGGCCTACGTGAAGCGCCATCAACTGCGCCTTCGTGATCTCTGTGAGCATGATGGCGAACTTTTGCTGCGTGAGCTGTTTGCTCGCAAGCGGACCGCCCTGCACGATGCGGTCCTTCGAGTACTGGAGCGCTTCGTCGTAGCACGCCATGGCAGCGCCAATGACGCCCCATGCGATGCCGTAGCGCGCTTGGGTCAAGCAGCTCAGCGGTCCCGAGAATCCCTTTGCATTGGGGAGCCGGTTGGCTTCGGGGAGTTCAACGTCTTGCAAGAAGAGTTCGCTCGTGACGGAAGCGCGCAATGAAAACTTGCCCTTGATGTCCCGTGCCTCGAAGCCCGGGCGATCTTTTTCTACGAGAAAGCCGCGAACCCCGTCGTCCGTCATGGCCCAGATGATCGAGATGTCGGCAAGGGTGCCGTTGGTGATCCAGCGCTTGGTGCCGTTGAGCACCCAGCCGTCTCCCTTGCGTTCGGCGCGAGTCGCCATGCCGGTGACGAAGCTCCCGAAGTCGGGTTCGGTGAGACCAAAGCAGCCGATCTTCTCACCCGCCGCCATGCCGGGCAGCCATTCTTCTTTTTGTTCCTCGCTCCCGTACTTGTGGATCGGGTACATGCAGAGCGAGCCTTGCACCGAGGCGAATGATCGAAGCCCTGAGTCACCGCGTTCGAGTTCTTGCATCAGCAGCCCGTAGGAGACGTTGTTCATCCCCGCGCAGCCGTAGCCTTTGAGGTTGGCGCCAAACATCCCAAGTTCGGCGATTTGGGACACCAACTCCATCGGAAAAGAGCCGTCCTGGCGCACATGTTCGGTGATCTTGGGGAGGAACTCGCGGCTCACCCAGTCGCGGACCGAATCGCGAACCATGCGTTCTTCGTCGCTGTAGTGATTGTCGTCGAGGTGAAGGAAGTCGGGGGATTGGTAAGCGGCCACGGGGGTCTCCAGGGAGGGGCGTTGCGTGAGCGCCGAATCCTAGCAGTCCGAACCCTGCGATCGTTGCGCGGATGATCAGGAACCTGGAGCGCGTCCGGCGGTATGCAGACGCAAAAAAGCCCGGGGGATCTGGGGTCCACCGGGCCTTTATGAGCGATGCCGCGGGCTTTTACGGGTGCGACGACGCACCAGAACATGCCGATCGGCTCGCGAGACGACTGGTATTGAAACCGGTCAATTTCTTACGGGGCTGAGAGAGGCTCAGCTCTGGGCAGCTTTCTCGAGGGCGCGAACTTTGCGGGTGAGGCCGTTCACTTTGCGCTCGAGCTTCTTAACTTCGCTCATGGACGCGACGGGCATTCGGGACATGAACTCGTCCACCTGTGCCTCGATCTGCTTGACCATGTCAATGCGAAAGTCGTCAGCTGCCTTAATTGCCGGAACCTTGAGAAGCTGCTTCTGCACCTTTTCGGCTCGGGCCTGTGCGCGGTCTGCGAGTTCCTGACGGTTCTCGTTCGCGCGATCCTGGAGCTTCTGGAGCTCCTCGCCGGCGCTGCGGAAGCGCGCCTGCACATTCTCAAAACTCTCTTCGATGATGTTCTGTCGTTGGGCCATCGTGGTGCTCCTTCAAGTCAGCTTCACGGCTGGGGGCGGTCGGTGCCTGCCCTTTGCGGTGAAGAATCTCGTCGCGACGCCATGCGTCATACTTTGAACGGTTGCCAGGCCATTTCGCCTTTTCCCGTTTGAATTGGTTCTATCGGCTCGCGAACGCCCTCATCTTAACACGATGCGTCATTGCGTCAAGAGGCGCAAGGAATTTGTTAACCTTATGATATTGCTAAATTATTTGTATTTTATGGAACGAATATCCAAAAAAAAAGACGCATCGCGCTAAAAAAGACGCAAGGCGGCAATAAGACGCGCTGCGGCATAGCGCCTAATAGCGAATCAGCGCGCTTGCCCAGGTGAAGCCCGAGCCGAAGGCCGTCATTGAAACGAGTTGCCCGGGACTCAATTTGCCTTTTCGGGTGGCTTCCGCGAGGAGCATCGGGATCGATGCCGCGGAGCAGTTGCCGTACTTCTGGATGTTGTTGAAGACCTTCTCCGGCGGTATTTCCATGCGCGAGGCGACGGCTTCGTTGATCCGAAGGTTGGCTTGATGGAATAGAAACAGGTCGACGTCTTCGAGTTTGCAGCTCGCCGCGCTCAGCGTTTCGAGCAGGACCTCGGGCATGCGAGTGACCGCATGCTTGAACACGTAGCGCCCTTCCATGTGGGGAAAGATGCGGCCGTCGTCGATCATCTCGTGGGTGAGTCGTTCGGGTGTGTTGGCCGACGAAGGGGCTTCGATCCAGAGCTTACGCGCGTGCTTTCCTTCGGCGTGCATACGAACTTCGAGGATGCTGGCCTCGGCACTTTCGTCGGGCTGCGCCTCGACGATCACCGCGCCTGCGCCGTCGCCAAAGATTACGCTGACATCCCTACCTCGGGTGCTGATGTCGAGGCCTGTGGAATGGACCTCACAGCCGATTACAAGCACGCGTTTGAATTTGCCGCTGATGATAAGCCCATCGGCGATATTCAGCGCATAAAGAAAACCGCTGCATTGCGCGCGCAAGTCAAGGCACGGGATCTCGCCCATGTCGAGCTCTTCGTGAATGAAGAACGAACTACCGGGGAAGTCGTGCTGTGACGAAAGCGTTGCGAGGAGCAGACATTCGATGTCGCCCACTTCGAGGTTGGCTTGTTCAAGGGCTTGAAGGATCGCTTTGCGGCCGAGTTCCGCGGGAGATTGATCAGGCGTGATCCAACGCCGCTCCTTGATGCCGGTCCGCTGCTGAATCCATTCGTCGCTTGTTTCCATGCGCTTGGCAAGATCATCGTTGGTGACGACCTGTTCGGGCACGTACATGCCCGTACCCACGATTTTAGATCGCATACCCATTCTTCACCCCCCTTCGACTTCTGCCGCAAGCCCTTCGATCAATCGCCGGTCGAACTCGGGCGAATCGGGCCCCCAGAGTATTTCTTCTGCGCGCACCAATAGCTCACGCAGGCCTACCTTTTCGAGGGCTGAAACCGCAATTCCTTTGTGACGCGCTGCGATCGCGTGGCCCACACCCTCTGGCAACTTGTCGATCTGATTTACGATCAGGAGTTCAGGGATCTCACCTAGACCGATCCCGTCGAGCACGGTGTGCACCGCTTCGATACGGCGTTCGATATCGGGCGCTGAGCTATCGACGACATGAAGTAAGAGAACGGCATCGTGAAGCTCTTCGAGGGTTGCGTGAAACGCAGCCACGAGCTCGGGTGGAAGGTCGCGAATAAACCCAACCGTGTCGGTGATGATCACCTCTCGCTCCCTCGGAAAGCGAAGCCGGCGGCTCATTGGGTCTAGCGTCGCGAACATCTTGTCTTCGACGAAGGGGGCTGAGTTCGTGAGCGAGCGCAACAAGGTGCTCTTGCCTGCGTTCGTATAGCCAACGATCGAGAGCACCGGCACGCCCCGGCGGTTGCGCTTGCGCCGTCGCTGCTCGCGCTGTTGCGCAAGCTTCTTCGTTTCTCGTTCGAGGTGCGTAACGCGGCCGCGAACGCGACGTCGGTCGACTTCGAGTTTGGTTTCGCCAGGGCCGCGGCCCCCAATGCCGCCGGCAAGTCGTGACAACGAAACGTCCGAACGTTGGGCGAGACGTGGCAACCTGTACTTGAGCTGTGCGAGTTCGACTTGCACCTGGCCGTCCCGGGTTTGTGCGCGCCCAGCAAAGATGTCGAGGATGAGTTGGCTTCGATCAATTACGCGCAGTTCGAGTTCGCTCGCGAGGTTGCGCGCTTGAGTGGGCGTGAGATCTTGATCGAAGATTACGAGGTCGACGTCGCTTTGGAACGCCATGATCATCAAATCCTGAAGCTTGCCGCGACCGACGACTGTCTTGTGATCCACTTGTCTTCGATTTTGAGTCAGTGTGTCGCAGATCGTGACGTCGGCGGCGCGTGCGAGTTCGCGGAGCTCATCCAAGTGCAGCTCGAGTTCGTGGTTGCTGCGCCCGGCGGTGACCGAAACCAAGATCGCGCGGTCGCGTGTTTCGACGTCGCGCCCTTGGACGCTCCGGGTGAGGTCGTCTTCGAGCTCTCGAATCCACGCTTGAAAGTCGATGTCGATGCGTGCGGGATGGACGGGTTCGTGTTCGTCGATGCCCTTGTCGCTGCGAACGGTCGGTTCGAGGCTCGCGATATAGGCGAGTCCGGGGAGCCCGTCTTCCTGGGCAGAGACGCTCACCATCGCGTCGAGGCGCAGGAGCAGTAGATCCGTGAGGTCGTCGCGGCTCAGCCCTTCGTCTGCGAGATGCGTGTGGATACAACGCAGACCGCGCAAGCGTCCAACGCCGGCGCGCAGTCGGCCCCAATCGGGCAATTCAAGCGAACTGGGTCCGCCGACCATGACATGCGCAACCGCGCCGCGACGGTCGACCAGCACGCCAACTTGGCGACGAATCTCTCGGGAGAGTTCGGTCAGTTGACGGGCGAGTTCGTTGTTGAGCAGGATGTCGGCGTCGAGGCGACGACGGAACAGGCGATCGAGTTGTTTAACTTGGCTGGCCTTCAGGCCGCTGGTGTTTCCGTAGACTTGGATGTGGAACTCCTCGGAATCCGCGCGGGTGCGCGAACTAGGCGGGTAGGGTCTCGGTGAAATCCGAGATCAGCTTCGCGATCTGGGCCGCGTGGCTCTCTTCGTGCATCAAGTGCTTGCCACCGCTGACTTCGGCGTAACGCGCGTTCGGCATTTTGCGTTCGAGGTATTTTGCGGCGCCGCGATACGATGCGTCGTCGGCGGTTCCGGCGAGACCCAACGTGGGGACGTCGATCTCAGCGAGCTTCTCCATCACGAGTGAATCGTGCTGCAGGTTGAGACCGGCGACCTGGGGTTCGACCCCAAAGCGATGTGCGTTTCGTTTCGACCGCGCGTTCCAGGCTTCGCGCTTCTCGGGGTCGCGAAAACCAGGACCCGTTGCGATCAACACCATGCCGCGAATCTTTCCAGGTCGCGTCGCGGCATAGGTGAGGGACAAGTAACCGCCGAGCGAATGCCCAACAAGAATTGGAGCCTGATCCAGCGTTGCGACGATCTCGTCGAGATCCTCAAGCGCACCGTCACGGGAATACAGGTCCGGGTCTTGAGGCACGGGAGACTTCCCATGGCCGAGCAGGTCCCATGCGACTACGGTGAATCGGTCTTCAAGGGCGCCCATCTGCGCAGCCCAGCTTTCGGATGAAACACCCAACCCGTGCAGGAAGACAATGGGGGGGCCACTTCCTCGACGCTCTACATGTACTCGCATGAGACGGAGGGTAACCTCGTACGCGCACGGCGACTAGAAGAGCCGCCGACAAATGGCAGTTTTGGGGGCCGGGGCGCGATGGCGCGGATTGCGGCGTACTGGCTCTCGATTTTGGTCCCCATTCTTGCGAGCGCAGGGATTCTCCGGCCTGCGGTGACCAGCAGGATGAAGGCCAAAAAGTTGAGCAAGAGCGACTTCCTAGACGAGTTCGAGGTTCGCGTAGCGAGCCATCACCGTCTTCACGCCCGCGCGCTCGAAGCGAATCTTGAGTTTCTGGTTCATGTCCGCGCCGGAAGACGAAAGAATGACCCCCATGCCGAAGACCGAATGGCGCACCCGCATGCCGGGCTGAACCGACGCATCGCCGTCCATTGACTCCTGATTGAAGTCGTAGTCTTCGCTTGCCGCCTGAGAGTAGTCGTCTTGGTTTTGAGACCGGGTCTTGGCACCTCGGTTCGAGACGCCTTCGACAAGTTCTTCGGGGACTTCGTGGAGGAAGCGTGAAGGGGTCTGATAGTTGAGACCGCCGTAGCGTCGCCGCTCTCCAGCGTAGCAAAGCGTCAGATGTTCCATCGCACGAGTCATTGCCACGTAACAGAGGCGACGCTCCTCCTCGAGCCCCGCCGCATCTCGACTCGACGATGCGTGGGGGAAGATGCCTTCCTCCATCCCGACCACGAAGACGACCGGAAATTCGAGCCCCTTGGCGGAGTGGACGGTCATAAGAGAAACGACTTCGGTTTTCTGCTCGTATTGATCGAGGTCACTGACGAGTGCGACCTGGTCAAGGAATAGCTCAAGTTCGGTTCGCTCGGCGTCAGGGGTGTCGGCGTTGGCGAGATGAAAATCTTCGGCACTGAGTACCAGTTCTTTCAAGTTCTCGACCCGCGCTTCGGACTCCGCGCTGCCTTCTTTTTCGAGCGACGCGATATAACCCGTCACTTTCAAAATTTCGTTGATGGTGACGTCGACCGACTGAGTCGCGAACTCGTGTGTGAGTCGCCCCTGCATCTCAAGGAAGTCGTTGATCTTGCTCGCGGCCCTCGCAGGTGCGGTTTGTGCAAAGACGCCCAAACCCTGCATCAGGCTCAGGCCTCGCTGGAACGCGAGTTCCGAAGCGTTGTCGAGGGTCGTCTTCCCGATCCCGCGCGTTGGCTTGTTGAACACGCGACGCAATGCTTGATCGTCCGCTGGGTTTACGATCATGCGCAAATAGCAGAGGACGTCTTTGACTTCGGCGCGCTCGTAAAATCGCACGCCCCCAACGACGGTGTAGGGGATGTCGTACTTGAGCAGTTCTTCTTCGAAGGATCGCGACTGCGCGTTCGTGCGATACAAGATCGCAAAGTCGCCGTACCGCCGGTGGTCTCGTCGGTTGGCGCCTAAGATTTCGCGAATGACGAATCCCGATTCTTCGCGGTCATCAACGGCTTCGAAGTATCGAATCAGGTCGCCACCTTCGCGCTCGGTAAACATGCTCTTTTCGTGGCGATCGGTGTTGTTGGACACAACCGCGGAAGCACCCGAAAGAATCGGCTGGGTCGAACGGTAGTTGCGCTCCAACTTGATTACGCGCGCGTCTTCGTAGTCGTTTTCGAAGTCGAGGATGTTGCGAATGTCCGCGCCACGCCATGCGTAGATACTTTGGTCTGGATCGCCCACGACGCACAAGTTGTTGTGGGTTGCCGAGAGCTGGCGCACCAGGTCGTACTGAACGCGATTGGTGTCCTGATACTCGTCGACCAGGACGTACTGCCAATTGCGTTGATAGTGGGCCAACACCTCGGGATGGCGCCGAAATAATTCAACGGTGAGCAGCAACAGATCACCGAAGTCGAGGGCTTCGGCGTCCGTCAAAATCTTTTGATACTCGGTGTAGATGTCGACGCACAGTTCATCGTCAAGGTCGACCGCGACGTCAGCCGCCTTCGCGGGCAGCACGCCGTCGTTCTTCCATTGATCGATGCGCCACCGATAGCGCTTCGGGTCGTACTCTTTGGGGTCGAGGTTCAAGCGTTTGAGCGCAAGCTTGACGACGCCGAGCGAATCGCTGTCATCGTAAATCACGAAACCACGCGAACGACCCAAGTGACCGATTTCTTTGCGCAGGATCCGAACACACGTCGAGTGAAACGTGCCGAGCCACAACCCTTGTGCGTCAGCGCCGACCGTTTTTTCGACACGTTCCCGCATTTCTTTTGCGGCTTTATTGGTGAACGTCACCGATAGAATCGATTCGGGCGGGATGCCGCAGTGACCGATCAAGTAGGCGATGCGATGGGTCAGGACTCGCGTCTTGCCTGAACCGGCGCCTGCAAGTACGAGCAGCGGCCCTTCGATGCACTCGACGGCTTCACGTTGTTCGGGGTTAAGGCCGTCAAGAATGGAATCGAGGAGCAAGGGGGTAGGCCTCCGGATGGCGCGGGCGGGGGTGGGATGTGTTGATGAGGGGTGCGAGACGGAACGAGAGTAATCGAGTCGCCGATGCGACTCAATGCGTTTCGTCGGCGGGCGGGCCTGCACTGATCGCAATGTTGGGCGTCACAACAATGTCCTGAGGCAACAGTTCGAACACCATGGCGCTGCGGCCGCCGCGGCTTACGCGATGGAGTTCCTGCAGCACAAAACCGGGCGTCGGTGGGAAATGATCGCGGTAGCCTAGCTCGCGATCGTCCGCGATGATGTACCGCACGCGCTCCCGCGCGAGTTCATCCATTTGTCGCAGCTCACTTCCCCGGGTAAGCGATCGCCAGGGACGGTTGGCGTAGTAGCCAGTACGGCGTTTGTTTGACGCAACTCTGCCGGGCGCAAGGTCTTGCTCTTTGAGCCATTCGGCCGCCAACCGCTGGGCAGCCACGTCTTCGCGGTGATCGTGAAGGGTTTTCGGCGCCGATCCCACGACGAGCAGGGCCGCGAGACCCACGATCAAAACACCTGCGCGTCGGTCGGCGTCGGGTTTGAAAAACCGATCCGCAATCGCTTCCGTGAGAAATACGGCGCCAATGCCTGCATAACCGAGCGCGAGTGGGAGGAGCGGCATGACGTGACGACGACTCAAGTAGCCGTAGTTCAAGAGCAAGCCAACCAAGACCGCGGCATAAAGAATGAGAGCAACGGCAATGAACGTGTCCCGCGGAGTGGTGTCCGTGCGGCGAAGGGCAACCAACCCCAGCACGACCAAAACAGCAACTTCGGGTCGCAGCGTCGAAACCAGTACCGACGCAAATCCCTTGACTTCTCCCGCCCACGCGAGTTGCCCCACTAAAAGTGCCATAAGGGTTGCGGCAATCATCCCGCTTGGAAAGTGGTTGAAGGGTTCTCTGCGACGAACGACGCGAAGCCCGAACGCAAGCGCGAGCAGCAACAAGCCGCCGAGGATCCAGCATGAAGCCGTGGCTTCTGCGGTGAGCCCCATCGTGTGGAACAAGCTCTTCTTGCCGGACAAAACCGCGGTGTCGTTCTCCGCGAGGGTCCACAAATACGGAGCCGCAACGACAAGCCCACTTCCACACAGCGCTGCGGCTAATTTCGTCGCGCGCGTAAATGAAAGACGACCCGACACAAAGCGCTGGCTGATCACGATGCCCCCCACCGCGATGAGTCCCGCGCCCTCGGGCCGCGTCAAATAAGCCAAACCTGCCGCGAGCCCAGCGGCGATGAGGAGTGGCGTGTCGTCACGCGTTATGCCCCGGTAAAGAAGAGCCACCCCTGACACGAAAAATGCGAGGTAAAGACCTTCGCTCTGTACGTCCGCGGTGAAGCGAACGGCGTAGGGTGAGATCGCGAATAGAAGCGAACCGAACGCGGCGACTCTTTCATCGAACGCATCTCGCAAGAAGATGTACGTAGCCACCACTGCCACGGTGCCGCCTAAAATTGAAATGGCGAGCGCGGCGACTTCGACGTTGCCTGTCACGAAACTGACGAGCGCGATCAGCGCCGAGTAGAGTGGGTGGTAGGGGTCCGCGAGAGCGCCCGCAATGTCCCCGCTCGAAAACCGCGCCGCAACTTCGATAAAATGCGGGCCATCTTCGAACATCACCGAAGTGCGGACTGCCATGACGCCGCGCAGTGCGATCGCGAGCAGCGCAATTGCGGGCAGAACACGAGGAGACGACTCAAGGTCGTCTATCCACTCTTTCGGCGCTTCGCGTGCATTGGATCCCACAACAGCCATCGTGTCGAAGCTAACCCAGACACCAAGCCTCCACCCGGGAACTTTTCCCGAGCGCGGCGCTACTCGACCGTGACACTCTTTGCGAGATTGCGCGGCTGATCAACGTCGGTGCCTTTGCGTGTCGCGACATGATAGGCGAACAACTGCATCGGAATCGAAACGATGATGGATGTGAGGAAATCGCCGAGGTCGGGCACGTAGATGACATCGTTCGCCTTGTCGGCGATTTCGGTGTCGCCCTCGGTTGCAATTGCGATTACTTGACCATCGCGCGCGCGTACCTGCTCTAGGTTTGAGATCAGCTTGTCATAGAGCGGGCCCTTATTCGCAATAACGACGACAGGCATATTCTCATCAATCAATGCGATTGGGCCGTGCTTCATTTCACCCGCGGCGTACGCCTCGGCGTGGATGTAAGAAATTTCTTTGAGCTTGAGAGCCCCTTCGAGTGCAATCGGAAACATGATGCCCCGCCCAAGGAACAGGAAGTCGCTCTTCTTGAAATACTTGTGCGCGAGCTCTTTAATTTGCTCATCGAGGGCGAGGGTTTCCTGAACAACGCGGGGAAGACTCGTCAGTTCTCGCAGCAAACGTTCGCGTTCGTCGCGGTCGAGGAGACCGCGCACAATTGCGAGTTTGACGGCGAACAAGTAGAGCGCAGTGACTTGCGCGGTAAAGCACTTCGTCGACGCGACGCCAATTTCGGGCCCCGCGTGGGTGTACAGAACATCATCGCTTTCCCGGGCAATTGTGGAGTCGCGCGTGTTCGTGATCGAGATGATGCGTGCTCCCTGTCTCTTGCCTTCGCGAAGGGCTGCCAAAGTGTCGGCAGTTTCGCCCGACTGAGAAACCGGCACCACGATGCAGCGGTCGTTCAAGATGGGATTGCGATATCGAAACTCGCTCGCGAGATCGACTTCGCAAGGAATTTTGGCGATGTGCTCGATCATGTACTTGCCAACCATGCACGCATACGAAGCCGTGCCGCATGCAACGAGGCTGATGCGGCTCAGGTCGTTCGCCCATGCTGGGTCGAGCGCAATGCCGTCGAGATCGATGTCGAGTGCTGTCTCGTCGATGCGCGTGCCGATCGTGTCGGTGATCGCGCGGGGTTGTTCGAAGATCTCCTTCTGCATAAAGCGGTCGTAGCCGCCCTTTTCTGCAGAGATCGGATCCCACAGCACCGTCTTAAACTCGCGCGGGCTCGGCGCGCCAGTGGATGAAAAAATTTCGATGCCACTTTCCCGAAGTACAGCGAACTCGCCGTCTTCGATGAACGCCATGTTGCGCGTGTATGGAAGGATGGCCGGGATGTCACTGGCGAGGAAGGCTTGCTTTTCGCCGAGGCCCAAGATCATGGGACTGCCGCCGTTCTTCGCAGCCACAATCGTTGTGGGATCTCGTTCGCTCAAAGCGGCGAGTGCATAAGCGCCGGTCAAGCGTCCACATGCTTCGCGAACTGCGGCGAGCAAGTCGTTTCCGTGATCGATCGACTGTTCAATGCAGTGCGCGATCAATTCCGTGTCCGTGTCGGACTCGATCGTCCGACCGTCGGCTTCGAGCTGACGCCGCAACTCACGATAGTTTTCGATGATGCCGTTGTGCACGATCACGACCGAACCCGCGCGTTGGGGGTGTGCGTTGCGCTCGGACGGCTTGCCGTGCGTGGCCCAACGGGTGTGACCAATGCCAACGCGGCCTTCGATCGGTGCGGTGCGGATTTCGCCTTCGAGGTTGTTGAGCTTGCCTTCGGCACGGCGGACATCGATCACGTCGCCGTCAAAGATCGCGACGCCTGCCGAGTCGTAGCCGCGGTACTCGAGCCGACGCAACCCGTCGATCAGGATGTCCGATGCATTTCCTTCGCGCCCGATATAGCCAACGATTCCACACATACCATTTACTCCTGACACGTCGGACACAAGCTTCGCAAAACTGCGCTCAGTGTTCGATGATTCGATTTCCCCGCGACCGTTCTACTTATTGCTCTTGTCTTTCTTGGCCTTGTATTGCTTACTACGTCGCGCGTTTCGCTTCGACACCCAGGCCTCAAGATTATTCTGCCTTACGCGGGCAACCGCGAGCGCGTCATCGGGGACATCTTTGCTGACGTTTGTTCCTGCCGCGATGAAAGCGTCTTTCCCAACGGTCACCGGAGAGATGATGTTCGAGTTGCAGCCAATGAACGCGCCGTCTTCGATCGTCGAGCGATGCTTTTCGATGCCGTCGTAGTTGACCACGATGGTTCCGCAGCCGAAATTCACGCCACTTCCGACCGTCGCATCTCCGATGTAGGTGAGGTGCGCCGACTTCGTGCCTTCGCCCAATGTCGAGTTCTTGATCTCCACGAAATTCCCGATTTTGACACCCGCCATCAGGTGACAGTTCGGTCGCAAGTGCGCCATCGGTCCGAGCACGACGTCATCGTCCAAGCGACTCGACTCGATCACGCACTGGCTTTTCAGATGCACTCCGTTGCCGATCACCGATGCACCTTGGATGACGCATCCGGGTTCGATCAAGGTGTCGGCGCCAATTTCAACACCTGCATCTATATACACTTGGCTCGGGTCGACGAAGCTGACCCCAGCTTCCATATGGGCTGCGTTGATCCGACGGCGCATGGCTTCTGTCGCCAGGGCGAGATCGGCCCGGGTATTGATGCCGAGACACTGCTCGCCATCTTCCAGCAGCAGCGCTTCAACGTTGAGTCCGTTTTGCACCGCGTAGCCGACAACGTCGGTCAGGTACAACTCACCCTGTTGATTGTCGTCTTTCAGACTCGCGATGCCTTCACGCACAAGACCAACGCTCATCATATAAACACCGGTGTTGCGCTCTTCGATCTCGAGTTCTTCGGGGGTTGCGTCCTGGGCCTCGACGATGCGATCCACCTTGCCCGCGGAATTGCGCACGACTCGACCGGGGATCGGACCCATCGCGGTGAGCATCAACAAGTCGGAAGCGGTGTCGCTCTTCATGTCGAGCATGCGTGCGAACGTCTCGGCGGTAAGCATTGGGGTGTCGCCGTAGAGGATCAAAACGTCGCCCGAAAAATCGGCGAGCATCGGGAGTGCTTGCTTCACCGCGTGGCCGGTGCCCTTGAGTTCGGTCTGATGTGCGAACTCGACTCTGCCCGCAAATGCTTTTTCTACTTGTTCGGCATCGCGTCCGACAACGACGATCAAGCGCGCCGGATTGAACGCCTCAGCAGCCGTCACGACGTGTCCGAGCATGGATCGACCACAAAGCTCGTGCAGAACCTTGGCGCGACGCGATTTCATGCGCGTGCCTTGTCCGGCGGCGAGGATCACAACTGCAAGTTCTCGTTGGGTGTCTTGGCTCAAAGGGTTCGTCTTTCTTTCCAGGTTGAGGGCCACAAATTTCCCGTTGGTTCCATCGGGATTGCGGCCCACATTGTAGGTCCCCGTGGAATCCCCATCGGCGTCTGAGGATCCAGAGTGTAGCCCCTCGGGGTTTGAGTCGGGGTGTGGGCAAAATTGGCTGATTTCGACTCCTGACCCTCAGCCTTGCGTCGAAGGGCCCGCCATGGTCCCATAATTTTGTGACCATGGCGCCGAAGGGGTCGCGGATGTTCGGGACCTTCGGGATGCGGCCGCAAGCGAAGCCGGGGACATCCGACGTCCTGATCGCGAACTGGGTCGGTCCAGCGAACCTCGGTAAGTCTGCGGCGGAAATGGACGACCCGACCTGGCACAAGGTGTTTGACAGGGTGGTCCAGCCGCTCCGCCGCCTGTGTCGGAGCATTCTTCCTACGATGGATGAGCGACGTGCCGGCAAAGTGGTCGTCATCGGCGGCGCCACCTTCTTCAAAGCGCTTGAGGGTGTCTCGGCATATGGAGCTGTTCGATCGGCTCAAGTGGGCTACGTGCGCACCGCAGGCCGAAGAAGCCCTATTTGCATCGTTTCTGGCCTCGGATGAGAGCCACTTCTTCGTGGGTCAAGTCATTCCCTTTTCCCGGGTGGGTGAAGTCATGAGTGAGCCCGCCAAATTGGAGGCAGAAAAATGACGAAACCCAGGAGATTCCGGGAATCTGAAGGTTTATTCCAAAAGTGGTCGAGAGGGCAGCTCGCTTCTCTTTGTGGGAAAACTTATTCCATCAGATATGTCATCGAAATCCGATAAGTATCTGATTATATTATACATCCACCTTTGGAATGAGTTTTGCACTGTTAGTACATGAATATGAATCTCGGATCCGCTGTGGCCTGAGTTCCTTGGAACATCTTCTGTCAGCGGATCTACAACGAAGAGGCCTGAACAGGGTCGCTCCAAGGGAAATTGAAAAGCTTCTTGGCAAGTCTGGATAAAACGAAAACAAACGCAGTATGCGAATTTCACGCAGTTTAATAACCAAAGAGGTCCAATAAATGACATCCATTACTACGAAACTGCGACTGACGAGCCTGTTAGTTGCTTTTGCATTCGTTGCTGGCTTGGCGGCGACCGCCTCGGCAAGTGTGCATCCATTGTCGGGTAACGCCCGATACCAGGTCGGCGATGGCCTGCCGATTCCAATCGGCTTCACCCCACCTCCAGTCGGCAAGGTTTTGCCGGTTCCTGGTGCGGTTATTTCTCAGCCTGCCGGTGCTGATCCGCGAGCGCTCGTGTTCGCGGGTGGTGAGATGAAGCACGCCGTTGTCCCGTTTGTGATTCCGGTATTCGCGCTTAACCCCGCCGTGTTCCAGGTGTTGACGTCCTTGGGCATTACGGTCCCGTTGGGTGTCGAATCTCTTGTGGCGGGTGGCCGCACCGGTGCACCGGTGGTCCATTACTGCCAGGGGCAAATTGTAACCCCGACCGGCGATCCGAACTGCCTTAACGCAGGAGCGGGCCCCGGCGTGAACGGTCTCATGATCTACACCAAGACTGTTGCTCAGTTCGGTGGTGCGATGTCAGGTCGAGTATTCGGTGGTGCTGACGTTGCCCTTTTCGGCGGCGGCAGTGTCCCTCCGTGCACCGGCGCGAACTGCAAGATCGCAATGGCGCTTGCTAGCCCCAATTCCACCGGTACCGGTGGAATTGGTAATGCTTTCGGCGGCTCGGGCATGAGCCCGGGTGCTGCGCCTCCGTCGGGTCAGTTGACGGGCATGGTTACGGCCGGTGGCTTGGTCGTTACTGCGACTCCGACGACTTTGATGAACCCTGGCCTTGCGAACCCCGCTTCTGGTGGTGGTGGTCCGTGGACCACGGGTATGCTGACGGTTTCAGTAACGGCCGCATTGGCCGGTGCTGAAGTCTTCGTGCTCACCGGGGGTGACTCCCGCGTAAGCGGTGTTGGCGCGATCTCCCTGGTTGCAGGCAGCGTGTCAAACCGTGGTATTTCGGGCCCCAACGCCAACCGTGGTTGGCTTAACCTGACGGTCGGGAGTCCGCTTGGCGCTCTCCCGTCGATCTCGGGTCCGGGCATTGCAGCACTCGTTGGCCTCATGAGCTTGGCCGGCGGCTATGCAATGCGCCAGCGAAACCGCAAGTAATCGAGTAATCGAAAACTTGTAGGTTTGGCAATGATTAGCCGCCCGGTTGCGAAAGCAGCCGGGCGGTTTTCATTTGTACCGCTCGCATGACGCCACAAGCACCAAAAGCGGCTGGCCAGATAACGCCGCGGATGCTCCTTGCGATATCTCGCGTTCCGGGTGCGTGTCATCCGCTGAGACCGCGAATTTCCAGGCTGAGCTCAATGCATGCCTGCTCTGGTTCCTGACCTGCCACGCGCCATCGTACTCCCGACGATGGACGGGCCCCCGAAGTCTGCCGAGAACTCCGCAACGCCACCCAGACTCGTGACATGCCTGTGACCATGATTACCGGGTGCCGATGACTCTGCATCGGTCGACAGCGGATACGCCGCCAGCGCGACGGACTTTGTTTCGAAGCCGGTTCCGTGGAGCGTTCTTGTCAGACGCATTCGATTCGTAATTCGGGCACGAGCCACGGTCGCGGCCCTCACAAAAATCTGACGACAGCTCGCGGAAGCCCAGCGCGCGCCGGCCGCATCGGCAGCTGGTCTCTCCACGAAAAGGATCTACGACGCTCCGGTGAAGCCCAGCGTCACTCGGTGTTGGCCCCAGCACTGCGTTCGGTCTGGAAGAACTGCTGGAAGCCACAGACCCCAACAGGCGAGATGCCGCGTCGGAAGTCTGGACACATTCGATTGAGTCCCAGGTCTCCCTCACGCTCAATAGGGTTCTCGGCAACGAGCGGACTTCCATCCTTCGCTTCGTCGGTGTCCCGGGCGCGAACAAAAGCCAGTTCCTGCGCGGCACCATTCAGGACGTCACGATGATGCAGTCGGAGGCGGAGTCAAGCATTCGTCATCTTTCCTGACCTCGACGATTTTGGCACTGACTATTCGTCGCGAACGCATCTGCTCGGCTTCCCAGTCGACATCGTAAAGCTCGATCGATCGTTCATCGGTGACATCGATTCCAGCGAGCATTGCTTCAAGCTGGTCAGCGCGATCATCGGCATGGTTCAGCAACTGGGCCTCAACGCAACGTACTGCAACCTGCTTCAGGGCTTCTATTTCGCCGCGCCCAGTCTCGCAGACATCGCGACCGGGTTTGATCGATGTCGACCGTTGCGTAGGTACCGACTCGTTCGGTTGGTCCCCGCTTCTCCTGCCCACGGCACTACCCCCGTCATGACCCCGCAATACCCTCCCCAAATTCTCGTCGGTCGACGCTCCAAAACTCGAGCCACTGTCCTACCGTTGGCGAGCTCAAAGCGTGTGCGTACTACGACTGGCAGCGTCATCGTTCGCGACGCAACGCAGCCTAAGCACGAGACGACACCCTGGTCACAGCGACAGCAATGCGACGAAAGGACTGAAGCATGGGAAGATTGACGGGAAAAGTTGCACTGGTTACCGGCGGAGCCCGCGGGCTTGGCGAAGCGATCGTACGCTCGTTTGTCGCCGAAGACGCACAAGTTGTATTTGGTGACATTCTCGACGAAGAAGGGGAAGCCCTTGCTGCCGAACTCGGTGATGCCGCTTCGTTCGTTCACATGGACGTCAGCCAACAAGCGGACTGGGACAACGCGATCGCACTTGCTCAAACACGGGGCCCCCTCACCGTGCTCGTCAACAATGCGGCGATCGTCCTCATGAAGGCGCTTACCGACACCACCGACGAAGACTACATGCGCGTATTCAGCGTCAATCAGTTCGGCACTTTTATTGGGGTCCGGTCGGTCGTGGAACCCATGAAGGCTGCGGGCGTCGGTTCGATCATCAACGTGTCTTCGATCGACGGCCTGCACTCTTCTGCCGCGCTCGCGGCCTACTCGTCCACCAAGTGGGCAGTAAGAGGTCTCACCAAAAACGCGGCAATCGAATTGGGCCAGCACGGCATCCGAGTCAACAGCGTTCACCCTGGTGGCATGTGGACCGCAATGGGAGGCAAAGGTTCACTCAGCGAAGAAGAGATGAACAAGGCCGTCTATGCGAACTTCCCGATTCCACGTGTGGGTCAACCGGAGGAAGTTGCCGCAGTGATTTTGTTCCTGGCGACCGATGAAGCCAGCTATTCCACCGGATCCGAATTCGTTGCCGATGGCGGTTGGTTCGCAGGTATGCGCAACCCAATGATGCCGAGCTCGTAGCGCGCCTCGCCAAAAGACCGCAGACCGACGAAGAGCAAGAGCAATGCGGTCGGCCATAGCTGAACGAACAGTCGCAGGTTCGACGTGCCGAGGTGCCATGCGAGATCGCGCTCGGTAATAAGATAGATGAAGTAGTAGCCGCCGAGTTGGAGCAAGAGCGCCGCGGTGATTGCTGCAATGTTGCGATTCGCCTCGTCGCCTCGTCGCAATCGAAGCCAGACCGCGAGCGTCGCCAAGCCGACAAGGAGCGGAAGGCCGCAGAGCGTGGCGAGGGCTCTCGCGAACGAAGCCAAGATCTCTGCATGTCGACCGATTTCGAACACGCGGGTGAGTGAGTCGAATGCGAAATCACCCGCAAGGTCGTTTTCCCCGGCAAGCGTAACCTTCATTAAGAACAGGATCGCGACTGGGACGGCGAGCCCTTTCGCGAATTGGCCCGTTCGTTGTATACGGGCTGAAAAATCGCTCCGGGAACCGACGAACATCATCGCGATCGGTATTGCGAGAGCAAACAACAGCCCTTCGTTCTTCGTCCATGCCGCCGCCCCAGCAAATAGACCGCTGACCACTAACGCGGGTCGCGCTCCCGCCGGAATCTTGTCGGCAACGAGTACGAGGCCCGCTGCTGCGGCCAAAAAGAACGCCAGCGGGATGTCGGCGACTTGCCATGTGCTCTGGGCCATCAAGGCCGGAGTCGCGAGTACAGCGTAGACGGCTAGGGTTCCGAGCGCTGCGTCCGCAAGGCAACTGACGACGCCATAGAGCAAGGCCGCAACGAGGAGCGCAAAGATGACCGAAAGCACGACTGAAACTTCTTGCGTGGGCTCCCCCGCGTACGTCCACAGTCGCGCAACGTTGAGCGGGAGCAAGAGCGGGTAGTCTGTATGTGACCACGACACGGAGTTCGAAAACGCACGCTGCCAGTGTTCGCCGGAGTCGACGAAGAAGAAGCGCGCTTTCAGGTTCCAGATCGCAAAGGCATCCCAGAAGCCGAGGGGTTCGTCCTTGAAGCGAACCCACCAAGCGTTCGCGTTGACGATCAGCGCGACCAAGACACCGCCGCGGAGTAGCCAGTCGAAGCGTGAGTCACTGTCGGGAGATTCCACTGCTGCGATTTCGTCGGGAGGCGGGATTCGGCGTGCCAGCGTAGCGAGAGCAATGAGGGCCGCGACCTCGACCCCGACCACCCAAGGTCGCTGTGCCACGCCTGCAACGAGGCAAGCGAGGTAGAGGACGGAGCTGATCGCAAAGCCGAGTCCGCCGGCAAGCGCGCCGCGCAGGATCACGTCGCTTGCTTGCTCGCGGGTTCGCGGCCAAAGGATCGCGAGTGCGAACCAGCCGATTTCGCAAGAAATCAAGAGTGCGATGAGGGCGAAGGTCATTGGACCTCGCGCTTCGTCGTCAAAGCAACGCTGTCGTTGACGGTTACAACCACGCGTCTCGAAGTTGCTTCGAGGTATGTCGTCAGTTCTCGCTTGGTCCGGAAGTTCGCGAGCACGAGTTCGTGGGCCGCTTCTTCACTTTCGAGTTCGAGTAGCAGCGGGGCAAGGGCGAATTGCGAAAGGTAGTAGCGCGCCTGTAACGGACCGCCGACGCGAACGTCAATTGGCGCTTCGCACACGTAGCCGATCGATTCATGATCTCGAGCGGCATCGCGAATGGCCCGCGGCTTTTCGTATCTCTCTACATAGAGGGCGGCTGCACTCACGAACGACTGTCCGTCGAGGGCCGCATGGCGTGCCTGCAAAAACGTGATGGGATGTGCGATCGCGAGAAGCAAGAGAAGCATCGCGAAGACGAGCAATGACAATGGTCGACCCAAAACGCTCACGCTGCGGAGACCTCTCGTGGGGCAAACAACCGGCGGATCGCCAACCCGTAGAGGATGACCGTACCGCCGCCCTGGACCAACGGAAAATAGATGTCGTGGGAGAGCCCTGAAATCTCGAAGGTCGGTGTCGCCAGGAGACCCACGAGAGCAAGACCCGGAAGCGTCCGGTGGAGCAGGCGCGCACCCGCGCCGCTTGACGCACTGGAGAGGCCGGGAACCCAAGCCGCGACCAGCAAAGGTGCTGCCAAAATAAAATAATGCTCCCACACGAGGTTCGCGGTTAAGACAAAGATCAAACACCCCAATCCAGCCAGGGTCGTCATCTCAAGCGCCGACGCTTCAGCATCACGCTTTGTCCATAAGGCAGCGAGTACAGGTATTGAAAGAAGGACGATGAAGATCGAGCTCAGGCCATTCGAGCTTTCTCCAAACGCAAATGCCAGCGGCGCGTAGTTGCCCATCTCGGTTGTGATGATGTTGGGCGGGATCGACGTTGCGGCGGAAATCCAATCCAGCCAACTATTCATGCTTCCCAAAAAAACACTCGACGTCGCGAACGCGAAGGACATGCCTGCGGCGATTCCACCCGCCACCAAAAGGGTGCGATGCGTTTTTCCAGACATCGCGATCGCCGCAAACAAGAACACCACAACGAGCCCAACATTGGGCTTGAACATGGCGCCAATCGCAAGCGTCGCCCCCGCGGCGACCTGAGCGGAGGCACTGTCTTCCCGTTGCAGCAAGGCGATTGCAATCGCGAGGAGACCCAATTGGACGCTATTCACGTTCTGAACTTGAGTTTCAGACTGCAGCGGGGCAAAAAACAGGAGGAGCCCTGCGAGCAAACCCAATGACGGAAGCCACGCCATGCCGACCGTTTGCGCGATACCGAGAACACCGAGCACGAACGCGACGAGCGAAAGGATGCGCCAGCGATTGAAGTCCGTTTCGTAGTCGCCACTCGAAAGCCAGTGGACCCCCGTATAGAGGAAGGGCGTCGAATAAGTTTCGAGCACTGCCCGCGCCTGCGCGGCGGCTGCAAAGCGGTTCACAAGATTGTCGTCGTGGGGCGGTAGCGAAGCGAGGGCTCGATCTAGGTAGAGGGCCCCGATGCGTTCTCGCTCTTCGTCGGCATAGGGATTCACGAGGCCGTCGTGTTCAATCGCTTCGCCTACGACCCAGAACTGGTAGTAGTCGATGCCGGGGACGGCTTGTCCAACAGCCCACAACCGCAGGAGTGCGAAGCAAGACACAACGACGAGCGCCGTGATCGCGAGACCCTGAATGGGTGTGGAGTTCCCAGTCATCTAGGGCTTGGGCTCACGGGTTGCGTCGAGATAGCCTAAGGCTTCCATTTGCCGCCGGGTTTCGGGGTCGAGGTCTGGTGCGCGTTCCTCATTGAGGGGCGTTCGCGAAGTGGACCACGTTTCGAATCGCGTGACCATGGCGTTGACGACATCGGGCAGTTCGGCGTGGAGGTCGTTGGTTTCGGCGGGGTCGTTTCGCAGGTCGAACAGGCCCGCGTCGGGATCTTCGTCCTTTGACGACAAGAGCAGTTTGTAGTCCCCGTCATAAAGCGCACGCAGTTCGCGCCGAAAGCGTTCGCCCTTCCAGCGCACGTTCCCCGCGCTGCGGTAAAGCTCGACCATCGCGGGGTGAGTGATGCGGTTGAGGGGCTCGCCTTCCATCGTGCTTGGCAAGTTGATGCCGAGTCCTTGAAGAAGCGTTGGCATGATGTCGACCGATTGCGCTCTCGTGTTGGGATCGAGCTCAAGGCTTACGTCTACAGGCGGTTTGATGATCAGCACACCGCGAACGACCGACTCATATAAAGAGAAGCCGTGGCCTTCTAACTCGTGCTCTCCAAAGTGTTCGCCGTGGTCATTCGTGACGACGATCCAGCTATGATCGTACAAGCCTTGCTTTCGCAGGGTGTCGAACACGCGCCCGAGTTGCTCGTCCATATAGAGGATCTCGGAGTCGTACTCCGCCAACACCTTCGACCGTGCGAAGTCGGGCCCGGGCTTGAGAAACTGCTCCCAACTTGTTCCGTGTCCATCATAGGGGTCATGGGGATCGAAGTAGTTGAGGAAAAGGAAGAACGGGTTGTCTGCGGCGCGCTCGATCGCGTTGATGGCGAGCTCGCTCACTTCGGCACCGTCGCGGCCGGCGAGGGAATCGAACTCAGCGTCGTAGTGGTCGAACCCTTGATCGAGGCCGAAGACAGGCTTGAACCAAGGCCCCGCCCCAACGGCATGGGTTTGAAATCCGTTTGCCTTCAGTGTTTCGGCGAGCGTGTTGGCGGCGTCGGGAAGACGGTTCGCGCGAAAAGCGTCGAAGCCTTGAGGGGCGCCGTCGGCATCGCCGAGGGCCGTGTTTCCCACGTTGCTGTAGTGCGCACCGTGGCTCGAAGGAAAGAGGCCAGTGAAGAGCGATGCATGAGTGGGAAGTGTCCACGACGAGGTGGTGAGGAAATTCTGCATCACGATGCCGTCAGCCGACATTGCGTCGAGGTTGGGGGACGTTTTGCGATCGTATCCGTAGACCGAGAGATGGTCGCGCCGAGTCGTGTCGAGGCTGATGAGCACGACAGAGTTCTTTGCACGGGTTATTGCCGGTTCGCTGACAGAGAGTTTGGTGTCGCAAGCGATGAGGCAAAGTGAGAGCGCAGCACACGGCAAGACCCAATGCAGCGCAACGTGTCTCATGATTGCGGCTCGTCATCAATCACCGACTGCTCGTCTCCCGGCTTTAGAACTGCGAGCAAACACATCAAGGGCTCCACTGGGACACGGTAACGCCCATGGCCGTGAACGGTGAGGTAGTAAGGGCCCCCAAATAGAAGCAGTGCCGCGAGCAGCGCGCCCGTTCCAAAACTTCGTGCGCGAATCGCACCGCGCAGTGCAAGTGCCGAAAGCGCGATCAGACCCACCGAATACAACCAGTGAATATGTTGGTAACGCGTCCAGAACTCGCCGATCCAAAAGCCGGCGAAGCGCATTGCCGTGTTTCCAACGAAGCGCGCAGGGTCATTGGCGATGGCACCGAGTGCCCGGCCGCGCGCGTCGCGATCGTATTGCTGTTCGCCGAGCGTCGCGAAGCGTTCGCCTTGCTCGGTGTCGTGCCACGGGCTTGGGGCGAGGCCATGAAATGCTTCCGCGTTGGAACCGGGATAGTTCCCCACCCATAAATTGACGCCGATATTGCCGCGAAGGGGGTTGTAGGACCCGAAGTGTTCGGCGTTTCGAAGTGTCCAGGGTGCGACCACGATGGCAAATGCGATCAACGCGGCCGCGAACGCAGTACTTCGCTGTGACCCACTACGCGTCCAGAAAATGTGCGCGACCGTCACGGGTGCGATCGCGATCGCGGCACCATCCGCCATCAATGCCATTGCGAAAGTGCCGCCCGCCATGGACGCAGCAACGACATCGTTCTTGGTTGGAAGCAGCAGCACGAAGAAGTGAAGCAAGATCAAGAACGCAAAAAGCTGTGACGGCCATGCCCAACCCAAGAACTGCCAACCGTTCGGGTTCAACAGAAAAATGACGACTGCGGCGCGCCCCGCGTTGCGTCCCGCAAACCGAAATCCCATCAAGTAAAGGAGTGCGGCACTCCCGGCCTGAAAGATGCAGTTGGCGAGGAGGGTCGCCTGTGCGGCACCGAGGGTATACATGCCAAAGACTTTAAAGATGCCAGCCAAGAGCATGGGGTAGAGCGGAGAGATCCATGCGGTTGGGATGTAGACCCCGGGTTCGCGCGATACCGAGAACCCATGCCCTGCTGCAAGGTTGCCCGCGATATTTCCAACTTCGAAACCGAACGCCCAGGGATTCCCGGCCATCGCGTTCGGGTCGAACAGCACGCCACCAAGGCCAAACTTAAACGCCAATGCGATCGCGAAGACCGCGAGGGCGCGACGCCACTCTACGCTGGTGATCTTGGGCGCAAGGCGATCGTTCGCCGGCGCCCAGCGCCAACCCATCAAACCCCGCACCTCGCCGTGTTCCCCACAACCAAAGCTCGACCCTCGCCTCCGGCAGATCCAAAGTCTAGCGGGGAATGGTTTCCTAACTATCTGAAATTAAAGGTAATTGAAGAAAAAACAAAATGGCCATGGGCAGCGTTGCGTCGCGCGTGCGGAACTTCTGAGGGTCAACCGAGGAAACTCACCACAATGACGCCCGCCGCCATTCCAACGAGGCCATGGAGCGGCACCCGCAAGTAAGCCGCCCGGCTTGCTTTGAGCGCATCATCAATCAAACTGAGTCCCGTCGCGGCGGCGATCGACAGGGGGAGGGTCGCACCCAGGATATAGAACGCCTTGGCCTGGGCGTAGTAGGGAACGCGAAACGTCACGATGAAGACCGAAAACAGAAGAACGAGAATGATCAGCACCACGAATGAAGCCGTGATCCGAACCTGCATGTCTTCGTCGCGGAAGGCACGCACGAGTAGCGCTCCGACACCGACAACCACCGAGAGCGAAAGTGGGATCGCAGTCCAGTAGCCCATCACCATGTATTCGTAGTTCCAGTACGGGTGTCGTGTTGTCGCTTGGACCATGCCCGCGAGCAAGCCATCACCCCAGAGTGTCGAGTAGATGCCATCCCAAAAAGAATGAAATCCGGCGAAGAAAGGGTGGCGGAAAGATTCGCCGAAACTCAAGTAGTAGGACGAGGTGTGGAAGCCGGGATATTCCCACCACGTTGTGGCGCCCGGTAGGTTGATGTTCCAAATGACCCACTCGCCGTATTCGACGTAGTTGCGAAGGTAGAACCAGCCGCCCACCAATGCAGTGGTGGTGATCACCGCGGCGAACGCCGTGATGCTTCGGCGCGAAGCGGCGCGGCGATCATCGCCCTCGAGCATCCAGATCTTGGCCGCGACGATCGCTGCGATGACGGGCACAAGAGCGAGCCCCGAGAATTTCGTCGTGATGCCTAGGCCGAGTGCCGCGCCGATCGCGAAGAAGTGCAGCACCGTGGTTCGCGCGCTCATGAGTGCGGTGCAGGCGAATAACATTGCGACACTCAACCATGCAGCGAGCAACGATTCGTTTGACACATAGGCCGAGACATAGAGGTTCATGGGCAAGAGCCCAGCGAACGCGGTAGCGAGGCTCGTCTTGATGGGGTCTTTGCGAAAATACCGGCGCGCGAAAAAGTGCGTGCACCAAACGATCGCCAAGCCGCTCGCAAAGCTGACCAGGCGATAGACGACCTGCCCAGCTGCGCTGTCTCGTGCCACGTCGGTGGCCAACACAACGGCGCTCGTGAGCAGGTAGAACAGCGGCGGGTGGTAGGAAGCCCAGCCTTCGACCGGGTCTGGCAGCGTGCGAAATTCCAACAGATGGTCGAAATAAGCGAGATGCGCTGGGATGTCGAAACCCATCATGACCGGGAGGTTTGAAATCTTGACGACGAAAACCGCGAGCCAATAGCAAGTCACACTTCCAAGCACGAAGAGTGGCAAGGACTTGAGGTTGGCCCCGGCGAGGCGGCTTTGTGCGAGTTTGGAGAAACCCGCGAACAACAAGAACATGGCGGCGAGATACACCCCGTGCTTGGCGAACGCATCCCGGGGCTGCGGCATGATGAAGGTGTCGAAGAAGAGCTGGGTGTCGTTGGCACGGGTCGCAGTCGCGACCGGGATGCCGGGGGACGAGACCTGCCAGCTCGTATCGGTTTCAACGTCCACGTCGTCGCCGCGAAGCGCGAGCTGCAGCAATGCCGGTCCCGTTGCGTTGCGGACGCGAGCGCGGACTTCGTTGGTGCCGACGTGCAGTTTCGAACCGACATCGACCTCAACGATTTCGCGCCAGCTTTCGAGTGGTGGGTCCCACAGCACCGTTGCACCGTTGATGCTCAGGTCAATGGACGCGAGACCTCGCGCAGACAGCATGACGCGATCGGGCACGGCCGCGACTTCGAACGTCTTCGTAAAGGAGTACGCGGGGATGTTGTCTCGCACGACCGGGACCGCGTCGCTCGTCGCCACGAAGGGGTAGCCGATCCACTGGGCGCCATTGCCGCTCGTTAGAAACGATGCTTCGGGCGCGACGAAGGCTTCGTGCAGAGTCGCTGCGCCGCATACCACGGCGAGGGCGAGCAATGCGAAGATCTGAAGCCGGGTGAGGGTAGATTCGCCTATGGCCGCCATCCCGCCTGACCCTTTCGTAACGATTGCGTTCCCAAAGACGGTTGGCCGGCACCCAGCTGGTGCGCGCCCAAGCATACTAGCAGGCTGCGGAATAACTCCGGACCGAGCCAGGCGCCTGGTTTTTCGGTTCGGACGCGGCGCGAGAACGTCGTTGGGGCTAGGAGTCCGCGCGAAAGCTAGCTGTGGCCAGCCGTGGCAATTTTTCGGTACGAAGAGCGAGCCGGAAAGACGGGCGCATGGCGACGGGAGTGGGTTGTTCCGCTGCCTGCGAGCGCGACTCTCGTCGTTCGTGGCTTACTGGGTGTTGCGCATCGGTACCGCCCACGACTGCGATAAACTGGTCTGACTGCGCCGGCGACATGAACGCCGGGTGCTGTGAGCGGCGGAACGCGGGCAAGCAATCAAGGGGTCAATATTTCGGTGGTAACCGACGGTGAAGAACCCGGGATCGAGCGAGACGCGAAGCCATCGACTTCATGGCCCTTGGGCCCCGTTGTCGCGCTCGCGATCGTCGCAGCCAATGTCGTTTTCTGGGCGACGTTTCAACGGGCTTTCCATCCGTTCGAGCTCGAATGGATGGAGGGGGGGGTGCTTCAACACCTCAATCGAGTCATCGAAGGCCTCCCGCTCTATCCCGCACCGAGTATCGACTTCGTCCCGTACCCCTATCCACCGTTCTACTACTACCTGGCACTACCCTTTACGAAATTGACTGGGGCAAGTCTGTTTACCCTGCGTCTGGTTTCACAACTCGCCACGTTGGCATCGTGCTTGGCGATCTTTGCAATCGTGCGCCACGAGTCGCGGCGATGGGACCTCGGTGTCGTTTGCGCCGGCCTCTTCGTTGCGACCTATCGCGTGAGTGGCGCCTATATGGATGTGGGCCGGATCGATTCGGTCTTCGTCGCACTGGTGTTGGCTGGAATCTATTTCCTGCGCACTCGAGACGACGTGCTCGGGCTGGTCGTCGCGGGTGGCTTTGCTTTTCTCGCGACACTCACGAAGCAAACCGGTCTCGCGATATTTGGGCCGATGATGCTTTGGTGCCTGTATCGAGATGCCTCTTCCTTTTCCACTTCCAAGGCTGCGCTCGATTCAGGTTTTCGGTTTCGCCGGACACTCTTGTTTTCCGGCACCACGCTCGGGCTCACGGTCGCGAGCGCAGCCGTGCTGAGCAGCGGTGAAGGGAACCACTTCTTCTTTTACGTGCTGGGAGCACAGAGCGGACACGAAATTCGCTGGTCGTTCCTTCCGTACTTTTTGTGGAACGATTTGATCTGGGCGCTTCCGTTTGCGGTCGGCACGGTTGGCGTTTGGGTATGGCGCTCAAAGGACCGGCTCTCGGTTCTGTTCTACCTAGCATTCTTCGTGGGCATTGCTGCGGCGTGGATCGTTCCGCGCGCGAAGGTTGGTGGCGCGATGAACAACTTGATTCCGCTGCACGCTTGCCTTGTCGTTCTGCTCGGGGCAGCACTAAGCGACTTGCTTCGCAGCGAAGCACACCGCGCATGGGTGCCGCGCGCCGCCGCGGTCGGGCTCGCGATGCAAATCCTGTGGCTTGCTTTCGATCCCCGCATTGCGCTGCCACGTCCGGGAGACGTTGAACGCGGCGTGCGTTTCGTGAAACAGCTCGCCAATGCCAAAGGCGAAGTCTTGATCCCCGCCCACGGCTACCTCGCGGGGCTTGCGGGCAAACGCGTCTACGCACATCAAATGCCGGTCGACGATCTGTCCCGCAGCGGGCTTCCAGGTGCTGCGTCGGTACGCGATGAATTCGCGCGTGCCATCGCCGACCGGCGCTTTGGTTTGATCGTCGATTCGACCAGCCGGTTCCTCGAGCACTATCCGAACGACCATGTTCTTGCGGAGCACTACCGCAAAGTGGGTCCCGTGTTCGAGAAAGAAGGCCAGCTTACCCCGCGATCGGGTTGGCAAGTCGCACCGGGTGCCGTGTGGGTGCCGCGAGACGAATAGGCCGCAATTTTGAGAAGTGCTGGGCAGTGCCTAAATGATGCTCACCAAATAGCGAACGGATTGGGCGGCGGCGCTCGGCCGAAGGCTCAACAGCTCTCGAAGGGCGCGGTAAAGCAGATGTAGTTTGATAATGCGTTTGCTCGCGGCGGTGCTCGCGGCTCGCGTCCAGCCAAGTGCACGCGCCTGCCCCGCGACAAGGTCGAACGCCGCGACTTCTTCGTGAAAGCGCAGCATGGATTCCGATTGCACACTCGTGGCACTGTCTGCATGCCGGCGGTAGGCGTACGCGCGCTTGCGCGCGCCCACGATCGTGTGGTCGGCCATCAATAGCCCGACGATGTAAATCAAGTCTTGCACCTGTTTGTACGCGGGATCGAATCGTTGATCCACCAAGCGCGACTTCCGATAGCAAAGGGTAGGCGTCATGATGAAGTAGCCGGTCATCAGGCTCGCCACCGCGTCTTCCCCATGGAGCACCCATTCTGGGGCCTGGGTGCGCGGCACCAAAAACTTCTTCACCATATCGGCGATCGAAAACGTGACTGCGCCGTCATAGCTCACGATATCGGTCTCGCAGAAGAACGCGCTTGCTTCGGGGAATCGCGCGGCCAAGTCGAGCATCAGCGAGGCGTAGTTGGGAAGCAGCGCGTCGTCGGCGTGCAGGAGATTCACGAGATCGGTTTCGGCATGGTCGAGGCAGCGGTTCCAAGTCTCGACCATGCCTAGATTTTGTTCGTGGCTCAGGTACGAGATCCGCGGGTCGTCGAGTCTTTCGAGCATTTCTTTGGCGCCGAGTTCCATGCCAGAATCATCGATCACCAGCAGTCGCCAATCCTCCATATCTTGGGCGAGCACACTGTTGACCGCGATACGCAGAAGCGCTTCGTTTCGGTGAAACGGGATCGCAAATGTGATGGCGGCAGTCATCGGTTCACTTTACGAAGCCACGGGTTCGGGGCGGGCGGTGCCACGTCTGCGATCGATCGTGAAGATCGCAAAGCCGACAATGGCCCAAACGATCGCGGTTCCAAGGAGAGACAAAGATAGTGCGAGTGCGGCGTCCCGCGGCATCCCCACAGCACCAAAGAGTGTGACATAGAGATATTCACGCACCCCGGTTCCCCCGATGCTAATCGGCACCAGGCTCACCAGGGTGACGAACGGAACAATGATCGCGAACCAATACCAAGCCACTTCGCCGGCCAGTGGCACAGAAAGACAAAAAACAGCCGCAACGGGGAGACCTTGGTTTGCAAGGCTCAACAGGAACGCCCGCACGAGCACACGCGGTTGTGTGGTGAGTTCAACGGCGGCAAACAACGCCCCGTCAATCGCACCTGCGACTCGCGCTGAGATCGGTTTCGTGAGCGCACCGATCTTTCGCATCCATCCATTGGCGCGCGGATGCAGTGCGAACGCGGTGGTCAGTGCGATGAGCCCGCAAACCGCCATCAGCACAGTACCGAGATACCGATCTTCGGCGGTGAGTGGAAGAAACGGCGCAGCGACGACGCCAAGGCAGCCCAGGGCGGACAGGCCCAGCAACCTTTCAACGGCAATGATACCAAGCGCGCGAGAACCCTCGCCGGCTTCCTGACGCACGTCCCACAACCGATACACATCACCGAGGATGGCACCCGGAAGCACGAGGTTGAAGAACCCCGCGACGAGATAAGCGCGGAACAACATCGGCCAGCGAACGTCGAAGCCGGCGCCCGCAAGCAGCGTGGCGAAGCGCGACGCCCCAATCGCAAAACTGATTCCGAACAGCGAAAAAGAAAGAAGGAACCAACTCGCCGCTTCGGTGAAGCTCGTCTGCCATGCCGCCATCACGGCCGCAACGACTCCGACGTCGCTGTCGGGCAGGGCCATATTGAAGACCAGCGCGAGTAGCAAACACGCGACCGCGAGCCGCACGGCCAGGCGGACGAACGCGCCGGGAGTAAGCAGGGGCTTCGCTTCGCTCACGTCTTTGGGTGAGGGGGTAGCAAGCGTTTGTGGAGAACATCCCGTGGCACGTTGTGGATGTCGAAGTTGAGGAACGCCAAGATCAGCTGCACGCCCAGGAGTACCGGCAGCGCGGCAACCATCACGGTGCCGCTCGTTGCGGGAATGTTCTGCGAAATGCCCGCCAACCATCGCGTCATGCCGAACCAGGTGCCCCACGTAAGGGACGCAACGCCGAGCACGATTTCGACCGACGCGATACTGAAGTCGCGCAGGTAGTAGTTGTAAAACAATCGCTTGACGACGTTGGAAAGATGCTTGCCTGCAAACTCGAATACAACGGACCGAACTCGCAAATTGCTGCTTTCGTCTGCGTAGCGGGCCGGCATGGGAACGTCGGTGACAACCGCGCGCAGCGTTCCCAAGCGGAACAGCATGTCCGACTCAAAGAAGAATCGTTTGCTCAACTTGTCAAAGGGCAGCTGTCGGGCGACGCCCGCATGCAACGCAGTAAAGCCATTGTTCGGGTCGAACAGGTTCCAGTAACCGGTCGAAATCTTGTTGATGAACGAAAGAAGTGAATTGCCGATCAGCCGTACCGTTGGCATCGACTGCAGACCGTCGAGTTCGAAGAAGCGGTTTCCCTTCACGTAGTCGGCTTCGCCCTGTTCGATCAGGGAGACCAAGCGCGGAATCAAAGCCGGGTCCATCTGCCCGTCGCCGTCGAGCTTGACGAGGATTTCGGCGCCGTCTTCGAGGGCTGCAAGGTAGCCCGCGATGGTCGCGCCCCCGACGCCTTGGTTTACGGGGTTGCGCACAACTTGCACGCGCGGATCCCGACATTCGGATTCCACCAGGTCGCCAGTGTTTTCTGGGCACGCATCGTCGACGACATAGATCGCCTGGCACACAGGTCCAATCCCTTCGAGCACGCCTAGGATCGTCTCGCGCACGCGGAAGCACGGGATCACGACGGCGATTGTCGGCGAGAGCGGTTTTGCGGGGTTCATTAGCTTACCTATCGGCCGTGCATGGGTTCGGCCAAAGCCCTGTGATGTGCACGTTAGCAGTCCTAAACCGGGCGAACCGCAGTCAGGAGCAGCTCTTCGCCGCACTTGGTCCCGAAGCGAGTGAGCGTGTATTCCCACATCCAGAACAACCCACTTTCGAGCAGCGTCATGGTGCTCAGGTTTTCCACGCGAATTCCGGGCAGCGCGCCGCGCAATTCGAGCTGGCTGCTGGCTTGATAAACAAAGTGCGATGACGAAGCCGGGGTTTCAACGCGCTCGACCTTGAAGCCTGCGCGACGTGCGAGATCAGTGAGCGTTCCCGGGTTGTAGAGAGTGATGTGTCGCGGAGGGTCTAGGTGGAGCCAGTTTCGCTGAAAGTAACGATGACCTCGGCTTTCAGTATTCGGTGTCGTGATCACAAGCTTCCCACCCGGGCGCAGGGCCGACGCGCATTCTTGGAGGGTTCCTATGGGGTCGAGCAAATGCTCGATCACATGGGAAAGCGTGATGACGTCGTAGCCGTCGGGCGCCTTTGCGCGCGCGTCGTCGATCGAAGTGTGGATCGATGCTTGGCCGATCAATTGCCTGGCGACTTCGGCGGCGCGAGGGTCTTGTTCGACACCAGACACCGTCCACCCGAGACTCCGCATGTGTCGCAAGAACGCGCCATCTCCGCAGCCAAAGTCGAGCAGCGAAATGCCCGCATCGCGCGACAAGCCCATGGTCCCGCGCATGCCCATTTCGCGAAGAGGGCCAAACAGGGAAAACGCGCGACCCAGTCGTCGTACCCAAGGGTCGGACACCATGTCGGCGTAGTCCTGCGTTGCGGCCGGGACTCCGCATAGGATGGCCTGCACGAATACCGATCGTTCATCGGGTTCACCGTGGGTGTAGTAGTCGGCGTAGAGTGCCGGTAGGTCTGCGGCTGTCGGCTTCGGGTTCAACCAGATGAGTTGGCAGCGAGGACATTGAAGTTCGGTCCAAGTCCCGGGCGCATCGAAGTGGCGGTCTTGCAAGTCCGGATAGCGAAGCTCGCCCGCACTCCCGCATAGCTCGCAGAGCGGTTGGGATGCCGCTGCAAGAGCACCGGCTTCATCGGCCGGATCGTTTGGGACGCGCTCCGTCATGAAGCTCCTGTTGCGTTTCGATTGCGCGTTGCGAATGATCGCGTTGGTTTCAGACAATGGACAGAGGTCATCCGCTGCCATCCAGTTTCGCCCATTGCAGCGAAAACTGGGAGGGCGCCCGGTCATGGGGTGAAAACCCTGTTTGGATCAAGCCAGAACGGTATGCTCTGCCCCCGAGGAACTCACCTGTGTATCGAGGATTGCGCGTCATCGCCATTGCGCCCGTGCTGAATGAAGAGGCCAAGATCGGCGAAGTTGTCCGCCGTACGCCGCGCCCTCTTGTCGACGAAATGTTGGTCATCGACGATGGATGTACAGATCGTTCGCCCGAAGTCGCGCGCGAACTTGGTGCTCGGGTCATTTCGATGGGGCACGTCGCAGGGGTTGGGGCGGCGATTCGTGCGGGTTACGCCGAAGCCGTAAGCGGTGGTTTCGACGTCGCAGTTGTGATGGCGGGAAACAACAAAGACTCGCCCGAAGAGATCCCGCTGCTGCTGGACGCGATCATCGACGAGGGCGCTGACTTTGTTCAGGGCTCACGCTTTTTGAAGGGCGACGCGAATTTCGGCCCGATGCCCTTCTACCGCAAAGTTGCGACTCGCGTGCACCCGTTGTTGTTCTCGTTAGTGGCACGACACCGGGTCACCGAATCAACCAACGGTTTTAGAGCGATTCGCCGCCGGGTTCTCGAGGACCCCGAAATTGACCTCGACCAGGCTTGGCTCGACGAGTACGAACTCGAGCCCTATCTCTATTTGCGAACAATTCGCCAGGGTTACAAGGTCGCCGAAGTTCCGGTCACAAAGGTGTACCCTCCGAAGGCACTGGGCCAAACCAAGATGCAGCCACTGATCGGTTGGTGGTCGATCCTGAGACCCTTGGTTTTGCTTGGGCTAGGGATTCGAAAGTGAGCCGAAGGCTGAAGATGAGCGCAACAAGCGAAAATGGAACAACGGGATTGCTGGCGTCTTGCCGATAAGGCTTCTACATCCAAGGACATCCAAGGGCGTCTAGGGTCGCCCAGGGTGCCCGACAGCCGTCGCGCTAAAAAAAGTGCAGTTTTGGCGCTGCGTCGCTCGCCAATTAGAGGATAAGAAGAACAACGATGATCAAAGTCGCGGTCGTGGGAGCAGGGCATTGGGGCCCCAATCTCATTGGCAACTTTCATAATCACGGCAATAGCGAAGTCGCTTGGGTCGTCGACCAGAATGAATCGCGCCTCAATGTCGTGCGGACACGGTTTCCCGACATCAAGGTTTCGAGCGACCTCGCCTCTGTTCTCGACGACCCCAACGTAGAGGCGGTCGTCGTCGCAACGCCGACCACAACTCACTACGACATCACGACCGCGGCGCTCCGCGCGGGCAAGCACGTGTTGGTCGAAAAGCCGCTTGCCGACACCGTCGAAAAAACGATTGCGATGCACGAGCTCGCCCAGCAAGTCGGCAAGATTTTGATGGTTGGACACGTGTTCGTCTACAACGCGGCCGCCCAGCTCGCGAAGCAATACATCACAAACCAAGAGCTCGGGCGCGTCTATTACATCTCGATGGTGCGCACGAATCTCGGACCGATTCGCGTCGATGTAAATGCGGCCTTTGACCTGGCCGCGCATGACATTTCTCTCGCGAGCTACTGGCTTGACGCCGAGCCGCTTAGCGTCGCAGCGACCGGCGGAGCTTGGATCAATAAGGGCATAGAAGACGCGATCTTCGCCACCATTCGCTACCCGAACGACATTCTCGTGAACCTTCACGCGTCATGGCTCAACCCGGTCAAGACGCGCGACATTCGCGTAGTGGGAGACAAGCGCATGCTCACGTTTGACGACGTCAACGCGAGCGAACCGCTGCGTATCTTTGACAAGCACGTTGATGACGAAGTGGCCCAGGTGCCATTCGTCGATTCGATCGCGTCTTTTCGGATGACGGTTCGCGACGGGGACATCAAAGTGCCCCGGGTTCCGACGAGTCAGCCGCTCAAGGTCGAGTGCGATCACTTCCTCGATTGCATCGTGAGCGGTGCAGCACCGATGTCCGGAGGACCGGAAGGGATTTCCGTCGTGAAGACTTTGGTCGCCATGTCGCGGTCCATGGCAGAGAAAGGTCGCGAAGTCGAGATTGACGCCTGATGAAGATTCCCTTGGTAGACCTTTCGCTTCAACATCAACAGATCGAAGAGGATGTCCGGCGGGGTTTCGACGAGGTCTTTGAAGCGACGTCGTTTGTGCTCGGCCCCCAAGTCGCCGAATTCGAGCAGGCGTACGCGCAGTTCTCCGGTGTGCGTCACTGTATTGGTGTCGGGAGCGGTACCGACGCGATCGAAATGATCTTGCGAGCCCAGGGGATCGGCGTAGGCGACGAAGTGATTGTGCCGGCAAACACGTTCATCGCTTCGGCGTTGGCGGTTACGCGCGTGGGCGCGGTCCCGATCTTTGTCGACAGCGATCCGGTCTATCACTTGATTGATACCGACCAGACGAAGGATGCGATCGGTGATCGAACGCGAGGCATTCTTGCTGTCGACCTCTATGGCCAGGTCGCTCCTTACGAACGACTCGAAGACTATGCACGCGGTCGAAACGTTGCGGTGATGGAAGATGGCGCGCAGTCCCACGGCGCGCGGCGCAATGGATGTTTGTCAGGTGGCTTCGGTGTCGCGGGCGCAACCAGTTTCTTCCCCGGTAAGAACCTCGGCGCGTACGGCGACGGCGGCGCGGTCCTGACCAACGACGATGACTTCGCGGAGTCGGTGCGGCGGCTCCGCAACTGGGGCGGCACGGTGAAGTACCAACACCCCGAAATCGGCTTCAACTCACGTCTCGACTCTCTACAAGCTGTCGTGTTGAGCGCCAAGCTCAAGCATCTCGCCACTTGGAACGCACAACGCCAAGAGGCGGCGGCGCGATACGACGCACTGCTCGCGGGAACGAGTTTGATCACGCTTCCCGCGATCAAAGAAGGCAACGAAAGCGTATGGCACCTCTATGTCGTTCGTGTGCCGGAGCGGGATCGGGTCGTGGCGGAACTCAATGCCGCGGGGGTCGGCGCGGGCATCCACTATCCAACGCCATGCCACAAGCAGGGAGCGTACGCGTCACTTGGCTATCGCGAGGGTGCGTTCCCTGTCGCTGAAAAGGCCGCAAGCGAGATCTTGTCTCTGCCCATTTTCCCGGGCATCACGGCTGCTCAGCAGGAGCACGTGGCGGAGTTGCTGCTGCGCTTAGTCTGATGCGGAAGGTCCCGTCGAAGATCATGCGATGGGGGGCATCGAAGCGCGCGCTCTTGAAAACGAGATCGCCGCGGCGATCTCGGTGGTCGGTCAATTCGTAACGAGTCGGGTCTATGCCTGGCAGCGCCTGGGCGAAGCGTTCGCTGTAGCCGAACAAGTCGTACGGCGGTTCGTGTAGCAGATAGACGGTCGATGCGTTGCCGTCGAAGATGAAGCCGCCTTGTCGACGTGCCAGTTTCCCCATCGACCAGATGGGTTCAGTCGATACGAGGTTGTGACTTTCGAACAGTGCGATTTCGTGAAACCCCCAGTCGAGGCTAACGACTTGCGTTGCTGCGGCGTTAGGCGATGCGTCGAGCTCGCGAATCAAGTCTTGCCTCGCGTGACTAAACCGTCCGATACCACCGGTGTCTTGAATGAGCTCACGGGTCGTCGCGATGGCTACCGCGTTGGAATAGATAAAAGCGCAAGCCGCCAATGCGACGCAAATGCGAGCAAGGGCCTGGCTTCTTTGGTTCGACCCGCTGGCGTCCCATAGACCCACGCCCGCGATCGCGACGATCATGTGCACGAATGGAAGCAGGTTGAGCATGTGGTGTGCGCGAACCGCGCCGGGGATTGCGAGCATCACGACGGTGATGAATAGCGTCGCGACCAACAAGAAGCCGATCGCTGATTTGCGCTGCGTGTCTGAACGCCGTGCCAGCAGCCATGTGATGGCGACACCAGCGAGAAATAAAATTGGGAGCGCGGTCGTGGGTCCGGGTTCGGCGAACATGCGGTCGAAGAGACCGCCCGCATGAATCAAGCGATAAAAATGAGAGCCGTCGAGAGTGCTGAGCAACACCTGAATGCGATATCCGAGGTCGCCTCGGTCCGCGATCCCGGCCCCTGCGCCAAGGACTTGTCCCACGACGGCCAGCACCGGAGTCACTGCAACGGCGAAGACCAAGGCCCCGGCGATCAACATCCCACGTCGCTCTTGTACCGCGCTCGCGATGAGGTCGCGGCGACAAGCCACCAACGCGGTCGCGGCTCCGGCCAAAATCACTGCAAAGTCGACGCGGCTATAGACGCCCAGGCCGAGCAGCACCGCGCCGCAAACGACTGCGGCCCAGCGGTTGTTCGTCGCTTCGGGGTGGAATGCGCGAGAAATGCAGTACAAGCCGGCGCCCCGACACAACAGCATGCTCGTGAAAGGACCCCATTCAAACTGCGAGAAAAAGTAGAAAGAAGGATCTGTTGCGATCAACACACCCGTCGCGACCGCGACACGGGCTCCAAACCATTGCTTTGCGAGCAGCATACAAAAGAGCAAAGCGAAGAGCCCGATCGCCAATGTGGTTGCTCGAAGCACTTTGGTGTTGGCGCCAAACGCAAAGAACGTTGGAATGACGAGCTGACTCTTGAGTGAGCCGAGATAGGCCGCATTGCGCACGGGGAAGGGACGCCCTGCGATGTAGGTGGTGGTGACGCTAGGTGGATGCATCCCCGCGCGTTGTGGTTCGACGAAGTCGCGGCCTTGTTGTGCGAGAAACGCTTCGTCGTAGTAGAGCCCGAGGTCGTCGATCCGCGGCATGGCCACGGCGAACACTGCGGCTGCGAGCAGCAGCCAAACGCCGGGAACGAGGAACGCAGGCTCGTTCTTCATTCGCGTTCAGGAGCCTTCAGGCACAACGCCGAGCTGCGCGACGTAGTGGAGCCCGCGATCGAACAACAGGCTTGCCGGCCACGGGTAGATTCCGAGGCGCTGCTGCCATTCACGCACGCCGAGCCCAACTTCGCTGAAGGCGGCGCGCCATTCGGCGTGGCTCCAATAGTTGTACGGCAAGTCGACTCCGAAGCGTTTGTTCCCGACGTTGTCCATGAAGCGCAGGGTCTGCTCGGCAAGAAATCCGTCGCGCCGATGATCTTTGATGACGACGCATTCTCGCGCGACGCGACGCGCTTCGCGCAAGAGCTGTGTTGCGTCTTCGCTGTGGTGAAGCACATCGACGAACACGACGGCGTCGAAAGAATTGTCTGCGAGGGGAATCACGCGTCCATCGAACTCCCGAACGGGGATCTTGGTTTCGGGGCGTACCAGGATGTCGATGCCTTCGATCGTGATGTCGGGGCGTAGCTTCATCAAAAGGGTGTCGATCGTGCCGTCTCCGCATCCCACGTCGAGCACGTTCGCGTCTTTGGGGAACAAGCTGGCGAGGTGGCCGGACAGAACGCGAACGCGCCGTTCGAATCCGTACGATTCGTGAATGCGCTCGGCGATCGTCACCTGCGACCCATGCCGAGGATGCTCACGAAGAAACCTGAGAGCATCGTCTGAAAGCCGAGTGCCGCAAGCGTGACGCCCGGGATCACCCAGCGAAGTGTGAGCTCGTAGTCGAGGGGACCGTAGCTTGTCGCGCGCCATTCGTTGGCGGTATGGCTAATGAGGCCAAGGCCAATGACGAATGACAGCACCCCGAGAACAAGACCCTTTTCGAGGTTGATCACGTCGTAGAAGCGATCCATGCGAGGGTCGGCGGGCATCAAGCCTTCGCTGATCGCAAAGGTCTTGGTGAAGATCGCAAACAGAAGTGACTGGTAGCCAAGCAAAAATGACAAGCTTGCGACGAGCAGCGTGTGGGGTCCGAAATTGATCCCAAGTGTTGGCGTTGACGAAAGAGCGACGCCGTATCCAACGATGCCAGAAAAAATTAAGAGTATGCCGGGAAATAGAAACAGCCAGCGCGGGCTGTACATCATGAAGAAGCGCACAGTGCGCCAGCCATCACGGAAGGTTCGCAAGTGAGGGCCGTGTGCTTTGCGTCCGTCGGGGTGCAGGGTGATGGGTACTTCGGCGATCTTTGCAGCGTAAAGTGTCGACTTGATGATCATTTCGGTCGCGAATTCCATCCCCGTGCATCGCTGGTCGAGACGCAGGTACAGGTCTTTGCGAAAACCTCGCATCCCACAATAGATGTCGGTAACGGGTGCGCGGAACATGCCTCGCACCATGGCGGAGAGCATGGGATTGCCGAGCCAGCGATGAAGGAAGGGCATGGCATTGGGTAGGACGGTGCCGCCACCCCGGGGCAAGCGGCAACCTTGCACCAGGTCGAACCCCTCGCGCAGTTTCTCGAGGAACTTGGGGATCTCGAGGAAGTCGTAGCTGTCGTCGGCGTCGCCCATGAGGACGAAATGTCCGCGTGCGGCCATGATGCCGCCCATGAGCGCGGCGCCGTAGCCGCGTTCGGGGATATCTTCGACTCTTGCACCGAGACGAGTCGCGATTTCTTGTGAACCATCGGTGCTGCCGTTGTCGGCGATTACGACTTCGCCCACGATCTTGTGCTCGTCGAAAATGCGCAACACCTTGGTGATGCAGATTTCAAGCGTGTCGGCCTCGTTGAGGCAGGGCATCACTACCGAAAGTTCGATGTCCGAATCGTGGTGTTCCAAAACGATCTGCTTCGTCTCGCTTGCGTTGTGAATGTTGCGATCGTGAATGTTGCGATAGTGGATCTGGCCAATGAGGATCTCGGCAATTGATCAGTCCGGTGCCCATGAGGGCGTTCCAGAAGATCGAAGGTAACTCAGTTGCCCTGTTTTCCGTGCCCCTTCACGTGGCGCTTTCTGTATGATCGAGCGCGTCATCGGGCTCGGAGTTGGGTAATTCCCTCGTTTCATCGATATGCCCGTATGGGATGCGGCTTGAGAGTGGCTTGGTAGGTGGCTGGTGAATCGCTGTTGAGGCGGTGAGCGAGATCTGTGAGTGGGCTTGTACGTGGCTTCTTGCGTCGCGTGCGTGAAGGTGGAGAGCTGAAATTTGAGTTCCGCTCGTTCGACAAAGATCCCCACGAAACGGCAGAAATCCGGCAACTCGCGCCCCCCCCATAAGAACAGCTCGCGCTCACCCGCGTCGACGAGTCAAGCACCTACCGGAACGGGCGATGGTGTTCTGTACTACGCACTGCTCTTCGTGGCCTTCTTCGTCGCGTGTCTTGTCGCCTACGGACCTGCGCTCACCGGTACGTTTATTTCCGATGATGAGCACTACGTGCTCAACAACGTGTTCATTCACAACCTCACCTACGACAACATCATTGCGATCTTTGATCCGACGGGAACGCCCGCAAAGCTGGTCGAAAACTACGCCCCAGTCCACTTGCTCTTGAACGGGATCGAGTGGCACTTTTTTGGGCGCGAGACGACGGGCTACCACGTCGTGAATGTTGCGCTCCACGCGTTGGCGTCCGTTTTACTGGTGGTGGTTTTTCGAGCGACAGCGATTGCGCGCATTCCAGCGGCCCTGGGTGGGGCGTTCTTCTTGCTTCACCCTGCGAACGTTGAAGCCGTCGCTTGGATTTCGCAGCTAAAGACTCCAGCCGCCATGGTCTTGTCGCTACTCGCACTCGCGAGTCAGCGCACTCGACCCGTCATCGCGGCGCTGTTGTTCGCGCTCGCACTCTTTGCGAAGCCCACCGCTGCTGTCGCGTTGTTCGTTCTTGCGATCGCGGCGTGGCAAGCGCGATCGAACACCTTGCATGGGCGCCCGGCCGGTGTGTTGCGTTCGCATGGGTCGTGGGTTGCATTGTGGGCGGCGCTATTGGTCGTCTTTGCAGTTGCGGAGTTTTGGGCGTTCAATCAAACAGCCGGGCAGGCGCCCGTCCTCTACGAAGACACGATTGTTCGCTGGCGCACGGTGTGCGCTGTCGCGCTCCGTTATCTCGTGATGGCGGTGTCGTCATTTGGCCTTTCCGTCTTCCACGAACCCCCGGCTGCAGATTCGTGGTTCGATCCGTGGTGGGTCGGGTCATTGTTTGCGTTGGGGCTGCTCGCTTGGCGAACATTCTTGGCCCTGGCGAGCGGGCGCAGCGAAGGGCTCTACTGGGTTTGGGCGATCGTTTCATTCGCGCCGGTCTGCGGGATCATCCCCCTCCCCTTTCCGATGGCCGACCGCTACCTGTACTTCATCCTGCCCGGCCTGATCGGCGGGGTCTTATTGTTCGGGCGCGATCACTTGGATGACTTGCTCGCGAAGTTTGAAGCGAGCGGCTCGAAAGCCCTGACAAGTCGTGTCTTGATCGCGGCGGCGATTGTTTGGATTGTTGTCTTCGCAGTGAGAGTCAACACCCGGGCGCCGGTCTGGCGAACCGGTTATTCGATGATGGCCGATGCGGAAGCGCACTATCCGCAAGGTATGGCGGCGCAGACCCGTATCGCACGTAGGCTTGCTCTCGCCGGAGATGCCGAGGGAACGGTGCGGGCTTTGCGAGCCGCCCGCGCGAGAGGCTACAACCGTCTCGATCACCTGATTTCTGAGCGTGGATATAATGCGATCCGGGGTCATCCACTCTTCACCGAACTCGTCAATGAACTCGCTCAAGAATGGATCGATCGCTTCGAGCGGGTAGAGGAACCCGATCAGCACGAATATCGCGTCATGGCGCAGGCGTACATTGTGCTGGATGACCTTGATGCGGCCATTCGCAAGATCGAAGCTGCATTAAAGATCAAGGGACCCATCACTGAATCCCTCGAAGACGACTTGGACGGCCTCAAGCGCAAGAAGCGGATCCGCGAAAGCACGCGAAAGAACTAACTCGTTACGAGATCAGGACGGCTTCGCCTCTTTGTCGTTCTTCGTCACCAGCGACTGCCGGAGTTTCACCGCATTCGAATACGTGGGGTCGACGGCGAGCGCCTGGTCGATCGTGCGGAGCGCTTCGGCGTCGCGGCCTAATTCCTCTAGGACCATCGATTGGTGGTAAAGGAACAGGGCGACTCTGTTGTCGGCGGCGCGGTTCGCAAGGCGGAAGTTCTGTAGAGCAGCCATCGGTTGCTCGGCGCTCAAGTACGCGAAACCCAAGGCGTCGAGGGCGCGTGGGTCCGGATGCTCGGGGTCAACAACGTCCTCAGCGATCGCGATCGCGCGATTCACGTCCTGTTCGGTAATCGCAAGCAGGTAGGCGAGGTCGATTCGCGTGTCGGCAGTGAACTCGAAGTCTGAAATCGCCTGCTCGAGGATCTCGATGGCACTTTCGTTTTTGTTGTGGGTGTGCAGGATGCGCGATCGGAGCAGCTGAAGATGCGCAATCTTTCGAGAATTAGGCAGCCATTCATTCGTCGTATCCGAGCGTATCCCTTCGATCCATTCGGAAATTCTCGAGTCCTGTTTGTGGGCCACGCCCTTTCTCGAATACATCAACACGGCGAAGTCCAACAGGCCTGGCACCGACGGGTCCGCGCGTAGCGCGTGGGAGAGGTCGGGAAACGCTCCCGACAAGTCGCCCTCTTCTGCGCGGAGTTTCGCGCGGGCGAAGCGAATGTGGGCAGGAAACTTGATGATGTCGAATTGGTTTAGGACGTCGAGCGCAAGGTCCGGTCGCCCCATCCGCATGTTTACGTCGGCGTGGGCGAGTAAGAGGTCTTGGTTGTCCGGGTGATGTTCGAGGGCGGCCATCACAAGCTTTCGCGCGACGTGCCCCTGCTTTCGATTACCCGCCTCGTGGGTCACGAACATGAGCGTCGCGGCGATCTGCGCCTCCGGGTCATTCACGGCCGAGAGTAAGACCTGCCGGCCCTTGTCCGCTTCGTCTGTCGCATACAGGGACGATGCTTTGGAGATCAACTGCTCGTGGGTCAAGTCTTCGTAGCGCTCGATGACTTCGATGGCTTCGAGGTGATCAGCGAACTTGCGCGCATCGAACAGAGTCTCGGCCAACAATCGATGAAGCCTGATTTCGTAAAAGCCTTTCAGGTCCACCGCGCGACGCGCATAGTCGGCGGCGCGTATGGACCCACGATGAAATGAAGTGAGTCTCGCGAGTGCTTCGTACGCTTCCGAGATTTCGTATCCAGCAACCACGTCCTCGAGCGCTTCGATCGCGGCCTTGCTGTAGCCGTCGGTCGATTGCTTCTTCGCTTGTTCGAGTTGGGTCCATGGATCGTCGGGGAATTCAGTTTCCATGCGGGCGAGCGTCTGGTTCGCATGAGGCGCCATTCGGTATGCCATCTGGTAGCTGACTAAGTACGAGAGCATGCGAGCAGGTTCGGCGCTCTCTTCGACGATTTGTTCATAGTATCTGACGGCGTTCAGGTATCCCTTTGTCAAGCCAATGTGACGGGCGTAGAGCGAGCGGGCGTCCGCGTCGCCGGGATAGAGTGCAAGAAGATCTTGATAGACCTTCTCCGCCGAACCACCGGATGCGCCGCGCAGTTCTGCCAGGTTCTTCCACGCATGGAAGTCGCGGGGCGTGACTTCGAGTAGTACCTCCGTTGCATCCGCGTAGGCTTTCCGGTCGCGCGTCGCGCGGGCGACGGACGACAGGTGCCGCGCCGCCTGAAGCTTTGGGGAATCGCCCTCCGCTTGCCGGGCGATTTCGAGAGCGCGACGCGCAGCAGCCATGGCCGCGGTGCGATTGCGTTTTCCCGTCGCAAGAACACGTGCTTGCTCGAGTCGTGCCTTCCATTCGGGTTGGCCGCCATGGGCCAAGAAGTCGTCGAACGCACGAACCGCGCTTGCACTCAAATCACCGTCGAACGTGAAGCTCGTCTTGGTGGCCTGATTGATGAGCGACTCATAGAGGATGCCAAGCTGCCAATACGAACCCGGAATGGAATCGTCCAGGGAGATCGAGCGTTTGACGGAGTTCATCGCCTGCTGGTGTTGACCCATCGATAGCTCGACTTGAGAGAGGCCGAGGTAGGCGACCGCGTCTTTGGGGTCGCGCGCTACGGCGCTCATCAATAATCTGCGTGCGCGCCAAGGCTCGTCGTCGCGGAGAAGGGTCGCGAGTCTGAGTATCAGTTCACCGTTGGTTTCGTCGGTCGAGAGTGCCTCTTGCAAATAGAAAATGGCGTCTTTTCGCCTGCCCTCGGCTTCCGCGAGGTTCGCCAATTCAAGGTTGGCGATCCCGTTCTTCGGGTCGAAAGAGAGCGTGCTGCGAAATTCGATGGACGCAGCTGCGATTTTGTCTTCCGCAAGAAACGCGAGGCCGCGCTCGGCGTGGTATGCCGCACGATCTTCTGGTGATCGGCAACCGGTCGCAAGAGTAAGGAAACATGCGATCGAAACGAGAACGAGCGGGATGCGAGCCTGGCGTGCCGCTTGACCCCTCAGGCTATGAACCCTGGAGTCGAGCCAGTTCAGCTTTCGCTTCGCTCAGCTCGGGAAAAGCACTGCCGTTGATCGCTTGTTCGAGTTCGGCACGCGCTTGTTCTGATGACCCCGCCTTCGCGAGAGCAAGGCCGAGTCGGTAGCGGATCGACGCGGAATCGGGCTGCAACTCAAGCGCGCTCTTGAAGCTCGCGACGGCTTCGTCGATCGAGCCGAGCTTGTATTGAACCCATCCCAACGTGTCGATCGTGTTGGCGTCGCGCTGTCGCTCGGTGACCCGCGTTGCGAGCTCAAGTGCCAGTTCGAGATCTTGCTCTTCTTCGGCCAAGTACCAAGCAAAGTCGTTGCTTGCCGCGATGTGTCCCGGCTCTTGCTCGGTGATTCGCCTCAGTCGCGCCATGGCATCACCGCGATTGCCCTGGAAATTGACGAGCTTCGCAGCTTGATACGCGTAGTTCGGGTTGTCGAAATCTGCCGCGGCAGCTTTGTCGAACAGCTCGAGTGCGCCGCCGAGATCGCCAGCGTTCTGGAGCAAGTTTGCCTTCACTTGCAGTGCCCCCGCAAACTCGGGCACCAACCCAATGGCCTTGTTGATCAATGCCATGGCTTCATCGGCACGCCCTGCGCCTGCGAGCACGCGTCCTTTGACTTCCATCGCTTCGGCGTTGTCCTGGTGTTTGTCGAGTAGAGTCGACGCAACTTTGATGGCGTCATTCGCCTTGCCAGCATCGATCAGCAGAGCGGCGTAGCTTTGAACCGCAACGGCATTGCGCATTTCGCCAAGGTCTAGCTCGCTGGCTTCAAATACCTTCAGTGCAGCGTCGATGCCGTCCTGCTTCCGCACGATTGACGCGTGCTCGGAAACTGCCGCAGCTGCAAAAATTGTGTTCGCGAGTTGGTCCAATCCCTTATAGGCGGCGTCGAGGTTCCCCATTTCGACAGCTGATCGCGCATCGATGAGGTGCGCTTCGGGAGAAGTCAGCGGGCGGTTCCTGAGATGTCGAGCCGCAAACTGGCGGGCCGTTTTGAACTGGCCAAACGTGTAGTAGAGCCGTGCGAGCTGCAAGGATGCGTCGGTCTCGGTTTCGGAAATTCGAATCGATTCGCGGAACTCGGTGATCGCACGATCATGCTTTCCGAGACGCTGAGCTGCGACGCCAGCCAAGAAGCGTGCGCGAGCGTTGTTGGGCCACAGCCGAAGGCCCCTCTCGAATTCTAAGAGCGCCACGCCCGGGTTGTCTTTCGCGAGCTCAATGGCCCCAGTCAAGAGGTGGCGATAGCTCGGTTCCTTGAGCGAATCGGCAACCTTCTTGGCGCTCTCCAGGTCACCTTCTTCAAGAAACAGGTCGCCAACGGTATAGCGAAGAATGTCGGGTTCACTCTTGGTGTGCTCGAGCGCGATCTCGAGTGCCTCACGCGCCTTGGTTGTCTTGTCGTTCAAAATGTAAATCTGCGAAAGGCGTTGGTACGCACGCGCGGTGTCAAACAATTCTGCAGCGGCGAACAGAACTTCTTCGGCCTCTTCACTTTCCCCCGCATCGGAAAGGTGGTTCGCGAGGGCCGCGCGCAGTTCGTAGTCTTCGGGGTTGTTGTTGACGGCGGAGCGCCAGATTGCGATCGAGAGATCGGCCTTCCCTGTGATGGTATAGAAACTAGACGCCCAGCTTCGAACCATGGGGTGGTTCGGGTACTTCTCGAGGCAGACTTCATGCGTTTCTTGCGACTTGTCGTTGTCTCCCTGGTCTGCGTAGAAGCGAGCAAGGATTCCGCATGCGCGCGCGGCTTGGTCGACGTTCGTCCCGGCTTCGGTGATTTTGACGAGTTCGATTTGGCTCGCTTCAGCGTCGTCGAAGCGTTTCAAGTCAAGGTACGAGGACATCTTGATTGCGTAGGCGTGTGCGTCGCCCGGCTTAATCGCGAGAACATGATCCGCGTCTAAAATGGCGGCTTCGGGTTGTGCCGCGCCCAGCAATGCATTTGCGCGTGCGTAGCGTGCAGAGAGGTTGTCGGGCTCACGCTCGACGACACGATTGGCTGCGCGAATGGCTTCTTCGTACGACTCTTGGGAGAGCAACGTCGCAGTGAGAAGTAGTCCTGCCTGCGTTCCGAATTCTTCGCCGGCTTGTGCTTTTTGGAGCGGCCAAAGCCCAAGGCTCGAACGCCCCGTCTGAACAAGCGCGACACCAAGCCGATAATTGGCTTCTTCATTGTCGGCGTCGGCGGTCAATAAAATCCGCAGCGGCTTGATCGATTCTTCGAAGCGACCTCCCGCTTGAATCGCGCGAATTTCGGCAAGCCGACTTTCGGGGTCGTTGTAACAGCCGCTCAGCACGAGACCAACCAACATCGTGGTGGTCAATGCGCGGGCACGGGCGCCGACGTGATGGCGAGTGCCATTCCGCGAAACGCGAGCTTGGACTGTTTTTTGTTGATTGATTTCGTGCATGGTGGGCCGAGGCCTCCCTGATTCAAAACGGCGCCTGAGAGTACGCCAATTTCGAGAGATTCCAATCGTTTACGCTGGGCGGACTGTCACTCAACGGATGTCATCCTGTGACGCTTGAGGACTTGAGTAGCCCTTCGCACGGAAAGGTAAGGTCGAAAATTGACCAAATCTCATCGTAGGGCTTGTGCCCGTGACAAGCTGCCGCCTGCGGTTTCGGATCCCAGCCCTTTGGCTAGACACCGTGGATGGTCTATATCGGGTGACATCTTAGTAGAAGCAGGGAAATCGACGCCAGAACTGTGGGGTGGTAAAAGTTTTCCCAAGAATTCAAAAACCTTCTTCCCTTTCGCCGCTGGAGTGGCTGCTGTCCAAAGCGGGGAAAGCATTAAAAGTGTTTAATATCAGTAACTTGAAGCATTCTGGGTGATTTTGAGGGCAGTGGCATCCAATTTGCATTTACTAGGCTCAGGAAGCGATGAAATTTATGAAGTCCACGTGGCTTCAACGAATCAAATCGCTTGTTTTTGCACCCTAAAATCGTGCAAAGTACCCATACGGTCGATTTAAATGGTTTGAATCGATCCGCAGTTCCGCAAAATCCAGACTTACGATCCGCTTCTACTCGGAAGCAAGATCAAAAGGATGACATCATGCGTAATATGTTAGTTGCTGCATTAGTTCTTGGAATGGCGTTGGCCATCTCCGCGACCGCAAACGCAGCAGCCACCCTCGACCAGGACAACAGTTTCTTAGACGTTAAGCTTGGCTCCGTTCCTCAGATTCACCTCTCTGCACAGTCGACGAATGTGGTCTTGAGTGGCGGTATTGGCGCTCACGCCATCGCCGAAGCGGCCAGTGTCTTCCAGACGAACGCATTCACGATTCAGTCCGCCGCATTCACGGGGCTTCCGTCCCTTACGGCTCTCAAGCTCAGCTTGGTTGGCGGCGCGGGCAACTTCGGCGAAGCCGCGAGTTACGCCAACCCGATGAATGGTGGAGCGGTCGTGTCTGGTTTCGGTGGTCTCGAAGCGAACACCGGTACCGCGACGCTTACGGCTGGTGGCTTCCAGTTCGCCATTGACCTCGGCGTTCTCGGTAACGGAATTGGCGGCCCCACTACCGTTAACAACGTTCTCCAGAACGCCCTTGTTGTCACGGGCGCTCCGTTCAATACCGGAAACGTGAGCATCTCGGGCTTGTCCTCAAACATCGTCGCTGTTCCGGCTTACCTGAACACGACGGGCGTTGCGTTTACGCTTAACCTCACGACCGTTCAGTTGATCACGGCGTACGAGATCACGGCAGCTGGTATCCCGCTCGAGAACAACACGGTTGTGATTAGTGCGGGTACGAATGCCTTGGCTAGCTCCGATTCGGATGGCTCGATCAAGATGGTTTCGCCCTTCCGCATCGCGACGGGTAGCCTCGCGGGTAACGTCGCTGGTTCTATGATCAAGACGTTCACCTTCGTTCCGGAACCGGGCACTGTTCTTCTGCTCGTGACGGGCGCAGCTGGCCTCGCGATCGTCGGTCGCAAGCGAATGCGCAAGTAAGCAAGCGCATCTGCTTAGGCAGTGAAATTGGGCGGCCATCCTTTGGGATGGCCGCCTTTTTCTTTTTGATTTCGCGGGCACGGCTGCCGATGTATTGCAGAATCGGGTTAGACTCCCGGCCGCCTGAATCAGCTGGGCGCGAGCCTTGTGCGTGCTTCATTCCGCGAATTGCTGCACAATTTCGGACCACGAACGGTCAAACCTGTAGAAACTGAGGAACGGGATCCCGCACCGATGGCAAAACCCAAGATTCTGAATTCTGCATGGATCTACTTTGTGGCAGCGGCGCTGCTGATTGTGGGAGCGGTTGCGAGCCAGTTTGAGATCAACCTTCCTCGGGAGCGCCCGACGGGGACAGTCGAAGACTTTCTCAAGCTCGGTGAACGAGAAGATGTGAACGTCTTGTTCATTGTGATCGACACACTTCGTGCCGATCGCATGGACACGTATGGCGCAGAACGCAAGACCAGCCCCAACATGACCGAACTCGCGTCGACCGGCATTCTTTTCAACGCCGTCGAAAGCCAGTCGAGCTGGACCAAGGCGTCAATGGCATCGATGTGGCAGGGAATCTACCCAGAGCGCACCGGGATCCAGCGTTACATGAAGTCCATGACCGATGACGCCCAGATGCCGGCAGAGATCATGCGAGACGGTGGCTTCGTGACCGGCGGGATTTGGCGTAACGGTTGGGTCGCTGCGAACTTTGGGTTCAACCAGGGATTCGATCTCTACGTGCGCCCACGACCCGTCACACGCCGCGGAATGCAAGGGGGGAATCCGTCAGCACACGGGCTCAGCGGGACCGACTACGACGCGACAGAGGGGGCATTCGGGTTCCTGGACTCCTACAAGAACGATCGCTGGTTTCTCTATCTGCACTACATGGACGTGCATCAGTATCTCTACGCCGACACCTCGCCCGTATACGGAACCAACCTGCTCGACTTCTACGATGCGTCGATTCACTGGGTTGACCGCAACATCGCGTTTATGATGGACGCCCTGCAAGACCAGAACTTGGCCGACAAGACCATGGTTGTCATCATGTCGGACCATGGCGAAGGCTTCTGGGAGCACGGACAGGAAGGACATGCCCGGACGCTCTTCAAAGAAGTTCAGCACGTTCCACTGATCATTGTTCCACCGTTCAAGATTCCGGGTGGAGTCGTGGTCAACGAGCAAGTCGCAAACGTGGATATCTGGCCCACGATCCTCGATATCCTCGACCTGCCCCCGCTTGAGCGTGCAGAGGGCAAATCGCTGTTGCCCTTGATTGCCGCGCAGGGGAGCACGCCCCCGCCGGCGGACAAACTTGCGGAACTGACCGACCGGGCCGTGTTCTCCCAATTGGACCTTTCGTGGGGCAAGGTGGATAACCCGTCAGACTCCATCACCGCGATCGTCAAAGGCGACCATCGCGCGATTGTCCGACAGACCCAAGAGGCCCAGCAGTGGCTATTCGACCGGTCCTCGGACCCGATGGAATTGAAAAACGTCGTTGCCGAACAGCCTGAGGTCTACGCCGACCTTCGCAGTGAGATCCAAGCGTTTCTCGACTACGAGCCTGAAAACGCGGTCGAGACTCGGGAGATCGAACTAGACGACATGGCGCTCCATCAGCTGCGCGCCCTGGGCTACATCGTCGAGCCGCGCACGAAGGCAAGGCCCGCGGCGAAGGAATAAGCGAGGGCTACTCCTCCCCGCTCGTTTCGATTGGCTCGCTGAATTAGGGCCGATGATGCGTTTCGAGCGCCGACGTCTGTGCGTGGCGTTCCAGCGCGAGTTCGATCAGCCGGTCGAGCAATTCGGTGTAGCTGAGCCCGGTTGCTTCCCATAGCCGCGGGAACATCGAAACCTCGGTAAAGCCCGGCAGGCTGTTGAGCTCGTTGATGAAGAGTTCTCCGTCGCTGCGCCGCAAAAGAAAGTCGACCCGCGCGAGCCCCGTGGCTTCGAGAGCGCGAAACGCACGAACCGCGAGTTCGCGGATCTCGTCGCTTTGTTCTTGTGTGACTTCGGCGGGAATGATGAGCTCCGTCGAATCGTCGAGATACTTCGCCTCATAATCGTAGAATGCACTCTTGGGTCGGATCTCTCCGGGAAGCGACGCCTGCGGCGAGTCGTTGCCAATCACCGCGACCTCAACTTCCCGGGCATCGATCGCTTGTTCAATGATGATCTTGGTGTCGTAGCGGCGCGCTTCTTCGATTGCGGCGACCAACTCGTCAAAGTTCTCTGCGCAACGAATGCCAACCGATGATCCTGAATTGGCGGGCTTCACGTAGAGCGGTGCACCCAATTCGTCCAGAGCTAGACGTGCGGTGTCGGGAATACGTTCGGGTGTGAGATCGTTGCCGCGAAAGGTGAGCCAAGGGACCACGGGCAAACCGGCGGCGCGCAGCAACCGCTTGGCGGTGTCTTTGTCCATTTGAACGGCCGACGCGAGTACGCCAGACCCGACGTACGCGATCCCGGCCAATTCTAGAAGCCCCTGCAGCGAACCGTCTTCGCCGCCGCGGCCATGAATGATTGGGAAGATGACGTCCAGGCTTCCGCCGAGACTGCCGGCGCCTCCCGGAACCAACGTGTCGCCACCCGGCTTTGCGGGCAGGACCACTTCGTCAGACGCCTTGTCGCCGAGTGCCTTGGCTTCCGCTCCTAGAAGTACCACCGGCTCGACGTGAGGCGGCGCCAAATGCCAGCGTCCGTCAGGGTCAACACCAAGCAAAGTAATCTCGTAGCGCTTGCGATCGAGCGCATTCAGGATCGACGTCGCCGAAATGATCGACACCTGATGTTCCACGGACCGCCCACCAAACAAAAGTCCCACGCGCAGCTTGCTCATCTCGTCCCCTCGACTGGAGAGCATATCTTCGATCGCTGCAAAACGCCTGAAATCGGCTTGGTTGCCCCCCCTCGGCAAGCCTCGTACATTCCGACCGCATGCCTCCCCCGCAAAGCACGATCGATTCTTCGCCGGCCCGTGTCTCGGCGCCCGCGTCTCCTTCTGAGCTCTCGCCCGAGCTTGAGGAGAAGGAGTGGATACTGCACGATCTGCTGCGGAAGACAGGAGGGCTCGCCATCGCGTTTTCGGGTGGCGTCGATTCGAGTTATCTCGCCTATGCGGCCAAAAAAGTGCTCGGCGAAAAATGTCTGGCCGTCACCGCGCTGTCGCCTTCCTATCCCAAGGTTCAACGGGAGATGGCCGAGCGGATCGTGGGGGGCTTCGAGATCCCCCACCGCTTCATCGAAGCGCACGAAATGAACAATCCCGAATACCGCGCGAACAACGCTGACCGTTGTTACCACTGCAAGACGGAGCTCTTCGACCGCATTGACGACATCATGGATCAGCTGGATTTCGACTCGGTCGCGTACGGCATCAACCTCGACGACACCGGTGATTTTCGACCCGGCCACAGAGCCGCCCACGAGCACAACGTGCTGGCCCCGCTGCTCGACGCCAATCTCGGCAAAGAAGAGATCCGCATTCTTTCCCGGCGCGCTGGCTTGCCCACTGCCGAGCTTCCCTCTTCCGCATGCCTCGCTTCTCGGTTGCCGTATGGGATGGAAGTCACAAGTGAACGCCTGATCCAGGTCGAGCTCGGAGAAGACCGTTTGCGCGCGCTCGGCTTCGAACAAATTCGACTGCGCCATCACGGCAATTTGGCGCGCATCGAGATATCGCCCGAAGAACTTCCCAAGGCGCTCGAACCCACGATGGCCGCCGCGATCGCGAAGACGATCAAGGCTCTCGGCTTTCGTTTTATCACCCTCGACCTCGAGGGCTATCGCACCGGCTCCCTCAACGCGGTTCTTCCGGCGGACGTTCTGAAAAATTCGCACGCTGACCGCGAAGAGCCGCAACTCCCCGGCGAGTCCGGCTAAAGAGTCACTCATGGATCCGTTTATCGAATGTGTTGGCGACCCTCGCGCGATGGGTCACGGTCAGGGGCTTGCGCACCGGGCTGAAATTCAGGCGCGCATCGCTGCTGCGGGTGGACGCGTGCGGCGAAGTCGCTTGCCTTCGCTGCGTGCGCTGACGTCCGGCGGCGAGCTGGGCTCGGGCATTGGGCGCGAAGTCATTCGTCACTACACCCACTTGGCCGAGCGGATGGCGGGGATCGCGCGAAATGCGGACGTGCCCTTCGCATCGCTAATGGATCTGTTTTGCGCCGCCACGGAGACGGCAGGGCCGGACGAAGACCTGGTTGCGCCCGCGATTGCGATCGGGGCGCGGGAAACGCAAAGCGCGTCGGGTGGCCCGCTCGTATTGCGCACACTGTCGGGTGCATCGCTTGAGAGCAGCCCGTGGATTCTGCGCAAGAGCCGACCCGAAGTTGGCTTTCCTTCCGCCGAAGTAACGTTGCCGTGGCTTGCGACTGCGATCGCGGGGATCAACGACGCTGGGGTTGCTGTCGCCATGGCGCCGCGCACCGCTTCATATGGCGGCGGCGTGAATGCCGGTGCAGTCAATCCGCGCCACGCGCCCCACGGTGTTCTGCTTGTGCAGGAATGTCTGCAACGGTTCGAAGACATCGACGGCTGCATCGACTGGTGTCGCAAACGCCCACGCTCGGGCAACGTGAGCCTTGTGATCGGAGATGCGAACGGTGGGCTCGCGACCGTGAAAATCGAAGGCGACGAATGCCGCGTTGTCGACGCAGGAGCGGGCATCGCGGTCGAAGGTGCAATGACGCCTATTCGTGATCGCATCGTTTCCCAGTATGGGGATCGAAAGCAGATCGACCTCGACGCACTCGTGACGGCGCACGGCGGCGAAAGCCAGCCAGCCAATGGGTGCTTGGTGTGGCTTGAACCGGCGCGCCGAAGCCTTTCGTTGCGCAGCACGGCTGAGACCGGCAGCGCTGGAAAGTCAGTCGACATCACGCTCTAACTCTGGATTGCGATGGATGGGGCTCTTCGGCTCGCGACTTCTTCGTGCACCGCTTTGCCGATGAAGTAGAGCCCTGCGCCTAAGAAGAAGAGGTTGGCGGTGTTCCGCGCGCCAATCAGCCAGAAGGGCCAGTCGGGTTTGCCGATGAAGTCCCAGGGGCCCATGAGCAGCAGGTCCCCGCACATCCACGCGTAGGCGCCGTAGATGTACGCGGTCGCGAGTAGCGACGCGGTGACGGCGAACCATCGCGTGCTCATCAGCCAAAACGGAATCACCCAGGCGAAGTATTGAAACGCCCAGAAGTTGGTGATGCCGTAAAAGATCGCGTAGCTCCCAGCGACGGTTGTCGCGATTCCCGAAACGTCTCGCGCGTTCCTGCGCAACCAAGCGAACGCCACCATGGGTGTGACGCACATGAGCGTGTTGTGGTTAATCGTGAACTGGAGAACTTCGACGTAAGTCATCCGGATCGCTTCGGGGACAGTCGAAACGGCGGGATAGATGTTCCGCAGCCCCCAACTCGCGATCCCGCTGCTCGTATGAATGTTGAGCCCTGGATAAAGGAAGACCGCCGTGATGACAGCATCTGCGTTCATCCAGAGCGTGGGCCCGTAGCCAAGGAGTGCGATCGCTCCGGCACCCGCACAGAACTCCGCCCGAGCCCGCAGGGTAGGGAGTGCAAACAGAAACGCGGGTGCCATTAAGACGCCCGGGATCTTGATCCAGAGACACGCGCCGAGCGCAACACCGGCGAGCAGCGCTTTGTTGCGACTGACAAACCAAGTGGTTGTGACCAAGAAGAACGCGATCGCAGTGTCGGTGTTTCCGTGATACGCCGAAAAAATGATCGAGAGCGGATGTAGCCAATAGAGCGCCGCGACTTGGTGCGCGCGCTTGGTGCGACCGAGCAGGAGAACGATCATTGCCATGGTCGCGAGGTCGAGCACGGCGAATGGCAGCCGCAGTAGCGCTGCGAAAGAAGTGCCAGTTGCGGTCGCGAGCTTGCCTAGGGTCGAAACGAGCAGTGCGGCCGGGGGCGGGTGGTTGAAAATCAGCGGACCGCCCTCGTAGTACGAGATCAGTCCCTGCTTTTCGAGCGCAAGGGTATGGACGAGCCAGCTGTCGACGTCCAGAGTGCCTTGGGTCGCGAAGACAAAGAACAATCGAACAAAAGCACCCACAACGATGGCTGCGATGAACCAGGGTTCATACGAGGTGCTGTGGGGTCCGCCGGACTGCTCGCGGGTCACGGGAGGGTGCTAACGCGGGCGTCTGCCGCGTCCGCCTCCGCCGCCACCGCGCGAACCACCGCGCGAACCACCGCGACGTTTCTTCGGCCCGCTGCCGGACGAACTCGAGCCCGCCTCGGAGGCGTCACCCTGTTCCATGGCGTCGGGTTCGGTGACCGTTGTTTCGGGACGGTGCTCAACAAGATAGGCGGCGAGGATCCCAGCCAAGTCGCGTCGACCTTCATGGCTGTCCGCGAGGGTTTCGACGACCGGGATCAATCGATCGATCTGGTCGGCGACGACGTCCTTGGGGAGCGAACGCATTTCGTGTTCGACTTTAACCTTCAAGCGCTCTGCAACGCGATCGCGGAGATCCTTTTCGGTCGGGATCTTCTTCTCGGTTGGTTTGATCTTGTTGACGTTCTGCATGTGCCTGAAGTTGCCGATGTCGAGCCCGGAAACCAGTGAGATCGCAACGCCGGACTTTCCCGCCCTCCCGGTTCGACCGGTTCGGTGAACGTAGACTTCGGGAGAGTCAGAAGCCGTGTAGCTGATGACGTGAGACAGATCGCTGATATCGATGCCTCGCGCCGCAACGTCGGTGGCGACCAAGAACCGCAAACTGCCCTGCTTGATGGCGCGAATGGCAGCCTCGCGCGCGCCTTGCGTTAGATCACCCGAAATCTGATCCGCGTCGATGTTGCGCTTGCTCAAGTAATTGGTGACGTAGCGAACGTCTGCCTTGGTGTTGCAGAAGATGATCGCGCTTTCCGGGTCTTCGTATTCGATGATGCGAAGCAGGGTTGCTTCTTTATTAGACGCCGTGCAGACGTAGTAGCAATGCTCGATCTGCTGGGGTGCAGTCTGGTCGTCGCTGAGCGTGACGTACTCTGCGTCGTGCTGGAAGAAGCGCGACAGCGAGCGAACTTTTTCGGGGATCGTTGCGGAAAAGAGATGCGTCTGTCGACCTTCCGGCAGGTGGGATGCGATCTCGCGCATGTCCGGCCAGAAACCGAGGGAAAGCATTTCGTCGGCTTCGTCGAGGATCAAGACCTGGAGCTTGTCGAAGTCCATGCGGCCGTTACCGATATGGTCGAGGATCCGACCCGGGGTGCCCACGATGACGTGTGCGCCGGCTTCGAGGCCGTCGATCTGCGGGCCGTAGCCGACCCCGCCATAAACCGCGAGGCAACGAACGCCTCGGTACTTGCCAATGGCTGTCACTTCCTGCGCAACCTGGATCGCAAGTTCGCGGGTGGGAAGCATGATCAAGGCCTGGGTCGACTTGGAGTCAACGTCGATCGCCTCACAGACCGGAATGCCGAAGGCGCCCGTCTTGCCACTGCCCGTGAGCGCCTTGACGATAAGATCACCGCCTGACTGCATCAGTGGGATGGCTTTGGTCTGGACCGGCATTGGGGTGCTCCAGCCCAAATCGGCAATGGCTTTTTGTGTGTCCTCAGAGAGAGACGTGAAAACGTCGGATTCGGTTGTCATTTCGGGGCGAGCCTATCGGTCGCAGGTTGTGGGCGCAATGGCGTTCAAAGCCACAGTTCGGGCAATTTTCACATAGGGGAAGCCAAGTCTGGGACTCGCCGCGGTTGCGGGCTAGCCTGCCCGCCATGTCGCGGATCACCCCGGAACAGGTTCACTACATCGCAACCCTGGCTCGCCTTTCACTCGATGAAGGCGACGTCGCACGCATGGCTGCCGATATGGACCGCATCCTCGAATACGTTGACTCTCTGGCCGAACTCGACACCAGCGGGATCACGCCGACCGCGCACGCAATCGAGCTGCGAACCCCGCTGAGAGACGACACTGCCGCGCCGGGCATGGACCCATACCTCGCGGTGTCGAACGCACCGGAACGTGTGAACTCCGCTTTTTCGGTTCCAAAAGTATTAGACGGGGAAGAGCGCTGATGGACGACGGGGCTACGAGTCTCGTCGCACAGCGCGATGCGCTGGCGAGCGGGACCTGTTCATCTGCTGAACTGATTGATGGTGCAATCGATCGACACGACCAGACCAACGCGTCGCTCAACGCGGTGCTGGGCCTGCGCGCAGACGCCGCGCGCGCGGAAGCCAAAGAGTCCGATGTGCGCCGCGCCGCGGGCGAGCTTCGGTCGTCCATCGACGGCATCCCGATCCTGCTGAAAGACAACATGGTGCAGCGTGGCGAGCCGACAACGTGTTCGTCGCGAATCCTCGAGGGATACGTTTCGCCGTACGACTCGTGCGTCGTCGAAAAGCTGCAAGCCGCAGGCGCGATCATCATGGGTCGGACCAACATGGACGAGTTCGCGATGGGGTCGTCGACCGAAAACTCGGTGCATGGTGCGGCCCACAACCCTTGGGATCTCGAACGTGCATGTGGTGGATCATCGGGCGGCAGTGCGGCTTCGGTGGCAGCGGGCATTACCCAAGCCGCGCTCGGGAGTGACACGGGTGGATCGATTCGCCAACCCGCGAGTTTCTGCGGTGTCACGGGAATCAAACCAACGTACGGCCGCGTGTCGCGCTGGGGCCTCGTCGCCTACGCGTCGTCCCTCGATCAAATCGGTTGTTTCACCCATACCGCGCAAGATGCGGCGATCGTGTTGCAAACAATCGCCGGTCATGACGAACGCGATTCAACTTCAATCCCCGACGCGGTACCCGATTACAGCGCGGCACTCACGGGTGACATTCGCGGCTTAAAGGTCGGACTGCCGAAGGAGTGCTTTGAAACTGAGGGCACCGACCCCGAAGTTCAAGAACGCGTGCGCGCCGGCATCGCCGAACTTGAAGCCGCGGGGGCCGAGGCGGTTGAGGTCAACCTTCCTCACACGAAGTACGGCGTTGCGGCTTACTACTTGATCGCGACAGCCGAAGCGTCGAGCAATCTCGCGCGCTTCGATGGTGCGCGCTACGGACATCGTGCCAGCGGCGCAAAAGATCTGAAAGAAATGTACGAACGGTCGCGTTCAGAGGGATTCGGCGCCGAAGTGAAGCGACGCATCATGCTTGGCACCTACGTGCTTTCGGCTGGCTACTTCGATGCGTATTACAAGAAGGCCCAACAGGTGCGAACGCTGCTGCGACAGGACTTCGAGAGCGCTTTCGCGAAGTGCGACGTGATCGCGACGCCGACGAGTCCCGAAGTGGCATTCAAGCTCGGCGAGAAAACAGAAGATCCGATCAGCATGTACTTGTCTGACGTTTTCACCGTGTCGGCAAACCTTGCGGGCATTCCCGGTGTTTCAGTTCCGTGCGGTACAAGCGCGAACCTGCCGGTTGGTCTTCAACTGCTCGGCCGGGTGCTCGACGAAGAAACGCTGCTCCGCACCGCCGACGTTTTCCAGCAACGGACAGATCATCACACCGATCGACCGGGAGGAATCGCGTGAGCGACGAACCCAAAGTGGAGTTGTATCTGGGCTACGAGTCCGTCATTGGCCTCGAAGTCCATACGCATCTTCGCACCGACTCGAAACTCTTTAGCCCGGCGCCGGTGCGTTACGGAGACGAGCCCAACTGCAACACGCACCCAATCGATCTCGCGCTTCCCGGTGTGCTGCCCGTTTTGAATCGCGCCGTCATTGATCTCGCGATTCGCGTTGGTCTTGCGACGAACAGCACGATCAACGAACGCTCCGTCTTCTCGCGCAAGAACTACTTCTATCCCGATCTTCCGAAGGGTTATCAGATCTCACAGTACGAAGAGCCTACGGTGAGCGATGGCTGGCTCGAAATCGAGGTTCCTGTTGCGACGGGCGGAAGGAAAGGAAAGAAGGGCAAGCAAGCTGAGCCGATCAAAAAGCGGGTCGGGATCACGCGTGCACACCTCGAAGAAGACGCCGGCAAGTCGATTCACGATTCTGCACTCGCGGGCAGCGGAACCCTCGTCGATCTAAATCGTTCGGGCGTACCGCTACTCGAAATCGTGTCTGAGCCAGACCTGCGCTCTGCCGCTGAGGCGAGTGCCTATTTGCGCAAGCTGCGGGCGATCCTGCGTTATATCGGCGTCTCCGACGCAGACATGGAAAAGGGACAGTTTCGCTGCGACGCGAACGTGTCGTTGCGCAGACCGGGTGATGAGCTCGGCACGAGAACCGAGATTAAAAACCTGAACTCTTTTGCGTTCGTCGAAGCTGCGATCAACGCCGAAATCGAACGCCAGGCAGAGGTCCTCGACGACGGGGGTGAAGTCGTTCAAGCGACGATGGCTTTCGATTCAAATTCGAACCGAACGAGCGTCATGCGCCTCAAAGAGAATGCGGACGACTACCGGTATTTCGATGACCCGGACCTGATCCCGCTGCAAATCACTGAAGCGGACGTCGAAGCGGTGCGCGCGGTTTTGCCGGAGCTCCCCGACGCGAAGCGCGATCGCTTCGTGGGCGACTTTGGTCTTTCGCGCATGGACGCGACGACACTCACCGCGAACCTCGTGTTGGCACAGCTGTTCGAAGCGACGCTCGAGGTCTACAACCAACCCAAGTCGATCGCGAACTGGATCCAGCGCGACGTCTTGCAGTTCGTTCGCGACAAAGACATCGAGATTGAAGCCACCGAGCTGACCCCGGCGAACCTCGCATCGCTTGTTGAACTCGTGGACACGGGGCGCCTCACCGTGAAGAACGGCCGCGAAGTGTTCCTCGTACTCGCCGAATCAGGGGGCGACCCCGCACAGATCATGGCCGAGCGAAGCCTCGAAGCCGTACAAGACACAGGCTTGATCGAAGGCGTCGCGAAGGAAGTGCTTGCCAACAATCCCGACTCCGTCACGGCCTACCGTGAGGGTGACGGCAAGGTGCTCAACTTCTTGATGGGCCAGGTGATGAAGGCCACCAAGGGCAAAGCGAGTCCGGCCGACGTAAAGAGAATCCTCGAAAGCGAACTGCAAGCATCCTGATCGCGTTTCGCGTTTCGAATTGCTGAGTTCGCAACGGAGTCTTCATGTCTGATTCGACCGCAAGCTGGTACACGCTCCGCTGGACTGACGACGCGGTCATGATGCTCGACCAACGCCAGCTGCCCGAACAAGAGATTTACCTCGCGCTAACCAGCGTGGAAGACATCGCCGTTGCGATTGAAGACCTCGTGGTTCGCGGCGCACCTGCAATTGGATGCGCGGCCGCGATGGGGATCGCGCGCGCCGCAGTGACAAGCGACGCGAGCACGGTTGGCGCGCTTCTCGCCGACCTCGATCGCGCAAAGGAACGCCTCGCGAAGACGCGCCCGACCGCGGTGAACTTGTTTTGGGCACTGGAACGCATGGCGGCACTCTGGACGTCGACGGCGCAGGGCGGAAACGTAGAAGTCATTCGCAGCACACTCGTTCGCGAAGCGCAGACGATCCACGATGATGACATCGAAATTTGCAGGGGCATCGGACGTGTGGGGCTAGACGTTGTACCGGAAGGCGGTCGCATTCTCACGCATTGCAACGCGGGGGGGCTCGCCACTGCGGGCTATGGAACCGCGCTCGGTGTGGTGCGGGCCGCGGCGGAAGCCGGACGAAACATCCGTGTGTTAGCCGATGAAACGCGACCGTATCTCCAAGGTGCGCGACTCACTGCGTGGGAACTTGCGCGCGATAAAGTGCCGGTCACCGTCATCACGGACAATATGGCGGGGCATATGATGGCGACCGGTGAGGTCGATCTCGTTGTCGTTGGCGCAGACCGCATCGCGGCGAACGGTGATGTCGCGAACAAGATCGGGACCTACGGCGTGGCCGTTCTCGCTCATGCTCACAACATTCCCTTTTACGTCGCTGCCCCTGTCAGCACCCTCGACTTTCAGACTCCGACCGGAGACGGGATCCCGATTGAAGAACGCTCCCGCGACGAGGTCGCCATCTTGGGAAACCGAACCCTCGTGCCGCCGGGTGTCGCCGTTCGGCACCCCGCGTTCGACATCACGCCGGCGCGACTCGTGAGTGGAATCATCACCGAACGCGGGCTCTGTCGAGCCCCGTACGAGACCACGCTCTCCCTGGCTGCGCGTTAGCCCGATCGTGCCGAAGATCACAAAAAATTAATTTCTGCAGTGAGTTGGGGGTTCCAATCCGCCTGGAATCCGATGGCTTCGTTCGGGCTGGGATCAATGAAACACAGACTCGGACGATAGGCTTCGTCGAGGAACCCGCTTATGGCCCGATGAACAGTCCTGTGTGCGCTCGATAACCGCGATCTCACGCAGATTTTCGGAAAAGCGCTGACTGGGGGGCACTACGAACTCGTCGCCGCTCGCGACGGCGACCTGGCCTTCGAACTTTGGAGCGAGCACAGCCCGAACCTCGTCATCCTCGACGTTTCACGGTCCAAGCTCGACGGCTTCGAAGTCGTCGAAAAAGCCCGAGCCGATGTGGGTGGCGGGGCGAATGCAGTGCCCGTCATTCTCTTGAGCGAGTCGAGGATCTCCCGCCTTTTCAGGAACGCGCAGATTCCCTCGGCGTTGACCTCTTGCTCGGTCGTCTCTACAGCGCGCCGGGCAACGTCAAAGCTGCGGAAAGGATGTTCACCCGGGCGGTGCAGATTCAGCCAGAGTGCATGGAAGCCCTACGAGAGCTCCGCCTGATCAACTTGCGACGGGGAAAAACAGAGGTTTGCTGGGCCGACTGATGCGCCGGTAGCCGCGCCAATCTGTTAGCTTCTGCGGTCGCGCGTGGGCAGTTTGGCCAAGCGCGGGAACCCTGAACTCAGAGGAAGCGGAAATGGCTAGCAAGGCGCAAGGCGCCCCCACTGGCGAAGCGATCTGGATGGACGGCGAGTTCGTCAAGTGGGACGACGCCAACATTCACATCCTGACCCACACTCTTCACTACGGCCTCGGCGTCTTCGAGGGCATCCGTTGCTATCGCACGGAAGACGGCCGCTCGGCTGTATTTCGACTATCCGAACATCTACGACGCTTGTACGACTCCGCCAAGATCAATTTGATGGAGATCCCGTACGACATCGACGTGCTCACGGACGCGGTGCTCGAGTCGCTTCGGTGCAACAATCTTTCCGAAGGCTACATCCGCCCACTCGTCTATATCGGCGACGGCGCCATGGGGCTTCACCCGGGCGACAACGCGGTTCGTGTGTCGGTGATCGCTTGGGCGTGGGGAAAGTATCTGGGCGAAGAAGGCATGGAGCGCGGCATCACCGCAAAGGTTTCAACGTTTAATCGACACTTCGTCAATTCGAAGATGACGAACGGCAAGACGTGCGGCGACTACGTAAACTCAATCCTCGCCAAGCGTGAAGCGCTGCTCGACGGTTATGACGAAGCCATTATGCTCGACCCACAAGGCTTGGTGAGTGAAGCGACTGGCGAAAATATCTTCGTGGTGCGCAACGGCATCATGAGCACCCCGCCGCTTTACAGCATCCTCGACGGCATCACTCGTGCAGCCATGATTACGTTGGCGCGCGCCGAAGGCCTGGAAGTGGTCGAACGCCCGCTGACCCGGGACGACCTCTACATCGCCGACGAGATCTTCCTCACCGGTACGGCGGCCGAAGTCACGCCGGTCCGAGAACTCGATCACCGAACGATCGGTACTGGACGCCGCGGGCCGGTTGCTGAGAAGCTCCAAAAAGCCTTCTTTGACGCGGTCGCCGGAAAGCGGCCCGAGTCCGAGGGGTGGCTCACGTACGTCTGAAATCAAGAATCGGAGAAATTTCTAAAAATCGGCCCATTTACCCGTGTGTGTGACACGATGTGATACATTGGATCACGACCAGTCCCAACGCGCTCGGGAAGGTGAAAAACCATGACCGATCATCGGAAAGACAGCGGGTCGGGCGACGAAGCCCGATCCGGACGAGAGCGAAGTAGCTCGTCCGGCGGCGGAGGTGGGTCTCGCCAGCACCGCTCTCCCCGCCACCATGGGCGCCGCAAAGAACGCGTCCTCCACACTCGGATCTCCGAGCAGCTTTCGGAGGACATTCGTCAGCTGGCAGACGACCTTCGACTCCCAGTTTCGAACCTCGTGCGAAATGTTCTGGAAGAGGTCTTCACCGTTGTCGAGAACGTCTCGGACGACGTCGGAGACTTCTTCGAAGACGTCGTCGAGGAAGCGGATGGGATACGCGAACGCATTCGCAAACATCAGGAGACCGCCCGCGAATCGTCGCGAGAAGAGCGAAAACAGCGACGACGGGGCCGCAGAGCGGGTCCGACGGGTTCTGACGCGGCCGCGATTGAAGACGAACTCAAGCGCGATGAAGCGGCCGATGGCTCCGGACCGCCACAGCCGGAGCCCCCTTCCTCGGCGCCTCAGGACGACGTCTTAGGTTGGCAGCCGATCGTGCTCAACCAGCCCCAGCAATGTGGCCGGTGCAAGCACACGCTTGGGTCCGGCGACAACGCCATGATGGGTATTTCGGCCACAGGTGCACGAAGCCAGGTCGTGTGCCCGGGGTGCGCAGCCCGAAATTGAAGCACCACGGTCATTTCGTGAAATTCCGATCAGCCCGCGATCTCCGCGGGCTGATTTTCGTTCAACTGCCGGGCGTTCCCCACCGATAAATCCGTGACCCGCGCCATCCATGAGGTGCGTGCACGGAGACCGTAATGCCCCAGAACATGACCGCCACATTTCGCGAGTACATGAGCCTCGAGCGTCGCCGCTCGAGTGAGCAGGAGGTCAGCATCGCGGAATATCAGCGCTGGCTGCAGCTCAAGCGAATATTGAATCGCCACTTACAACCGGGTGTTCTCGATGCCCATGAAGACCGGCGAGAGTCAGTCCGCATCCCGTCACGACTGCGCGTCGGATTTCAGTCCTATGGCAACATTCGCGAATCGCTCATGACCAACTTCTCCCGGGGCGGCGTATTCGTCGCGACACCCGAGCCACTCCCAATGAACTCGCTCTTGGAACTGCGTCTCAGCATCGAGGAGTCGGGAAAAGAGCTCGACGTGCAGGGTGAAGTCGCGTCGCTCAACACCGGGCCTGGGTTGACCTCAGAAGAGTTTGGCATGGGAATCCGGTTCGTAAGACTCACCGAAGCCCAAGCCAAAGCGATCGACGAAATGTACGAGCTGTCGCTTCGCCAAGCGATTTCTCGCTGAGCTGGCGCAACCTTGGACAGGATTGCCCTAATTCTCGCGGGTAGGCAGATCGATTTGCGATTCGTCCGGGTCAGGGCGAAATAAGATCGCCATGTGGCCCACGAGCCCACACAAATTTGCGCTGCTGCGTTTGGCAAGCTCTGCCGCGAGGGCCTTTTTTCCTTCGGCGCCGGGCAATTTCACTTTCACGAGTTCGTGGTCAGCCAGGGCAGCGTCGAGGGCCGCTACGACCGCGTCGCTAACACCGGCATCGCCGACGAAAACGATCGGCTTGCGAGAGTGAGCGAGCTTGCGCAGGTGGCGCCGCTGAAATCCGGCGAGATCTTTCGTTGAGGGGGCCATGGTGGGGCGAACCTAGCACTCTCTCACGGGCCACAAGGACTTGCCGCACAATTGCGTCCCCGCCAAAGCCTTCGCCCTAGAAGCGAATTGACGATTCCAGCGCGAGCGACTCAACGCAGTTCGCCGGTGGGCCGATAACTTCCGCGATGAGTACAAAACAAGCCATGCCGCTTTTGGGCCGTCTCGCGATTCAATGCAAGATGATCACGATGGAGCAGCTTCAGGAAGCGACCGGTCAACAGGGCCGCGATCCCGAACGCCGAATCGGTGACATTCTTGTTAGCCTTGGTTTCGTCGACGACGCGCAGATTCAAAAACTGAAAAAACTGCAGCGCGACCTTGTGATCAAGCATCGCGCGAAGCAAGCCGCGAGTGGGAGAACGGTTCCAGAGCGCCCGCAGCCCAAGGTCGACAAAGCGACCCCGGATGCCGGGGGCACTGTCGATCGTCCCTTCGCGCGGAGCGCTGAAATGCCCCAGGCTGCGAAAGCACCCGTTGCCGAAGCACCGGACAAGCCGGTTGCCGCGAAGCCGTCGGCGCCTGCGCCGCAAGCACCGGCGCCGCAAGCCGGGCAAGCCGAACCTCCGAAGTCAGTTGCAGAGCAACAGCCGTCGGCTGCTCCGGTTGACCTCGCACTCAGCAAGGGCCATCTCAACCTTTCGATCGTCGAGCCCACGCCCGAAAACAACGAAGTGCTGCACGCTCTTCTGCGAGACGCGGTGACGCACGGCGCAAGTGACATTCATCTCCACTCGGGTGCGCCGGTGCGCAGGCGGATCAACGGTGCCTTTCAGGATGCGACCGGCAGTACCGTGGGCCTCGAGGAAGTGGAAGCGCTCGTGAGTGCCACATTGACTCCCGCACAGCGCGCCGAGCTATGCGAGTACGGTGAGCTGGATCTTTGTTATGACGTCTCCGGTGTTGGCCGTTTTCGCTGCAACATTTACCGACAGCAACGGGGCTTCGACGCGGTCTACCGTTCGATCCCCGAAGCCCCGCCAACTCTCGAATCCCTCGGCCTGCCGAGTGCGCTCGCAAAGCACACCAACTATCACCAGGGCATGGTGCTCGTTACGGGCCCGGCGGGTTGCGGCAAGTCGTCGACAATGGCCGCACTCGTCAACCTGATCAACGAAGAGCGCGACGAACATATCCTCACGATCGAAGATCCGATTGAATATGTTCACCCACCGAAGCGCTGTCTTGTTAATCAACGACACGCCGGTCGACACACGGACAGCTTTGCTCGCGCATTGCGTGGCGCATTGCGTGAGGATCCCGACGTCATCGTCATCGGTGAGCTGCGCGACTTGGAAACAATCTCGCTTGCGATGACCGCAGCGGAAACGGGCCACTTCGTGCTGGCCACGTTGCATACGTCCAATGCGGTTCGCACGGTTAGCCGCATGATCGGGGCGTTCCCGTCCAACCAACAGAGCCAGGTGCGTACGATGCTTTCCGAGTCGCTTCGTTGCGTGATCAGCCAGCGGTTGGTGGTTGCTGCAGACGGCAGCGGTCGGATTCCCGCACTCGAATTGCTTGTGATCAACAAGGCAATTGGAAATTTAATCCGCGACGAAAAGACGATTCAGATTCGCTCGGCGATTCAAACGGGTGCAGCCCATGGCATGTGTCTGCTTGAACAGTCGCTAAACGAGATGGTTCGCGCGGGTCAGATCACTCGCGACGAGGCACTTCGGATCGCTGAAGACAAGAAGCTCATCACCGCCTGATTTACCGGGCCGGGTTTCGAACTCGTTCAGTACGGGAGCAACATGGCGCAGCTCGACGAATTGCTTATCTACTTGAAAGACAACGACGCATCCGACCTTCACCTCGCTGCGGGCCTCGTGCCGCGTGTTCGCGCAAAGGGAAAGATCAGGGAGATCGAAGGGAGGGAAGTCCTGACCGACGCCCACCTCCGCGAATTGCTGCAAGAGATCGCGAGCCCGAAGCACTGGGAAGAATACTCCGAAGCCCAGGACGTCGACTTTGCGTACGGCCTTCAAGGCGTCGCGCGTTATCGTGCGAACTATTTCGTGCAACAAAACGGCGCGGGTGCTGTGTTTCGCATCATTCCAGAAGAAATTATTTCGATCGAGAAGCTGAAGCTCAGCAAGGCGATCGAAGATTTGGCCGACCTCGAAAGTGGCCTCGTGCTCGTCACCGGCCCCACCGGCTCGGGGAAGTCGACCACGCTGGCGGCCATCATCGATAAAATTAACCACACGACGTCGAAGCACATCGTTACGATTGAAGACCCCGTCGAGTTCGTGCATCAGAATCGCAAATGCGTGTTTTCTCATCGCGAGGTCGGGCTCCACACCCAAGGGTTCGGGCCTGCGCTTCGCTCCGCAATTCGTCAGGACGCCGACGTGATTCTCGTGGGCGAAATGCGCGAGATGGAGACGATCGCACTCGCCATTACGGCGGCCGAAATGGGCATGTTGGTATTCGGCACCTTACACACCAACAACGCCGCGAAGACGATCGACCGCATCATTGATGCCTTTCCCGCTGAAGAGCAGAACATGGTGCGAATGAGTCTTTCAGAGTCGCTGGCCGGCATCGTTTCGCAGCTGTTGTTGCCGACTCTCGGCGGCAAGGGCCGTGTTGCCTGCAATGAAATCTTGCTCAGAACGCAGGGGCTCCCGAACGTGATCCGCGAGGGCAACACGCAAATGCTCTACTCGATCATGCAAGCGGGCAAGAAAGAAGGCATGCAGGCGATGGACGACGTCCTCTTCGAGCGCGCGCAACAAGGCATGATCTCCGGGCAGGATGCCTACATGAAGGCGACGGACAAAGCGCGCTTCGAAGCGCTCCTCAGCTAGACGCCTACTCTGCTTCGCTGCCCACTTGGCTTCGCCGCGGGCTTTACGACGGTCTGCGTTGATCTCGCGGTCGACGAAATTCTCGGCACGAGGATGACGTCGCGGCTCTTTTCGGTGTGTGTTTGGATGATGAAGCGTTAGAGCGCTTCGGCGGCGCGTATCCGTACGCGGGTGCGCGAACAACCTGACTGGGCGCCCGCGCCTCCCCAAGAAATTGCTAGCGTCTTCATTCGTCGAGCCCTCGCGTCAGTCGGCATTGCGGTCTACTCCGCTTGCCCATGTCTACGCCAGGGACTTGATGCCCGCACGCTTGTGTGTGCAACCAAACTCGACATCCCAAACCGAATCGTCGCCAAGCGCCGACCCGAACCCAAGGTTGAATTCATATGATCGAATGGAGCGAGCAACATCAAATGATTCGCGACGCCGTGCGTCGCTTTATCGAGGCGGAAATCGTGCCCAACCTCGAAGAACTCGAACACGGCGACATGCCGCCGTACGACATCCTGCGCAAGCTCTTCAGCACGTTCGGCATGGACGAGATGGCGCGCACGCGCTTTGAAAAACAGATCGCCCTCGAAAAGAGAATCGCCGCGGGCGAAGAACCAAGTGAAAAGAAAAAGCGCGCGAAGGACACTGGCGGCCGCGGTGATGCGGTTGCAATGACCCTCGTGCCGATCATTGAGATCTGCCGCTATTGCCCTGGGATGGTCACCGCGATGGGGGTGAGCACGGGGCTCGCCGCGGGATCCGTCATGTCAAAGGGAACGATCGAACAGAAAGAACGCTTCGGTCTCGACCTTCTGACGATGGACAAAATTGGCGCTTGGGCGATCACCGAACCGGGCTCGGGTTCCGACGCGTTCGGCAGCATGAAGTCGACCGCGCGGGACAACGGCGACGGCACCTATACGCTGAATGGCAACAAGACGTTCATCACGAACGGCCCCTACGCGGACACCATTATCTTCATTTGCAAACTTGAAGAAGCGGGGGTCGACCCGAAGGATCGCAAGATCATGAACTTCGTGCTGGAGACTGGCATGGAGGGGCTCACGCAAACCAAACCCATGCGGAAGATGGGGCTGCATTCGTCGCCAACCGGTGAATTGTTCTTGTCGGACGTGATTGCGGGGAAAGACCTGTTGCTTGGCGGTAAGCCCGTGACGCGACAGGGTTCGGGGACCAAGGACACGTTTTCCATGGAACGGGCGGGTGTCGCTGCGATGGCGCTAGGCATCATCGAGCGTTGCCTCGAGCTTTCACTCAAATACGCGAAGGAACGGGTTCAATTCGGCCGTCCGATCGGAGAGTTCCAGTTGATTCAGGACAAGCTTGCTCGCATGGAAGTTGCACGCATCAACGTTCAGAACATGGTCTTCCGAACAATCGAAGGCGCCGAGCTTGGGCGTGGGATCACCTTTGCCGAAGCGAGCGCGATGAAGCTCTACAGCGCTCGGGCTGCTGTGGAAGTCGCAATGGAAGCCGTGCAGGTCTACGGTGGCAACGGCTACATGAGCGAGTACCACGTCGAACAACTCGCGCGCGATTCGAAGGTGCTGCAGATCTACGCGGGGACCGATGAGATTCAAATTTCGGCGATTGCCCGGGATCTGCTGTCTCGACCCTAGCGGGCACTCAGCCCGCCCGATTCACGCAGCGCGAATTGGAGCCTGCTAGGAGTCTGCGCGGCAGAAGGCGCACGCACCCAAACGCGGATCCAACGCCGCTGGCTGTGTTGCGAAAGCTAGCTGTAGCTAGTGGAGCGTGGCGCCTTCGGGCTTTGTCACCACGATCTTCTTCAACGCATCGACAAGGTTCTTCTGATTGGTGTGAAGTGTTTCGAGCGCGTGGAGTGTTTGCTCTGTTGCTTCGAGGGTCTTGATCTGTTGGAGGAATGCGGTGCGTGCCTCGCGAAGGAGCGACAGCCGAGTTTCTCCGGTGAACTCTGTGTCGATCCGATTGACTGCTTTCAAGAGCGCCGTGACGGACCCTTTGTGCGCGGGGTTGCGCGCCAGGAAAGCGTTGATTTCTTCGATCAGTGTTTTTGCAACAGGCATGCTGTGGAAGATTGCAATGAGCATGCCGCCAATCGGCGTGGTCTCGAAAGGGCCATGGATTTCGGCCAATAGGCCGAAGCCTGCGCATCGGTTACGTGTCGGTGGGAACGGCAGGCCTGTGAAAGGCCGGCAAAGATCCCGACGAATACCCTCTCTGCCGGGGCTACGAAGCATCCGTCATAGGCGCGAATATCGATGCGTCTGCCGGTTCGTTGCATCGCGGGCTACGTGTCTTCATACTCGTCATGATGCCGATTCAAAAACTCTCGTCGCTCGAACAGCTACTCGAACTCATGGCCAAACTACGAGACCCCGAAACGGGATGCCCATGGGATGTCGAGCAAACCTTCGACACCATTGCGCCCTACACCCTCGAAGAAGCGTACGAGGTCGATCACGCGATCCGCACGGGTGACATGGAAGCACTATGCGATGAGCTCGGTGATCTGCTCTTGCAAGTTGTCTTTCACTCCCAGATGGCTGCGGAGTCAGACTTGTTCAACTTCGATGACGTGGCCGCTTCGATTTGCGACAAACTCGTACGCCGTCATCCACATATATTTGTGGCCAAAGGCGGCGACGGGACTCTCGCCAACTTCGAAACGGCCGAGGAACAGACGAAGTTTTGGGAAGACGCCAAAGCGCAGGAGCGCGCAGCGCGAAACGAGCTTGAGGTTCCCGACCCGTTCGAAGGCGTTCCCGTGGCGCTCCCCGCGCTAGCGCGCGCGACCAAACTACACAAGCGTGCGAGTCGCCTTGAAGGCGTGGGGCCAATCGCGCCAGCCGAATCGGAATTCGACGTGTCTGAATTTGGTCGTGCGCTCGCTGCGGTCGTTGCCGCTGCCAAGTCTCGCCAAGCAAGCAAAAGCGAAGGATCGAGCGATCAAGCCCGCGCTCTTATCGGGCAGCTCCTCGAACGTTGCGTGAGGGCATCGCGAGAGCTCGGCGTCGACCCAGAAGATGCGCTGCGGGCAGAGAACTTCGCTTTCGAAGCGCGGGTGACGGATGCGGTTGTGTCGGGCACGAAGTCGTGAGTGGACGCGTTTCGGAAGTCTCCGTTGCGACCAACGGCCAGGGGATGATCGACGTCAGCGGTCTCGTTGCCGCCGAAGTCGCCAACGCTTCAAGCGATGATGGTCTGTGCACCGTGTTCATCCGTCACACGTCCGCGAGCCTGGTCGTTCAAGAAAACGCGGACCCTTCGGCGCAAGACGATCTCGAGCGTTGGCTCGAAAGGCTTGTACCCGAAGGAGACCCCCTCTACCAACATACGGCCGAGGGTCCGGACGACATGCCTGCGCACATCAAGGCTGCGCTTACCGCGACATCACTGTCGATCCCGGTTCGCGCTGGGAAGCTGATGCTCGGGACGTGGCAAGGCATCTTTCTTTGGGAGCACCGGCGCGGACACAATACGCGGCGGCTCATCATCCACGTGCTCTAAGTCATGTCGCCGTGCCAATGGGACTGCCGATTGACAACCCGCTTGTAGTCGGCCCACAACTTTGACGTGCTCAACCCTGCAACGAACAGGCTCGCACAAGTCGCTGCCGCGAACGTTCTAAACGAGGCTTCCGAAAAAGCCTCGCTTAGAAGATATTCAGTTTACGGCGCCGCCACGATTTCGAGCAACTCGACATCGAAAACAAGTGCTGCACCGCCCGGGATCGACGGCGGTCGCCCAGCGTCTCCGTACGCGATGTCCGACGGGCATACGAGCTTGGCCTTGCCGCCAACCTTCATCATGGCCACTCCCTCGGTCCAGCAAGGGATCACGCGGTCGAGCGGGAACGTCGCCGGCGTATCGCGGTCGACTGAGCTGTCGAAGACCGTGCCGTTGCGGAGTGTGCCGTGATAGTGGACCACAACCTTGTCGGAAGCGACCGGTGAAGCCCCACTGCCCTCGGTAACCGTCGTCATGATGAGGCCCGAGTCATGCGACTTGGCGCCCTTCTCCTGCTTGGCCGCTGCGAGGAAGTCAGCGGCCTTCTTCTTTTCTGCGGCGGCAACCGTGGCTTCGCGCTCCTGCTGCAATGCCTGGATCTGCGGCATGTAGTCGCGCGGATTGATATGGTTCGTCTTGCCTTGGACGCCGTCTTTCAGGCCGTCCACGACTTGGTCGAGGTCGTCGTCGCTGAGTCCGAAGGCGCCGAGTCCCTGGGACAGCGCCACGCCGAGCACATAAAGGACGTTGTCTTCCTTCTTCTCTTCAGCCTTCTCTTTGGCAAAGACGTTCGGTGCGGCGGCGAGCAATAGAGCTGCGACGCACAACGCGCCGACAATGGAGTTCTTGGCACTGCGATCCATGAATCGATTCCTCAATCATTGAGTTCGGATTTGAACCCACCCCCCATAGGACGGATCCAGTACCTTAGCGGTTCAATCCGATAGCGGCAGGGCGAAATCAGGAGCGGCGAGATCGCGCCTTACTGGCCGCCGGACGGGTTTTCGCCAGCTTTCGGGGCTTCTTCAGCAGTGGCTTCAGATAGCGGCCGGTGTGCGAACCCTTGAAGGTGCGCACCTGCTCTGGCGTCCCCTGGGCGATCAGTTCGCCGCCGTCCGGTCCTCCCTCGGGGCCGATGTCGAGGATCCAATCGGCGCGTTTGATCACATCGAGATTGTGTTCGATGACGACCACCGAGTTCCCCGCTTCGACCAGTTCGTCGAGTACAACGAGGAGCTTCCGCACGTCTTCGAAGTGCAAACCCGTCGTGGGTTCATCGAGGATGTAGAGCGTGCGACCCGACGCGCGTTTCGAAAGCTCGCGCGCGAGCTTGATGCGCTGGGCTTCGCCGCCGGAAAGCGTCGGCGACGGTTGCCCCAGGTGGAGATAGTCCAGGCCAACCCGCGCGAGGAGTTCGAGGGGGCCATGAATCTTGCGATGAACCGCAAAGATATCGATCGCTTCGGCCACCGTGAGATCGAGCACGTCGGCAATGCTCAGACCCTTGTACTTGACATCGAGCGTCGCGTTGTTGAAGCGTTTGCCCTGACACTCTTCGCAGCGCACAAACACGTCGGCGAGAAAGTGCATTTCGATTTTCCGCACGCCGTCGCCTTCGCAGGCTTCACAACGTCCGCCCTTCACATTGAAGGAAAACCGCCCGGGCTTGTAACCGTGGATGCGCGCCTCTGGGAGCTGAGCGAAGAACGTGCGGACCTCGTCGAACACCTTGATGTAGGTCGCCGGGTTACTTCGCGGCGTGCGCCCGATTGGCTTTTGATCGATGTCGATCACCTTGTCGAGTTGATCAGTCCCCGTGATGGTGCGGTGCTTGCCAATGCGCTTGGTCGACCCGTGGTATTGACGCGCAAGAGAGGGGTACAGGATGTCGTTTACAAGCGTCGACTTGCCCGCGCCCGAAACGCCGGTGACCGCGGTCAGCACGCCCAACGGGATTTCGACGTCGAGGTTCTGCAGGTTGTTCTCTTTGGCGCCAATGATCTTGACGCTCCCGGTTGCGACCCTGCGCTCGTCGGGGATCTCGATCCGCATGCGCTTGGAGAGATAGGCCCCCGTAATCGACTTCTTGCACTTTTCGAGACTCTTCGGTGTACCGGCGTGGACGATCTGTCCGCCCGCGACCCCAGCACCCGGACCAAAGTCGATCACGTGGTCCGCGGCGCGAATCGTTTCTTCGTCGTGCTCGACCACCACCACGGTGTTTCCGATGTCGCGCATGCGCAAAAGCGTATTGAGCAGACGACGGTTGTCGCGCTGGTGCAACCCGATCGACGGTTCGTCGAGGATATAGATGACGCCGGTCAGGTCACTTCCCACCTGACTCGCGAGACGGATGCGCTGCGACTCGCCACCGGAAAGCGACGGCCCGGCGCGGTCAAGAGACAAGTACCCAAGCCCGACTGCGGTAAGGAACTTGAGCCGCGCACGGATCTCCTTTAAGACTTCGGTCGCAATTTGTTTCGCGGCACCCTTGAGCTTCAAGTCGGTAAAGAACTGCCGCGCTTCTTCGACGGTGAGCCCCGAGACTTCAACGATGCTCTTCGACGAGAGTCGCACCGACGCCGCTTCAACGCGAAGCCGCGCGCCATTGCAAGTCGAACAGTCGGTGTTGGCGAGCCACTGTCCATACCACTTCTTTGCGCGTTCACTTTTGGCTTCGACGAAGCGACGCATCAAGCGCGGGACTGCGCCTTCCCAACTCGAATTGAAGCTCCCCTGGCCGGTCTTTCCCTGCCACGAAAGTTTGTACTTCCGATCCCCCGTGCCGTAGAGCAACGCGTCGCGGTGTTTCTTGGGAAGCGCATGAAACGGTTTATTGACGTTGATGCCCAGGTGCTTCACGATTTGTGCGCGGAACCCGGTGCTCCACCCGGTTTTCGCGCTCACTTTGTCGCCCCAAGGCTTGATCGCGCCCTGGTCGATCGTGAGGTCCGCGTCCGGCACAACCAAGTCGGGGTCGATTTCGACTCGAACCCCCAACCCATTGCAGTCCGAACACATGCCTTGGGGGCTATTAAACGAAAACAACTGAGGCGTGAGTTCCGGAAAGCTGACGCCGCACTTCCCGCACGCGGCGTTTTCTGAAAACGTTTCCTCGTTTTTTCCCTTATCGCCGGTGACGGCGAAAAGCAGTCCCTTACCCACTTCGAGTGCCTTTTCGACCGACTCGTTGATGCGCGCGCGGTTCTTCTTGTCGAGCACGAGGCGGTCGATTACGACTTCGACGTTGTGCTTCTTGCGCTTGTCGAGGGCGATCGTGTCTTCGCTCATCACGATGTCTCCATCGACGCGAAGCCTCAAGAAACCGGCGCCGCGGATGTCAGACAGAAGCTCGCGGTGTTCGCCTTTGCGGTTTGTGAGCAAAGGGGCGAGCAAAATGAGGCGTTCACCCGGTGCTTTGGTGAGCAACTCTTTGCCAATTTGCTGTGCCGTCTGCCCTTCAACTTTGCCGTTGCAAAGATGGCAGTACTGCACGCCGACCCGGGCGAAGAGCACCCGTAAGTAGTCGGAGATCTCCGTGATGGTGCCGACCGTCGAGCGCGGGTTTGAGCCGGTGGTCTTCTGCTCGATCGAAATCGTCGGCGACAAACCGCGAATCGTGTCGTAGCGCGGTTTTTCCATCTGGCCGAGAAATTGGCGTGCGTACGCAGAGAGCGACTCTACGTAGCGCCGCTGGCCTTCCGCGTAGAGGGTGTCGAAGGCCAAAGACGACTTTCCGGAGCCTGAGACTCCGGTCATCACCGACAACTTCTTCTTGGGAATTTTGACGCTCACGTTCTTGAGGTTGTGTTCGCGAGCGCCCTTGATGAATATGTGGTCTAGCTCCATGGGATCCATTTCTGCTGCCGGTCGGGCGAGTATAGGGCCGGGGCGCGCACGATGACACGGGCGAGCTACTGCCATTTTGCAATTTGTGCGTCGTTGCGGGAACCGCCGGCAAGCCGAATGGAAGCGACAAGCAAGACCCAAATAAAAGGGAGAGTCCGTTGGATTTACAGGAACTGATCGGGAATTTTGGTCGAAACCAGCCCATCGCAGCGCAGGCCATCGGTTTGATAGGCCTCGTGGCAATCGGCTGGATCGCAAACGTCGTTGCAAGTCGCTGGATGCTCAGCGCGATGCGCCGCTTCGCGAGCATGAGTTCGAATCACTGGGACGACGCCTTAGTACGGGCGCACTTTTTTCAGAGGCTCGCGAATCTCGCTCCGATCCTGGTCATCTATTTCGGCGTGCACGCCGTCGGCGCCCACGAAACCGTAGAACTCGTCGTTCAGCGGGTTGCCCTCGCGACCTCGACGATTCTGTTCGTCGTCGTCATCAGCGCGTTTCTGAACGCGGTGAACGAGATCTACACCGCAGTCGCGGACGACGGTCACCGTCCCATCAAGGGCTACATCGGTTTCTTGCGGCTCCTCCTCTACAGCGTCGCCGTCATCATTGCGCTTTCGATCTTGATGGATCGCTCGCCGTGGATTTTCTTGAGCGGGCTGGGTGCAGTGTCCGCGGTCTTGTTGATCATCTTTAAAGACACGCTCTTGTCCCTGGTCGCGAGCATTCAGATTACCAGCAGCCACCTTTTGCAAGTGGGCGACTGGGTTGAGATGCCCGACTTCAAGGCCGATGGCGACGTGATCGACATCGCGCTCCACACGGTGAAGATCCAAAACTGGGACAAGACCATCACCACGGTTCCCACCTATGCCTTCATCACGTCGCCCTTCAAGAACTGGCGTGGCATGTCGGAATCGAACTCGCGTCGCATCAAACGATCGCTCTTTGTCGACGTGACCAGCGTGCGCTTCCTTGAGAACAACGAAATCGAACGCTTCGCCGGCTTTGGTCTGTTGCGCAAGTACTTCACCGAAAAGCAGCGCGAGCTCACGGTCCACAATTCCGAGCCGGGGCGCGACCTCGGCAAGAACGCCGACATTCGTCGGCTCACCAACGTGGGAACCCTGCGCGCCTATATGCTCGCGTATCTAGAAACCCATCCGAAGATCCGCAAAGACCGCACGTTGATCGTGCGTCAGCTGAGCCCGAGCCCCGAAGGCTTGCCGCTCGAAATCTATTGCTTCACCAATGACATCGTTTGGGCCAACCACGAGGGCATCCAGTCGGACATCTTCGACCACTTTCTCGCGATCGCGCCCGAGTTCGGCATCCGGATTTACCAGCGCCCGAGTGGTGGCGACTTGGCGGCACTGCGCCCGTCCTAGTTTGTGTCGCACTCCTGAGCACGCGACCGCACGCATGACCCGAAGTGATTTTGAGGAGACGCTCCATTGCTAGATCCAGGATCTAAATCGAAGTTCGCGAGTCGGACGGCCGTGATCACGGGTGCAAGTCGAGGGATCGGCGCCGGACTCGCCCAGCACTTTACCGAGCGTGGCTTGAACCTCGGGCTTTGTTCGCGAAGTGAACCTGCGCTCGCTTCGAGCGACACCACGCTTTCGCGCAAGGTCGACGTGCGCAACGAGGCCGACGTCAAACGCTTTGCCGAAGACGTGAGCAAGCAGTTCGGTTCGATTGATCTTTGGATCAACAATGCAGGCGTCCTCGCACCGATAGCGCCGATTCGCAATGTCAGCGCCGACGCATTTCGCGAACACATCGACATCAACTTGGCAGGCGTGTTTCTCGGCAGTCAGGCCTACATCCACCACGTGCGCGAAACCGGTGCCGGGGGCGTGCTGATCAATATTTCGTCGGGCGCCGCATGGGGAGGCTACGCGGGCTGGGGGGCGTATTGCGCAGGCAAGGCTGGCGTCGCCCTTCTGACCCAGTGCATCGCCCTCGAAGAAGAAGCGGCGGGTTTGCGCGTGCACGCGGTTGCACCCGGCGTCGTCGACACCGACATGCAAGCGATGATTCGTGACGCGTCTGAAGAAGACTTCCCCGCCCTTGGGCGCTTCTTGGAAATGAAGCGCGACGACACATTCAACACCGTTGGTTTCGTTGCCGACTACATCCTTGGTCTCGCATTTGATCCTGCCCAAAAGACCGACGAAGTCGATGTCCGCATTCCGAACGAAAAAGAGTCGTAGGCCCGCATGCGTATATTCGTAACCGGTGCATCGGGACTTGTCGGAAGTGGCGTGTGCGACGCGTTGCTGAAACGCGGCGACGACGTCACGGCCTTGAGTCGCAGTGTGCGCACAAGTACTGCGGGAGGCGTAAGTTGGGTTGAAGGCGACCCGTCAGTTGCTGGCGACTGGTGTCGCGAAATCGATGGCCAGGATGCAGTCATCCACCTCGCTGGAGAATCGATCGCCGCCGGACGCTGGACGAAGGCCCGCAAAGCGCGCCTCGTCGATAGTCGAATCGAAAGCACCCGGTGCATCGCAAGCGCGATCGAGGCTGCGTCTTCGAAACCTCACATCTTTGTCTGCGCGTCTGCGACCGGCTACTACGGATCGCGGGGTGAAGAGCTGCTTGAAGAAGGCAGCGAGCCGGGCACCGATTTCTTGGCAGGCTTGTGTCGCGATTGGGAAGCGGCGGCGCAACTGGCCGCGAACGACGGCCTTCGCGTTGCAAGTGTTCGCTTCGCAGTCGTGTTGAGCGGGAATGGCGGCGCACTCGCCAACATGCTTCCGCCGTTTCGGCTCGGTCTAGGCGGCCCACTTGGCCCCAAGGACCGCTGGTTCCCGTGGATTCATGAAACCGATGCCATCGGCCTCGTAGTGCACGCCCTCGACACGGCCGAGATCGAATGCGGAGGAAAAACTCAACCCTTCGCCGGGCCCATCAATTTGTCGGCGCCGGGCCCCGTCCGTATGGGTGAGTTTGCGACAACCCTGGGTCGCGTACTTCGCCGCCCGGCCTTCTTCCCGGTTCCACTCGGTCTGCTGAAAATCCCACTGGGGGAACTCGCAGACTTGATCTCACCCGGGCAACGGGTGAGTGCTGCGAGAGCAGTCGCATCGGGCTACGACTTCGCATACCCCGACCTAGAGTCAGCGCTACGCGCCTGCCTCAAATAGTGGAAGGCAGGTAGCCGGGCCGCGCGAGCGTGTTCGCCGGTCGAGCTCGCCGCAGGAAGCCCACCCAGAGACAGCGAAGCACTCGGACGCTTCGCTTCGCCTCTGGGCAGCTGTTCCTCGCGATCGAGAAACGCAAACAGGGCGCGTTTCCGTCATGGATCGGTAGAGGCGCGTCGTCGCCCACTTGGCGTGAGCAACAGGAGAAGCGCCTCTGGTGCATCGCCCGCTTCACAGCGAAGCCGTGTTGCCGGACGGATGCGGGAGTACTGGACGCGCCTAGCCGATATCGCGGTCCAGAACCGTCTTGCGGCCGTCGCTTCGTGCACTCTCAATCGCTTCGTCGCACATGCTTCGAATACGATCCGACAATGCGGACAACACGCTTGACGAGGTCTTCATTTCGCCCTTGTTCTTGATGTAGTTCTTGACCTTTGAGGCTACGACCAACACTTCACTCGAATCAGACATCGCTACGACCCCCCCCCTTTGAAGAGAAAGCTGGATACGGTGTGCATCCACTTCGCTTTTAGAATGCTTGAATTCCGCCACAACGCAACACAGGCCACTCCCAGCAGTGAAGGGACCCCGGGGTTGGGCTTCAGTTCCCAGCATAATGATTCGAGGGGTTTTACCCCCTTAATTCGTGAAAAAGCGACTCGCACACCCGGCTGGATCGGGCGAGAGTCCGCCATCGGGCGCCAGACAGACCTCACGACGACCCACGAGCGTGCGAGACGACAACGGGAGCCTCAACCTGGAAGACCAGAATCCAACCGATACGGCGGGAAGTGCGCCGCCAGGCGTCGGCCGGTTCGCACCCTCGACCACCGGCGAGGCCCACCCCGGCACTCTGCTCGCCGCGCTCCTTTGTTGGCTCGATGCACGAAAAAACGGCGACCGTGTTCTGCTTCGGCTCGAGAACCTCGACCCCGACCGTTCGACCCCGGCGTTTGAGGACGCGATGCAGCAAGACCTCGCGTGGTTGGGTCTCGATTGGGATGAGGTCACGCGTCAGTCGGACAACCAAAGTGATTATGAAGAGGCGCTCGACCGGTTGGCGGAAGCGGGTCAGTTGTATCCATGCAGTTGTAGCCGCGCCGAGATTCGTGCGTCGGGAGTTCGCACTCCCGATGGCGGTTACCGGTACGACAACCGGTGTCGGGATCGTGCACTCCCGCCCGGTGGATGGCGGGCGAGCGAAGAACCGCTGCGCGCGCGACTGCTAGAAGGCACATTCACTGCGGTCGATCTTGGTGGTGATGACTTAACCCAAGACCCAACCGCTTCGTTCGGCGATCCGATCGTTCGGCGGCGTGATGGTGCGATCGCGTATCAGCTTGCGTGCGTCGTTGATGATGCGATGAGTGGCGTCACGCGAATCGTTCGCGGTCGCGACATCATGTCGAACACGGCATCACAGGTTGCGATCCAAACGAGCCTTGGGTTTGTGACGCCAGAGTATCGGCACCACATGTTGTTGCTTGAAAGACAGGGCGAGAAGCTCGCGAAGCTTCATGGGTCGGTGGGAGCCACGGCGTTGCGCGAAGTCTATTCGGCAGCGGAATTGTGCGGCGTACTGGTGTTCGCTGCGGGGATGGTTGAACGCCTTGAGCCGATGACGCCTACGGAACGACTCGATGGTTTCTCGTGGGATCGCGTCTCCCACAAAGACCGACTCGCCCACTGGGCGGGGCGCGTGCTCGAAGTTTCAGGGGATCAAGGCCAATAGGGACGACGGGCCGCCGCAGGTTCGAAGCGGGGGTTACGAATCGAGGACACGGCCGATGGTTCCGCCAATTCCCCGAAGCGCGCGACTTACGGTCGTCGCGAATACCATTCCCATTGGTAGGTCGTATAAAACGAGTCGGGCGCCTTCGCCGACTCGAACGGCATGGAGTCCGATCAGGAGCAGCAACAATGGCAGGCCAATCAACCAGCCAATCGTCGGAATCGACGGTTCCTTCTACTCTGCCGCGGGCCACATCCTGCGACCGTAACCCCATTTAACTGGATTTGAATCGAGCCGGCCCCAAAACGCAAAACAGCCGGCGCCAGGTTTCCCTGACGCCGGCTGAGTTTCGGCGGTGACACACGCGAATATTTGGGCTGAGTAGCGCGCCCCTTAGTAACGGTAGTGGTCCGGCTTGTACGGGCCGTCGACGTCGACGCCGATGTAGTCGGCTTGGATCGGCGTCAGCTCCGTAAGCTTCACACCAAGCTTGTCGAGGTGGAGTCTTGCGACTTCTTCGTCGAGCTTCTTGGGGAGCAGGATCACCTTCTTTTCGAGCTGGCCCTTCTTTTCGTGGAGTTCGAGCTGGGCGAGCACCTGGTTGGTGAACGATGCGCTCATCACGAAGCTCGGGTGTCCGGTTGCACAACCCAAGTTGAGCAGGCGACCTTCGGCCAAGATCAAGATGCTGTGACCGTCCGGGAAGACCCATTCGTCGTACTGAGGTTTGATGTTGATGTGCTCGATCCCCTCGATCTTCTTGAGGCCAGCCATGTCGATCTCGTTGTCGAAGTGTCCAATGTTGCCCACGATGGCCTTGTCCTTCATCTTCGACATGTGGTCGGCGGTGATGAGGTTGAAGTTGCCCGTGGTGGTGACGAAGATGTCCGCGGTCGAAACGACTTCTTCGAGTGTCGTGACCTGGAAGCCTTCCATCGCGGCCTGCAACGCACAGATCGGGTCGATCTCGGTCACGATCACGCGGCAGCCTTGGCCCGCGAGTGCTTGTGCGGAACCGCGCCCGACCTGGCCGTAACCCAATATGACGGCAACCTTGCCTCCGAGCATCACGTCACTGGCGCGCATCAAGCCGTCGGGGAGTGAGTGTCGGCAACCGTAGATGTTGTCGAACTTGCTCTTGGTGACCGAGTCGTTGACGTTGATGGCGGGAAAGAGGAGTTCGCCGCGGCGCTCCATTTGGTAGAGCCGCTCAACGCCTGTCGTCGTTTCTTCGGACACGCCGTAACAACCGGCCGAAACACCGTGCCAGCGCTTGTTGTCCCGGTCGAGGTTGGTCTGAAGCAAGTCGAGGATGACGCCGTATTCTTCGGAATCGGTTTCGGGGTTGAACGCCGGAACCTTGTCGGCCTTTTCGAACTCGAGACCCTTGTGGATCAAGAGCGTGGCGTCGCCACCGTCGTCGACAATCATGTCCGGGCCCGTGCCGTCGGGGAAGCGGAGCGCCACGTCGGTGCACCACCAGTATTCAGGAAGCGTTTCGCCCTTCCACGCATACACCGCGATGCCCTGCGGGTTGTCCGGGGTGCCGGTCGGACCGACTGCGATTGCCGCGGCCGCGCTGTCCTGAGTCGAAAAGATGTTGCACGACACCCAGCGCACGTGAGCGCCGAGGTCGACCAAGGTTTCGATCAACACGGCGGTTTGCACCGTCATGTGAAGGCTGCCCATGATCTTCACACCGTCGAGAGGCTTCTTGCCGGCGAAGCGGTCGCGCAAGGACATCAAGCCGGGCATTTCAATTTCGGCGAGTCGGATTTCTTTGCGGCCCAATTCGGCGAGGGCAAGATCTGCGACCTTGAACGGCAGGTTGTTTTGATCGGTGGACATGTTCTTTCTCCTGGTTGAACGGTTTGAATTTGCGTTGAGCGAATGCCCTGCGAAGATGACGGGATGGACGAAACCCGCGAGAGAGCGCGGGTTGAATTCTTTGGCGTGACTTGTTTTCGGTCTTTGGAGCTACGGAAAATTGGGTGGGGTCGATGGCCGCTCGAACTTGGAGGTCGGTGCCAGCGGGAGTGCGTTGCGAAGCCTCGAATTCGCGCGCGAAAATCATTGTATCAATATATTCGGATGTAGTGTTATATGCCTTGAGTCCGATGTCAATGCGCAAGGTGCATCGAGTGCGCCTCAACCGGTGAAACACGCGGGTTTCCCCACGGGGTGGCGGGGGCTAGAGAAATTGACCCGCGGCCACGACAGCTCCGATCGCCGCAACCACGATGAGCCCGGCGAGCCAGCCGAGGGTTCGGCGGAGCCCATCGAGGGCTTGGGTCTGATTAGCCTGGGCGGCCGTGAGCTGGTCCATCTTGTCCTGAATGTCGGCCAGGTGGCTCAGCTGCTCTTCGGATTCCCATACGTCTTCGAGCCGCGCATTCACGGCTTCGAGTTGGGTTTCGAGGGTCGAGTCAAAGTGCTCGACGGCACGCTCGATCGCATCGAGCCGGCTCGCCATCTCTCCCAAGCCAGCCCCTTCGACAGGAGCCGCGCCGCGCGAGCGCATCTTGATCCGCGTCCAGAGAGAAGGTCGCTTGGTCTCTGCGCGCGTATTCGTGAGCTGGCTTCGCAGTGGGCCCGACGGAACCGGCAGGCGGGTCGGGCCTTCGCTGCTGGCTTCGACGTCACGATCCAATTCGACCTCTCCGTCCAGGACGATAGGTTCCTCGGAAGCCAGCTGCGTGCTGTTCCCTTCGTTGGATTTTTCGCGGGTTTGATCGAGGGGCTGTTCGGAAGGGAATGACATGGTGATCCTTTTGTCGACCGTCGGGGGTTGCCGTCTATTTCGAGGCGAGTTGGGCGATGGCCGAAAGGGCGCACCCAGGTGCCTCGCGCGCCGCACAAGGTGCTTCAGAGCGGCCGTGCTGAAAAGGTCAAAACGAAGATCGGCACGTAACTCGGAACAATTATTTCCCTAGGAGCCTACGGGCGTGCAACATCGCGCTCCGACCCTTGCCAAGCCTGCGCGCATCGGCGAAAAAGTCTCCATCGATGAGCGACTTTTGTTACATCCACGCGGCAGACCTGCATCTCGACACCCCGTTCGAGGGCTTCAAAAAGACCGCCCCCGAAGTGCATGCGGCGCTGCTCGACGCGTCTCTCCAGGCTTGGGATGCGTTGGTTGACCTCGCCCTCGAGCGCGACGCCGCGTTTCTATTACTAGCCGGAGATCTCTACGACGGTGCACAGCGAGGGCTTCGCGCACAGCTTCGCTTTCACCGCGGAGTGTCACGGCTTTGCGACGCGGGCATCCAGGTCCTGGCGGTCCACGGCAACCACGACCCCGTCGACGAAGGTTGGTCGGCCGTTCGCTCATGGCCCGAAGGCTTTACGGTGTTCCCGACGTCGCAGGTGTCGTCCGTCGTGGTCGAGAAGGGCGGCGAGCGTTTGGCGACGGTCTACGGCCAGAGCTACGCCCAACGCGAAACCAAAGAGAACCTTGCGCTGGGCTTTCGCCGAGGCGGTGAAGGTGGGCTCCACATCGGCTTGCTTCACTGCAACGTTGGCGGCGCGCCCGGCCATGCAAACTACAGCCCGTGTTCAGTCGCCGACTTGTGTGCGGCCGACATGGACTACTGGGCGCTCGGCCATGTGCACCGACACGCCATTGTGCGCGACGCCGACCCCACCATTGTCTACCCGGGCAACCTTCAAGGGCGCAGCCCGCAGCCCGGAGAACGCGGCGCAAAAGGTGCGGTGGTGGTCGACGTTCGCGGTGGACGGGTTTCGGGCCTAACCCACGTAGCCCTCGACCGCGTGCGCTTTGTCGAAGAGACGGTGGACGTGTCAGCCTGCGAAGATCTCATCGCTCTCGAAGCCCATCTCGCAAACGCGACCGAAGCGCTCCGACGTCAAGTAGGCGAGCGCGGGTTGATGTTGCGGGTTCGGTTGACCGGCGCTGGCGAATCACTCGCGGCCGATCTTGCTCGCAAAGACGTCGCCCTCGAATTGATCGACAGCTTGCGCGAGCGCGCCTTCGGGATGACGCCGTTTTTGTGGTGGGACGGCCTGAAGGTCGACGCGGCACCGCGCCATGTCGACACCGTGATAGATGACTTCACGGGAAGCCTCGAGCAGCTCTTTACAAGCCTTGTAGAGGACACGGCTGCGACCGAAGCGCTGGTCTCCGCAAGTCTCGAGAAACTGCCGCAAAGAAAGCAGGGCGTCGAGTTCCCGACGCTTGACCCAGCCGACAATGAAACCCTCTTGCGCGCGGGTCGTGAAGTCGCGCTCGAACTTCTTTCATCCGGTGGTGACGCCGAATGAAATTGCGCGGTTGGCATATCGCAGGCTTCGGGTCGCTCGTCGACTGGCGCCACGAAAAACTGTCCAACGAGTTGAACGTCTTCTACGGACCCAATGAAGCGGGCAAGAGCACCTTGTTGGGTTTTCTGCGCTTTGCCCTGTTTGGCTTTCGCCCCGGCAACACAAAGGACGCGAAGTACCCGCCAGCCCCCGGGATCCGTCACGGCGGCTCTTTGTTTCTAGACGAAGAGGAGAGCGGCGGGGGCGCGTTTACCGTCGAGCGCGTCGCAGCGGCGGGACGCGGGGGCAAGAAGTTGCGGATTGAACGCGCGAGCGGTGAAGAAGTATCGGAAGCAGAATTGACTCGGCTCCTCGGCCACGCCGATCGCGACTTGTTCAACAATGTGTTCGCGTTCAGCCTCACCGAGTTGCAGTCCTTTGATTCGCTAACCGAGAAGGGTGTGCAGGACCATATTTTTTCCGCGGGCATTACTGGCGCGGGCCGATCAGCGCGAGACGCGCTCGATCAGATCCACAAAGAAGCCGACCAATTGTTCAAGGGCAGGGCCAAGACCCGGGCCAGCATTTTGGTGGAAGAAATCGCCACGCTCGACGAATCGCTACAAGCGGGTCGCGAACGTGCTCGTGCGTATCCGAAACTTGCTGAGCGCGAAAGCGAACTCAAAGCCCAATGTGTTGCACTGCGTAGTGAGATCGACGGGCGGCGCAGTGCTGGGTTACGTGCACGCAAGTTGGGCGATCTCTGGCGAGAAGTTCACGGGCCCATGCTCGAAAACATGCGCCAGCTCGAAGCGCTCATTGTCAGCGACGAGTTTGCTGCGGACTCTCGCGACCGGCTCGACCGCTTTGTTGCTTTGCTTGAACGAACGGGTGAGCAGGTTGCCGCGACGGATCTGGAAACCCGCAAACTCGCACTTCACCTCGAAGGTCTTGCAGCAGACCCCGAAGCGCTCGCAGTGCGTGACGCAGTGCTGGCTTTGGAGCGCGACGTCGGACTCTATGAACAACAATGCAAAGACGTGACATCGAGCGAACAACTCGTGGCGGTGCGCGAAAGCGGTCTGCGAGATGCGTTCGCAGACCTCGGCCCCGATTGGGACGAAGCTCGACTTCGCACGACCCACATTTCACTTTCGATCACAGACGAAGCAACCCGCTACGAAGAACGTCTCGATGCCGCGCGCGACAAGGTGCGAGACTTTGAACGCAAACTCCGAGAAGGCGCCGAGCGCGTCGCCGAATTGAAAGAAACACGCGACGTCGAAGTACAGTCTCACCAGGATGGTGAAGCCTTGGGACGTGGTGTCGGTGAAGCCGACGGAGAGGATGTTTCGAGCGAAGACCTAGACCAACGCGCCGCTACGCTGCGCGCGCTGCACGCCAACGTCGCCAGACGCGCGACCCTCGAAGTTCAGCTCGACAGTGCCTGTGCGTTGATGGGCGCGACCCAACGAGCCAATGCCGCGGGTAGTTCAGCAGGTGCGAATCGCCTGCGGCTGGCGGCACTTTCAGCGGCCGGCCTGGGTGCGGGCACCGCACTGGTTCTCTTCGCAAACAACGGTTTCCAGTTTTCGACCGCGCCTTTTTTTATTGTCGCGTTGGCAACCACGGTCTTTGGCTTGATCACCGCCGCATGGACTCGCGGTGCCAATGAGACACCCGTAACCAGCGCGCTCAACATCGACGCCCTCGAAGCCGACCTTGCAACCTTGAACGAAGGCATCGACGCGGCGGCGAAAACGTTGGGGATCGAAACGCCGCCCAGTGCCGAAATCATCGAAACCGAAACGGTTGCGCTTGAACGCGTGCGAAGAGATCACGCCGAACGAACCCACACCCGGCGGCAGATCGAACGGCTTGATGCGGACATCGCTCGGGTCGAAAAAACGAACCGCACAGTTTCCAAGTCGGTGGCGTCGTCAGAACAAGAACTTGAAACGATCAACGGCGGCTGGACGCAGTGGGCTGAAGGTGTTGGCCTGCCCGCCTCGCTAGTTCCTCGCAACGTCGAGCGTTTTGCAGGCGAGATCAAAACCGTGCGCGCACATCTAGACGCGCGAGATCAGGCGCATACCGAGCAGGCGTCGCTTTTTGGCGCGATCGACAATTGGGAAGCGCGCGTTCGACGCGTACTCGCCGACGCGGAAGAACAAGTTGCCGAGTCACCGAGAGCGCTGCGCGGGGACCCGAGCCTGATTACAGCGTTTACAAGGCTGGTTCGTCGGGTCCGCGATGCAGACGAATGCGAACGTCAACGCCCCGAGGTCGAGCGCGCCGCGGCCGAGGTAGCAGGGCGCGCGACCACGCAACAGGCCGCAGAGCGAAAGGCGCGCGATGACGTCGATGAACTCTTTGCACGTGTCGGAGCGCGAGACCGCGAAGACTATCTCGCGAAGCTCGCGGACTACGAGCGCAAAACATTGCTCGAATCGAAAGTGGGCGACCAAGTCGCCGAACTCTCACGCCGCATTGGGCTTGGCGACGAAGCCGTCGAAATTCGCTCTGAGTTAGAAACGGGTCGAGTCGCGGTATGGGAAGCAGAAGCGAGTGCAGCTGAAAGCGAAGCGGCTCGACTGCAAACTGAAAGCGATGAATTGGTGAGGACGCACCGCGACGTCGAAATCCAGATCGACGATCTCCACGGGTCAAACGACGTGGGTACGCTGGAGCTGAATCGTTCATCGCTTCAACAAGAGCTCAACGAATGCATCGCGCGCTGGCGAGAATTGCAAGTGGCGCGCGGGCTCATCGAACGGACGCTTGAACAATTTGAACGCGAACGACAGCCCGCAGTCCTTCAAGAAGCATCCCATCACTTCGCAACCGTGACCGGCGGCCGATATCCAAAGATCGTTCAGAGCACCGAGCTGGGCTCGTTCAGCGTGGTTGACGCGAACGGCCAACGCAAAGCCCTCGACGAACTGAGCCGCGGTACCGCCGAGCAGCTTTACGTCTGCATCCGTCTGGGCCTCATCGCCGAGTTCTGTCGACGCGCAGGGCAGCTCCCGGTCGCGATGGACGACGTGTTGGTGAACTTCGACGACGCGCGCGCGCTTGCAATGGCGACCGTGCTGGCCGACTTTTCGCAGCGCAATTCTTGTCAGGTACTTGTCTTTACTTGCAGCTCCCGAACTCGCGATTTATTTCGGCAATCCGCTCCTGCGGCCCTCCACTTCGAATTCGGAAACAACGCAGCTTCGTCCTAAACCCGCGTTCCTGGGCTTTGCAGAAGCTGGGGCGATCCGCCGATCAAGCGCGGGCGATTGTGGGCCGCAACAAAGTAGTGGACAGGTCATCGATCTAGCTGTCCCCCAACCCTTGCTAAACCAAATGATCGCAGCACTGCGCGCCGACGAATTGCAACTTCCGGTGCTGCGCTTCGCTCAAGTCTCTGCAGGGTCGAGGGCTACGAGACCGAAGCCCAATCAATTTGAATTCATTCGCTGCTTACGGCCGCGTCGACGGAACGATTGCTGAGTGATGTTCCGCCATGGCAGAGCACGGGTTTCTTGCTGGGGCTCGCACATTGGATCGAGGACAGCGCGTTGTTGGGTGAGGCGAAAGCTGGTGGCCCGTTGTTGGAACGACTCGTGAGTGTGAGCGTCGAAGAAAAGGACGCGGAAGATTTCACGTCAGAAGTGCAAACCTGCTTTCACGAGATGTCGGAACTCGCCTAACGCGCGCGATCGTAAGTCTGGTGGGAATACGCGTGCGGATGCCTCTCGTCTTGGGCATGCGGTGTTTCACTCACGAGCTTCCAATCGGTGAGATCAAAAGCCGGGAAGTGGGCGTCGCCATCGACCTCGGTGTGGACCCGGGTCAAGTAAAGACGATCGGCTGACGGCAGTGCTTCGGCGTAAATCGATTCGCCGCCGAAAATAAAAGCCTCGTCTTCGCCGCGCGCAGCCGCAGTTTCAATCGCCCCAGCCAAGCTCCCGACAACAATGACCTCAGGGTGCGGGTTGTAATCAGCGTTGCGACTGATGACGATCGAAGTCCGGCCTGGCAGCGGCCTGCCGATTGATTCGTACGTCTTGCGGCCCATGAGTAGCGTATGGCCCATGGTGGTCTTCTTTACGTACTTGAGTTCGTCGGGGAGTCGCCAAGGCAAGTCGCCGTCGCGTCCGATGACCCTGTTTTCCGACAACGCGACGAGGATCGAGAGTTTCATCTTAAGTGCCCCAGGGCCGATTGGGTCGAGGGCTAAACCGCGATCGGCGCTTTGATCCCCGGATGCGGATCGTAGTTTTCGAGATGAACGTGTTCGTAGCGAAAGTCGAAGATCGACTTGATCGACGGGTCGAGGCGCATCTGCGGGAGCGCGCGGGGCTCGCGCGCGAGTTGTCGCTGGGTTTGTTCAACATGGTTGGTGTAGATGTGCGCATCGCCAAGGGAGATCACGAGATCGCCCAGCCCAAGGCCAGTCGCCTGGGCGACCATCTGGGTCAGCAACGCATAAGACGCGATGTTGAACGGCAAACCGAGAAAGACGTCGCAACTTCGCATGTACATGCTGCAGCTCAGTCGTTCCTCCGCCACGCCGAACTGAAACAGCAAGTGGCAGGGCGGAAGTTTCATGCGTTCGATTTCGCCGACGTTCCAAGCGCTCAACACAAGCCTGCGCGAGTCGGGGGTTTCGCGAATTTGTTCGATCAACGAGCTGAGCTGATCGATGTGTCGAACCCCTCCGTCTGCTTCGTCGTTCGAAACCGCGGGCCAGCTGCGCCACTGCGAACCATAGACGGGGCCGAGTTCGCCGTTTGCGTCCGCCCATTCGTCCCAGATCGACACGCCATTTTCTTTTAGATAACGGATGTTGGTGTCACCCGAAATGAACCAGAGCAACTCGTGGATGATCGATCGCAAGTGGACCTTCTTGGTCGTGAGAAGCGGGAAGCCCTGGGAAAGATCAAAGCGAAGCTGCGCGCCAAACAGGCTTAAGGTTCCGGTGCCTGTGCGGTCGGTCTTCGGTGTCCCGGTTTCCAGGATCGACCTTTGCAGGTCGAGGTAGTTCTGCATCGTTGCCCAGCTCCGGTGTGAATCAATGCGTTCGTGGAGGCAAGTCTATCACCGCCCGGGGCGTGGAGGGAGATGCCACGGTGCAATTCGCGATTTCAGCTTCCTTTCACACTTCGTTTAGCGAGGGGTTCAGCTTTCGTCGTCGAGGAAGAAATTGAAAGCTTCGGACTCGTCGCCATGAAGGATCTCGTAGGCATGGGCGGGGCTATTGGCATTAAACAACTGTTCTTGAAACGCATGGTCGGTGCCAACGTTGCTCGCGAGGGTCGCTAGCACCTGTAGATGACGATCCCGTTCGTTGTTCGCGGTGCCGAGCAAAACCATGCAGTGCACGGGCCGTCCGTCGGGCGTGTCGAAGTGCAGCCCCTCTCGCGACAACGCCATCACGCCCACCATGGGGAGCGAGTTGGGCAGGATTCCGTGGGGGACCGAAAGCCCTCCGCCCAAGCAGGTGGATGCCTCGGCCTCTCGCGCGAGCACGCTGTCAAGCAGTGTTTGTTTGTCGACACCGCGCATATCGTGCGAGCGGATTAGTAAGTCAACCAGCTTTTCAATGGCTTGGGTCTTGGTCTCGGCCTGGAAGCCCACGGCAATGTTCTCTTCCTGGAGAAAGTCGATGAGGCGCATGCGATCGCGGCCGATTTCGCCAGCGCGTTCAAGGGAATACCGGGTAAGCAGCGGGCCGACAATTTCGTTGAAGGTGACCACGGTGAGAACGACTGCGGCAAATTGATCGGCGAGACCCGAAAACGCAGGGTCGGCCTGAAGAACAACCACGAGACCAACCGCGACACCCGCTTGGGGAATCAGAGCCAGACCGAGATTTTTCCGCACGCGCTCGGTCGCGTTGGCGAATCGCATGGCAAGGTTCGCGGCCAGGACCTTGCCGGCGATCCGGGATCCGAAAAGGAGGCCCGCGACGATGCCGGCAGTGGTCGCGTGCTCAAGCGACATATGCATGCCGGCCAAAGTGAAAAATACGGTGAGGATCGCGGGTTCGAAGTCGGCAAATGTCGAATCGACGAGCTGGCTACGCGAAGGCGTGATGTTCGTCTGAATGATGCCCAGGAAGAGGCAAGCCAAAATGGGCGAAACGTCAAACGTCGCCGCGAGACCACTCGTGAGCACCAATGCGGCGACAGCCGCGGTTGCGAGGCGTTCCTTATGGACGACAAAGCGGTTGATCAAATCCATCGCGATCGCCACGGTGCCGCCAATTGCGACCGCAGCCAAAAGCTGCCCAACCGGGGCCTGCCAATTGATTGCTGCATCGCTTCCGCCGAGGCTCCAACTGCCAGTGACACTGCGTACGATTTCGAATAGTACGAGGCACGCCATGTTGTTGAGCGCGACCGCGGCAATCAAAGTTTTGACGAAGACACCCTTCGAGCGGGTTTCGCGTACGAGCGCGACTGTGGTTGCCGGGGCGGTCGCGATCGCGACGGTCGCGTACAGCAGAGCCTCAGACGTCGGGACATCGGAGAGCATCCAAAGCGAAAGGAAAACGACGGACGGGGTGATGGTCGATTCCGTGAGGAGTAATAGAAAAAGGCGGCGTCCAGCGTTGCGCAGGCGTTTGATGTTGAGGTGCGCGCCTACGGTGACTGCGATGAGCCCCAGCGCGAAGTTCGTAAGAGGAGCGAGTCCGTGGAGGCTTTCTTCGGCGAAGAGGTCGAAACCCGATTTGCCGAGCAGGATCCCCGCGACGATCTGGCCCGTGATCGATGGAATGCGGATCAACCGCGCAAGTTCGCCAAAGGCGACACCACACAAGATGATCATCGCGAGAATGAGCAGCGGGCCCGCGTGGCGAACGGTTTCGAAAAACACTTCGATCGACATCAGACCGCTAGTCTAGCTCGCTCGCAGAGGAAGAGGATTTGAGTCGCACGCGCTGGGCTCGATTTCTAGCCGAACATGTTGGAGACGATCACACTGCCACCGACCCATGTGCCGATCAAGCTGCCCAAGGTGGTGAGGATGAAGACCAGAAACACCCTCAGTAGGCGGCTGTGCCACCAGCCGCGCAGGGTTGCGATGTCTTCGCCCACGGATTGAAATTCGTGCACGAGTGGTGGATGGACGTAGGTCTGCACGAAGGCGGTGACGTAGCCCGCTCCAATGACGGGCGTCAGGCTTGTAAACGGCGCCGAAATGAAACCAGCGAAAATCGTGACCGGATGCGCGAGCGCGATCACAGCGCCGATCGCGCACGGCACGGCGTTGATGAGAAACCAGAAAATGGCGTTGTCGCTCGCCGCGGCGGCACCTTGGGTGACACCGATGTAGCCGAGGGCGCTCACGATCAGGGTGGGGATGGCCCAACCGATCCACTTGAGCCATGGAGAGACTTTGGGGATCGTGGAGATCTCTTCGAGATCTTCGTCGCGGCCCGCGAGGATCGCCTGCTTCATTCCCTGGATATGCCCCGCGCCCACCACGGCCACGAGCTTTTGTCCCTCGCTCTCGCGGATCTTCTGGGCGAGGTAGCGGTCACGCTCGTCGATCAAAGCTTCTTTCAACGTCGGCATGGCCTGCCCGAGTTCATTCATCAGCTCACTCAGTACATCTTTTTGCTTGATGCGGTTGAGTTCTTCTTCGCTGAGTTCCGGATCTTCGAAGGCGCTGGCCGCAAAGGTGGAAACCAACATCGCCTTCTTCCAGAGTGAAAGCGATGCCCATGCTCGCCGGAGCGTTACGCGGATGTCCCGGTCACACAGCGAGATCGCGATGCCGTTTTCTTCGGCGACCTTGGCGGCTTCGAGAAGTTCGCTGCCGGGAACGACGCCGAGTTTGCCGCCAAGCCGCTTTTGGTACGAGGCGAGCAGCAAGTTCATCAGCAGTGCCGCGAGCTGTTGATTGCGAATCACTTCCCGAAGATCGAGGGATGCGAAGCGCTTTTGCTGGGACAGGGCTTCGTAGCGCTGAGCATCGAGTTCGATACAGACGCAGTCGGGCTTTTCGGCTTCGACGATATTGCGAACCAGGTCGACCGATTCTTGAGAAATATGGGCGGTGCCAACCAGGATGAACTCGCGGCCGTCAATTTCGATAACTTCCACGTCTTCGGCATCGCGGTATCTGCTGTTGTTGTCTTCCTCGTCACTCACGCCCGGTTACTCCACTTCAGCTCGCCGCGAAGATTCGATGGCGGCGATCAATTCTGTTTGCTGTTGCGCCCGACGAGATCGCCAGGGTCGCTTAGGGTGACGCCAACCTCGCTTCTGGGCAAGCGGCCAGGTTTCCTCGAGCGTCTCGCATACGCAGACTTTATCGGCAGTTTCCCGAGCTGCGATGAATGGAAACGCCCGCCCGCCCGCGAATCTTGCTCGCATTCGTGCGCTCTCGTGTCGGTGGAAGACGTTTGGTCTATCGTAAGCGCGAACATGTTGATCCTTACACCGGTCCCCAGTATCTCCCGAACCCGTTCTTTGCTGATCGCGAGCCGATTTCCGCACCGTTGCGTAACGATGATCGCAACCTTTCTGTTGCCCGTTGCCATGCTTCTGGATGCTGGGCTTGCGAGTGCTGCCGACGGACCGATTTCGATCGCGACCTTGGTCCCGTACGCAGAAAAGGCCGAAGTTCGCGATTCGATCCGGCAAGAATGTGGGTTGAGCGCGAAGCTTTCGAAACGGATCCTCGAACGAGGGATCAAGAAGAAAACGCCAATCGTGCGCGTCGGGAACCCAGGGGCCAACCCGGACGACCCAAATTCGCTGCAACGTCACCTCGCCCTTCGCATCACCGACGCGATCGAAACGGTTGGTGGCCTACTCCCTACCCATTCGCTTTCGATCGATGGCGTGCTCAAGGAAGACGGTCGCGTGGTGGGGACGTTCGTCGGGACCCGTTTTGCGCGCGCGAGTTTGATCCCGTTTCGCCATGGCGAATGTGCCGTTCTTCGCGAAGCAGTGAACCTACTCGCCAAAGACGTGGTGAAGTGGGTTCGAAAGCCCAGCCTGGACGCTCGGCTCGGGGACGCCCGCTAGCGCGGCGTTTTTTCTATCGATCTTCCTGGCAACTCATGATTGATCTTCCAAGGAGCAATTGGCCGTGTCGAGACATCCCCTCCGCGGCAAGGCCGCAATCGTCGGCATCGGCGAAACTGACTACGTACGTGGCTCGGACGAAACGCCAGTCCGGTTGATGCTCCGCGCAGCGACGGCTGCGATTGATGACGCAGGCCTCAAAAACGGGGACATCGATGCGATCATTCCTCCACCCGGTTACACGTCGGCCGAAGAGCTTGCGTCAAACCTTGGTATTGAAGACCTCAACTATGCAGTCACCGTTCACCTGGGCGGTGCGAGTCCGATCGCGTCATTGCAGAGCGCCGCGATGGCGATCCATTCGGGGCTCGCAAAGAACGTTCTTGTTGTGGTGGGGTGGAACGGGTTCTCGGCCTTTCGCCCGCGCCCTAACGTGAAGAGTCCGCGGCTCGGTCTCGACCCGGGCTCCGTCGGCAACACGACCATCGACTACTACCTTCCCTACGGCGCGCGTTCAGCGCCGCAGTTCTACTCGTTTATTCTGATGCGTTACAAGCTTTTGTACGGCATTAGGGACGAAGATGCTGCACAGATCGCACTCGCCTGTCGGGCCCACGCCCAGTTGAACGACAAGGCCTTGATGCGCGGTACGGAACTCACGCTCGACGACTACATGAACGCGCCGTGGATCGCGGAGCCGATGCGCAAGTTCGACTGTTGCGTCGAAACCGATTGCGCAGCAGCGGTCGTCGTAACGTCGAGCGAACACGCGAAAGACTTGCGTCATCCAAGTGTGCTTTATCTCGGTGGCGCCGAAGGCCATCCCTACCCGGCTGACGACATCACGAATCGACCCGACCCGTTTAAGGTGGGGTTGAGTTTTGCCGCGCCGCGCGCGTATGAGATGGCGGGTGTCGAAGTGAAGGACATGGACTTCTTGCAGATCTACGACTGCTTCACGTACGTCGTTTTGCTTCAGCTCGAAGCCCTTGGCCTCTGCGGGCGCGGAGAAGCGGGCGAATATGTGCGCGAGCGCAATATCCGACTCGGTGGCCCCCAACCCATCAACACCCACGGCGGTTTGCTTTCTCAAGGACATATGTGGGGGATGAATCACGTCGTCGAAGCCGTGCGTCAGTTGCGTCACGACGCCGGGGATGCACAGGTCGACGACGCGTCGCTTGGTCTCGTGACTGGCTGGGGCGACTTCGGAGACGGAAGCATCGCGATCCTAGGCCGCGACGCCTGATTAAAAGGCTGCGCCCGCCCACCATTGGACTTGCACGGAGACACCTCATGAGCGAACGACCTCCCAAGATGATTCCCGACCCCGACGGGTTGAACGCCGAATTTTATCAGCACCTCGCCGACGGCAATCTTTGCTTGCGTCACTGTGATGCGTGCGGGGTCATCCACCATCCGCCCAAATACCTGTGTGCGGCTTGTGGTTCGGAGGACGTGCACTGGACACCGATCAGCGGCAAGGGTCGCATCTTTTCGTGGACGATTACTCACCGTCCGATCGACCCCGGTTGGGCGCCCGACTTGCCTTGGGCCACCGTGGTCGTTGAGATGGACGAAGGGCCGCGGTTGGTCGGTGCGTGGCGGGGTGCGAGTAACGATGCGCTGCGCCTAGATCTCCCGGTGCGTGCAACGCTGGAAAACGAAAGCGAGAGCTTCGCTTTGATCTACTTTTCGCCAGACGCCGAGGCAAGCGCGTAGTTATACTGCTCGAGTTATACTGCTCGAGTTATTCCGCTTGGGTAGCCGTGCCGCTTTGGAAGATCAGCTTCGGGGCTGCACGCGAGCCGAGAATGTCATTTGCTTGTCGAATAGCGCGCGCGAAGTGTTTGCCACGGAATCCTCGTTGCGAGAAGTGCCGCCAACACCGCCGCGTAGATCAGCGGTTCTTGAAGGTCGGCCTTCACCAGCCAAAGAAAGTGAATCACCGCACCAATGCCTGCGAGATACACGAGGCGGTGCAGGGTGCCCCACCTTTTCTTGAGCTTTCGGATCGCGCGTCGGTTCGACGTGACTGCGAGCGCGAGCAAGATTAAGAACGTGCCAAAGCCCACGGTGATGTAGGGACGCTCCAGAATGTCTTCGCCCAAGAACGCAAAGTTGAACCCGAGATCGAAAACCAAGTACGTCGCAAGGTGAAGTAGCGCGTAGCCAAAGCTCGCGAGGCCAAGCGTGCGTCGATGGGGGGCAAGCCACTGCCAACCGAGAAACTTGCGCGCCGGCGAAACACAGAGGCTCAAAAACAGAAAACGCAGCCCCCACTCTCCGGTGACGTGCGTGATCTTTTCGATCGGGTCGGCCCCAAGCTTGTCGAGGAAGAAGAAGACAAGCAGGCCTGAAACGGGAATGAGGCAAAAGATCGGGATCGCGAATCGTGCAAGGGATTGTGCGCGATTCCTTGGCTTCTTACTCACTTCGCTGGTTGCGGTAGCAGTCAAGAATTAGAAATGCCTGCGCAGATCCATGCCGCGATACAGCGATGCCACCTGGTCTGCATAACCGTTAAACGGAAGTGTAGGTTGCTTGCCGAATGAACCGATTCGACGTTCGCGTGCCTGGCTCCATCGCGGGTGGTTCACGTCTGGGTTGACGTTTGCGTAGAAGCCGTATTCCCGGGGCGCACTGACGTTCCAACTCGTCGCCGGTTCCTCTTCTTGCAAGCGAATCTTTACGATCGACTTGATCCCCTTGAAGCCGTACTTCCAAGGAACCACCAAGCGAAGCGGTGCGCCGTTTTGGTTTGGCAGGGTTTCGCCGTACATGCCGACGGCCAGGATTGCGAGGGGGTTCATGGCTTCGTCCATGCGCAGGCCTTCGCGGTAGGGCCAGTCGAGCACGCGACGACTTTGGCCGGGCATGCGCTCGGGGTCATAGAGAGTTTCGAACGAGACGTACTTGGCCTTCGACGTGGGTTCGAACCGCTTCAGAATTTCACCGAGCGGGATCCCGACCCATGGAATTACCATCGACCAGGCCTCGACACAGCGCATGCGATACACGCGTTCTTCGAGGCCGTGGGGTGCCAACAATGTCTCTAGGGGCACGCGTCCAGGCTTGCCGACTTCGCCTTCGACAACCAGCGACCACGGGTCGGTTTGGAATTGACCTGAATTGCGTGCTGGGTCCGATTTGTCGGTGCCGAACTCATAAAAGTTGTTGTACCGCGTTGCGTCCTTGTGGCTGGTGAGTTCCTCGTCGGTCCGCATGCCGGGATCTGACGGCTTTTCGAACGTGAGCTTCTTGCGCGGTATTCGGTTGGCGTCCGGGTCTCCGGCTTCTGCTTCGTCGGTGCCGAAACAACCGGCCGCGATCGAGCCGGTCACGAGCGCGGATGCGCTGGTTTTCAAGAAACGTCGTCGGTCGACGTAGTGCTCAAGGGACGTAATTCCACTGGACGCGATCTTCTTTTGGGTCTGGATCAGCATGTCTACTCCCGGAGTTCTTTGGCGCCGCCACCAAAGTAGCAAACACTCGTGTTCAGCTTGGGCGATCCCCGCGATTGGCCGGGACATTCCTACATATGGGACTTGAGCGAAACGGTTACACGGGTGCCGCGGCCCGGTTTCGAATCGACGTGAATTTCTCATTGGTGCCGTTCGCCGATTTCACGAGAAATCGACAACCCCAGTGCCGTCCCTTGGCCTTGGTTTCCGTTGCAGACACTTGGATCGCGGTCACAACAATGTTCAAGAAGACTTGTTTCAGTTCTTGGGGCCGACCACGGATCCACACCGATTCGAGACAATTGAACTGTGTCTGCGCACTGGGTTTCAGTTGCGGTGAGCCGACACCAACTGCACCGGCGAGCGGGCACTTGAGTTCGAATTCTTCCGCGTGATCAAAGCCCGGGTGTGCAAAGCCGGTGACGCATGGAACGCGGAGAACGAATTGAACCGGCGCGGCGATCTACACGTCGCAACGACGATTGATCGACCTGCTGAATAGAAAAGTGTAGATGGGTGCCCAGTGGGGGCGGCGCTCAGCTTGCGCGGCGCGCGACGATCTCAGAAAGGGTCAAGCCGCCTTCTTGGCCGGGGTTCGAGACGTTCTTCACGCCTAGGATGGGCAGCAAGTTCACCATCTTCTTAAGATAGTCTGCGCTGTCTTTGGAAAGGTCGTGGAATTCGAGAACGAGCCCAGCATCGCCATCGTCCCGGGTCACTCTGGCGTTGACGACGAGCGGCTCGGCGCGGGATCGAATATACACGGCAACGAGGAGTTCATCGCCAGGGACGAGCGTGTCGTTCGGGTTGACCCGCATTCCGCCCATTGAAATGTCGCGGCATAGCATCACGCGGGTCGCTTCGTCGTTGACGGTGACCACATGCTTTTCATATTCCACGCGCGGTGCCGCGCGTCGTTCGGTGCGTTCCTCGGGCTCGCGGTTCGAAGCGGCCGGGCTGAACGGAACGTGTCCCTGTGCACCTTCAAGTCGCGCTGGACCGTTTTTGAACGTCTCGAAAACCTTGCGGAGCAGTTGGCCCTGGGCGGGGGACAACTCTTGAAATTCCACCGCGACGATATGTCCCTGACTTGAGTCAGTCGCGACTGACGTGCGAAGTGAGCGCGCCGACAGGTTGAAACATTTGGTGTTCCCCGTTTCGGACGGGAAGAACAACTTCACCTTCGCACCCGGCTTGACGGGCTTGTCGCACACGAGGCGTGCTCCTTGGAGCGAAAGGTCAGCGAGGAGGGCATCACGCCACAGTAGGCCCGCACGGACTTGGATCTTGGCGCCGGCGCTGACACGACCCTGGCGACGTCGTTCTGGCCCACAGTAAACGCAGTGAAGGATGAGCAAGCGCAATGCAGCGCTGTGAACCGGTCGCGGAACAACGAAGTCGACACCCTGCGACGAAGCATTCGGCCGCAGCATGCGCGAATCGTTGTCGATGATGGCGATGCGCCGCGCATTTTGGATCGTTTCAGAGTCTTCGAAGGCGTTAAGGCGTTTCTGAGAACTGATGATCAATTCCCATTCTGTATGCCGATCGACTTCTGTGGGGTCGCCGCTTCGCTCGACGAATGGAATCGAAAACTCACGTAGGAGCGTACGGATATCTTCGAGCTCGTCGTCGTGGAGGAGCAGTATTTTCGGATGGGAATGTTCCGCGCTCACTTTATCCTCATTTCTTGCGGTCCGGGTCGCCGAAACCATCACATGCGCCGAATGAATCGGCTGAACCGAAAGGCATCTGGAGCGCGCATCTCGTTTTTACGAGAAGGGTAATGAGACTGCCGATGAGACCCCACCGAAGGCGTCTGCGAGTGCGAGATGGAGTCAAAAACACGAATTGGGTAGCGTTGTCCAATGGCGAACACGTTTGAACAGGACCTTGAGGTCGGACGGTATTTCTCGATACCCGCGGACGAAATCGAAGAGGCCGCGAGTCGTTCGAGTGGTCCCGGTGGTCAACACGTCAACAAGAGCAATACACGGGTTAGCCTCCGCTGGAACGTGACACGAAGCACAGTGCCGACTCCGAGTCAGCGTGCACGCTTGCTTGAAAGGCTTCGGGTTCGCTTGACCCGTGAGGGTGACTTGATCGTGCACGCGGGTCGGATGCGCAGCCGCGCACGCAATCGCGACGATGCCCGCGCGCGCATGGTCGAGTTGCTCTGCGAAGCGCTGCTCGAAAATGCGGAGCGGCGCCAGACCCGGCCGAGTCGCAATTCGAAATTGCGCGTCAAAAAGGCCAAGTCCATACGTGGTGAAATCAAACGTGGCCGAGGCCGCGTCTCCCGGGACGATCAGTAACCGCGCATTCAAGTGGGCCCTCGCTGTCGCGAAAAAATGTCGACGGAAGTGACCGCAGTGAGGTCGCTGTTCCTGAAGCAAAAAACCGAAGTTCCCCTATTGGGCGCTCCTGTCGTGACCCCGCAGAACTCTTTATCGAGGAACGATCCGCGGCTCGCGGAAACTCCCCCTTGTCGATTCAATCTGGAGAAGAGCATGGCGGCCTGAAAGAAGCCAAAGACCACGAGCGCATCGAGGCCAGCTCGCAAGCCGAAGAAAAATGCAAAGAAAAAGACGAGCTGGGGTGGACGCCGACTGGGTGCTGGACGTCCGAAGGGTTCAGGCTCAGGTCGATCTCCGAACTCGCGCAAGAATCGCGTTGCGGTGATGTTCACCGATACCGAAGTCAGCAAGCTCCAGGCGCTCGCTACGAAGCAAAACATCCCGGTTGCGACGATTGCTTACAATTCGATCGCGCGATCGCTCGTAAGTTGAGACGGGCGATCCTGCCCACGCGCCCCTTCACCAGCCGCTGACGAGTTGGACGTGCTGCTCCCAAGGCTCTCGAGCTCGCGTGGGGGCCACAAGGTCGTTCAACGTGGCCTGCGGCTCAATTTCGAACCGAACCCCTTTGGGGCGCGTTAAATTTCACCCAAAACTCCAATGTGGGCTGCGCTCGCCCGCACAGGGAAGTAGACTCAGGCGCCGTTAGAACAGGGCTCAAAGCCCAGCCGCGCAGACGCGTAATACCCCCCGACGCCGCGCGAGCGAACAAACAACTTAAAACCGCACCCGGAAATTTACGCGCGCGCCACCGGCGATCTGAAGGAAGCTCCTATGGCTAAGAAGAGTAAGACTGGTGTGCTCAAGCGTCTTCGCGAAGTGAAGAAGGCCGAAAAGGCCGCTCTCAAGCGTGAAGAACTAAGACTGCGCAAAGAGATGGGCCCCGGCCCTTCGATTCCGGTGGACGTCGACAAGGGCGAACCCCGCGTCGCCACTGCGGACGATCTCGCAGGCTACGGCTTCCCGTCTGACGACGAAGAAAAAGAAGAAGAAGAGGCGTAGCACTCGCGGGTCCACGTTCGCAGGTTTTAAGGCGTCCCGTGGGTCCTCAGTCGTGAGGCCGAGTCCTCGCTCTACGTGACGTCTTCGCTTGGGTGCTTGCAGACCAAGTTGCGGTCGCCCCATGCGTTGTCGACGCGTCCAACCGGCGGCCAGTACTTGAACTCAACGGTCCAAGCGGCCGGGTATGCCGCCATCTCACGAGAATAGCCGTGGGACCAACTGTCGCTCGATACTTCTTGCGCGGTGTGGGGCGCGTTTTTGAGCGGGTTGTCTTCGGCGTCGAGTTCGCCTGACTCGATGGCGCGGATCTCGCCGCGAATCGAAATCAGCGCGTCACACAAGCGATCGAGTTCGCCGCGCGACTCACTTTCGGTCGGTTCGATCATGAGCGTGCCCGCCACCGGGAAACTCATCGTGGGTGCGTGAAAGCCGTAATCCATCAAGCGTTTCGCGATGTCCTCGACCACGACTCCGGAGCTGGCTTCGAACTTGCGACAGTCGATGATGAACTCATGTGCGACGAGGCCTTCCGGTCCACGAAAGAGCACCTCGTAGTCATTCGCCAGACGCCCGGCCATGTAGTTCGCATTGAGAATCGCGATCTGGGTTGCCGTGCGAAGGCCCGGTGCACCCATCAGCGCGATATAGACCCAGCTGATCGGAAGAATGCTCGAACTGCCATGAGGCGCGGAGGCGACTGCGCCAACGCCGGTCGTCGGGTCGCCCGGCAGGAACGGCCGCAGGTGTTCACGCGCCGTGATCGGCCCCATGCCCGGGCCACCGCCACCGTGCGGGATCGAAAATGTCTTGTGCAAGTTGAGATGACACACGTCGGCACCGATCATTCCGGGTGAAGTCAACCCGACTTGGGCGTTCATGTTCGCACCGTCCATGTAGACTTGTCCGCCGCGCTGATGCACGACTTTGCAGATCTCCTGGATGGGGAGTTCGAAAACGCCGTGGGTCGACGGGTACGTGATCATCAGCGCGCCTAGGGTTTCGCTGTGAAGCTCCGTCTTGGCGCGTAGATCATCGAGGTCAACGTTGCCGTCGCTATCGCAAGCGACCGCGACACAATCAAAGCCAGCGATCGCCGCACTCGCTGCGTTGGTGCCGTGGGCGGAAACCGGGATCAAGCATGCTGTGCGGTCGAAATCGCCGCGCGATTGGTGGTAGCGCTTGATCGCGAGAAGCCCGGCGAGTTCGCCTTGCGAGCCGGCATTCGGTTGCAGCGAAACTGCGGGAAGCCCGGTGATGCTTGCAAGCCAAGACTCAAGCTGGGCGAACAATTCGGTATAGCCACGGGTCTGGTCCGCGGGTGCATATGGATGCATGCGGCCAACTTCGGGCCAGCTGACCGGCAGCATCGCGCTGCACGGGTTGAGCTTCATCGTGCAAGAACCCAGTGGGATCATCGACGTATTGAGCGACAGATCCTTCGCTTCTAGTCGGTGGATGTAGCGGAGCATCTCGGTTTCGGAGCGATAGCGATGAAAGACTTCGTGCTGCATGAAGTCGGTCTTGCGCTCGAACGCTTCGGGGATCTCGTCGCTCGCTCGCGCGAACCAGTCGGCGACGTCCGCGGTCTTTTCGTCGGCGCCAAATGCAACGGCGATGTTGCGCACGTCTTTTGCGTCGGTGGTCTCGTCGAGCGCAATGCCAACGCTGTCGTCTTCGTAGCTTCGCAGGTTGATGCCGAGCTTCGCCGCGACATCGACGATGGCCGGGCCCGCGTTCTTGCCGCGAATGCGTAGAGTGTCGAAGAAGGGCTTGTTCCCGGTGTCGAAGCCAAGTTCGCGCAGCGCGAGTTCGAGGGCTGCCGCGTGGGCGTGGGTGCGTGTCGCAATGCGTCGCAAACCATCGGGTCCGTGATAGACCGCGTACATACCAGCCATGATCGCGAGAAGGACTTGCGCAGTACAGATATTGCTCGTCGCCTTGTCTCGGCGGATGTGTTGTTCACGGGTTTGCAGCGCGAGTCGATACGCCGGCTTGCCGTGAACGTCGCGCGAGATGCCGACCAACCGTCCAGGCAACTTACGCGCGAACTTTTGCTGGGTTGCGAGGAACGCCGCGTGCGGCCCCCCGAAACCCATCGGCACGCCAAAGCGCTGCGTCAGACCGACTGCGATGTCGGCTCCGAATTCGCCCGGCGGTTGGAGTACGACCAGAGAAAGCAGGTCGCACGCCACTACAATGAGCGCGCCGGCTTCGTGGGCTGCCGCGACCGTGGCGGCCGGGTCTTCAATCATTCCGTCCGTGGTCGGGTACTGGAGCAACACACCGCACAGGTCCATCGCGTCATAGTCGATATCGGATTCATTCCCGACATGAACGGTGAGGCCGATGCCTGCGGCGCGAGTGCGCACCACACCGATCGTCTGTGGATGACAGCCATCGCTCACAAAGAAGCCGAGCTTCTTGCCTTGGGTTGCGGCTTTACACATCGCCATGGCTTCGGCGGCGGCGCTGGCTTCGTCGAGCAACGACGAATTGCACAGCGGCAAACCGGTGAGATCTGAAATCGCGGTTTGGAAATTCAGCAGCACTTCGAGCCGGCCCTGGGAAATTTCGGCTTGGTATGGCGTGTATTGGGTGTACCAGCCTGGATTCTCGAGGATGTTTCGCTGGACAATCGGCGGCACGATGGTGTCAGAAAAGCCCATGCCGATGCACGATCGATTGACGACGTTGACACTCATCATTTGCTTCAAGTGTTCGAGCAACTCGAACTCGCCATGGGGCTCGCTCGGTAGGTAATCAAGGGCGAGAGGCTCTTTGAGCTGAATCGCCTTGGGGACCGCGGCATCGCAAAGCGCGTCGAGATCCGCATACCCGAGTTGGTCGAGCATCGCGTCGACGTCGTCCGCGCGCGGGCCGAGGTGGCGTCGCGCAAACGTGTCGATCGGAGGGACAGCCTTTGCTGGCTGAATGGCAACGCGTTGGGGGCTTGTGTTCTTGGTCATGACCCAGTCCTCACCGAGGGAAGCGGAACCAATACGCTTGAAAAAGATGGCCTACGAAGGTTGGCCTGTGAAGTCGTCCTACACCGGTTGCGCGGTGAAACGTCCGATGATGGATCGTTCCAAAACACGTTTGTGCGGCACGAAATCACTTTTGCGAGCGCAAAGGTACGAGTGGCGCCGGGAGTCTAACGCGATTCGTTCGCAAAACTTTGAGCCAGCCTCACCAAACTCAAGCGTTTCAAAAATGAGATGCTGTTGTGAAAAAGAGAATAGTGCAACCCAATGTGCGCAGCGGTCATCGAGTCGCGGTCGACCGAACTGCGTTTCGAACGCTCAGGCGCCCTGTGCTTGCTCGGTGAGTGGCGAAGCCTCGACGTAGCGTGCGGTAAAGAGTTCTTCTAGCGACGTAAGCGCGCTCGGACAGCCGAGCACGAGGAGCCGGTCCCCGGCTTGGGGGCGGAAGCTCGGCGCTGGGACCGCGTCGATGCGGCCCGAGCGGTCGACCGCGACAATGCTCACCCCTGTTCTGGCGCGCACATTGAGTTCAGCCAACGTCATGTCCGAAGCAAAGCTCGCCGGCACGGTGACCCAGTCGTGCTCTTCTTCGCGCAGCAGGTCTACGAGCCAAGGATCGATCTGCAGCTCAGGAGCCGCTCGGATCACTCCGTAGTCCTCTTCGCGCAGGGCGTCGGCGAAGTTTCGCACCGCGGTTGGGTGAAAGTCGAAGTGGGTGAGGGCTTGGCGGAGGACTTCGATGCTGCCCTCATACTCTTCGGCAACGACCGTGGTCGCCCCGGCGGTTTCGAGGGAGTCGACCTCGTGGACGAAACGCGCTCGGGCGAGGATCGGAAGGTCGGGGGCCACGGCGCGAACGCGGGCCACAATTCTGCGGGTTGCCAATGGATCCGAAATCGCGACGGTGACGAGCTTGGCGGTTGCAACGTCGAGGCGTTCGAGAAACGCAGGGCGTGCCGCGTCGCCGAAGACGATGCGTTCCCCTGCGGCGAGGGCCACGGACACCTTGGTCGCATTGGCGTCGACGACCACATAGGGGAGGTTTTGAGATTTCAGGAGATTTGCAAGGGTGCGTCCAGCGGGCCCGTAGCCAATTACAATGACGCGGTCTTTGTCATTCGCGCGATCGGTAGAGGTCGCGTCCCGAGCCGATTCACTGCGGAGCCGCGAATTTTCTCCGAGCTTCGCCTCGGTCCAATCCGCGATCGCTGGAGCGGCGCGCATCAAAAAGGGAGTCGCGAGCAGGCTGATGATCGAAGCTGCGAGTACGGCCTGGTGAACGTCAACGCTCAAGAGCCCCGCGCGGGCGGAGACTTCTGCAAGGACAAACGAAAACTCACCACACTGCGCAAGGGCGATCCCGGACAGCACGCTGACTTGAACACCTCGCCCCAGCAGGACGCTGCCGATCACCGCTACGACGAGTGCTTTCACGAGGGTCGCGGCCAACAAGATCCCGAGCACAAGCGGGGCTTGGTCAATCATCACCCTCGGTTCAAAGAGCATCCCGATGGCGGTGAAGAAGATCCCAAGCACGACGCCGCGTAGCGGGACGACTTCCGAAAACAACTGGTGGGCATAGGGTGACGAACTTGCTGCGACTCCGGCGATGAAGGCCCCGACGGCGAGCGTCAAGCCAAGCTGTTCTGCGAGAAAGGCACTCCCGAGTACGATCAACAGTGCGAGCAAGCTGAACAGGTCGGACGATCGCAAGCGCGCCATTCGGTCGAGGGCAAACGGCACGACGAACCGAACGATAAGCAACACCGCGGCGAGCCCAAATGCAGCGCGCCCAAGTTCGAGCGCCACGTCGAGTGCCGACGACGCCCCCGCGCCTGCAAGGAGGGGAACCAGCAACAAGAGCGGCACGATGCTCAGGTCTTGAAACACCAGGACCGACGTCGCGAGTTGGCCATGCGGCGTATTCACGTGGGCTTGATCCGATAACAGTCGCAACACCAACGCTGTACTCGACATGGCGACGATGGCACCCAGAATCACCGCTTCGCCATTCGCCATCCCGAACCCGCGTGCAAAGCCGTAGACGATCAGCATCGTGATCCCGAGCTGTGCACCACCGCCGATGAGCGCGCCTCGCCAGAGACGACGCACGCGGTCAAGCGGGAGGTCGAGACCGATCTCGAACATCAAGAACACGACGCCAATTTCGGCGAGCGCGCGAACGCGGTCGGGCTCGGGCACCAGCCCCAGTACGCCTGGACCCGCAATCGCACCGACCACCAAGAAGCCCGCGATCGCAGGAAGCTTGATGCGTTCGAACAGTGCGAGCCCGATGGCCGAAAGGCCGAGCAGCACGATGACTTCGAACAGTTGGATCGAGTGGTCCATCGGGGGGTTCAAGGGGGGCGTCCGCTTCAGTCGATGTCAGCGCGGCGATCAGCGATTGAGCGGATCTCGATTCCGATTTCAAAGGCGCTTGCGGGCACCTATGGCTTCGGGGGGAGGAGGCGGACCGCCTCCCGTTTCGAGATGCTCGCCAGTGCTGCCCACGTCATCACATGAGCAGTTGCTATCGAGAATCGTTTTGCTGGATCAAGGTTCTCATTCTCAATCGGCTCGGGAACGAAAAATACTGAGCGCTGATGCACCCGTCCGCGCAATCGTTGCGACAGCGTGGCGCGACTTGCGTAGAGAGTTCCGGCTTGCTGCGCGGTTTGCGTAAGACTGCGCGCGATTACGCTTCTCGCGACTTGGAGATCTTAGATCGCGGCGTCAGCGAAACCTCTGAGAAGTGTCGGGCAGACGCTCTGGCTTGCGCCGTCTCCGCTCAGCCCCCCAGGCAGCGGGCGAAATAAAATACTGAAGTCGTTGGTGGGCGATCCGGTGTCGATGTACTCGAGGTCGAGTCGAACCCAACCGTCAAAGCCAATGGCGTTGCGTCCCGAGACTTGCCACAAGCACGTGATGCCCGGGCGCATCGATCGTCGTCGACGCTCGAATGTTTGACATTTGGCGCCTTCTACTGGGACTGTCGGTTGAGGCCCGACGAGGCTCATGTTGCCCACAAGTACGTTGAATCGCTGTGGGAGTTCGTCGATCGAATGGCGCTGGAGGAAGCGCCGCGCTTCGGCGTCCGCCTCCATTGTGCGGAGCTTGTACATCACGAAGTCACGGTCGTTGAGACCCCACCGAACCTGACGAAGAAGGTTGGCCCCGGATTCGTAAGTTTGATCACCACGCCGTTGGTGTTTTGCTCAACCGGCCTCGAAACTTCCTCTCGATGCGGAATTGGTTAGTGTTGCAACGTACTGAAAATTTCTCTGGGGACTCTCTGAAGCGATCCGCGACCAGGGGCCCGACACCTTTCTGTTGTTTTGCTCGGGGGGAGCATGTCCGTTCAAATTCTCAATTCGCCGCGTGCACGCGGGCTGATGGTCTTGACCGCACATCCCGAAGGCTGCCGCGTCCTCGCTGAGCGACAAATCGCCCGGGCGAAGGCCGCCTTCACAAAACCGCTTGCCGCCGCCGAGGGCAAAACCGCGCTGATTCTCGGAAGCACGACGTTCGGCTACGGGAGTTCGACAGCCATCGCGCTCAAAGAGGCCGGTTTCTCAAAAATCATCGGGCTCGGTTACGAAACACCGCCGACGTTTAGAAAAGAAAAGGTCGCGATGGCGCCGGCCGGCTGGTATTTGACGGCCGCGCTCCACAACGCCTACCCCGGACAGCGAACTTACTTCGCCGACGGCTTTGCCGACGAGACCCGCGATCGGGTGATCGCCGACTTGAAAGAGGCCGGGGACGGGATCGACCTTCTTCTATACAGCGTTGCGGCCCCGCGCCGAACCCATCTCGGCGAAACCTGGAGTTCGGCTCTCAAAGTGATCGGCGAGCCTTTGGACGTCGTGGGCCTCGACTATTCGAGCGGCGAACACAAAGAGGTGAGCCTCGAACCCGCAAGTGAGCTCGAGATCGAGCAAACCCGCCGCGTTATGGGGGGAGACGATCTCGACTTGTGGGCCAACGCGTTGCTTTATGCCGGTCTTGCGAACCCGGGCTTCAAGGTTGCGTCGCTCAGTTACATCGGCCCCGAATTTGAGCCCCTGCGTCGGATCTACTGGGATGGCGCTTTGGGCGGAGCGAAGAAGCACATTGATGAGACGACCCGCAGCCTAAACGCCAGACTCGACAGCGGGCTTGGTGGCGCCGCGTTTACGAGCATGAACCCGGCAGTCGTTACCGGCGCCTCGGTCGCCATCCCCGCGATGCTCAAGTACATCGCCGACTATCTGGGGGTGGTCGACAATGGTGTTGGGGTATACGACGACCCGCTGGAAGTTGGAATCAACTTCGCGCGTGCGCTTTACGGCGACGGCGAACCCTGGCGCAACATGCTCGACGACGAAGGGCGACTTCGCCTTGATGCGAAAGAGCTTGACCCGGAGCTTCAGACTGCGATCGGTGCACTTTGGGGAGACGCTAAGCCGGGGGCGGTGCCTGAGCGCACAGCCCGAGGGTTGGAGTTGTTCAAGAAAGAGTTTATGCAGCTCTTTGGATGGCAGGTGGATGGAGTGGATTATGACGTTCCGGTAGATTTTTCTCCGGCGCTTGGGGAAGACCAAGGGGTTGTACACCTCATTGCTGAGTGAGGTGGGTGAAATCTAGGCCGCCCCAGCCGCTCCTCGGTTGATCGCGGATCAGCGAGTGTGGTGGTGTTTCGTGTGGATCGGCTTGCTTAGGTGTGGGGATGGGGTGAGGCAGAAACGGTAGGGAGCCCAGTTTTACGAACCGAATCCTACAACGATCCGTTTGGCGCAAGCATGGGTCATGGCGATACGATTGATGCTGACGTTGATCGTGGTTGTTGAGGTAAGGTACGCCGCTGGCCGATAAAGAGCAGGTTGGTTGAACGTCACAAACTCGAAACAGACGCGTCCCGCGGCACCATTGGAAGGCGACACCATGGCGAACTCGAATCACCCCAGTGCGGATCAGGACGAAGACGAACCCATTGCACCGCAGTCGTCGTTTGCCGAGTTCGGTATCAACGCGGGTGTTGTTGAAGAAATTCTTGAGACGTACCACGTAGACCCAGGCTCGGTTGATGCGAGTTGGTCTAGCGAGTTCGGCCCATCGCGAACGGGTCGTCGCGAATCGAACGGCGCATCAAGTGGCGCGAGCACTCCGCAAGTTGCAAGGGCGGCGACTTCCGTCGCGCCGACTCCGCAGCGTGAATCGGCCGCCCAAACGAGGGCAGCGGTGGGAGCGCGCGCACCGCAAGCCCGTCAATTCGCTGAAAAATTTTCGGAACACCACTTAATCGCGGCGGACAAGAATGCGCGTGTCCTTCGTCTCGTTCACGCGTTCCGCGCGCGCGGTCACCGCATTGCGGACAGCGACCCCTTGAGTGGGGAGACCAAGTACTTTCCGGAACTCGACCCTGCGCACTATGGCTTTGGTAACCAAGATCTCGACGATCTCTTCACCGTGGGCGACTTGCCGGGCGGTTCGGTGCAACGGTTGCGCGACATCCTCGATCGCTTGCGGACGACCTACTGCGGAAGCGTCGGTGTCGAGTACACCCACGTGCAAGACCCAGGTCGCAAGCTTTGGCTGCAGCAACAGATGGAGCGCGACGAAAATCGTCCCCACATAGAGCCGGGCCAGCTAAAGCGTATCTATGAAAAACTCTGCGGCGCGGAGATGCTTGAACAATTTCTCCACACGAAGTTCTTGGGGCAGAAGCGATTTTCACTCGAAGGTGGCGAAGTGGTGATCCCGCTTCTCGATTACATCATCGAGAGTGCGCCGAGTCATGGCATTGTGGAATACGTGCTCGGTATGAGTCATCGCGGGCGACTGAACGTACTTGCCAACGTGATGCAGAAGCCGCTCGACGTGATTTTTTCTGAATTCAACGACAGTCCGCTGCTCGACCTGCCGTTCGGTTCCGGCGACGTGAAGTACCACAAGGGCTTTTCACAGGATCGTCGCGTTCAGACGGGCGAGCGCATCCACCTGACCCTGACGTCGAACCCTTCACATCTCGAAGCGGTGAACCCTGTTGTTGAGGGGCGCACCAAGGCGAAGCAAGTGCGCATGGGGGATACGGCGGGCAAGCGCATCATGCCGATCATCCTGCACGGTGACGCGGCGTTTTCGGGGCAGGGGATCGTGGCCGAAACCTTGAACCTTTCGCAGCTTGAAGGCTATTCCACAGGCGGCACGCTTCACATCATCATCAATAACCAGATCGGCTTTACGACAACGCCCGCCGAAGCGCGGTCGACGCTTTACTGCACCGATGTCGCGAAGATGATCCAGGTACCGATTTTCCACGTGAACGCGGACGACCCGGAAGCCGTACTTCACTGCGCGGAGCTCGCGATGAACTATCGCGAGCGCTTCAGTAGCGACGTCGTGATGGACGTAATCGGCTACCGCCGTCACGGACACAACGAGGGCGATGAGCCCGCATTCACGCAGCCGCGTCTGTACGCGAAGATCCGCAGCCGTCCGTCGGTGCGTCAGCTCTTTAAGGATCTCTTGGCAGAACGTGGAGACGTGAGCGCCGAAGGTGTGGCGCAAATTGAGGACGCGGTTCGAGCGAAGCTCGATCGCGGGCTCGAAGATGCCAACTTAGGAGCCGTCGATCCGGCCGAACCGTACGAGCCTCAAGGTCCGTGGACCGGGTTCTCTCGTGTGCTCCCCGACGACGAAATCCACACGGCAGTATCGGTTGAGACGCTTGCGCAAATTGCCGAGGGCATCGCATCCGTGCCGAGTTACTTCCGCCCCCACGCAAAGCTGATCGGCTTGCTCGATCGCCGCCGCAAGGTGGTGGCCGAACGCTTGCCGATCGACTGGGCGATGGGTGAAGTGTTCGCCTTCGGGAGCCTGGTACTTGAAGGCACCCGCGTCCGCTTGTCGGGCCAAGACAGTTCGCGGGGCACGTTTAGTCATCGGCACGCGGTGCTGGTCGACCAAGACAGCGGTGAGGAATACACGCCGCTCGATCACATTTCCGAACAGCAAGCGCGCTTCGAAGTTCTTGACAGCTTGTTATCCGAAGCCGCGGTACTGGGCTTTGAGTACGGCTACAGCCTTGCGGAACCCGGAACGCTCACCATGTGGGAAGCGCAATTTGGCGACTTCGCAAACGGCGCTCAGGTGATCATCGACCAGTTCATTGGCTCCGCCCACGTGAAGTGGGGCCGAATGAGCGGGCTTGTGATGTTGCTGCCCCATGGCTACGAAGGACAAGGGCCGGAACATTCGAGTGCGCGCATCGAACGCTACTTGCAGATCTGTGCAGAAGATTCGATCCAGGTCGTCAACTGCACAACGCCGGCGCAGTTCTTCCACGTGCTGCGACGACAGATGCGCCGCGCGTACCGCGCGCCACTTGTGATCTTTACGCCGAAGAGTTTGCTCCGGCTACCCGAAGCGACTTCCACGATCGAAGACTTCACGGACGCACGTTTCCAGCGCGTGATTGAAGACGCAATTGCGGTGAGCAGCACCGACGCCGTTGAGCGGGTGCTGATCTGTAGTGGCAAGGTTTACTACGACTTGATGGCCGAGCGGAAGAAGCGTTTCGAAGGCAGCGAAGGTCGCGTTGCGATTTTGCGTCTTGAACAGCTCTACCCCTGGCCTGACGACATCCTGGGTGAGATGATCGCGCAGTATGAAAACGCGCTGCGCGTTGTCTGGGTTCAGGAAGAGCCGGCCAACATGGGGGCTTGGACGTTCGTGCGCGAGCGCATCCAAGGTTTTTTGCCCAAGTTGGCCAACCTCGCTTACGCGGGACGCGCGCCTTCAGCCAGTACGGCGGTGGGTTCAACGCGGATTCATATCAAGCAGCAGAATGCACTGCTCGAAGCGGCGTTCGAAGGGCTTGCGTAAGGGCTTTGGTTTGGGCGTCTTCAATCGCCGCGAACCCACGATCGCCGCGAGCCCACAGTAGACGCGAACCTACGAGCCGAACAAATCGAGTTGTCCGAGCGTTGGACGCCGAAAGCTTTTGTTCGACAGCTTGGTGCGGTCCGACTGGAGCCCGGCGCGCTTGCGTGCGACTTCGAAGAGCGTGTGGATCTGGTCCGCGAAGACGCCCTGCCCTTGCATCCGCGTGCCAAAGCGAGGTTCGTCGAGTTTGCCGTTGCGCATCGAACGAATGCGTCGCATCACTTTGTCTTTCCTGTCGGGAAAATGGCGAGACAGCCAAGCGGGGAAGAGGTTCTGCACTTCACCTGGCAATCGCAGTACGCTGTGCCCCGCAAACTTCGCGCCCGCATTGGCAGCGGCTTCGAGAATCTTCGGGATCTCGTGATCGGTTAGCCCCGGAATCACCGGGCCGATCATGACACCAGCCGGAATCCCCGCGTCGGCAAGCGCCGCAACCGCGCGAAGGCGCTGCTTGGGATGCGATGCCCTCGGTTCCATCACCCGGTGGAGCGAGCCATCGAGGGTCGTGATCGACAGATAGACCGCCACGGCGCGATACTGGGCGAGGACCTTTAGATGATCGATGTCTCGCGTGACCATCGCGTTTTTGGTGATGATGCCAACGGGGTTTCGACAGTCGGCCAATACTTCGAGACAACCGCGGGTAATGCCAAGCACGCGTTCGACGGGTTGATACGGGTCGGTGACGCCGCTCATTCCGATCGTCTGCGGTTTGTAACTGCGCTTTTGGAGTTCGCGGAGCAGGAGTTTCGGTGCGTCTTCTTTAATAAGGATGCGGGTTTCGAAGTCGAGGCCCGCCGACATGCCGAGGTATTCGTGAGTCGGTCGCGCGTAGCAGTACACGCAACCGTGTTCGCAGCCGCGGTACGGGTTCAGGCCCGTGTCGTAATGAATGTCTGGACTGTCGTTGTGGGTGAGCACCGTTCTGCTCGCGTCGCGCAGGTAGTGGGTGCGGGGCAAGCGCGCGCGGCCCGGGCCCTCCCCCGACTTCGTTTCCAATTGCTCGCGTTCCTTCGCCTCCATGTCTTCCACGTGATAGAGCCGCTCGAACCGGCCATCCGGATTCTCGGCGGTACCGCGCCCGCGGATCGCTTCGAGATCCGGCGCTTGCCAATCGGGCGGAGCATCGAATGGGATGGTGTCGCGTGTCTTGTCGAACTGAGAGCTCTTAGAGGGGAGACGAGTTGTCATGATGACGAAAGTAAGGCGAAAGACTGGAGACGTCAAACCTGTCGAGAAGATCTCCTGACATCTTCAGCGCGGCTACACATCGCGATCGTTTGCCCGTGTCGCGTGGGTCTTTCGCCACTCACTTTTACTTGACCGGCACCGGTCTTATCCGGAGACTCCCCGCGCAACGGAGTGCCAGCAACGCAATCAATAGAGGAAGCCAACATGGACCTGAGTTACAGCACTGAAGCCGAGGCGTACCGCGAAACCGTCTCGTCATTTTTGGAAGCCAACTGGCCCCTCAAAGGAAAAGAGAAAGAACTGTCCTTCGACGAGCAGTGCACCATCTTTCGCGATCGCGCGACCGAGGCTGGCTTTCTTTATCGAAGCATTCCCAAGCAGTACGGCGGCTCGGAGCAAGAGACCGACGCCCTTTCTGCTCAGGTGATTCGCGAAGAGTTCGGCAAGAAATGGGCGCCCATGGAAGCTCGCGGCATTGGCACCATGATGCTCGCTCCTACCCTGCTCGAACGCGGCGAACAGTGGATGAAGGATCGTTGGGTCCAGAAGACGCTCTTCGGCGAAATCAAATGGTGCCAGGGCTATAGCGAGCCGGGCAGCGGCAGCGATCTCGCATCACTCAAGACGCGCGGCGAACTCGTCGGCGACGAATGGGTGATCAACGGCCAGAAGATCTGGACCACAGGCGCCCACGAAGCCGACTTCATGTTTATCTTGGTTCGCACCGAACCCGACGCGTCCAAGCACGCGGGCATTTCCTATCTCCTCCTCGACATGAACCAACCCGGCATCGAAGTACGCCCGCTCAAGACCATGACGGGAACCGTGGACTTCAACGAAGTGTTCTTCAATGACGCGAGAACACCGAAGGACTGGATCGTCGGCAAGCGTGGCGAAGGCTGGGCGGTGTCGCGCACAACGCTCAAGCATGAGCGCAACTCGATCGGCGCAACCGAGCAGACCAACGCGCAGTTCAGTCGTCTGAAGAAGCTCGCGCAAGAAACCATCATCGATGGAAAGCCCGCAATCGAACGCGAAGACATTCGCGAGCGCTTGTCGATTCTCGAAGGCCACATCCTTGCACACAAGTTTTCAGGCTTTCGCCAGCTCACCAAGGATGCATCCGGGGAAGACCCCGGGATCATTCGCTTGATGACCAAGCTCTACTCCACCGAGATCGGCCACTTGGTGTCCAAGCTGGCGATGGACTTGATCGGCGACGACGGCCTCTTGGGCGCCGGCGACGCGCGCATGGGTGCGATCCCCAGTGGCAACAGCGCTTGGATCGGCCAGTACATGTATTCGCTCGGCATCGCGATCGCGGGTGGGAGCGCCAACATTCAACGCAACGTCATTGCGGAACGCGGCCTTGGTCTTCCTCGTGACGCCGCAGCGGACAGGAGCAAATCAAATTGAACTTCGACCTCACCGACGAACAACGCATGCTGCAAGAGACCGTTGCACAGTACGTTGAAAACGAATGCCCCATGGCGCGCCTGCGCGAAATTTTCGATGGCGACGAAGGCCACGATCCCGTGCTTTGGAAGGGCCTTGTTGAACTCGGCGTTGCGGGCCTCGCGATTGGCGATCAATACGGCGGCGCCGGACTCGAAATGCTCGACCTCGCGGTTGTTGCAGAGAAGCTTGGACATGCGGCATTCCCCGGCCCGTTCTTCAACCACGCGCTTGGTGCACTCGCGATCGAACTCGCGGGTAGCGACGAACAAAAAGAAGCTTGGCTTCCCAAGCTCGCCGCTGGAGACGCGGTGGCGAGCATCGCTTTTTCAGATCCGAGCGGCGGCTGGCAGCCGGGTGATTGGTCGCTGGAAGCGGGTGACACTCTCACGGGCACAAAGACCATGGTGCCCTTCGCTAGCGAAGCGGACGTAATCGTGGTCGGTGTTGCGGGCGGTGGCATGGTCCTCGTCGCCAAGGGCGCGGCCGGTCTTCGTTGCGAACGCCTCGACGGTGCAGACCGCAGTCGTCGCATTGACGATGTGACCTTTGAAAATACACCATGCGAAAGTCTTGCCGGCGGTGTCGAAGCCGCACCCAAGGTGCGTGACGTGGGCCTGGTGCTCCTTGCCGCGGACGCCATTGGGGGAGCCGAGCGCTGCATGGAGATGTCGGTCGAATATGCAAAGACCCGCCAGCAGTTTGGTGTCGTGATTGGTCAGTTTCAGGCGCTGAAGCATCAACTCGCCGACATGGCGCTCGCCGTTGAACCGAGCCGGGGCCTGTACTGGTACGCCGCGCACGCACTCGACCATGTAGAAGAAGATGCAGAGCGCACCGCCGCGATCGCCAAGGCCCATATCACTGACGCATTCATGCAAGTAGCGCGGGATGCCACCGAAGCGCACGGCGGCATCGGCTTTACTTGGGAAGGCGACACTCAAATGTGGTTCAAGCGCGCGATGTTCGATCGCGCGTTCTTGGGCTCGCCATCCACTCACCGCGCACGCGCTGCGGAGTTGGGTGATTGGTAGGGCGATGAGCCTGGGCGCGGCTCGCTGAACGAACCTTCGTCGTGAGTGCGCATGAACGCATCACTTCGAATCAAAGTCGGTCGCGTGCTCGTCATCGCAGCTGTCTCGTTGATAATTCTCGCGTAGGCCAACTGCTCTGCGACCGTGTTCTGAGCGAGTCCGTCGCGGATTACGTGAAGAATCACTTCCTGCGAGAGATCATCTTCGGAACCCCGATTGCGATCTAGACCCTTCGCCTCGCGCTTCAACCCATGAATTCTGAAAACGGATTGCAGCTTGCCCTGGCCGGCTCAATCGTCGTCCTGCCATTCTGGATCGCATGGACGTTCGGATGGTTTGCCGGCGGGATGGCCGAGGTGTGGAGCGGCAAGGTCGAC
>DUBZ01000134.1 GCA_012960035.1 Myxococcales bacterium | reverse complement strand
GAGGTGAACGGGCAGGAAGAGCAGCAGCCCTCCGGCGAAAACGGCACGCCGCGTATTCCCCGGGTCCGTGCGTTGTACGAACACGACAGCTGTCGCAATCCCGAGAAGTCCACAGCCCATGCTGAAGAATCGAATCGCATGCACGGCCGATGCCTTCTCGAAGTCGCCAATCCCGCCAAATATCCGCCCAATGGCCCCTGCCAAGTAGTAGAACAAAGGAGGATGTGCGCTGGCCCATCCGGAATCCGGAGTGGGCAGCGCCCAGGACTGAAACAGTCCGGAGATATAGGACCAGTTCCCCTGAGCGTCGAAACCCATGTCGATCGGGTATTGAAAGACATTGCTCACACGAATCGCAATGCCGACGAAAAGAGCCGCGCCGATGACGATCATCCATCGCTGAGATTGGGAGGACGTCACGAAAGGTTTCGGGCGCGATCGATCGCTTCGCCCATCTCCGTCGCCGCTCGTTCCCAATCGAATTGTCGAGACCATTCCAGCGCCTCGCGCGACATGCGAAGTGCGAGTGCATCATCCTCGAGCAGGCGGCCGATCTTCGAGGCAAAGGCATCGACATCGCCGTAGGGTGCGAGAAATCCCGTCTTCCCATCGCGAACGGAATCCCTGAGCCCTGGCGCGTCACTGGCAACCACGGGCGTTCCGAGCCGATTCGCCTCGATCACGGTCAACCCCCAGCCTTCCTTCTCCGAAGCACAGACACAGACGCGACTTCCCGCGAGCAGTACATCTCGTTCGTGATCGCTGACGAATCCGGTAAATCTCGTACGTTTCGCGAGTCCGAGTTCCTGAGCCAGCTTTTCAAGATCTTGTGTCGCAGAGCCCCGGCCGATGATCAGTATCTCCGCATCGGGTAAACGTTCGCTGAGTTTCGCCATGGCTCGCAGAACGAGATCGACCCTCTTATACGGTTCGATCCGACCAACATAGGCGACCCGCGTCGGTCGCACCGGATCGACATCCACCACAACGTCTGTCGGGTCCACGCCGCAGTGACTCACTTTGATCGAGGCTTCCGAAATTCCGCGCGCAACGAGATCATCTCGGGAACTCTCGGAAATTGTAATGAAGGGCAGTCGCCGGTAGAAGAGCGGGATGAACCGTTCAAGCAACCAGACCACCGCCGCGATCGGCCAGGCGACCTGCCGAAAGGCCACCTCCCCGAAAAGATGGTGACAGAGCGCCAACACAGGCACCCGGGAATAGACCGGAGAGAAAAAAGGCACCTTGTTCAGGCATTCGACGACGACGTCGAACTCATCGCGACGGGTACGCGTCAAGCAGTACCACACCACCCGCGGATAGTAGAAGAGCAGGCTTCCGAGACGATGAACACGCAGACCTTGTACGACTTCTTCAGAAGCACCGCCGGAAAATCCCGAAACTGCGAGTGTGATGTCGTAGCCGCGCTCGCTGAGACGTCGGAAGACTTCGGCGACGTGAAATTCGGCACCGCCCATTTTCGGATGCTTTGGATCACGCTCATTCAGAACCAGGACGCGGCAGCTCTTGCCCATAGAATTAGAATTTGCCCCGCGACCGACCACGACCGGATCGACGGCAGCTCATCCTCGAATTAGAGACGACCGAGTGCATCGTTTATCCGCAGCCACCAAACGATCCAGAGAGCTTCGAGGCCGATGGTCAAGGTCAACTTCGATGTTCCACGCGTACGGTCGAGGAAAAAGAAAGGGATCTCCTTGATCCGCGCCTTGCACTTCACGAAGCGATAATTCATCTCAATCTGAAAGGCGTAACCGTTCGCCTTGATCCGCTCGAAGCCCATCTTCTCGAGCAGCTCACGTCGAACGCAGCGCAGTCCGCCCGTC
>DUBZ01000133.1 GCA_012960035.1 Myxococcales bacterium | reverse complement strand
GCTGGCCTCGATATCGCGCGATTGCGAAGGCTCGGGGCTTACGGCTCGCCACGAACGGAGCATGCAAAACCCCGTTCCGCGGCATGCCTAGCCCAGACAACTCCCTCTTCCCTGCGCAAAGGTCTGCGAAAACGCGCTGCAGTTAGAGTTCGTCGGCCGCTGGCTTTCGGAGTTCGGCGGTAAGCGTTTCCGGAGAGCTCGAGCGGCTGAGTCGAACGTAGTCCCGCAAGATTTCGATTGCTTCGACACGCTGGATCGTCGGCTCTTCGGGTTCTTCTTCCTCAGCGGCGGCGGGGGCCGCATCTTTTTCAGACTCCGCGTCTTCGCTGCTGGCGTCGCCCTCGATCTTGTCCTCGGTTTTGTTCGCTTCGGCCTTGGCTGCCTCTTCGCGCTCCGCTTCTTCGTTTTCTTTCATTATTTCGGACAACCGAATGATTCCCGCGCGCTCCTTGGATTCCTGGAGTTTGCGTGTGACGTCTGCAAAGTCTTCGTTATCGGCGATCCGCGCAGCTGAGCGTTTTATGAGTTCGGAAACGATCTCCTTCGAGACAGGCTCGTACGCGGTAGAGGTTTTACCGCCGCCACTGACCAAGTTGGCAGAGGTCTCGAGAAAGGGTGCGATCTCAGCAGTCTCAAGCGCGTATGTCTGGTTCGACTCGCCAAAGTCCGGGGTGTTGAACGGTGAGGGCAGGACAATGTCGGACGCAACGCCCGAATGCTGTGTCGAGTCGCCACCGGGTCGGAAGAAAAGTGCGGTGGTTACTTTCAATGCGCCGAGGCCGGGGGGGAGTGGAACCAAGGTCTGCACGGTTCCTTTGCCAAACGTGTGGTCGTCGCCGACCAGAACTGCCCGGTGATAGTCCTTCATCGCACCGGCAACAATTTCGGACGCGGAGGCACTAATGCGGCTTGTCAGGACGATCATGGGCCCGTCGAATAGGATCCTTGGATCGTCGTCTCGCAGGTGCTGAACATTGCCGTATTCGTCCTTGACCGCAACGACGTTGCCTTCGCGGATGAAAAAGCCCGCGATGTCACGCGCGGTGTCGAGCAACCCGCCGCCGTTGCGAGAGAGATCGAGGAGCAGGCCAACCGCTTTGGCGTCGGCAGCTTCGCGAAGCAGATTGCGAAGGTCCGTCGAGCTCTTGCGTTCGCTCGGGGCTCGCCCCCCGTAGAAGGAAGGGAGGTCAATAACGGCGAGCTTCTCTTCTTTGCCGTCAATGATGATCGGCTCAAAGGTGAGCTTCGCGGCTTGCTCTTCGAGATTGACCAGATCGCGTTCGATCGTCACCACAAAGCGTTCGGTCTTGGGCGACTGTCGCAAGATGGTGAGGTGCACCTTGGTGTGGCGCTCGCCGCGTATGAGGCGCACCACTTTACGCAGGTCCATGTCGATGATATCGACTGCCTCTTCACCGTCCTGCGCAACTGCGATGACTTTGTCGTTGGGGAGCAGTTCGCCGACGCGATGGGCGGCGCCGCCCTGGATCACCTTTTCGACGATCGAATATCCGTCGCGCGAAGAAAGTGCGACCCCGATCCCGATCAACGAAAGCCCCATCTGGATCTTGAAGTCTTCGTTGGTCTCTTGGGAAAAGTAGCTCGAGTGCGGATCGAGCGCCGTCGCGAATGCGTCGAGGAACAAGCTGTAGGTGTCTTCCTGATCGAACTCAGTGGCGCGCTTCAGCGAAAGCTCGTAGCGGTGGATGAGCTTCTCTTTCGCCTCGGTGAGTTCCATGTCGGTGCTGAGGTAGTTCGACATCTGGAAGTGGATCAGCTTCTGGAAAAGCGCGTGCTGTTGGGCTTCGTTTTTCGGACGTGATCGCTTGTCGGGATCAATGACGAGTTCGACATTGGGGTCGAGCTCGTAGGTGTCTGCGCCCACATACCCGGTGACGAAGTCGAGCATCGATTGATAGCGCGAGACGATGTCCTTCTGAATTTCTTCGAGGCTTGCGCATTCGCCACTCCCGACGTCGAAAAAGATACCCTTTAACGACTTCTTCAAGACGTCGGCTTCACCTGCGGTGTAGAGCGTCTTCGAAGAATCGAGTCGCTTGATATAGGCATCGATCGCGCGTTCGCGAAGTTCGTCGTTCAGGTGCCGAAAGCGAATGTGCTTGTGGAGGAAGGTGTTGAGCAGGCCCGGAATTCGCTCGCAGGTGAGTTCCATCGCCGATGCGGGAGCCGGAAAGATCGTTACCACGCTGGTAAGGAGCATGGCGACGGTGACCATCAGCGCAGTCACGCGGGACGTCGTGGCGGCCGTGCTCGGTCGTGACTGGGGCGTTGGAGTCGTCGGAGGTTTCGCAGGAGCTTGGATGCCATTCTGCGCGCAAGGGCTCAAGATCGTCATAGGCTCGCATTGTAACAGGGTGTCGGGCGGTGGGGCAGGTGCAATGGGGGCGCGGCTGGGGATGCGCAATCGCTTGATCCCCAGACGCTTGACGCGGTTTTTGGCGCGCTGATCGTGCGCCTCAACTTGCGTCGTACTGCTTCCAGCAACATCGGTCCTAACCTGTTCCGCACAGCGGATTGTCGGGCGAGCAAAGTCGCTCGCATTGAACACATCTTGTCGGACACCGCGCAGGCGAGCCTGAGTTCCCAATGTTGATAAACCCGGACGCGTGGGAGCACAGGCGAGCGCAGTTTGTGTGCAGCGCAAGAATCGGGACGGACCCTCGACCCGGTGGCGCTGTTGTTGCGGGACGGGTACCCCCGTGATTTCCACGTCGCAAGCCTTCGAAAAGCCGCACGCCAACGACGGAGCAGATTTCGCTATTGTGAGGCTGCGCTGGGTCCATGCGCTCTGCCATATCTGGCGCAACCGGCAAAAATTGAAATGGTCGATCGATGTCCGTTGCACGGTTTCGCGAAAGCATGATGATTGCTCGCGAAGCACTGACTTCGCGCAAAAACGACACGACCCAGAAAATTGGGAATAGAAAAGTGGGAACGGGGAACAGAATGGCCGATTTTCGATTTCAAGAAATGTTTGAACTGGGTGAGGACACCACCCCATATCGCAAGCTGACCGATCAGCATGTGTCCACGATCGAAGTCGATGGCCGAACAATTTTGAAGATCGAGCCCGAGGCGCTTTCGATTCTGTCAGGACAAGCGATTCGCGACGTTTCGCACCTCTTCCGCCCCAGCCACCTCGCACAGCTCGCCAAAATTCTCGAAGACTCCGAGGCGTCATCCAATGACCGTATTGTGGCGCTTGAGCTGTTGAAGAACGCGACGATTTCTTCCGAAATGATTTTGCCGTCGTGCCAAGACACGGGGACTGCGATCGCGGTCGGAAAGAAGGGCCAGGACGTCTTTACCGGCTTCGACGACGAAGAAGCACTTTCGTACGGGATCTACCAAACGTACGCATCGAGCAACCTGCGCTATTCGCAGATGGCTGCGCTTAGCATGTACGACGAGAAGAACACGGGCACGAACTTGCCTGCCCAAGTTGAGCTCTACGCCACCAAGGGGAATGAATACAAGTTTCTGTTTATTACCAAGGGCGGCGGCTCCGCGAACAAGACCTTCCTCTTTCAGGAAACCCGAGCGCTTCTCAACGAGGACTCGCTGATGGCATTCCTCGGGAAGAAGCTCCCGCTTCTCGGCACGTCGGCTTGCCCGCCCTATCACCTGGCGATCGTCGTCGGGGGCACGTCGGCCGAGATGACGCTCAAGACCGTCAAGCTCGCGAGTGCACACTACCTCGACACCTTGCCCACCACGGGCAACGAGCAGGGTCGCGCATTTCGTGACCCTGTCCTCGAGGAGAAGATCCATCACATGACGCAGCAGATGGGGATCGGCGCACAGTTCGGTGGCAAGTACTTCTGTCACGACGTTCGTGTGATTCGCTTGCCTCGACACGGCGCCTCATGTCCGGTCGGAATCGGCGTTTCCTGTTCGGCAGACCGTCAGATCCTTGGCAAGATCAACGCCGAAGGCGTGTTCCTCGAGCAGCTTGAAACCGAACCGGCCCGCTTCCTTCCTCAGCCGAGCGATGACACCGACGATGGAGAGGTCGTAAAGCTCGATCTCAACCGCCCCATGAGCGAATTGTGCGAAACGCTGAGCCAATACCCCGTGACTACGCGCCTTTCACTTTCGGGTACGATCGTGGTGGCCCGTGACATTGCCCACGCCAAGCTGAAGGACAAGCTCGACGCGGGTGAACCGCTGCCCGATTACATGAAGAATCACATCGTCTATTACGCAGGGCCCGCGAAGACTCCGGATGGCTTTGCCTCTGGCTCCTTCGGCCCCACGACAGCGGGCCGCATGGATTCGTACGTCGACTTGTTCATGAAGAACGGCGGAAGTTTCATCACGTTGGCGAAGGGGAACCGTTCGCAGCAGGTGACCAACGCGTGCAAGGAATACGGTGGCTTCTACCTCGGTTCGATCGGTGGCGGCGCTGCGATTTTGGCGCAGAACAACATCAAGAAGGTCGAAGTACTCGAATTTGAAGAGCTGGGGATGGAAGCCGTGTGGCGGATTGAAGTCGAAGACTTCCCGGCGTTCATTATCGTGGACGACAAGGGCAACGACTTCTACAGCAGGTCGTAAGTCAGCGCGCGAGCAAAGCGCGGTTCGAAACCGTGCACGTCAAGATCGAGAGACGCCGACTTACGCTTCGGTCGTTTCCGGTCCCACGACCGAGGGGGAACTTTCGAGGGCGAGGGTTTCGCGAATTCCTTCGCTGTAGCTTCGGGTTTTCCAGCCGAGGTCTCGACGTATGCGCCCCGACGCGTAGTGGCGTCGGTAGTAGATGGGCAAGGGGAGTCGCTTGTCCTGTGCACTCGGATCTTGCTCGCACCACGCTTTCGTAAACTCGCGAAGGCGCAGGTCTTCGCCGGTTACGTTGTACGCCTTGCCGTCGGAGATTGGGTTTTCAATGCAAAGCATTGCCGCGTTTGCGACGTCGCCGGCATACACGAGACAGAAGCGCGACAGGTACGGATGAAAGGCGAACGGCCGCAGGCGAATTGCTTTGCGATGCCATGCACCGAAGTAGCGATCAAAGGCGCCATACATCACGGATGGGCGAAGCGTCGTGAGGCCTATTTCGTATTTGGCCGCATAACGCCACGCGGTTTCCTCGGCGAGTGCTTTGCTGACCTTGTAGCCGTTTAGGCGATGTTGTCGGTGGGCTTCGCCGTAGCGAGGGTGGTCTTCGTCGACCGGTGGGGTGTGGCCGTTGTAGATCCCGACGGTCGAAATGTGAATTCCGCGTGAGACTTGTGCGGCGCGCATCGCTTCGATGACGTGGATGGTGCCGTCGACATTGGCAGCGAGATAACGACTAAAGGGGTGGGGTCTCAGGCTTACGAGCGCGGCATTGCCGACCACGCAGTCTGCACCGACAAATGCTTTCGCGAGCGCCTCGACGTCGTCGAGCTCGGCGTGGCGCACCTCGACACCGGCATTGACCAGTGGGCTCACCAAACTCGTTTCACGGACAACGGCGATCGGATGCGCACCGCGTTGCAGCAGCGCCCGCACGAGATAGCCACCGAGCAGACCCGTGGCTCCGGTCACGGCGACGCTCATCCCTGTCATGTCTCGCAGCGTTTCCTGCAACGCAGACTCTCCGTGCGCCGGGTCAAAAATCGGCGGCTGCAATGTGGCCCAGCTCGGTAGACTTCGCCGGGAGTTTCTCAAAGTTAGGCCCGGGTGGCGAGGACTTTGTTTGCTGTGCTTCGCTCTGCTCATGCAGCCAATTTGGGTAGATGATGTGAGCGACCCGCGCCTTGCGGATTACCGGGACGTGCGGGATGCGGACCTTCGCCGCAAGCGAGGCCTTTTTATGGCGGAAGGACGCTTCGTGGTTGACGTGTTGCTGCGCGATTCGCGATATGCCCCAGACTCCTTCTTCTTGAACCCGAAGTCGTTCGAGGTGCTCGAGCCGGTGATCAATGAATGCGGCGGCGACGCGCCGGTCTACGTCGCCAAGCAAGAAGTCTTTAGCGATGTCGTGGGCTTCGACATGCACCGAGGCTGTCTCGCGGTAGGCAACGTTGGAGAGGCGCTTGGCTTCGAAGTTCTGATCGCGCAGGCCGCAAAAGAAGCGTCCCTAGTCATTGTGGTCGAGGGGCTTCGCAATACCGAAAATTTGGGCGGGATCTTTCGCAACGCCATGGCGTTTGGCGCGAGCGCAGTGTTGATGTGCCCCGAGTCGTGCGACCCGCTCTACCGCAAGGCGATCCGCGTATCGATGGGCGGAACGCTCTGTATTCCGTTTGCTCAGGTCACCTCCTGGCCAGCGGGCCTTTCACGTCTGCGCGACGCCGGCTTTCAATTGGTCGCGCTCGACCTTGCCGACGACGCGATTCCCCTGGACGAACTTGGATTGCGCATCGTCCCAGACAGACCCGTGGCACTCTTGCTTGGGACCGAAGGGCGTGGCATCAGTGAAGCCGCGCTCGACCAAGTCGATCACGCAGTGCGGATCCCGATGGCCCCCGGCGTAGACTCCCTTAACGTTGCAACGGCATCGGGCATCGCGATGCACGCCGTCTTTGCGGGAAACGGTGGATCGAATTCTAAACCCGGAGCCCCAAAGTGAAGCCACTGCTGATCTTGAAAACTGGAACCACACTGCCCGCGATCGCCGAAGCACGTGGCGACTTCGAAGACTGGATTGGCGAAGGGATGGCCTTCAGCTCCGACGAGATCGAAGTTGCGAGTGTCTACGAAGGCGATTCGCTCCCCGATCCAGACACTCTTTCTGGTGTCGTGGTGACGGGCTCGAGCGCGTTGGTGACGGAAAAAGAAGATTGGAGCGAACGCAGCGCGGCTTGGCTCCCGCGTGCAATCGATCGGGAAATCCCCTTGCTCGGGATTTGCTACGGCCATCAACTGCTCGCTCACGCGGTCGGAGGTCGCGTAGAATGCAACCCACTCGGTCGCGAGATTGGCACCGTTGAAGTGCGCTTTGGCGATAGCGCGAAGGACGACGAACTCCTGCGTGTCTTGCCCGATCAGATCAGCGTGCAGGTGTCTCACGTCGAGTCCGTCGTCAAGCTTCCCCCCGGCGCCACGCACCACGGGGCCAGCGCGGGAGACCTCAATCAGGCATTTGCATTCGGTACGTGTGCCTGGGGAGTGCAATTCCATCCCGAGTTCGATGCCGATATCGTGCGCGGTTATATCCGTGGGCGTCGCGCGTTACTCGTCGACGAAGGCATCGACCCGGAAGCGTTGCTGTCGGCGGCAAACGACACCGATCATGGGACAGCCCTCCTGCGCCGCTTTGGGGAAATCGTCCGGACCCGCGCGGAGTAGGAGTCAGGCCTCGAGCTATCGTTTTTTTGTTCGGTGGCGCCGCGTCTGCTCCTGATAGACCCACCGGAGCAGTTCGCCGCGATGCTCTTCAGCGAGATCGACGAACTCAACGGCGACGCAATGCCGTTCGTTTTGCCCTTGGCACGGTTGCACGCGAACGAGCGTCGCGGTGTCGAATCAGTCCGCCACAGCGTTCGGTGTAGCGACCCTGGCGCATCAGACCCGAACGCACTCGCACAGATCGATCAGGCAAATACAGTTTGTATCGTCTAGCCGCGCAGAACTTGGTGCGACCGAGAACCGACTGTCGTCGCAAGTCCCCAGCCCGAGGGTCGCAATCGAAAACACCTCGCGCGCCGAATTGGAGATCCGCGACGTACGCGTTCTCGTCGTCGGCCTGGTTGCGATTGCGACCCTCGGGTTGGAGTGTTGATATGCCTACGGTCTAGGCATTTCGATTTACAAATGGGGCGAAGCCCGGTCGCGTGACGGCGAATTCCCAAAAATATCTGAAAAAACGCGTAATCATGCGGCCTGAGTGCAACGTCTTGGTGCGGATTCGGCCCTCGACGTTGCGAGTGATCACTCTTAGAATAGGCGCATGCAATACAAAGTTGAGGACCTCGCGACGGCCTGCGGCGTCAAGGTCGATACAATTCGGTTCTACCAGGGAAAGGGGCTCATTTCCCCGCCCTCCCGTCAGGGAAGGAACGCCGTCTACGGACCCACGCATCTGGCCCGGATCCGGCAGATTCGGGCGTTGCTGGTCGAGGGGTTTAGTCTCGCTCAGATCCAAAAAGTCGACCCCCCGGACTCGACCGCCGGAGCGTCAACCCGCCTCAAAACCGAATCATCGAGCGTGGCGCTGCTCCAAGCCCTGGCTCAGGAGCGCGGCGTAGGCAGGTTTCGCCGCGCCGAGCTCGCGGAGCGCGCGGGCGTTCCCCAAGAACTCGTCGACGCCGCCCAGGCTGCCGGCCTACTCGAACCGACCGAACAAGATGGCGAAGAGTTCTTTTCTTCCGTGGACTTAGAGATGCTCGGCAGCGGCCTTTCGGTGCTGGGAGCCGGCTTGCCGCTGACCGAATTCCTCGAACTTGCGGCCCAACACGACCACAACATCCGCGACGTGAGCGAGAAGGGGATCGATCTATTTGACGATCATGTTCGCAAAGTCGCAGCGAACGGTGACGACCCCGAAGTCGTCGCCCAGGCGTTCCAGCAGGTCCTGCCCCAGCTGACGAAGCTCGTCGCCCTGCATTTCCAACGAACCCTCGTCAACCGCGCGATGAAACGTCTCCGCGCCAAAGGCGAAGGCCCCGCGCTCGAACGCGCGTTGGCGGCCGTCGAGGCAACTCACCTCGAAGGGGAATGGCGCAAATGAGCCTTCCGACCGGCCACGAAAAACACGTAGCCGTTCGCGACATGTTCGACCGCATCGCGCCGCGCTACGACCTCCTCAACCGCATGGTGAGCCTCGGGCTCGATCAGAGCTGGCGCCGTTTGGCCCTCGATCTCGCGGCAGTGGGCGAAGGCGACCGAGTGCTCGACCTCGCGTGTGGCACCGGAGACCTTTCCGAACAAGCGGCGGACCGTGGGGCGATCGTGCTGGGTGTCGACTTTGCGCGTGAAATGTTGCGAGGGGCTTCGGCCCGGGGCATTGCCGTCGACCTGGCCAACGGCGACGCGGCAAAGCTTCCGGTCGCGGACAACTCGATCGACGTCGTGACATGCGGCTTCGCGCTTCGCAACTTTGTGTCCCTTGAAGTTGTGTTCGTCGAAATGCACCGCGTGCTCAAGCCCGGTGGCCGAATTGCGCTGATCGATGTCGACCGTCCGGAATCCGCCATTGTGCGCACCGGTCATTCCCTTTACTTCGATCGCTTCGTTCCGTTCTTGGGGGGCCTGCTTTCGGATCGCGACGCCTACCGGTACTTGCCCGAATCGACTGCATACCTCCCGCCGCCCGAAGAGCTGCGCGCAATGCTCGACAAAGCTGGCTTCGAAGGCGTCACCAAGCGTCGTCTTCTGTTGGGTGCCGCGCAGATTCTCACCGGAGCAAAGGCGTGAACGAACTGTTTGAAATCTTGCATGCGCGACGCGAAGCGCTCCGAAGTCCGGCGGCGCGCACCGTCGCACGCGCGAAAGCGTCCGGACGTCGGCAGTGGCTTTCGGTGCGCGTCGCAACGTCTGCACGGGACCTGTTGTCCGACTTCATGGGTGCGGGAACGGGCGATGCATTCTATTGGCAGGAGCCGAATCGCGGAGTTTCGCTCTTGGGCGTAGGACGTCTCGTGACCATCGAAGCACTGGGTTCCAAACGGTTCGGCGACGCGTCGGCGAGCGTGAAAGAGCTTTATCGAGACTTGCAGGTCTTTGATTGTGATGAGGTTGTTGACGAGATTGTTGTCGGCGCAGATTGCGCGGACGCTCGCGGTCCTTTACTTCTCGGTGGCTTTGCGTTTTACGACAAGCCCCTCGATGAAGAAAGCGAATGGCGCGCACTCGGCGCGGGACGTCTGATTCTTCCCGAAGTTGGCGTTGTCGTGCGTGACGACGCGGCGTTCATGACACGAACCTGCACTGTCTTACCTAGCGACACGGTGGAAGACATCGTCGACCGGCTGTGTGCGGCAGTCGAAACAAACGAGGCGACGAACTCGAAGGTTAGCTGCGCAGCGGAACCGCCTTATGACGACAACGTCCGCGGACCCGAAATTCAGGTGCAAGCCGATCGTCCCCACGACCGCTACCTCGGACAGGTCAAAGCAGCACTCGAAGCGATCGACGCAGGCATGTTTGAAAAAGTTGTTTTGGCGAGGTCTCTTGAGGTCCGCGCTGACGAAGACTTTGACCTGATGAGTTTTCTTGGGTGTCTTCGCGAGATCTATCCGTCGTGTACGACACTCGCGGTGCGCGAAGACGACACGTGGTTTATCTCGGCTACCCCCGAGCGATTGGTGTCTCTGCATGACGGTGAGGTTTCGACTGCGGCAGTTGCCGGTTCGGCACCGCGCGGTCGCAGCCACGACGAAGAGGCGCAGCACAGTGCGCTCTTGCTCGAAAGTGAAAAAGAACGCCTAGAGCACGAGGTCGTGAAGCAGTCGATTTGTGAAGCACTCTCTGAGGCGTGCGGTTCCCTCAAAGGTCCCGATCAGCCTCGACTGCTCAAGCTCGAAGGCATTCAACATCTCGAAACGCCACTTCGCGGATCGCTGCTCGACAAGTGGCGGGATGAGCTTGGCGTACTTGATCTCGTCGGTGCGCTTCACCCGACGCCTGCAGTGGGGGGAGCGCCGAGTGCGACGGCACTCAATTGGCTCGAACAGAACGAAGCACTCGACCGCGGTTGGTATGCGGGGCCGGTGGGGTACCTCGACGCGAACGGCGACGGCGAATTTCGCGTTGCGCTGAGATCGGCGCTTCTCTGCGGCAGTCACGCGCGGCTATTCGCGGGGGCGGGAATCGTGGCCGGCTCCGAGCCCGAACGCGAACTCGCCGAGACACGACTCAAGCTTCGTGCATTGCTCGCGCCGCTTACGGAAATCTAAATGAGCGAGCCCAAAAAAAAGAGCGAACAAAGCCCCGTCGGCGAAGCGCCGAACGCCACTTATGCCTTTGCGATGGCTTTCTTTGAAGAACTCAAGCGCAGCGGCGTTGAACACGTCTGCGTATCGCCGGGGTCGCGATCAACTCCCCTCGCGGTCGCAGCGGCGCGCACGTCGGGCCTTTCGGTTTGGTCGCAACTCGACGAGCGGTCGTCGGCCTTCTTCGCATTGGGGTTGGCGAAGACCACGCGTCGTGCAGTTGCTTTGGTGTGCACGTCGGGGACGGCGCTCGCAAACTACGCGCCGGCGGTGATCGAAGCTCACCATGCAGGTGTCCCGCTTTTGGTTTTGAGTGCTGACCGTCCACCCGAATTGCGTGCATGGGGAGCAGGGCAAACGATCGATCAAGTCAAGCTGTTCGGCGCTCAAGTTCGTTACTTCGCCGAGCTTCCCGTCCCTGCCGCCGGTCGAGAGATGCTTCGCTATGCGCGCACAGTCGCGTGCCGCGCGGTCGGTGAGAGCACGGGAACCCAACCCGGGCCCGTTCATCTCAACTGGCCTTTGCGTGAACCCCTCGCGCCCCTGGTTGCGAATGGGGAACACGATTGGGCCGAAGGCGATCTCACTGCTGAACGCGGCCGCGCGAACGGCAAACCGTACGTCCACTACGAAGCCGAAGAGAAGCGTGCTGCAGCTTCGCAGGTGGAGGGGCTCGCGGCTTCGTTGTCCAGCGTCGAGTCTGGAGTGATCGCATGCGGCGTAATGGATGACCCAGGCTTTGCCGCGACCGTCACCAGACTCGCATCAAGGCTTGGTTGGCCTGTTCTTGTCGAACCGACTTCCGGCCTGCGAAGTGGCCCGCACACGGGTGAAGCGTCGATCATTGCTGGGTCGGATCTGTTTTTGCGAGACGAAGCTTTCGCGAAAGCGCATCGGCCAGACGCGGTACTTCGTTTCGGACTGACACCGGTCAGCAAGGCGTTCAGGTTGTGGCTTGAGGCAAATCCTCCGCAACGGCTTGTCGTCGTGAGTTCAACACGCGACTGGAACGAACCGTCCCATCTCGCAACGGACTTCATCGTTGCTGACCCAACGACGTTCTGTGAAGACTTGAGTTTGGCAATCGACGCAAAAGGTGCGCGATCCAAGAAGTCGAACTGGCAAACGCAGTTCGAGGAGGCCGACGCGCGAACCCAACAGGTCCTTGATGCTCGGCTGGGCGACGACGCGAGGCTGCTAGAACCCCGCGCGACGCGAGAGCTTTGCGAACGACTTCCCCGAGACACGCTGCTGTATGTGTCCAACAGCATGCCGGTGCGCGATCTCGACGCCTTTATGCCGATACGCGAAACCCGACTGCGCGTGTTGGCGAATCGCGGCGCGAACGGAATTGACGGCATGGTGTCGAGTGCGCTCGGCGCAGCGGCGGCGGAGCAGGGGCATGTATGTCTTCTAACCGGAGACCTCGCCTTCTTGTATGACATCGGCGGTCTGCTCGCCGCGCAACGATACAACTTGCGTGCGACGATCGTGGTGTTCAACAACGACGGGGGTGGGATCTTCTCGTTTCTTCCCGTCGCGGCCTATGGCGAAGCGGTTCGCTTCGAAGAGTTGTTCACAACACCCCACGGCGTGGACCTCGCAGCCGTCGCTCCTCTCTATGGCCTTGACCATACCCGTGTAAGCAATTGGAGTGATTACGCGGACGCCATCGAAAAGTCTTTCGTGCACCCCAGGGTTTCGGTGATCGAAGTTCCGATCGACCGCGAAGCGAATCTCGAACACTTCCGCGACGTGGTGCGTGAAATCGGGGAAGCGGTGAATCAGCGTGGTGTTGACACGCAAGGGGAGGGCGTATGAATCGAGTCCAATCGACTTTTGTAGACGCTTCTGGTGTGCGAATTCACGCGCGGATCGTGCCATGTCCAGCGGCCACCGAGGCGCCCCCAGTCGTGGTGCTGCACGGTTTTACAGGTTCAACTGAAAGCATGCGTGGTGTCGTGACTGCACTCTGCCAAACCCGCACAACGGTGAGCATCGATCTTGTCGGTCACGGGTGCAGCGATGCACCCGACGATGTCGCGTCATACAGCATGGAAAGCTGCGCCGAACAAGTGGCTTGCGTGATCGATTCGCTTTCCCTCGATCGGCCCCACCTGCTTGGCTACTCGATGGGGGGACGCACCGCGCTCTCATTTTGTGCCGCCCATCCCGAACGTGCGCGCTCGGCTCTGTTGGTCGGAGCCAGTGCGGGGCTTGCCGACCCGAAGGCTCGTGCCGATCGTGTGAGGGACGACGAGGCCCTGGCGGATGAAATACTTGCCGGCGGTCTCAGTGCGTTTGTCGACGAATGGATGGCGAAGCCCATTTTTGCGAGCCAAGCCCGTTTGGGCGAAATCGAGCTGGCCAGCGCGCGAATGCAACGCATGAACAATCGCCCGCTCGGTCTTGCCATGAGTTTGCGCGGCATGGGGACGGGGGCGATGACGCCCCTCGAACTCAACGGGCTCAAAGTGCCGACGAAATTCGTCGCCGGGTCCGAAGATGAAAAGTTCTGCGGTATTGCGCGGGCCTACGCCGGCCGCTTGCCGAACGCGCAATGTGAAATTGTGGCGACGGCCGGGCACGCGGTTCATCTCGAAAATCCAGAGGCCTTTGGTCGAGTTGCCCGGGCGTTCTTTGATCGCGTCGATTCCGGAAGTCTCTAAGCCGCGAGACATTATTCGACAACGCTGCAAAGCATAAGAAGAAATAGACAGGAACAAGCATGGGTTCAAAGAACGGTAAGATGAACAATGTGATGCCGAAGCGATGGTCGGACTTTTCGCGCTTTCCGTGGCGCTCGTAGCATGGCGATGGCAGACGGCAGTCTCGATGCGACGCCAGGTCCAGTCGAACCGCGAAAGGGATTTGATCGCGAAGCGTGGCTCATGGCCGCGCGACCCCGCACGCTCGCGGTGGCGGTCGGACCGATCGCGGTCGGCACCGCGGTAGCAGCGATTCAAGGGGGTGCGCGTCTGTGGCCTGCATTGGCGGCGTTGCTCGGCGCCATGTTGCTTCAACTCGGTTCGAACTTTGCCAACGACGTCTATGACTTCGAAAAGGGAGCCGACACCGACGAGCGCATCGGCCCCGCTCGGGCGACTCAACTCGGCCTGCTTACGCCAGGACAGATGCGTCAGGGTATGGTGGCCGTGTTTGCGGCGGCGACATTGGTGGGCGTGTATTTGATCGCCGTGGCGGGTTGGCCCATCGCCGCAGTCGGCATTGCGTCCATCATCGCGGCCATGGCCTACACGGGGGGGCCGTGGCCCTTCGGATATCACGGCCTGGGCGATCCCATGGTGTTTCTCTTCTTTGGTGTCGTTGCCGTGGTCGGGGCGACCTACGTGCAGACCCTCGAAGCATCGACGCTCGCCTTCGCTGCTTCAATCCCCGTTGGCGCGCTCGCGACCGCAACCTTGGTCGTCAATAACGTTCGCGATCGAGACACGGACGTGAAGGCGGGAAAACGAACCCTTGCTGTGCGTCTCGGTGCGCGGGGCGGGCGACTCGAATACGTCTCACTCGTCGCGCTCGCCTATTGGATGCTCCCGGTTTGCTACTGGGCCTTCGAGCAGTCGGCGTGGATCTTCTTGCCGCTCGCGACACTTCCGCGTGCGTGCCAGTTGCTCAACCGGGTCTTCCACAACAGTGACGGTCCGACTTTGAACGAGGCGCTTGGGGGGACTGCGCAACTCGGCATGGTCTATTCATTGCTCTTCGCGATCGGGTTGTGGCTGTAGGGTGGCGATCAAGATCGCATCGGCACGATTGTTTCGCGTTCGTCTGCCACTGCTTCGTGAGGTCGCAAATGCGAAGCACACGTTAACTCACCGCGACGGCGTGCTGGTGCAGCTCACCAGTGACACCGGTGCGCACGGTTGGGGTGAAGCGTCACCATTCCCGGGTTTTGGTCTTGAAGCGGTGGACGACGCGTATCGTGCGCTCGAAGACGCCCTGAAGCAGGTGACCGGAAGCCATTGCAGTGGCGCCGCGGAGTTCGAAAATCCGGTTGACGATTTGAACCCGACGGCGAGGGGCGCGCTCGAATGCGCGGTGCTGGATCTTTTGGCACGGACAGCAAACGTCACGATGCGTGACTTGATGGCGAGTACTGACGCCCCGAACGCGGTGCGAGTCGAATGCAACGCGTTGATGACGGCCCGTGATCTCGACGCACTTTCGGACGAAGCCGAGGCCGCGGTGGCCGGCGGCTTTAAAACCGTGAAGTTGAAAGTAGGCGGGCTCTCGCTTGACGAAGACGCGTCGCGCGTCGCACATCTGCGAAAGTGTGTGGGGGGCGAGGTTTCGATTCGTCTCGATGCGAATACGGTCTATGACCTCGAATCGGCACTCGCTGCCCTCGATCGGTTCGCGATCCACGACATCGAATATCTTGAGCAGCCGCTTCCCATCGATGAACTCGACGCGATGGCGAGGCTACGTGCGAAGAGCCCGATTCGAATTGCAGCGGACGAAGCTGCGACGTCCGAACAGAGCGTTCGCAGAGTCATCGATGCCGGTGCTGCAGACGTCATCATCGTGAAGCCTTCCGCTACAGGCGGGCCGCTTGCGGCGTTGCAGATCGCTCGCGCGGCAAGGCGCGCAGGTCTCGGTGTCACGGTCACGTCGATGCTCGACGGCGCGATCGCAACCGCGTCCGCGCTTCAGGTTGCGAGTGTATTGGCAGGTGAGGGTGGGCTACCCGCATGTGGGCTCGCCACTCAGGGGTTGTTCGAACGCAACGTCGCGGCACTTCCTTCGGTTGTAGACGGAGGCGTCGTGCTTTCTAGCGATCCCGGGCTTGGGATCGATGTGGACCCTGCCGCCGTCAACGACGTTTCGATGGGCCTGACATGACGGCTCGGTCCCAGGTTCATTACGACGAACGACATTGGTCGCAACCGTGGCTCTATGTCCGTGCCGAACAGTCGCCTGACCAGCCGGCACTTGAGTTCGGCGACATGCGCCTCTCTTACGCCGAGCTTGCGGCGCGTGTCCGCATCGTCGTGGCGTCGCTCGAAGAGAAGGGCGTGAACCGAGGCGATGTTGTTGCGGTGTCGCTCCCCAACGGCTTGCCCATCATCGAACTCATTCACGCGAGCTTTGCGGCTGGCTTTGTTCTTCTGCTCATCAACCGCCGCCTCACTGCGGCTGAAGTTGGAGTTCAGTTGCGGGATAGCGGCGCGCGATTCTTTGTTCACCCGTTGGGTGACTCGGCCTCGGAGCAGGTGGAAGTTGAGGCAGGTACGGCGCGGTTTACGTTGGTTCCGCGCGGCGATGTCTTTGAGTTCGCTTCAGCTGCCAAGTCGGACCCGCGAGATGATCGTGCGCTTTCGCTCGCGCAAGAGTTCGACCTTTCACAGCCCCGGTTCATCCTTTATACGTCGGGCACCTCGGGCAAGCCCAAGGGGGTGATACTTTCGGGCGCGAACTTACTTTCGAGTGCTCGCGGTTCCGCCGGGCTGCTCGGCGCCGACGCATCGGATCGCTGGCTGCTCTGTATGCCGATCTTTCACGTCGGCGGCTTGTCGATCTTGCTGCGAAGCACACTCGCGGGATCCCAGGTCATCGTCCACGAAGGCTTTACTCCGGAACTCGTGAGTCATGACCTGGATGCGAAGTCGATTACGGGCGTCTCGCTGGTCGCCAACATGTTGAAGCGCATTCTTGATCTGCGGTCGAACGCATCGCCACCTTCCGCACTCACGTGCGTGCTGGTGGGGGGCGGACCTGTGCCGGCCCCCCTCGTCGAGGCCGCGCGCACGATGGGGTTTCCGATCGCGCCGACCTATGGCCTCACGGAAGCAGCGTCTCAGGTCGCAACCCGTCGGCCCGAAGATCCGCCGACCGCTGGCTTGTCTGCCTTGGCGGGCACCGAGCTGAAAATCATCGACGATACGGGTGCGAGTCTGCCCGCCGACCGGCCGGGGCAAATCTGTGTTCGCAGCGGTAGCGTGATGACGGGCTACTTGAACCGTCCCGAGGCAACGCGCGAAACACTGCAGGACGGTTGGCTTCGCACTGGAGACGTCGGTTCGCTCGATGGTGACGGTCGACTTTTCGTCCACGACCGACGCAGTGATTTGATCATTTCGGGTGGCGAAAACATTGATCCCGCGGAAGTGGAGTCCGCACTGCTCGAACACCCCGCTGTCGCCGAAGCCGGTGTTGCTGGGGTTGCCGACGAAGCGTATGGCGCTCGTCCCGTGGCCTGGCTCGTTGCCGGCCTGTCGGGTGAAGCGACTTCGGAGGTTCTGCACGAACACTGCCGAGCGCGACTGGCTCACTACAAGTGCCCGGTGAAATTCGTTTGGCGAAGCGAGTTGCCCCGCACCGCGAATGGGAAGCTAATTCGCCGAAAACTCGGCGGCCGCAGCGACGAAGCCGCGGAATAGCGCGCGGTTGACATCGTCGTCGAGTTTTTCGGGATGCCACTGGACGCCCAGACAGAACGCCGTGCCCTGGCGCTCGATTCCCTCGGTGACTCCGTCGCGACTCGCCGCCACGGCAATAAAAGTTTCACCGGGCTCGGCGATCGCCTGATGGTGGAGGCTGTTGACCTCGAACTCTGTGCGTCCGGTCAGCGTTCCAAGCCGCGATCCAGCCTGTACCACCACGCCATGTCGCCCCGTTCTTTCATCCAGTTGGTGCTCGATGGCATGCTCGACGTCATCCGGCACGTGGTAATGGAGGCTGCCGCCATGCTCAAGTGCCATCAGTTGGGCGCCGTAGCAAATCCCAAGGATGGGCATGTCTCTCTCGAGCGCGTGGTGCAAGAGTGCGCGATCGAATGCAAGCTGCTCGTCGGTCGTCGCGAGGTGGGGGTACGTGTCACGGGTGAGCCCAGCAGGGACGAAGTCGTCACCGCCGGGCAGGAGCAAACCATCGATGCGCTCGATCAACGCCTCAGGGTCCGCTTGGATCGGCAGATGAAACGACGTTCCACCGGCGCTGCTCACGGCATGCGCATACGCGATGTCGTTGTACAGATACTGCCTTCCCGGTCGAATGCGGCCACCGGCATCGTGGCATTCAGGGATTCCGATTGCGGGTTTCACGGCTGCGAGTATAGGCCCGACGTTTTGCGCTCGACAGAAATTTCTCGCGGGACGTCGAATAGGGTGCTCGGGCGAACCACATGGGGCAACCTAGGGTGATGGCCAAGGTTTTGATCGCGGGTTGTGGTTATGTGGGTTGCGCACTGGGGACGATGCTTGTCGCAGACGGGCACGAAGTGTTCGGGTTGCGGCGGAGTCCAGATGCCCTTCCGTCGGGCATCAAACTTGTAAAGGCTGATCTCACTCTGCCTGAGACCCTTGGCGCCGTGCCGTCGGGGATCGACACCATTTTTTATACGGCGGGTGCATCGGGCAGTACCGAAGAGGGCTATCGCGAGGCCTACGTCGACGGTATGGGGCGGCTGTTGCACGCGCTATCCGAACTTGGTGAGCGGCCAAGACGCATCTTCTTTACTTCGAGTACCTCGGTCTATGAACAGAGGCGCGGTGAATGGGTCGACGAAGAATCCCACGCCAGGCCGAGCAGCTTTCGTGGTGACATCATGTTGCTTACCGAACGTCTGATGCTCGCGGGTTCGATTCCTGGCACGGTGGTTCGTTTCGGCGGTATCTATGGTCCCGGGCGCGAGCGGCTCGTGCGCGCGGTGAAGGACGGTAAGGTCGCGGTGCGAAACGACGAGGCTCATTTTACGAACCGCATTCATCGAGACGACGCGGCAGGCTGCTTGCGTTACTTGATGGGGCAGGACGAACTCGACGACATGTACCTGGGTGTCGACCACGAAGCCGCAGAAGAATCGGTTGTCTTGCGTTGGCTCGCGGACCGCACGGGCGTCAAGCTTCCCGAACTCGATCCGGACAACCCCCTCGCCAAAGTGCGTCGTGCCGGGAGCAAGCGCTGTCGCAACGACCGTTTGACGGCCGCCGGCTATCGTTTTCAGTATCCGACCTTCCGCGAAGGCTACGAGATGATCATCCGCGGAATGTCGGAAGGTTCGTAACGCCGATCGCTCGGCCGCGTGTGGCGTTGAAGTCGTACTCCAACGAGAGATCTTCTTCCGGTCCTAACTACAATCGCAAACCGAAGGGTTCTTCGTGCCCCGCTTTCCCAACCACACCGCGACCGCGCTCACGATGCCGGGTGCCGTCTACTCTCCGTTCGCGGATCGCATGCACGAACATCCCGGGCCGCTGTACCCGCTCCATGTTGGCGATACCTGGATGGAACCCTTCGACGGCGGGCGCATGCAAGACCTTCGCGTCGCAGATCATCCGGGAATGCACCGTTACTGCGATACCCGAGGCGTCCCGGAGCTTGTCGATGCACTCGTGGACAAGGTGCGGTCGCGCAATGGCTTGGCCTGTGAGCGCGACAACATGTTGGTGTGCGCGGGCGCAACCGGGGCGCTTGCATGTGCTGCCGGTGCGCTGGTTCAGCCGGGGGATGAGGTTCTAATTCTTGCACCGTTTTGGCCGCTAATTCGAGGCATCGTTCAGGCCTTTGGCGGAGTTCCGGTCGAGGTTCCATTTTACGATCGGGTCGACACCGTGGAGGCTGCGGTCGAAGCCGTCCGCGAAAAGACCACGAGTCGAACGGTTGCGCTCTACGTCTCAACACCTTCGAACCCAACGGGACGGGTTCTTCCGGAAGTTTGGCTTACCGCGCTCGCGGAGTTTGCCCAAGCAGAAAACCTCTGGTTGCTCTCCGATGAAGTTTATGAAGACTTCATTTTTCGCGGCGAGCACTTTTCGATGGGCCGGGTGGCGCCCGAACGAACTCTTTCGACGTTTTCGTTTTCGAAGGCATATGGCATGGCGGGGAATCGCTGTGGATACATGGTTGGGCCCGCTGAAGCGATCGATCAATCCCGAAAGATCGGAACCCACACGTTCTATGGGGCTCCAACTTCGGGGCAGCTCGCCGCGCTGCGGGCACTTTCGGATGGCGCGCCGTGGCAAGACAATGCTCGTGAGAGTTATCGGGCCGCTTCCAAGAACGCCGCCGCAGCGTTGGGCGTGCCGGAGCCGGAGGGATCGACGTTCTTCTTTCTCAACGTTGCCCACAAACTCGACGGCCGTGGAATGACCGGTTTTCTAGAAGACTGCTTTGAAGACGGCGTGCTCGTTGCTCCCGGACTCTCAAGTGGGGACGACTATGGTACGTGGGTTCGTCTTTGTTACACCGCGATGCCCCCCGACGAAACCGCTGCCGCGGTTGCGCTGCTGGCGAAGCGGGTTCGTTAGCCCAGATTGTCCACCTCCCACGCCCCGGCTACGGGTCGATGGGGTGAGTTCCGGAGTGGCATGATCGTTCACCGCAGCAATCGGACCGAAGAGCTGATCGCCGAACTCGCTGACGTGGTGGGCGCGCCGGGTCTGGGTGCATTTTCCAAAGAAGTCCTGGTTGTGCAGGGGCGCGGCATGGAGCGCTGGCTATGTATGCAGCTGGCCGACCGCTTGGGAATCTGGGCGAATCCCGATGTGCTGAAGCCCCGTGGGTTTTTAGAGTCGGTGTTCAAGAGGGTGCTCGAAAGTGAGATCAACCCCGCGTACGACAGTGAAAGTCTGCTGTGGTCGATCGCTGATTTGTTGCCCGACCTCGTCGCCAACGATGAGTTCGCATCCATTCGGCGGTACCTCGCGAAGGACGACGATGGTCGTCGGCGTATCCAGCTCTCGCACCAGATCGCAATCACCTTCGACGAATACATGGCTCATCGCCCGGAGATGATGCTCAAATGGTTGAACGCGGACCGCACCGAATTCGACGATCGCGATGAACCTTGGCAAGCGATGTTGTGGCGCGCGCTCACCAAGCGTCTCGACGGCAATCATCTCGCGGGACGCGCGGGTGCGCTGCTTGATCGTTTGAACCGTGGCCCATTGCCTGAAGGTTGTCTTCCCCAGCGCGTTTCAATCTTTGGCGTGTCGTCGCTTCCGCGCTTGTACCTCGACCTTTACACGGCACTGTCCGAACACCTTGAACTACATCTATTTATATTGAGCCCGACGCGCGAGTACTGGGCGGACATCGCAACGCCTCACGAAGTGCGGCGTGAGCTGCGCCGAGACCACGATCAAGACGAAGTCTCGTTGCATCTCGATGAAGCGCCTTCGCTTCTCGCATCGCTCGGTCGGCTCGGGCGCGACTTCCACCGCATGATTGAAGAAGACGGAAGCTACGCGGAAACGTCCGGAGACTTGTATCGCGAACCCTTTGACGATGGAAGTTCGATGCTCGCGGCCCTGCAGAGCGACATCTTGAACCTTCGGGGCGCGCAGGACGATGCCACGTTGCGTCGCTCGATTGACGGTGGTGACCGGTCGGTTCGTGTGCACTCGTGCCATGGCCCTATGCGCGAAGTCGAAGTGCTGTGCGAAGAGCTTATGTCGAGTTTTGAGGCGGACCCGACTCTTGAACCTCAGGACATCATCGTGATGACGCCGAGTGTTCGCACCTACGCGCCCTACATCGAAGCGGTCTTCGGAACGCGAACCAACAAGGGAACCTCGGTGCGGGATGGCGAAGGCGCGATTCCGTATCGCATCGCGGACCGTTGGCCCCAGCCGGGCGACCAAATCGTCGATGCATTTGCGCGAGGGCTCGACTTTGTCGGGAGTCGCTTCGGTGTAAGTGATGCACTCGACTTACTCGACATCGATTGCATTCGAGAGCGTTTCGAGTTTGAGCCGGCCGACCTGCCCGTAGTACGGACTTGGATCGTCGAAGCGGGCGTACGATGGGGTGTCGACGCCGAGCATCGTGAAGCCAACGATGTCCCCGGAAACCGTGCGAACACATGGCAGTTTGGTTTGGATCGTCTGCTTCTTGGCTACGCGTTGGAGGACGACCATCACAGTGTGTTTCAGGGTGCGCGGCCTGTTGCCGGAGTCGAAGGACAGAATGCCGAGGTTCTCGGGCGCGTCCTCGCATTTATTCACTTTTTGTCTGCACAGCGTGAGACGCTTGCCGCCCCGCGCTCGCTCCAAGCATGGCGCGAAGCACTACTGGATTTCCTAGCAGGTTTGGTGGTTTACGGGGCTGAAACTCAAGAACAACATCAAACGATTCGCAGCGCGCTCGACAAGCTCATGGCCCACGGCGCGCAGGCCAACTTCGAAGGCGACGTCAGTCTCACTTCGGTTCGCGAACAGCTCGACCGCAACCTAGAACTCGCTCATGCGGCGAGCGGCTTTCTCACGGGGGGGGTGACGTTTTGTGAACTCGTTCCCATGCGGAGTATTCCGTTTCGCGTCGTTTGTTTGCTTGGCATGAACGACGACGAGTTTCCGCGGATTCGTCACGCGCTCGGGTTCGATTTGATCGCCAAGAAGCGCAGGGTTGGAGACCGCACTGCGCGGGAAGACGATCGCTATCTATTCCTCGAAGCGATTTTGAGTGCACGCCAGCAACTCATTATTTCGTTCGTCGGGCAGAGCATCAAGGATGGCGCCGAGCTTCCCCCTTCGGCGGTGGTGAGTGAGCTGCTCGATACCATGAATGAAACGTTCGAACTTTCGGGCACAGGTGAACGTGATGTGCGGGATGCGATGGTGCTCACGCATCCCTTGCAACCCTACAGCGGGCGTTACTTTAGTAGGTCGGGAACGTTGGACTTTGAAGTTCATTCAGCGCGCTATTGCGAGGCAGCCAACCTGCTCGCGTCACCACGTGAGAAAGAATCTTTGTTCTTGGATCGTGCAATCGAGTTGCGGCCGATTCCCGCAGAGGAAGTCACGCTTGTCGAACTCGAAGACCTGATCAACTTCTTCCAACATCCTGCACGGAATTTTCTGCGCCGCACGCTGCAGATTTCATTACACGGTGATCGCGATCCGCTTGCCCAGCGCGAGCCGTTTGATCTTGACGGACTAGAATTATTTCGGATCGGCGGCGAGTTGCTTTCGCTGGTGCGCGCGGGCATCAAGGCCAGTGACGCGCAGGCGATTATTCGCAGCAGCGGGCGCTTGCCTCACGGGGCTGTGGGGCACGTCGTCTTTAGCGATCTCGCCAACGAAGTTGAACAGTTGTCGAAAAAGGCGAATCAGTTTGCGAGCGGGGAGACAACCGCGTCGATCAGCTTTGCGCTTTCGTTCGGCGACGTTCACGTGCGAGGTGGGTTGACGGACGTCATGCCGCACGGACAAGTCTTCTGTCGTTTTTCGAAGTTGGGGCGGCCGGCGGAACTCGGCGCGTGGTTGCGACACTTGGTACTGCAAGTTGCGCGTGAAGAGGCAACGGCCGTTGCAAACCGATCGAATCGCGCGCGACTCGCCGAAGCCTCCCCGGAGACTTACGTCGTGGGCCGCCCCGGAAAAGCCGGGGGGGCGACCGTTGTGCGATTCAACGAAGTCGAATCACCGAGGGACGAACTTGAGAAGCTCCTGCATTTGTACCAGGCAGGCATGAGGGCTCCCCTTCCGTTCTTTCCCAACGCTTCACGGGACTTTGCGCAGCAAAGACTCAAGGGCGGGAGCACGACAGATGCTCTTGTGGTCGCGCGGAAGAGTTACGACGAGTCGTTCAGCATTCAAGGCGAGGGATTAGATGAAAATAACATCCTCGCCTTCCGTGGTGTAGATCCCCTACACCCCGATGCAGAACTTGCGTGTGGTCTCGGTTTTGACGAAGTCTCCGAACAGGTCTTCTTGCCTCTGCTCGCCGCGCGGGAGGAACTCGAATGAACCGACTCGAGCCCTTGCAAATTTCGCTGGCAGGCACGTCGCTGATCGAGGCCAGTGCAGGTACTGGGAAGACTTACACGATCACGACGCTCTATCTGCGCCTCCTGCTCGAGCGCGACCTTGTCGCGAGTGAAATTCTCGTTGTGACCTACACCCGCGCAGCGACCGCCGAGTTGCGGGACCGAATTCGTCGACGAATCGCGGGTGCGTTGCAAGCTTTTCAATCGGGTGATCCCGCCGATGACAATGTGTTCGAGAGTCTGCTTGCAAAGTTTCGTTCCGCGGACGATCGCAAACGCGTGACTGGCCAACTCGCTCGCGCGCTCGCGGACTTCGATGAAGCCGCGATCCTGACGATCCACGGTTTTTGCCAACGCGTATTGCGCGAAAACGCTTTTGAGAGCCTCGCGAGCTTTCAGGTCGAACTGCTCGCCGATCAGCAAGCGTTGCTCGAAGAAATCGTTGGCGACTACTGGTCCAACCGAATTTCAACGGAGAGCGAAGGTTTTATTCGCTTTCTTATGCAGCAACGGGTGAACGTCGATTCGATGATTCGGCTGGCCGCCCGCGCGAGTGGCGCAGCCCTGGCGAACATTGTCCCCGACCCGCCACTCGCGACGGTCGAAGAGCAGCTTCAGTTGGAGGAAAGTTTTCAGGCATCTCGCGAGGCGACACTCAAGTCATGGAACTCCTGCCAGGAAGAGGTCCTGGCACAATTGCGGGCTGCCGCCGAGGCGAAGGAGATCAGCAATGCGGTCTACAAGCCGGACGCGATCGCGACGACTTGGGGTTCGTTGTTGAGCGAAGAGCTATCGAGCCTGTTTCCCGCATTGCTCGACCGGTCGTCCATCTTTGAACGATTTACCGCGTCGAAGCTCATTGAAAAGACCAACAAGAAGAAGACCACACCCGAGCATTCCTTCTATACAGAGTGCGACGCTCTCGCGAGCGCTTACCGCGCGCTTGTCGCAGCGCTGCAAGCGCGACGAATTCATCTCGAACGCGACTTGATCTCGACCGTCGAAGAGGAGAGCGCCCTTCGCAAAGAACGTGCTGGCCAACAGTCCTACGACGATTTGCTTGGACAGGTTGCGAGCGCTCTTGAACAGTCGGGCGCCGAACTCTTGGTCGGTCGGTTGCGTCATCAGTTCCGCGCGGCCTTGGTCGACGAATTTCAAGACACCGACCAGTTGCAGTACGGGATCCTTCGTCGCATCTGGCACGTCCAGCCGAACCAGGGCGAGGACGATGATAAAGCACCGACGCTTTTTTTGATTGGCGATCCCAAGCAAGCCATCTACGGGTTTCGTGGCGCGGACGTCCACGCGTACCTGCTCGCAAAGCACGACGCTGGCGAGCGCTGCTTTACCCTCGATACCAATTGGCGATCCGATCCCAGCATGGTCGAAGGCGTGAACTGTCTCTTCAGTCAAACCGCTGAACCGTTTCGCGTTGAAGGGATTCCGTTCGACCCGATCGCCCCGAAGTCGGACGGCAAGGATCGAATCGTCGCTGGTGAAGTGGGGGCGCCTCACGCGGGCGCGCTCGAAGTTCTGTGGGTCGAGAATGAAACGGGCAAGCCGTTCAGTGCCGGTTCGATCAAGGCTGAATTGCCGTGGCGGGTCGCCGCGGACATCGCGCGTCTCATTCGCAGTGACGTTCGTATCGACGGAGAAAGAGTGATGCCGGGCGACATCGCGGTCCTTTGCAGGACCAACCCCGAGACCCAGGCGATGAGCGAGGCCCTGCGTGATGTCGGCGTTCCCACGGCACTGCTCGGGAATGCAAGTGTCTTCGATTCCGAAGACGCGATCGAGATGGAGCGGTTGCTAGATGCGATCGCAGAACCGGCTGCTGGGAACATCGTCCGCGCCGCACTTGCGACTCGGATCTTCGGTCAGACGGCGGACGAGATCGCCGCGCTTCAGGACGATGAAGCGGCGTGGGATCGGTGGCTCGCTGTGTTCCGTTCGTTGCATGACGTGTTCGTGGAGCGGGGCTTCATTCGGATGTCCCACCAGTTGTTTCGTGAGGAGCGGGTTCATGCTCGGATGCTTGCGCTCGAAGATGGCGATCGTCGGATTACCAATTTGCTGCATCTCGTTGAACTGCTCGAGCAGGCGGCGCTGACGAACCACTTGGGCCTGCGCGCACTTGCAGATTGGCTCGCCAGTATGCGGACCGATCGCTCGCTGCGGCAGAACGTGATCGGCGAACAAGGAGAGCTTCGCCTCGAAAGCGATGCAGACGCGGTCAAGATCGTGACCGTTCACAAGAGCAAGGGACTGGAATATCCGATCGTGTACTGCCCCTTTCTGTGGGGAGGCGCCGACCTGCGCTTGGATGAAAAGAGGTGGGTTCGCTTTCACGATGCAAGTCGGGACCACGAAATTGTTCTCGACCTGGGTTCGGAAGAAAAGGCCGAACATGAGCAGCTTGCTCGTGATGAAGCGGTCGCCGAGAGTCGCCGGCTCTTGTATGTCGCGCTCACCCGCGCCAAGCACCGGTGCTCGGTTGTGTGGGGAAACATCAAGGGTGTCGAGAAGTCGCCAATTGCGGCGCTCTTTCACCCCTCACTCATACCTGCGGCAAGTGAGGCGGGTGAGGCGGGCAAGAAGAAGAGCAAGCCCACGTTGGCGAAACGCACAGACGACGAATTGCGTGAAGAGTTGGAGGGACTCTTCACGCGTTCGAATGGAGCGGTTGGTCTTCGGCCGCTTCCCGATGAACCAGCCGAACGCATTGAGGTGGTGCAGACATCCGAGAACTTTGAGCGAGCCGAAGTCACACGCACGATCTCATCGAGTTGGTCTCACTCGAGCTTTTCACGACTGACATCTCACGACGTATCGGGCTCGCATTTTTTGCCACGCAGTGGCGAAGAGGGTTTCGACTACGACGCGGTACCTGAGCCCACGGTGCTTGTTCCGGTCGCGCCAAGCCAAGCTGAGGTTCCTCTGAATGCATTCCCAGCAGGAGCCGTTGCAGGAATATTACTGCATTCAATCCTCGAACATCTCGACTTCGAAATACCAACGCGGGAACAGACGCGCGACATCGTTCGCAGCAGCCTCGAGGGAAGTCCCTTCGATGTTGAACTGCATGATGACCTTTGCGACGTCCTCGACCGAATGATTGCGACGCCTTGGACCCAAGGCGGGCCGAGTCTGTCTGACCTTGGGCGAAGCAAGAGGCTCGATGAGCTTGAGTTTATGCTTCCCGTCGCGAGTCGAGAGCGCCAAAGTTCTGGCGCGCGCGCGATGCGCGTTGCGGACCTGGCCAGCGTCTTTGGCCGACACGCGGACAGCGATTTTAAGCGAAGTTATGCCAGTCGTCTCGAACAGCTGCGCTTCGACCCGCTCGCGGGCTATCTGCGTGGCTATGTCGACCTCGTGTTCGAATGGAACGACCGCTTCTATGTCGTCGACTACAAATCGAATCACCTCGGGCCGTCGCCAGCCCACTATGAGCCAAGCCAGCTAGAACGTCCGATGTCCGAGAATCACTACGTTCTTCAGTACCATCTCTATACTGTTGCGCTCGATCGATACCTCTCACTGCGTTTGCCCGACTACGATTATGAACGTGACTTCGGCGGCGTCTATTACTTGTTCCTTCGAGGCATCGATCCCGCACACCCAACGGGATGTGGGGTCTATTACGATCGCCCAGCACACGACATGATTGCCGACCTGACGAGCGTGCTTCGCGAGCCCGAGGGCGCCCAACCATGACGATGCTTTTGGATGTGCTCCTCGAGGCCGCACTGATCTCTTCGTTCGACCGCGAGTTTGCGATCGCAATGGGGCGCCTTGGCGGAGAGCAGCGGCCCGAAGCGCTGGCGGCGGTTGCGCTCGCGAGCCACGAAACGAATGAAGGACATACCTGCCTTTCGTTTGATTCGGTTCTTCGAGGGGATGGCTGGCGGAACATCGAATCGGACGTGTCGGTTCCCGAGATCAAGTCCTGGCAGGCATTGGTTTCGTCGAGTCCGCTGGTTGCACGCCTTGACACGAACCGGCCCCCTGCACGTGAGCCGATCGCCGAAGTCCAAGACGTCCGTCCTCTTGTTCTCGATGACCAGGGTCGTCTCTACCTGCGCCGCTATTGGATGTTTCAGCAACGGCTCGCTGAAGATGTGCGGCGGCGTTCGGCAACAGCAATAGAAGACCTTGATGAAGCGCAGCTGTTGGATGGTTTGAACCGCTTTTTTGGCCCGATCGCGACAACAGGGTCATCTGTTTCAGATGGGCCTGGCCAGCTCAAGCTCGATCTAGATACCGTCCCTCTCGACCGACAGCGACTGGCCGCTGCGGTCGCGGTTGCGCAGAAGTTGGCGGTGATCACCGGCGGTCCAGGTACCGGGAAGACTGCGACCGCGGGCAAGATCTTGGCTTTGATTGTCGAGCAGGCTTTCGCACAAGCGGAGCGCCAACAAGGGGATGCCGAAGTTCCGATCCGCATCGCCATGGTGGCCCCAACTGGGAAAGCCGCCGCGACGCTTTCCCGTTCGATGAAGCAAGTCGTTGAGCGTCTGCCGTGTGACGCGAGAGTGAAGGCTGCCATTCCAACCACCGCGGAAACGATCCACCGATGTCTCGGTGTTCGCGGTGGCGCGATTCCGACTTTCCGGCACGATGCCGAAAACCCGCTGTCGGTGGACACGTTGCTCGTCGACGAAGCCTCGATGGTTGATCTTGCGTTGATGACACGCTTGCTTGCCGCCGTTCCGAAAGACGCCCGCGTGATCTTTCTCGGTGATGAGTTCCAACTCGCTTCGGTCGAAGCGGGGGCGGTGCTCGGAGACATTTGTTCGGCAGCTCCCGCCGACGGTTACTCGCAAGAGTTCGCGACCCGACTTGAAGCGTGGGTTGGCGATGGGGTCGAGTCTCTGCCAGATGGGCACGGCGCATCAGAGATACAAGACAGCATTGTTCGGCTCACCCACAGCTACCGATACGACAAACAAAGTGGCATCGGAGCGCTTTCGCGCGCAGTCAATCGGGGCGACGCTGCGGCCGCGCTCGAAGTCCTCGAATCAGCGGACTATCCCGAAGTTACCCGCTCGGACTTCGATCCCCGCGGTGAGTCCATCACGGCTTTTCACGGTGAATGCATCGATGGCTTCACTGAATACTTGTCGTGCAGCGACCCCGAGCAAATGTTGCGACGTTTCTCTCACTTTCGGGTTTTGACGCCCCAGCGCATTGGGCCGGGCGGTGTCGAAGATCTCAATCGGCAGATCGAAGCGGTGTTGCGCCGCGAGCAACTCATTCACGGGGCGGCAGAGCGCTTCGTAGGACGACCGCTGATGGTGAAGATCAACGACTACGCACAGTCTCTGTGGAACGGAGACTTGGGCGTCGTAGTGGGTGGAGTGGTGGGAGGCGCTGTGGGTGGCGATCCCGGGATCGAACGCGTGATTTTCGAAGCGGACACCCCGAAGATCACCGACGGTTTGGAAAGTGACTCCACAAGAACCCTTGCGTACGCCCGACTTCCCGAATGCGAGACCGCCTTCGCGATGACGATTCATAAGAGCCAGGGTTCTGAGTTCGATCGCGTTGCGGTCGTGCTCACCGACGTGGCCGCCGAACGCGCGACCCGAGAGCTGCTCTACACCGCGATCACTCGCGCGCGAAACAAGGTGACGCTCTACGGCAGCAAGGATGCGATCGCCCAGGCGATCAACCGCAAAATCGAACGATCGAGCGGCCTAGGCGACGCACTTCGGTCCCCAACGTGGAAGCGTTAGGAATCCGCTTGCTTCGCTAGGAACCCATCCCCGTTGAAAGTTCACGTGCTTCGCGGACGAGGTACAAGAACTCGGCCCGGTCGCCGTGCGGATCAGGGGCCCAAGCTCCGACGGGAATCGGAGTTTGGGTCGACATGCGATCTCGAGTTCGCCCACTTTCGGAGCGCGGCAAAGGGCACGATTCGTGCTCGCGAACAACACCGACTTGGTGCCGTGGCGACTCTTGAGAGCAGCAATTTCACCCGGGTGCGGCATCCTGGGTCGAGAATCTGCCGGTCCGAGAACCCGTTCTGTGCTTTTTCGTGAGAACACGAGTATCAGGTTGGTCTGGACAATCCCTCGATCTGTCGCCTGACAACGCATAAGTAACTGTAAATAAACGAGAATATTATTCTCTATCGGACGCACACGGATATCCGATAAAGTCTAATGAAAACCGTTGTCATTTTCATTTGGAGCTGTTAAAACAATGCAGCGCCGGAGGCTGATCGCCGAGGGCGGTCTGAAAATATCGAACGCGTCTAGCACGAAAGATACGGAGCGAACAAATGTGGGCAGGTGAACCCTTGGATGGGCAGGGTCGACCGTGGCGAGGGACCGCGGTCACTCGGGCATTTGTGGCCCTAATGTTGATGGGTGTCGCGATCCCCGCAGCAGCCGAAGAGGTGCCGAGCAACGAGGAACTCTTCGAGCTCTTCAAGCAGCAGCAAGCACAACTCGAAGCGACGGCGGACGCAGTAGATCGAGCGACAAACGCAGACGATGCGCCGGACGACGCAAGTGTCCGTAAATTTACCGGCCAGCGTACATTCATGCAGCGAACCAATATCGGCTCTTACGGCGAACTTCACTTCAACTTTCTCGAAGGGTCGAGCGGGGCGGATAACAAGTCGGAAGCCGACTTTCATCGCTTCGTCTTGTTCGTGAACCACGAATTCTCCGACAAAATTCGGGTGTTTACCGAACTGGAACTCGAACACTCGCTTGTTGGAGAGGACGGCCCGGGTGAAATTGAACTCGAGCAGGCTTATTTGCAGTTCGATCTTCCGCAAAATCACACTGCGGTGGCGGGTTTGTTCCTGATCCCCGTCGGGATCCTTAACGAGACCCACGAACCCACGACCTTCTACGGCGTTGAACGTAACCCCGTAGAAAAGAACATTGTCCCCACAACCTGGTGGGAAGGCGGCGGAATGCTGACGCGCCGGTTCGACAATGGCATCACGACCGATCTTGCAGTGACGACTGGTTTGCAGACCGGAGACGACTTCGACCTTCGATCCGGACGCCAGAAAGTCGCCAAAGCGAATGCGAGCGATGTCGCTGTTACGGGTCGCGTCGTCTACCGGGGAACCCCCGGACTCGAAGTGGGCACCACCGTACACTGGAGTGAAGACGTCAACAGCTCCGGCGAGAATACGCCCGCAACCTTGTTCGAAGGTCATGTCGTGTACCAAAAAGGCCCCTTCGGCCTTCGCGCACTCTACGCCCGGTGGGATCTTCATTCAGACGCCGCGGAAGACATCGGCCGCGACGAGCAGTACGGCTTCTATGTCGAACCGTCTTACAAACTCTGCGATCAACTTGGCGTCTTCGCTCGCTACAACCAGTACAACAACGTGGCCGGGAACGCGGGGGGCACCAAGCGGCAGTACGACGTTGGCTTTAACTACTGGCCCCATCAGCGAGTCGTGCTGAAGCTTGACGCCCAGTTTCAGCGCAACGACAACGGTGCCGAAGAACTCGACGGCGTAAACCTCGGCCTTGGTTTTAACTTCTAGTTCCGGGATCAACTGAGCAGATGAACCGACTCACTACATTCGTCGTCACGACCACAATTTCGGTGGTCGTGGCGTTCGTGTCTCCCGCGATGGCGACGCAGGTCTATCAGACCTCGGCGGACTTCATCTCGGAGACGTTTTCCGAGCACAAGCCGGTGGCGAAGGCGGTGTGGGTGACCGGCAATCTCAAACAGCGGGTTGCAAAGGTTCTTGGCCATGACTACCGAGATATCCGCGTACGGTACTGGGCCCTCGAGAATCGCAGCGCGTGGATTCTCGAAGAAATCGGCAAGGTCGAACCCATTACGTTGGGCGTCGTCGTCGAAGACGGCCATATCGAAGAGGTCAAGGTTCTGACCTACCGTGAGTCCCGGGGGTTCGAGATTCGCTTTCCCTTCTTTATGGATCAGTTTCGGGGCGCGCGGGTTGATGCAGACAACAAACTCGACCGATCGATCGATGGCATCAGTGGTGCCACGCAATCGGTACGTGCGACGACGAAGCTCGCCCGCATTGCACTGCTCCTCGAACGCCACGCCGAGAACGGGGTAAAGCGAGCCAGTGCCGAGACTCAACCCAAAACTCCGTAGGTCGCTGATTGCCGCGCATCGCTTTTTTGGACAAGCCGCCGCGTTTGTCGTGATCTTGCTCGCGCTCACGGGGCTCGCCCTCAATCACGAAGAAGATTTCGAGTTTTTGAAGGGCACCGTGCGCTTGGATGCCATCCTGAACCTGTACGGACTCGAACCTCAGGGCGAATGGGTTCACTACCAGGCGGGCCCACACGGTTGCACGAGCTTGGAGCGCGGGATCTATCTCGATGGCCGCTATCTAACCGCCACCGAGACTCCCTTGATTGGCGTTGTGCGCTTCCAACGATTTCTTGCTTTTGCATCACCCAACCGTCTGCTCCTCGTCGACTCCGCGCCAACGATGGAAGACGAGCGTCCTCAGATCGTGGATCAGATGGACAGCGCATCGCTGCCCGGCGAACTAATCCGTTTGGGACGCGATAAAAGACAACAGCTCATTGTCGAAACGATCGACGGCAGCTTTCGCGCAGGCGACGATCTGTTGGAATGGCATCTCGTCGACAACGTCGAGACCGCCGAAGTCGCGTGGAGTGAAGCGACTGAGCCGACGACGGATCAACGCGCAAAGGTTTTGCGCGAATTTCGCGGAGAAGGTCTGCCCCGCAGTCGCGTGATGGCGGACTTGCATTCGGGGCGCATCTTCGGTCGCTTTGGTCCGGCGGTGGTGGATGCGTCCGCGGTGATCCTACTGCTACTGGTCATCACTGGGATCACGGGTTCGGGGTTGGGACGAAGGCGAACGGGCGGCGACTAGCGGAGATGGGCCGAAGCCGTCGCGCGGCGGCTGGACGTCGCTGTATCGCGCCGCTCGGATTCTGCGCGTCAGAAGTCGGGCTTGAGCAAGGTGTCGACCAGCTCGACCAACGCGGCGGCAGTTCGGGTCGGGTCGTGTCGCACGAGCGAGTCCGCTGCAATGATGTCTCGCCGCCACGTCACTGACACCCCGAGCGCGCGCATCTTGTCAAAGTCGACTTCGACAGGTTGGGCATGTTCGTCGTCATAACGGGTGAGTAGATCATCCGGCACCGAGCCATCGTGGATCAACACAGCGTCCGGGGTGCGACCGGCGTAGCGCTTGATTTCTTCGATGTGGCGCGACGCAGTATAGCCGTCGGTTTCACCGTGCTTCGTCATTAAGTTGAGCACGTAGATGAAGGGGGCTTCCGCCTTCTGGATCGCTTCCGGGACCCCGCCGACAAGCAAGTTCGGCAGGGTTGACGTGTAGAGATCGCCGGGTGCCAAGATGACAACCTGCGCGCTTTCGATCGCTTTGAGGGCGTCGGGGTTCGCGCTGGCGGGTGGCGCCAAGTAGACGCGTTCGATCAGACGAGAAAGATCACGAGGCGGAAGCGCGGGGTTTTCGTTTCCGCGGACGTCGATGTTGCCCTCGCCCTGAATGACTTCGCCGCCTTCAATTTCGGCGGTGAGGTGTGAATGGTCCCACGTCACCGGGATCACGCGGCCTTTGATCTTCAACATCTTTCCGATCGACTCGATCGCGAGTTTTTCGGAACCGGACTGAAGAGTGAGTGCGAGAAAGAACAAGTTGCCGAGGTTATGCCCGGTAAGCGGCGGTTCTTCGAAGCGGTACGACAGGATGTCGCGCAGCATTTGTGATTCGTCGGAGAGCGCGATGAGGCAGCGGCGCAAGTCGCCGGGGGGAAGCACGCCATAGGTATCGCGCATCACGCCCGAATTTCCGCCGGAATCCATCATCGTGACAATCGAACTCAGGTCGACGGGGTGGTGGCGCAACCCGCTCAGGAGCGAAAAGCTGCCAGTCCCCCCACCGATGACGACGTATGAATTTTCCATGTCTGCTGTGACTCTGCGGTTGTCCGGGGCCAGAATCTTTCGAATTTCGGCGCAAATGCGTCCGATTTTGTCCCCTCTACCAGGGGCGATTGCGGAACGGGCACCGGACGGTTCCATGCAAGTCTTGAGGCATCGTGCTGGAGTTAGAGGGCTTTCGCGCGCTGTCACACGGGTTCTAAACGCAAAAGCCCCGACCCGCTGTGCGGATCGGGGCTCAACGTTCGTGAAGCTTGGCTCGGTCGCCTTCGCGCGCTGTTGTTCTTGCTAGCAATCGCTCTTGCTAGCAGTTGTTCTTGCTAGCAGTTGTTCTTGCTAGAGACGAACCGATCGCAAGGCCTTGCCGATCTTCTTGCGGCCCTGGTTGATGTCGCGCAGCACGTCCATGGCGCTTTCGGCCACGTCCGTTCCGACAACTTCGTCTTCTTCCCGCTGCAGTTCAGACATGTCGACCCACTGTGCGTAGACGTGTCGCGTGCGGTCTGTGATGATGCCCGACTTGAGCAGGGTCTTGATCAATACGCGGAAGATGTCCGTGCCTTCGGTCATGGCTTCGCGGCGCGTTTCATCCGAGAAGGCTTCGATGATGGCACTGCGTACCCACTTCCAGTCGAGACCAAATTCGCCGTAGATCTCCTGCTTCTGCTCGGCGTTGATCAGGTTGAACAACAAGTGTTGGAAGCACTCGGCCGCCCAATCTTCAACGACTTCGTGTTCCTGGGGCGTGAGACTCGGGATCGTCTTGTCTGCCCAGATCTTTCCGAACTTGTGATGGAACGCTTCGTCGGTCATCACAAACTGCACGAGGCGCTGAAGTAGCGGATCGTTGGTGCCGGCGTTGATGGTCGCGAACGCGCCCATCGCGAGGCCCTCGATGAGCATCTGCATCCCGATGAGTTTCTTATAAACCTGCTGCGAAACGACGATCTCGCTCATCAAGTTCTTAAGTGTCGGGCCCGCTGCCAGTGGTGTGCCCCAGCGCTGCGCGATGTAACGGCTGAAGCCAGCGACGTGGCGTGCTTCTTCACGCGCTTGGTTGGTCGCATATTCTTGAGCGCCCGGGTCTCTCAGGATCATCGCAAGGCTTGCCGACAACGTAAGCGCACCTTGCTCACCGTGAAGAATGCTCGAAAGCTGAAAGCGCGTGTTTTCGTTCGCGAGTCTGATCTTCTGGCCTTCGTCGAGCTTTTGGCCAACTTCGCACTGCAGTTCGATGCAGAAGTCGCGAGGCATGATGGTGTCGTTTTTTTGGTCGAAGGGCTGGTTGAAGTCGAGGTAGCGCGGGTCTGACGGGTCCCAGAAGTGGTCGACGGTCGCGGAAATGATCTCGTCAAAGTCCGTCGAGCGCTCGGCGTAGCGATCGACTTCGATCAAAGTAGGAAAGTCGTCGCGGTCGACGGTGTTGTAGACGGGGTGGTGTGTGAGTTGATCGGACATGAGTCTTGCTTCTCCTAAGGTTCTGTCTGGGCTCGGCCGCGACAAGCGCGCCCGAGGTTGAGCGCGCTAAGCCACGACCCGACTCGTGCCGGTAAGCTGAATCTGGGTCAAAGTTTCAATCAATGCTTCGCGTGAAACACGCGTTGGATCTTCGCTCCACCAAGAGAGCACCTGTGCCCACATGCCGACGACGGCTTGGCCGAGCACGGCGGGGTCGAGGCCATTTTGTGCAAGACCGACAGACACAAGTTCGCGTCGATCTTCGGCGATGGTCTCTGCGAGTGCGCGCAAGATGCCCGAGCCGACTGCGGCTGCGTCGGCATCCGCGCTGAAGAGAATGCGAATCAAGTCGCGGTGATCTTCCGCGAAACCAACCAACGCTTCGGCTTGCGCGTGAATCAACGCGGGGATGTCTTTTGTTTCCCGGTGCGGTGAGCACGCGTTGTCGATGCATTCGATCAACTCGCTCACGCAGCTGTCCGCGATCTCTTGAAACACTTCGACTTTGTTCTTGAAGTGGAGATAGAAAGTGCCCGACGCGACTTCGGCTTGATGCGCGATGTCGTGGGTCGTGACGCCGTGCAAACCGTTCTTTGCAAACAGCAAGCGGCCACTTTCGACGAGCCGAGCCCGAGTCGCTTGGCGACTGCGCGCAGCGACGGAAACCCGCGGTTGCTTTTCCGCGGCGGTCGATTTGTCGGAACTGACGGACATGTCAGTCCGTGACACTAGCGTCATATTCTCGAGCCGTGCAAGCCCCCAGGACGAATTAGAGCCAGAGGGTGCAGCGCGCGTTACTGTGAGTCGAACGGATTGGTCAGGCACAATTCGAGTTGGGGAGTTCATGGACGATTCAATCAAGTCGATACTTGCGCGCGAAGCGGCGGGCGGCAGTGTCGTGATCCGCGGTTGGCTGCGTACGGTGCGGCATTCAAAAAACGTGTCTTTTCTTGAGGTTACGGATGGTTCTTGCTTCTCCGGCCTACAGGCGGTCGCGGCGCCCGAGCTGCCCGAATACGAAAGCTGTGTCCTCGAACTCGGGACCGGATGCTCGGTCGAAATCGAGGGAGAACTCGTTGAGTCCCGGGGCAAAGGGCAGCGGTACGAAATCCACGCGAGCCGGGTGGTTCTTGTGGGTGCAGCGGCGGACGACTACCCGCTTCAGAAAAAGCGCCACAGTCTTGAGTTCCTGCGCACCCTCGGTCATCTGCGCACTCGGACCAACACCCTCGGTGCTGTGCTGAGGGTCCGCAATGCGGCGACAGTCGCGATCCACAACTTCTTCCAAGAGCACGGTTTCATCAACCTTCACTCCCCGATCATTACGTTGTCCGACGCCGAAGGTGCCGGTGAGATGTTTCGCGTCTCCACGCTGAACGCCGAAGCACCGCCCAGGGGCGACGACGGCAAGGTCGACTTCAGCCAAGATTTCTTCGGCAGTGAGGCACACCTTACGGTGTCAGGCCAGCTCGAAGCCGAGATCGCGGCGTTGTCGCATTCCAAGGTCTACACCTTTGGCCCGACGTTCCGTTCGGAGAACTCGAACACGACTCGTCACCTTGCAGAATTTTGGATGGTCGAACCCGAGGTCGCGTTCTGCGATTTGAACGCGCTTGCCGAACTGGCCGAGTCCTTCTTGAAGTCCGTCTTTCGCGACGTGATGGCTGCCTGTCCCGACGACTTCGAATTCTTCGACCAGCGCATTCAGCCGGGCATCATCGAAAGTCTCGAAGCCATTGCGTCGAGTTCCTTCGAGCGGATCCCCTACACCGAAGCGATTTCGATTCTCGAAGGATGCGGCAAGAAGTTCGAGTTCCCAGTGCAGTGGGGCATCGACCTGCAGAGCGAGCATGAGCGCTATCTCGCTGAAGAGCACGTGAAGCGCCCCGTGATCGTCACCGACTACCCCGCGGACATCAAAGCCTTCTACATGTATCAGAACGACGACGGCAAAACCGTGGGCGCGATGGACGTCTTGGTACCGGGCGTGGGGGAGATCATCGGTGGCTCGCAGCGTGAGCATCGTCACGACCGACTTTTGCAATGCATCCGCGACATGGGCCTGCCCGAAGAAGAGTATTGGTGGTACCTCGATCTGAGGCGCTTTGGCACTGTGCCCCATGCGGGCTTTGGTCTCGGGTTCGAGCGGGTGATTCAGTTCATGAGCGGCATGGCGAACATCCGCGACGTCAGTCCGTTCCCGCGCGTGCCAGGCAACGCGTCCTTCTAGCCCACGCGTCTACGCCGCGCAGACGAAGTCTTTGCCTTCGCAGTAGTTCAGGCGACCCAGGGCTTGGCGGATTTCTACGCGGGCGCCTGCTCCAGCGACCGAAGCAATGAGAGGCTTTCGTTCAAGGGATGAAAGCGCATCGGGGTGGATCACTTTGGCACCTTGAATCGTATTGCCGATTCGTCTTGGGTGCAGTTCCACGATGTGGCTCGGGTACCGATCGTGTTTCGCCAGGGCCTTGAACATCGCCCGCCCGGTATCGCCATAACCCCAAAGCACGTAGTCGGTGCGCTCACGCAACAGGGTTTCGCAAAGGTGGTAGGCCTTGCACGCGACGAACTGTTCGAGAGAATAAGCGCGACTTGTTCGAGACAGCCGAGCATCGTGATCGCGCCATGACAGGAGACGGCTTGGGACGACGACGAGAGACTGCCCTTGTGCCAACAACCGAAGCACCAAGTCGTAGTCTTCGGGCCAACCCATGTCGCGGTACCGATAGTTGGCCAGGGTGTCGCGACGCAGCATCAAGGTCGGATGGGCGATCGGACATTCGACATAGGCTTCGCGCGAGACTTCATCGCGGCTCGTGATCGAATTGAGCCACGATTCGTATCCGCCTCGTCCCTTTCGCAGCTGGGTGGATTCCCCCGGAAGAGGGCGCTCATCGATTGGGTCAGTGATCCGCCGCGGAAACAATCGAACGTGGCTTCCGACGCCGCAGAGATCGGACGCCGCGTCGAGCGTAGATTTTTGCTGCTCGAGTCGGGTTCGGTGCATGATGTCGTCTGCATCCATGCGCGCGACGAGCGGCGCCTCGCAATGGTCGATGCCGGTGTTTAATGTGGAAACAAGGCCGAGGTGCTCGGTCGCGACAACGCGAATGCGGCGATCGCTGCTGGCGATCTGTTGCGCGACTTCGACCGAGCCGTCACTGGAGCCGTCGTCGACGACCACGCATTCCCACTCTTTGAGAGTCTGCCGCTGGACGCTGCGCAGACACGCTTCCAAGGTCTGTTCGGCGTTCCACACCGGAAGCAAGATCGAGACGCTAGGCGTCATGGACTTTGTCTCCGTGGCTTGAGTGCGTTGGGCGCATCGTTCGCAGCTGAGCTGTGCGTCGTACTAGTTGGCGAAGATGGGGCTTGACCACGCGAGTGCCCCCGACTCTTCGATGACGCGGATGTATTGATATTCGCCACGTTCGAGTCGCGGGATTGCGCGTTCGTTGCTCCAGTCGAGTTCACCATTGAGGTCAAACCGCGAGATATTGCCCGACCGGACGATGTCGACGTGCTTCAGCGGACCTTCAGAAACGACGCGAATCTTAAGTGTCTGGGTTGCGGCGTCCGCTTCGGTTCTTGGTGGCATCGTCGTTCCCATCACATGGCCGTCGAGTGAAACTTGCATCCAGATCCGAGCGCCATTGGTTGCATAGGTTCGTCTTGCTCGAAGGGCTTCGAGGGTGCCCTCGCGACTTAACTCTTCGGTGAAGATCGCCGCGAGTCCGCCGCCGCCGTCATTGCCCAAGTGGGCCAGCCCCGGATGACCGTCGTGCCCGTCGCCGCTGCCAATGAATCCCACCCGGAACCCTACGTTCAATAAGTCTCGTACGAAGTTGCCTCTGACCGGGTTATAGATCGCCGAGGGCGAATCATGACTTTCGCTACTGCCGTGAACCGAAGAAATTTCGGTGACAGGTTCGAGGACCGAGTGCGGTGGGTAGTACCAGTTGGTTGAAACGGGTCCGCCGGCCGAGTGGTGCGCGAAGGTTAGAGCTGGCTGTCCGCTGAGGGCGTCCCAGAGTTGCAAAGGGTTTTCGTACTTTGGGTCGAGGGCGCTGTAGATCTCGCCTTCGTCTTCAAAGTAGATAACGTGGCGATGTCCGTGCAGCCAGCTCGTCCATTCGTATCCGAGCACCGTCACGAATTCGCCTGGGCGATGATGGGCTTTGACAGTGTCGCGAATGAGCTGCCACATTTCTGGATGCTCATCGAGGAATTGGATGCCCCAATGGTCGTGGTCTGTGAGCGATACGATGTCGAGCCCGGCGACCTCTCGCGCATAGGTGAAATAGTCGTCGGGGGTTCCGGTTCCATCAGAGAGTTTCGAATGGCCGTGGATGTCCGCCCAACGAACGCGCGCAATATTTTCTTCGACGATGATTGGGTTCGCGGTCGCCTTGTATTCGAGCTTCTGTCCCTTACCACTGATCGCGGTGGCCGAGATGCGGTGGACGCCGGCCTTTCGGGCAATACCCGGAACGCGTTGGCGCCCGCCTTCGTTGCCACTAAATTTAACGCGTGCCGGCAGTTCGATGCCGTCCGGTGCGTCGAATTCAACAATGCCGGAAAAGCGCGTTCCCGTGCTTCCCATTTTGTCGAGGATCGATACGAAGGCTATGAACTCTTCGCCGGGTTCGAGAGTAGTGGGGACCATCACGACCAATTGCGCAGATGGGGCCGAAATGATGTCGACCGTTGCCGGGGCGTCGATGAACTTCCGAAGGCCATCGCCGTCGCCGTCGACGGAGAACCAGTGCTCGGCGCCACGCTCGGCAAAGATATCGACCTTCGCGCCAAATTTTCCCGCGCCGTAGGTAACGTGGATCTGCTCGCCAGCTTCGAGGCTACGCCCCGCAATCCCAATCGCGAGCAATTCGGTTCCGTGCCACACCGGTGTGAGTTCAACGCCGTCCGCGTCGGTGCGCACCGTCGTATAGCCGCGGCTCTCTGGGTCTTTGTTCTGCGGTGGGTCCCATTGCCAAAACGACGAGACTTGGAAGTGCACTTCGCCGTCGACTGCGACCCCCAGCGGGCCCGCTTCGTATATGAATTCGAGTCGGCCAGCTTCTCCCGCGCGCAGCGGCCCGGGCGTTCCGTTTATGCGAGCCTCGCTCACAAGCCAGGCCTTGCCGCCGCCGTCTGAGGGGTCTACGGGCGTCGTCATGCCACTGCGAAGCATGTTGTGGATGTCGTGTTTGGCGTCGACCGAATAGACGGGGCCTTCGTCTTGTGAGGCCGCGGGTGGCAGTCCGGCAGGCTTCGACTTCGTGTTGAGAACGTCGCCAGCTGGCCTGACCGTGGAATCGCTCTCTCCCGAGCATCCAAGCAACACTGCGCTCAGGCCAAGCGCCAGGAGGGCTAAAATCCATCTCGAATCAGTCTTCGATGTCGAGCGCGTGACGCTCCATTTCGACTTACACGCATCCCCGAAATTGTGGCCGAGTGAGCGTCCCCTCAGTGAATTGCCACGGGATGAAATCATCTGCTCAGGGGTAGCACACAGCCCAATTTTCGCTTCAGCCGACTGTCCGACTTTCCGCTTAAACAGGGGTTATTGGCGCGAAAGCTGCTTTCGCGCGTTGCAACGAGACGATTATTTTCGATTCGCACGCGAGCGGCGAATCGATCCGAGTTGGTGAAACGATACATGTTCATATTGGTTACGCAGGCAGATGGATCGGCCCAAAGATTTACGTGGGTTACCTATGCGATCGCATTGCTGTTCGTCGCGCTCTTTTTGCAGCAGCGCGGTGCGACCGAAGTTGCAAACGAAGGTCGGCGCGAAGCCATCGCCTACCTCAACGAGCACCCAGGCCTTGAAGTGGCCGAGCGTTTCCGAGGTGTGATTCCACTCGAGTACGCGCAAGCGCTAAACGAGGAGTTCTTGCGCGAGCGGGCCGAGTGGGGCTTCGTGGAAATGCCCGAAAAGATTTCCGCTCGCGGTCAACGCGAGTTCAATGAAATTCTTAGTTCTGCTTTCACCAAAGTCGAGCGGCTCCCGGTTTGGAAATACGGCGTTCGCGATACAGGTGTTTTGGATCCCAATTGGTGGGGACACTTCGCCGCGCACGAAACCCAAGCCGCTCTTATGGCATCGCTGATCCTGTTGATGATCCTTGGTATCGCACTCGAAGATGGCTGGGGACACTTGCTCTTTGGTGGCGTCTCCATTGTGGGAATCGGTGTGACAGGCATCGCAAGTACAAGCGCCAACTACCTCGACGCAACCGGTCATCCGTGGTTCGGCGCGAGTGGGCTCCTGGCGACGCTCCTCGGCGCCTACTTGATGCGCTCCTTGGTTAAAGGGGCGCCACGTGCTTTCGGCATGATCCCCATGCCGGGCATGCTGCTCCTGCCCGTTTGGTTCGTCGTCGAATACGTTGTGGTCCGCGGTATCGATTCGCCCTCCGAGTTCATCTCTGCCACCGCGATCGCGCATGGCGCAGGGTTTGCCCTCGGTGCAGTCGTCAGTGGCGTCGTGCACTTCCTTGGCTTCGAGGACAAGAGGCTCGACCGAGCAAAGGAAGAAACCGAGGTCCTTTCGAACCCGACACTTGAGCGCGCCATGATCGCGAAAGAACAGGGTCATTCCGAACAAGCGTATGACCTGTTGCGAGCCGAATTTCGTCGGACCCCGACGAACCAGGAAGTGGCGATCGCGCTGTGGGACACCGCGGTGCAGACTCGCAATGCAGGCGATGTCGTCGAGGCCATGTGGGTCGTCATTGATGGCGACCTCAAAGCCGGGCGCGCTTCCTCGGCCGCTGCGAACTGGTTCGCGCTGATCGACGAAGCGTCGGCAGTAGGGGGGAGCCCTCAAGCTCTCGTCCGTCTCGGAGAAGTGCTGCTCGACGAAGGGCATCCGGAAGCGGCGATTGCATCACTTACGCTTGCGGTCGACGGCAGGAATCAACCCGCAACACCATTGCTCTTGCGTACCGTTCGAATCGCCCGGGACCTCGACGCAGAGCTCACGCTTCGCGCGGCAGTCATGGCGTTGCAGGACAAAGAACTCAGCGTTGACGATCGCGGTAAACTCACCAGGCTGACTGCCAGTTTGGGGGGAGGCGAGTCGTCTGGACCGAATGCCACAGCTCCGAAACTTGCTCATATTTCGACCCCTGCGGCTCCGAATCATGCCGACACCGGAGCCACGACTCAAGTCGACCTCGAACCCGACCGGCCGATCGCATCCACGACTTCGGATGCAGACATCGAAGCGCTCGACCCGCAGGCCCTCGATCTAGAAGCCGAGAGTGCGGCCTTTGATACCGGAGCCTCTGCAGATTCCGATTCTCTCGACTCGTGGAATGACCCGGGGCGTGTCGACCCGGTCGCCCTCGACTCGGTTGGCAGCCTCGAAGACGATCTTGAAACGGATCTCGCCGAGGAATTCAATGCCGGAATCGAAGGTGATCTGGATGACCTCGACGAATTCGACGAAAGCAATCTCGTCGAAGCGCTGATGACCCACGAAAAAGACTTCGGCGAAGAAGCGACCGCCTTGACCCATGCGATCGTGCAAGGTGCGGCGAATGCGGATCCTGTCACCGAGGTCACCGTGCAAGCCCCACCGGCCGCGCGTCCAGCCCCCGAAGAATTTGCGCCCCGACGTGTCGATTCAACGCCGAATGACGACGTCACCGAAACAACAGTCCGCCTCTCGGCGTCCGCTCCCGCGCCAATGTCGCCAACCCCGCCGCCGGCGCCGACAACGTACAGAAAACTCAAGATTCGCGAAGGCGTGCCTGCGGCGATCGAGAACGATGCCATCGTGGTGGAGATTGACGGCGGCAGTAAAACGCGCGTGCCATTCGCGCGCATTGAAGCTGTCGCGGCCGCGGTCGTATCCGGGCTTCGCGAAAAGCCTGTGGTCGTAATCGACTTGGTCGTGAACGGGTCGGCGGCCTACGATCCGATCAAGGTGATTCGACTGCGCAGCGATCGATTCGACCCCGGCCAGCTGGTCCCCGGGCATGCCAGTCAGGTCGATGCACTGCGCAAAATGCTGTCCGACGTCGTGCAAGCCAGCAATGCCTCTGCACTCCCCAGCGCAAATGGCGCGGTGGGTTCGCCCTTCGACGTGTTTGCGTCGCTCGACGATTATCATCGAACGGTGCTCGGTGGCAAAAACGACGACAGCGCTTCGAATCATTCTCGAAGCGCTGCGTGTTTTTCCGGTGTTGTTTCGGAGTCGATTCGGAGCTGAAACCGAACGCCGACGGGGTTCGCGTTAGCGACCCGACGGACCGATGATTCCGCTGCCCCCCATGCCTTGTCCGCCTTGGCCAGGGACAACGATGCGCGAAGCTTCTTGTCGCTGCATCTCTTTCGCTTCTTCGATCATCTTTTCCACCGCGGCATTGATCGCTTCGGGGAATTTTTGAAAAGCTTCTTCGAGGCTGGTTGCTTCGATCGGTGTATGGATCGGCAGCGGACCTCGGGCGCTCATGAGTTGCGTTTCGCCAATAAAGATAAGCGTGCGTTCTTCGTCCTGCGTCCCGTCCATTTTGACCGGTGTGAGCTTTCGGATCTGTGCGATGCGAAGGTCAGTGTAGGATTCTTCGCGGTAGAGGTTTTCAATGTCCGGCTGCATCTCTGCAACGAGGTTGGGTTGTTCCGACGACATGGGTCGATCCTTTCGATTTCGATCGTGATGTACGATAGCGATGCGTGATTGAAGTTACGTATGAACGAAGGAAGTGGATGCGCGTGCCGTGGTCCTGCGAGGGCGCCGCAAAGCGAAATGCTCAAACTTTGTATTCGTACGCAACTCAGGTGTTCAATTTGGGATAACGAGACAGGAGTTTACGCACTCCGCTCTGCGTTGCCACCGGCAAGAGCCTCGCACGTCACGACCCAACCGTGCGTAGCGATTCATGATCCTGGATGGCATTCGCGGTGTCTCACGATGGCAGGTGTATTGCATCTGTATCAAGCGTGTCCCAAGTGGCAATAAGCCGAGGGTCGGTGAAAAAACTGTCCGGGGCGACGTGGGTGGAAAAGGATCGCCCGTAATCGCGGTGGGTTAGCGATGCGAATCCAAGTTGTAACACTTAATGTATGGGCTCTCCCAGAGCCGTTTGCCCCGGACGTTCTTCCGCGAATGGCCGCGATCGGAGACCGCCTTTCGGAACTTTCCGCTGACGTGGTTTGTTTCCAGGAAGTCTGGATGTCTAGCGCGCGGGACGCTTTGCTGCGCAAAGGTCAAAGCGCTGGATACGCCCACAACTGGTATCGGGACGACGCGATTGGTGGCGGCGGCCTCCTCATGATGTCGCGACTCCCGATCATCGAAAGTCACTTTGAGTCATTTGGCCTTAGTGGCTATCCCGAGCAACTCGACAACGGCGAGTTCCTCAGTGGGAAGGGCTTTGTGCGTGTGCGCATCCAGGGCCCGGATGGGCCGTTCGCCGTTCTCAATACGCATCTTCATGCGCGCTACAGCAATCGCGTATCGCACCAGTTTGCCCCACACCGGATCGGTCAGATCATTCAACTCGCGTATGACGAGCCTGTTGTGATGATGGGCGACTTCAATATGTTGGATGAAGACCCGGAGTACCGCGTGCTCACCGGCCTTACGGGCATGCGGGACTGTGCCGTCGAGATGGACCATCGATGTGAGACCGTGATGTACAGCAATCCGTATCGGGCACGGAAGCCAATATCAGTCGCAACCGGGCGACGTATCGATTACGTGTTCATGCGCGATGGCCAGACTTCGGGGCTTCAAGCACGGTCGTTTGATCGAGTCTTCGACGGTGTGTTCACGATCGGTGGCCAGCCCGCTTCGTATTCGAATCACGCTGGCTTGATGGCCACGATCGAAACGCTCCCCGTGCACGCGGATTTTAGGTACGCGCTAAACCAAAGCGTAGTCGAGTTGGCCTCGCGACTACTTTCCGAAGGCAGGGAAGAAGCGGAGCGGCGGCGCGCCGGGAGCCGGGTGATGTCCGGCGTCGGTATGGCGTGCGCCGTGGCCGCGGCCGCTGCGGGCCGAACCGAAAAAGTCAACCGGAGACGATTTCTTCAGAACACCTTCCGTGCTGCGGCCTTGGTCTCGCTTACGCCTGGGGTCGCGTATTCGGTGATGAGCGAATTCATCGTGCCGAGCGAACTCACTGCATTCGATCACGCTGAGAAGAGCCTCGACAGGCTGGCACAGCAGCGTTCTTCGTCGAGCGGCGAACTCAATTCGTAGACGGCGCAGTCGACGGTCCCATACAAGTCGTCCCAAACGCAAGGAGCCGCGTCGCGAACTAGAGCGACACGGCTACTAAGCATTGGCTTTACGAGAGACCCCGCACGACCCTTGGTCTAGTGGCTTCCGAGTGGATCCGCCCAGACAAAGCGAGCCGGCTCGAGCACCATGGACTCGAAAGGCTTTCCGATCTCAGCCGGTCGCGTGATCAACGTGAGCGGAAGAACCGGAACCACGAAGAGAACCGTGCTAACGGCCAGGGAAACCAGGCCGACCGGGCGCAGTAGCAACAAGTCGAGCATCACTGGCGATGTCGTTTTGTTGGCTTCCGAGCCGGAAGAGTTGATGAAGCTATCGTTCGCGCTTGCAGACAGCGGGAGGGTAACCCCCGCCACCAAAGCGACGAGACAGAAGGCTGCAGTGGTTTGGCGAATTCGATTGAGCATGCACTTTCCCCTGTAGGGTGATTCCAAATCCATTGCGATCTGGTGATCAAGTAATCGGTGTAGCGGGAATCCAACTGAAGCCGATTAGAAGAGGTTGGCTGTCGCAGTCGGGAAATCACCCGAGCGCCCGGGGGGTTGTCTTTGGCATGCGCAACTCGACTATCAGCAATGTGCAACGGCTTCTTCTGCCACTGAACTTGCTGTAGCTGCAGTCGAATTAGACCGATTGTTCGGAACAGACCACTCAAGCTTTATTTAGGATGCTGCACGGAATTGGATTCACCCATTTTCGTTGGACGACAGCCGATCCTGGATCGCGATAAAAACCTAGTCGCCTACGAGCTGTTGTTTCTTGGTTCTGCAGAAGCGAAGAGCGCAGTACTTTTTGAACAAAGTGCTGCGTCCCTTCGCGTAATCGTGAATGCGTTTATGGCCATGGGGCGAGATCGCGTGCTCGGGCGATTGCTCGAACTCACGCAATTTTTCCAGTGAGCTGACGTTGATGGTGTTGATCGGATGCTGGCAGATCTGGGGATCGATGTTCCGACACTGCAGGATTGCGAAAACCGAACTGACGCATGGGTGCACGGGCTTTCGGTGAGCGAATAGCGTCTCGTATCGAGTCGGTACGGATGCAGTAGGGCGTTGATGCTGCTTGGCCCACTGACGATTGCTTCGGAGTCGTTATCATCGCAGCGTGATTTCATGGCTCATCATTACTGCGCTCATCTTCGTCGTCTTTTATCGGGCTCTGCTGGGCTACCCGAAGCCGCGAAGGCAATACAACGTCCTCGCGCGCCGAGAGGTTGCGTTTCTCAACGCCACGGCCGAGGTGTTGTTCCCTGCGGATGGTGCGATTCCGTTTTCCGGACTCGAAGCCGACATCCCAAACTACGCGGACCGCTTTCTTTCGGCTCTAGAACCGAGGGTGCGTTTGCAGATTCGCGCGTTGTTTATGTTGTTCGAGCACGTCACGCTCTTTTTGCCGGCGTCTGGTATCAGCGGCTTTCGGCGGTTCTCTGCGCTCAAAATCGAACAGCGTGAACTCGTCATGCAGGGTTGGTCCCAGAGCCCAAGCTTTGCGCGCCAGCTGGTTTTTACCGCGCTGCGCGCCGTGCTGACGATGGGCTATCTCGGGCACCCCATCGTCGCGCGGCATCTGAACGTCGCTCCATACGATATGGATACGCCGGTTTGTGAAGCCGACTTGCTCTACCCGCCTGTCGGTGGTCACCGCAGCGAGATTCTCTTCACCGAAGCGGATCTCACACCGCCGAGTAACGGCACGCCAATTGATCTCGACGGCCCACTCGCTCCCGAATATCTCGAAAGTTCGATGTTGGACGGACGTGCTGCGGCCGAGGGTGGGCGATGAGCGTTTCGGCACGCACCGTAGGAATTGCACCCGAATGTCTGCGGGTCTTCACCGACTATGACGCCGACTTCGAGCTCGAGGCCGATGCCGTCGTCGTCGGTTCGGGACCTTGTGGTGCCGTGGTTGCCCACAGCCTTGCGGAAGCGGGGCACAGTGTCGTACTGCTCGAAGAAGGGCCGCCGTTTACCCCGCGCGACTTCGAGTTCGAAGGCAGTCTTTCGATGGCGCGGACCCTGCGCGAAGGCGGGCTTCGAAGTACATCCGGAACCATCTTGCCCACCATGCAAGCGATCGCACTGGGAGGAGGCTCCCTCGTGAACTCCGCGATCTGCGTTCGACCGCCGGAGTTTGTGTTCGAAGAATGGTCGAATCGATTCGATCTCGAACACACAACCCGAGAGTCACTGGATCCGCACTTCGACGCGGTGGCGGACTTTCTCGGGATCGCACCGACTCCGGACGACGTTCAAGGCCGCCGCAACTTGCTGATGAAAGAAGGCTGCGATGCGCTCGGATACTCAAGCGAGCCAATCGCCCGCAACGTCCGTGGCTGTCGTGGGTCGGGGGAATGCTTCACGGGTTGCCGCGCGCGCGCAAAGCAGAGTATGGATATCAGCTACATCCCCGAAGCCATGCGTCACGGTGCCAAGGTCTTAACGTCGGTGCAGGTGCAAGGTGTTCTTTCGGATGGACGCCGCGCGACGGGGATTGAGGGACAGGTCGTCGAACCCTTTACGGGCGCTACGAGCCATCGCTTTCGGGTGAAGGGCAAAGTCGTCGTACTGGCTGCGGGCTGTATGGCGACACCCATCTTGCTTCAGCGAAGCGACGACATGGCAAACAAGTCGGGGCAAGTCGGCAACAACTTGCAATTTCATCCCGGGGTCGCGATCGCCGGGATCTTTCCCGACATCGTGAACCCGCAGTTCGGCGCGACCCAGGGCTATCAATCCCTGGAGTTCTTGAAGGATGGGTTCAAGCTCGAATCGCTCTGGGCACCGCCCGCGGTTGCGGCGGTGCGAATGCCAGGCTTTGGCAAAGCATTGCTCGAACGCTTTGCGGACCTTCCATACCTCGCCAATTGGGACGCGATCGGGAGCACCCATCGGTCAGTCGGAACCGTACGTCCGCGACGCCGGGGCCTTGATCCAAACCTGCATTGGAACCTGCATCCCGAAGACGTCAAGATTCTTACCCACGCGCTGTGGGTGATCGCGGAAATTCTGTTTGCCGCCGGTGCACGCAAGATCATTCCAGGCGTGATCGGCTTGCCCGCAGAAATGTATTCCCTCGACGAGGCACGGGTCTTTCAAAGTCACCCCATCCGAGCGCGAGACCTCGTGAGCGCTGGCAACCACGCCTTCTGCACGACACGGATGCACGGCGACGCGAGCATGGGGGTGGTGAACGAGTTCGGGCGATGTCACGACTTTGACAATCTCTACATCACCGACACCGGGATCTTCCCTCGCTGTCCGTCGGTCAACCCGATGTTTACCGGGATGGCCCTTGCGCATCGTGCGAGCCAACAGATCATCGACGCCCTCTGACCCCACGGGGTTGTTCTCGACGGCTTCGAGGCCCATCACGACTTCTATATGTAGATGGAACGTGAGAGGCGTGCCGCGCGGGGGCGGCGTTCGGCTGCCGCCAGCGTGCATCTGAATTTCACAACGAACGCAATCGTGTGCGGTGTCTCCGCGTCGCGGATGAAGGCTTTACTTGCGCGCTGAAGTGGTCGATGAAGTGAGGACTCCAACTGAGCGTCGAGGGGAGGGGACACTTATGCGTTTTATTGTGATTGCGTTCGCACTCGCGCTTTTGATGGCCGGCCCGGCAACGGCGGTTCAAAAGCCGAACCGCGGCCAATGCAGACAGTTGACCAAGCAGATCGAGACCCATTCCCACACTGTTGCGAGAGCGCAGAGCCGGGGGAATGCGATGTGGGCGCGCGCGACCCAAGCGCAAATCGATCGTCTCGATCAGCGGCGCATGAAGCTCTGCCCCGATCTCTATTCGCCGAGCGCTCGCGCTCAGGCGCTTGAAAAAATGAAGCAACTCGCGAAGATGGCAGCGCAAGCTGCAGTTAGCTTCTTCACGATGGGTGCGATGTAGCGGGCGCGGGTCTTCGTGCCGCGGAACCCCATTCAGTTTCGTACCGTCCATTTCGTGTGAGTCATTCGTAAGGTCGGAGTTGCGTCTCGCGGTCTGCGGTGCGCTCGACGACGTGCGATACTTGCGAATTCGTCGACGTGGCTCCAATTTGGTTGGACTTCGGAACATGCGGCGAGCGGTGTAGGAGCTGGGATTCGGATGCGGGCAACAACAATGACATATCAGTCTTGCTCCGCGTGGGTGTTGCTATGGATCGCGATCTTGGGTGCATCGATCGCGACTGCGGATCGCGGGGCCGATGGCGAATACGACGAGCGCCGGTCTTCACACTTTACGCTCTACCAAGACGTGGACATCGATCGAACCTCGGGCTTTTACGGTTCGCGGCGATTCGAACTCCAGGTGCTCGATGTCCTCGAAGGCGGGTATCGAAACCTTGAATCTTCATTGGGCATGCGCCCGCGAAAAAATATCATCGTTACGATTCACGATCCAAATATTTTCGATCGACGGTTTGCAGGCTTGTTCCGCTTCCCCGCCGCGGGCTTTTATGGCGGTACGATTCACATCCGAGGCGACACGGCCGTGACCGACCGGCTGGTTCGCGTGCTCTATCACGAACTGGTTCATGCCGCCTTCGACGCCGAACTCCCCAATACCGCACTACCTGCCTGGTTCAACGAAGGCATCGCGGAATGGTTCGAGGCGAGTGCGACGGGCCAACACAAATTGTCCGAACGCCAAAAGCAGGCGCTGGCCAGTAGAGCGCGGGAGGGGCAGTTGTTTTCGTTGTCGGAACTCAGCGGCACCAACCTCGCTTCCCTTGGCCCCAATGCGGCGGGGGTGGCGTATCTAGAGTCCTACGGTTTTATCAATTACCTGGTTCGCGAGCGCGGCGAGCCACGGCTGCGCGATCTTTGTCGACAGCTCATTCGAACCGGAGATCTGCTGGATTCTTTGCGACGGATTTATCGCAGCGACCTTCAGAAGCTCGAAGACGGATATATGATCGCTCTGCGTGCGACGCCGCGTTGAAGCCAAGGCATTAATCTTCTAGCCTGCGCCTCGTGTTGCAACGAACTGATCGACCGGGCGCGACCGCGGATGCCGACCCCAGGCGCGGGTGCAACCAAAGCGTGCTGTGCCCTGCGCACGTTCAAAGCATTGCGGCAAGCGTTGCGTTGGTTGTCGCCGTGATGAGTGTGCTCGGGAGCGATGCGCACGCACGTCCGGCCGCGCCAATGGGTCTCGATTACGACTCGGCGTTGACCGAAGGCCAGTGGAAGTTGTCGTACATCTACCAGCGCTTCGATCGAAAGGGACTGCGCCGGGGTACGCACAAAGAGAAAGCGAGCGATGCCGCAACAGCAGACCTCACTCAGATTCCAACCGAACTACGCACCGACGTACACACGATTGAGATTCACCATGCGCCGTTCGAACGGCTGACGGTCGCAATCAAGATCCCGGTGATCAATCACAAAATGAAACAACGCGACTTTCCTGCCGGTGGTGGTGCCGGTGGTGATCGCTACACCACCGAGTCAAGCGGCGTAGGAGATATCGAGGTCGTCGGTGTGGTTCCCTTCATGGAAAAGGGGGAAGAAAAGCTCGACGTTCATCTGGGGTTTCGGTTTCCCAGTGGAGAGATCAGCGAACGCGACGACGTGCCTGACGGCATGGGCGGCGATACGCGGGTGTTGTTGCCAAGGTCGATGCAGACGGGAAGTCGCACCGTCGCCGTGGTGACGGGGCTGAGTTACCGGGGCGATTGGGAAGGCCTTGGTTGGGGTGTGCACGGCACGGGCTCGATCGGGTTCGGCGAAAATCATCGAGACTATCGCGCGGGCAACCAGGTGGAATTTTCGGGTTGGCTCGCCCACGACGTCACGAGCTGGTTGAGTGGCTCATTTCGGCTCGGCTTCGACTACCAGGTGCGGTCGCGAGGAAAGCGCCGCGCCGGTCCGGAGAATCATCTCGATTCGTTTCGCAACACAACCGAACGCAAAGTTTTGGAAGTTGCACCCGGTGTGAGTGTTGGCGTACCCGGGTTCGAGGGACAGCGCGTCCGCTTCGAAGCGGCTTGGCCTGTATATCAAGACGCTCACGCGACCCAGATCGATCGCGACTGGAACCTTACGGCCGGTTGGGACTGGGTCTTCTAGTCGCCATCTAGACGCAGTACGTGGCAGGAAGGAACCGGATGTCATCGAGCCAGCAGCACCTCGCCTTTCTGTGCCTAGGGACCATGGGTTACCCCATGGCGGGATACCTTGCGCAGGCGGGGCACCGCGTTCGTGTTTACAATCGAACCGAAACAACCACACGAAAGTGGATCGAAGAATTCGCCAAGTACTCGCCCCAGCACGCGGCGACCCCAGCAGAGGCAGCTCACGGTGCAGACGCGGTCTTTGTTTGCGCCGGCAACGATGATGACCTGCGCGAGGTCGTCCTCGGCGAAGGTGGCGCGCTTGGTGCGATGAAGCGCGGCGCGACCTTGGTCGATCACACCACCGTGTCCCCCAAAATCGCACGCGAAATCTACGCCGCAGCCCAAGCGAAGGGGATTGGCTTCTTGGATGCGCCGATTTCAGGAGGGCAGGCCGGCGCGGAAAACGGGGCCTTGACCATCATGGTGGGTGGAGATGAAGACGTCTATCAACTCGTGATCCCCTGGCTCGAGTGTTACGGCAAGATGCATTTGCGCATGGGGCCTTCGGGGGCAGGACAGCTTACGAAGGCCGTCAATCAGATCTGCATTGCTGGACTGATTCAAGCGCTTGCGGAAGGTTTGGCATTCGCCGAGCGGGCAGGGCTCGACGGCGAACGGGTCGTCGAAGTGATTTCGAAAGGTGCCGCCCAGTCTTGGCAAATGGAAAACCGACACAAGACCATGCTTGCGGGGAAGTATGACTACGGATTTGCGGTGGATTGGATGCGCAAGGACCTCGCGATCGCGCTCTCGGTTGCCGAAGAGATCGGTGCGCCACTTCCGGTGACCGCTGCGGTAGACGAACTTTATCGCGAGGTTCAGACGCGCGGCGGAGGTCGGCTAGACACGTCGAGCCTCAAGAGGTTGCTCGACTAGCCGGGGCATGGTTCCTTCTATCTCGCGCATTTGCGCCTGAAGTCGGCAGTGCCGAAATCGACCAACCTAACGAATGATCGAGGGATCACTGATCGTGGCTAACGCTTGTCAGCCCATTTCCGCGTTGTTCGATCGCTGGGCACCCGTCGGCTTGTTTGTTGTGCTGCTTGCATGTGCATCAAGCGCGTACGCCGACCCGGGCTCTGCACAACTCGACCTAGCGACACAGCGCGCCCAAGCTTTGGAACAAAGCATGATGAGTTGGCGTTTGGCGATCGCGGTCGCGGCTCTCGTTGTTGTGGGCCTTCCGATCCTGGTTCGCGCTCGACGCATGAAGCAGGGCACTGCAAAGCGAAGCAACGCAATCTTCGAAACCGCGCGAATCACCGCACTGCTCTTCCTCGCATTCGCCGCCTATTCGTCCTACTACGATTTCTTCCAACCCAAGTTCGGTATCGGGTTCAAGGACACGGACGTCTATCACTACTACATGGGCTCGAAGTATTTTTCGGAAGTCGGCTACTTCGACCTCTATCACTGCACCTTGATGGCCTTGGTCGATTCGGGCGTTGAAGATCGCTTCGACCTGCCAGAAGTTCGCGACATGCGAACGTTGCGAATGCATTCGCCAGAATCGGCGCTCTTCGCCGCCCGCGAATGCAAGCAGCAGTTCGCCCCGGAACGATGGACGTCGTTTACCGCCGACGTTGCTTGGTTTGAAAGCGGGTTCGAGGCTCGTCGCTGGCACATGACGCTGCGCGACCACGGCTACAACCCGAGCCCGGTTTGGAACGCAATTGGCGTGGCGATTACCTCGCGCATCCCGCTCGATTCAGCGGGCTTCGATTGGCTGATCCGAGGCGACAGGATCCTCATTGCCGCAGCCTTCATGCTGATCGTCTGGGCATTTGGCCTCGAGGTGGGAGCGCTTTCAGCGATCGCGTGGGGGACGGGTCAGCACTGGGGGTATACGTGGATCGGCGATTCACTGCTGCGCAACCTTTGGTTGTTCGCCTTGATCTGCGGGCTGTGCATGCTGCGAAAGAAGTGGAACGTCGCCGCCGGTGCATTCCTTTCGTTGTCGTCGATGCTCCGGATCTTCCCGGGCATCTTCTTGCTCGGTGTCTTTCTGCACGCTGGCCTTCGTCGCCGGCAAGATGGGCGATGGTCGACTTTGAGTCGCGAAGTGGCAGTCGGCGCCATTGTCGCCGGCGGCGTGCTCTTCGGGTGGGCACTATTTTCTTCTGATTGGGGAGCTGTCGCGTTCGTTGAGTTTTCAGAAAAGATCGATGTGTTCACCGATCAAAAATCCCTTAACAAACTCGGCGTGACGTCACTTGTTTGGCGTTCCATCATGATGGGAACGGGGCATATGGTGACGGGGGCGGAGGGGCAACTCACGTTGCTGCCCTTTGCACCGTCCTGGCTCCCCGTTGCGATTCGCGGAGCACAGCTCGCGGTCGTGGTTCCCGCGCTTATTCTTTATGCACGTGCATTGAAACGGGTGCAGGCGTGGGAAGCTGCGACACTTTCGTTTGCCCTGATCCCGCTAGTGAGCGATCCGGCGAACTACTACTACGGGTTTGTCGTCTGCGGTGCGCTTCTCGCAGGAGGTCGACCGCGTCTCCAGGTCTACATGTTGTGGAGCTGTGTTTTGTGGATCGCGAACGGGCTCTTCTTCTACCGCGTGCATCAGGAATACGTAGGCGCATGCCTGATCGCGGTCTTGTTGCCGCTCGCGGTGCTTTACGAGATGTCGCGCGAAGCGCCGCCGCTCGAAGCGTCTTAGTCTCTTCGCGTTGCGCGCGCGCTCGGCCCGGGTGGCAGGAACAGGTTCAGGTGCGAAATCGAAACGTCTCGTGCATCGACCTCTCCGTCGCCGTCGAGATCAAAGTTTTCGTCGTAGGGACCGTTCTGCGCCGCAATCGCGATCCACTCGACGTCGCCCCGCTTGGTGAGCGGATAGACTGCTCCCCATGACGTGGTGACGAGGCCGTCACCATCGACGTCCGCGTCACACAGATTCCCAAACCCGTCACTGTTCGTGTCGCGTTGATCGGGGTTGGCGACTTCGGTGCAGTTGTCCGATGCATCAGGAACGCCGTCGAAGTCGCGGTCGTCACCGGCGCGCTCAAGAGGCGTCGGAACTGTCATCAGTGGATCGCCGATGTAAACGTTCGTCCAGCCGAGGAAGGGGAGGCTGCGGTAGTAGGCTTCGACCGCGATGACACCTTCGGCATACGTAGGAAGTAAGATGTGGGGACGCACAACGCCCGGAAGCACCGGCTCATAGACATGCCCCGCTGCGCCACTCGCACCGAGACGCAAAAGGTCCGCGACCAACGACTGCCCATATCGCGGCGGAAAAGCAAAGGTCCGCGCACTGGTGCTGACGAGATCGAACGCAATGCTTCGCTTGGCAAACGTTCCCGGATAGTTCTTGCTCTCGATTTTTCCGTAGTACGGCTTGCCTGCGTCGTGTCGGTCATTGCTCCCCCATGACGCGTAGCCAATTAAGTCCTTCACCCCTGAAGCGAACTCGTCTTCGACATTGTGTTCGACACGTGCGCCCATCCCCGCGAGCAGCTTGGCCGTAGGCGCAAGCCACATGCGGTTTACGGCATCGAGTCCTGGTGGATGGCTGGGGTCTTCATCAACGAGCCAGACTTGCGGCGTAGCCTCCTCGACGTCTTCGTCCGCACCCGAGTCGATCAAACGCTTGATGTCGACGGGGACCTGGGTGTCTTGATCCGTTTCCGTCGCGTATCCCGTCAAGCGCGCAACCATGTAGCGAAGCCTTGCGTCGGGATGGTTCTTGCGAAACTTCGAGAAGGACGTTCGCGCATTGAAATACGGATTGACGTCATTGGGAATCCCTGCCGAACCCGCGCGGTCGGAAAATAGCAGTGAGAGCTCTGCGTCAACTGAAGCCTGGGAGGTGTCGCGCAGCCAGGTATCGATCGCAGAGGTCTCTCCGTCGATCCGCAACGGAATGCCCTTCGTGGTGACGAGAATTTCGATCGAATCGCGAAGGCCGCGTTCGTCGATGAACGCTTCGAGGGGCTGTCTTATCCATTCGTCGTAGTGCTCGGGGCCCACGGTTTCGGGCGAGCGGTCTGGGAGTTTCGCGTCCCAGAGCGGGATCTTGAGCTTGACGATATTTTCGCTCGGGACGCCGCGCTTCGCGGCGTAGTACTCGCCGATGGCGACCGAAGCGGGGCTTTCCGAGTTGGTGATCACGAGGACTTCGTCGTGGTCCCGACCTGAGCAGGCCAACAACAAGCCGGTCAACAAACAGATGCATGAGAGGAGCGCAGTCGCGGTCGCTCCAAACGGGTCCGTACGCACGTGTGCGTGCGAACGCTTCCGGGCCGTCTTCTCGGCAGGACGTTGCTGCCGGCGTCGCGCTGGACTTGGAGAGGGAATCGGATCGAACCTTTCGTAGGCGCGCGGCGAATGCCTCGAAGCCATTTCGAGTGGGACAGCTCGGTTGGCGATCCATTCAGTCGGACCACGCGCATTGTCGCTCTTGCCTGCTCTTCTCACCACCCTTGTGAGGTGTTGTGTGGTGTTTGCCGTGTTGTCTTTGCTCACCGCGTGGCGAACTTCGCCAAGGCACTCGCCATTCACCGCACTCTCGATAAACTTCGCCTGCGTTGAGATCTGGGTCGAGCAGCCAACCTGCGAGTTGCCAACACGGCAGACGTCCCGAAGACCGCTTCAGTTTCATCTCCTCATTGATCTCCTCATTGATCTCTACAACAGCGAAAGCAAAGGAAGGCCCGTGGCCCAAGAATTCGTCTACATCATGAACGACCTGCGGAAAGTCGTGGGCGAAGGCCGCACCATTCTCGACGGGATCAATCTTTCCTTTTACCCCGGCGCAAAGATCGGCGTGCTTGGCCACAACGGCTCCGGTAAGTCGAGCTTGCTCCGCATCATGGCCGGGCTTGACGAAGAGTTTCTCGGCGAAGCCCGCCCGGTGGGCAACGTCCGCATTGGCTACCTCCCGCAGGAGCCCCAGCTCGACCCCGAAAAAGACGTGCTGGGAAACGTCGAGGAAGGCGTGTCGGAGATCCGCGACTTGCTCCAGGCATTCGAAGACCTGAGCGCCAAGTTCGCCGAGCCGATGGAAGACGACGAGATGAACGCGTTGCTCGAAAAGCAGGGCGCGTTGCAGGACAAGATCGACGCCGCCGGTGGCTGGGAACTTGAGCGTACCCTCGAAGTGGCAATGGACGCGTTGCGCTGCCCATCTAAAGACGCCGACGTCACAACGCTTTCAGGGGGTGAAAAGCGGCGTGTCGCGCTGTGTCGCTTGCTGCTCTCCAAGCCGGAGATGCTGCTACTCGACGAACCCACCAACCACTTGGACGCAGAAAGCGTGGCGTGGCTAGAACACTTCCTGGCCGACTACCCGGGAACGGTCGTTGCCATTACCCATGATCGCTACTTCCTCGACAATGTCGCGGGCTGGATCCTCGAGCTCGATCGCGGCGCCGGGATCCCGTGGAAGGGTAACTACTCGTCATGGTTGGAGCAGAAGAGCAAGCGCCTCAAGGTAGAAGAGAAGCAGGCCTCTGCACGCTCTCGCACGCTTGCCCGCGAACTCGAATGGATCAAGATGAGCCCGCGCGCGCGCCAAGCCAAAGGCAAGGCGCGAATCAACGCGTACGAAAACCTGCTCGCCGAGGGCAAGCAACGCGAGGCGAGCAAGGTCGAGATCGCGATCCCCGTTCCCAAGCGCCTTGGCGACGTGGTGGTGGTTGGCGAGAAACTCTCGAAGTCGTTTGGCGACAAACTTCTTTTTGATGACCTCAATTTCAATTTGCCTCCGGGTGGCATCGTCGGCGTCATTGGCGCAAATGGTGCGGGCAAGACGACGCTGTTTCGCATGATCGCGGGGGAAGAAAAGGCGGACTCGGGCGACCTTCGCCTTGGCGAAACCGTCGAGCTTTCATACGTCGACCAGAACCGTGACGTCCTTGACCCGGAGAAGACGGTCTTCGACATCATTAGTGGTGGGGAGGAGCGCATTCAGGTCGGCGGACGCGAAGTCGCATCACGCGCCTATGTGTCGTCGTTTAACTTCCGGGGTACCGACCAACAGAAACTCGTGCGTGACATGTCGGGGGGCGAGCGAAACCGCGTCCATCTCGCGACCTTGATCCGCCGCGGCGGTAACTTGCTGCTCCTCGATGAGCCCACCAATGACCTCGACGTCGATACCTTGCGCGCGCTTGAAGACGCACTGGTCGACTTCGCGGGTTGCGCAGTGGTGATCTCCCATGACCGCTGGTTTCTCGATCGCATCGCGACCCACATCGTGGCTTTTGAGGGCGACAGCAACGTGGTCTGGTTCGAGGGCAACTACGAAGACTACGAGAAGGACCGGAAGCGCCGTCTCGGGGCAGACGCGGAGCGCCCGTCGCGAATCAAGTACCGGCGCCTAGAATCGTAGAACCTTTGGGATTGCTGCACTTTTGCTGCAACCGGCGCGAACCGTCTTACCAGATCGCGCGGACACCGAACGAAAGCGAATGTTCGAGCAAGTCCTTTGCAGCGCGTAGGTCGTAGTCGACGAAGAGGTTCGTCGAACTCGAAACGCCGACCTCAGAGCTAACCCCGCCTACTGCGCGGTCTCGGGGGAGCGAAAGCCCCGTCATGCCGAACTCGCCGTTGTCACCCGCACTGCCCAAGTTGGCTGAAAGCTCTCGGTCGTTGTCGAGGAGCTCTCGTTCATAACCGATGCGGAGCTGAGGCAGTAGGTAGCTGCCGTCTGGCTGCTGCGCGAAGAGGGCCACGCGAACCCCGATGTGGGATTGAAGGGCGTCGACGTCTTGACTGCTGATGTCGAGGTTGAGGCTTCCAGCGCTTCGTTCTCCGAAGGATTCTTGGTGGAGCCGGTTGTAGGCGAGGGAGAAAACAGGCTGCACCATGACATTGCGCGGAAGGTTGAACGCGTATGCGGCTTCAACGAACGCTGACGCGTCTGTTGCGTCGAAGTCCGCCTTTGCGTTGAGGTCGACGTCACCAAAGCGAACCCGTCGCCTCGACGAGATGTCGCTTTTTGCAAAACGGCCGGTGCCGGTCACGTAGAGATCTCCAATCATCGCCGCGCCATACGCACCGACTTGGAACGTGGTGCCTGTTGCCTTGGTGGCCGAGCCCGGTGTCTTCAGTTCGTTGCGCGTGAAGCCCGCCGTCACGCCGAGGGTGAACATTTCGGACACGCCGTAGTCGAGGCCAAATAGCGGCCCGTAGATGCGGTAGTCCACGTCGTCTGCACCGCTGTTGCCGTCGACTTTGCCCATGACTCCGTGGACATCCATCCAGCCCGTAAAGCCACCTTTGCCCGCGTGGCGATCCATCGATATGGGTGCGTCGGGTTTGCGCTGACGCCAGGGGAAGCGCGATTCGCGATAATCCTCGAAGCGGTTGTTGTCCTGCACGTTGAGCGCGCTCGCACCGAGCACCATCCACTGAGTAGTGGACGCTGCGGACGAGAACCCCGCTGTGGGGGCCGTGAAAAACTGACCGACTTGAGTGGTGTTGCCCGCTTCTGTTTGCGGGTCATTCGCGCGGTTTCGTCGTTCGAGGTCGAAGCGTCGCGAAATGCTCCTGTTGAAGCGCATCGTGCCCGCGGCGCGCACGTCAGCAAAGGCGGCGTACTCTTCCCCCGCGATCTCATCGAGGATGTCGGGGATTTCAGAAGAGAGGACAGAGAAGCTTTCGTAAACCTCGTTGAAGTCATCCGCGGTTTCTTGGCTAATCATGCATTCCGCCGAAGCCGGGGCTTGAGCGCACACATAAGCTTGGTCGATCGCGCGGGCTAGGTCGCGTTGATTCTTGGTGCGGGCGTCGTCTTCGATGACTGGGTTGAAGGCGATCTGAAGGCATACATTTGCGGTGCCGGTGCATGTGTCAGGTTCATTTAAATTGTACAAGAGCTTTAGGTCATAAATGGCGAGTTCGGATTCAAGACCGTCGCCATTCTTACCGCCGGTCAGTGTGCCAATGATCGCGCCACTGGTTTCGATCACGGTGAAGAAGTCATTTCGCGACGTGTCACGATCATCGGGATGGAATTCAAGGTCGACCGTACCGGCGCCGAGGGTTACGTCACCGGTGGCGGTGAGTTGGCCCGGCTCGCCCACAATCATCGGGTCGAACTTGATCACACTTCCGTCGTTGATCCGAGCGGTGGCAGTCTGGGGCCCGTCAGCCTTTAGATCCAGCGTGCCGTTCAGCCTCAGCTCTCCCACGATGTCAAGCGAGCCCTCGATCGTGCCGCCGGGTTCGACCTCGACGTCGCCGCCGATGGTGTCGCGGATGCTGCCGCTGCCGAAGAGCGTGGCACCCTCTTCCACGACCACGAGAAGCTCGCCGGCATTCGCGCCTGTCGTACCGATCGCCCCTTCGATTTCGAGGGTGCCTCGTTCGACTTCAATCGTGCCGAAAAATGTAGAACCCACATCGGCGTTGAGTGTTAGGCGCGCATCGCCGTCTTTGGCGAGGATGCCTTGGCCGTGAATTTCGTTGGTAAACATTGCGTCGGTTTCGATGTCGAACGTGAGCCTCGAGAAGACTTCTGTATCGCAACCGAAAATGCCCGAATCGCCATTGGGATTAAGGATTTTCGGCACGCTTGGGC
>DUBZ01000132.1 GCA_012960035.1 Myxococcales bacterium | reverse complement strand
CGGTGTATTCAACGAGTTACGAGCCGGTCAACGTTTATTCGATGAAGCATGATGGCCGCCATTACTGGGTCCCCGGCATCCATAAGCAGTCGGAGCAGGCCGATGAGTCGATCGCCCTCGCACTCAAATCAGGAAAGCCGAGCGCCAACGCGACGGTGATCACCTACAAGATCGGCGATCACCTCGTCTACTTGACGAACGAACCCCCGGCCAAGGGCATCCACTCACAGAAGGCGGACAAACTCCACGCGTGGATCGCGGGCACGAGGGAGCCCACGGACGAAGAAAGAGATGCCATCGCGACTGCCCTCACCGCACACCGCAGCGGCGGATCGGCGTCACTCGAACGCGAAGTGCGCAAGCTTCAAGAATCGAGAGCGCCCCCCGCGTAGCCAACGGACGAAAGCTGAGCACGCTTCGGAAGCTGGGGACCGCCGCTAGTTTCTACTTTCGGCACTCTACTCGTGGTTCTTTCTATTCCCGGAGAACCCGGAGTTCGCCCTTCCCTAGTTCCTCTTTTTAGTTTCTTTATTTAGTTTGTTGAGTGGTCAAGCGTCGTCTATAGATTGCGCCACATGAACACCCACGATCCGGGCGATCAATATCGCGATGAAGAGCTGACCGACCACCGCTTCCCCCATCGACAGTATCCGCGCCACACGGCTCACTGGCCCGATATCGCCATAGCCGAGCGTCGTCATCGTGGTAAAGCTGAAGTAATACAGGACATCTTCGAGTTCCTGCCCAGCTTGCGACGCAGCTTCAGCGAGCGAAAGGCCACCCATGATGTACGCGTCCGGGCTGTGGATGGCGACCGCTAAGTGAAGACGTGCGAACACGACGCCAAGCAGCAGATAGACGTTCACACTTCCGAAAATTTGATCAATCCCAATGTGGCGACGAGCGAAAATGTCCATCAGAATGTGCGCAGAGATCAGCAGGAAAAAGAGTGCAACCGCGATCGACCCCGTGATCGCCCCGCCAGGAATGTCGATCCAGCGTGAAGCAAGGGTCGGCACCGCGATACTCAGTGCCGTCCACAGGAAAAACCGATTGCCGGTCGACCGGGCCAAACCCGCGACGATGACGAGGCTCCAGACGATCCGCGAAACCATGTTTTCGGCATGGTGCCCGGGCAAAAACGGCAGGACGACGAGCAGTACGAAGAGGGCCAGCAGTAGAATGGCGTTGGCGCCAAATCCATCGAGGTTTGTTTTACCCGCCTGGTTCGTGGTGTCCGCCGCCAATGATCATCCCCCCGTTTGGACCCCACGAAGATTAGGAGATATAGAAGCCATTCAAACCCGACCGGCCGGAATTTTTTGTTTCCTATCCATTACCCCACATCGATGCAACGAAGCGGCGTACGACGGCACGTTCAACCTTGAACCCCATCCAACCTACAAATTAGACGCGGCGGAACCCCCTACTCATCGGTAAAGTAGGCGCGAAACCAGGAGGAATCGGACGTGATCCACAGCAATCTGAAAGCGAACAGCGGCTACTTACAATGGGGGCTCGCATGCATTGCGGCGCTTTTATTCGGCCAGATACTCGGATGCGAAGAAGAAGTAGCGCCCGCTCCCCCGTCGGTACGTCCGGTCAAGATCCTTGAGGTCGGCGGTGGCGGGGCTACTCGGACCCGCGAATATCCCGGTGAGATACGCGCCACGCAGCAGGCCGAGCTCGCCTTCGAAGATGCGGGCAAGCTCATTGAACTCCCGGTGCTTGAAGGCCAGGACGTCGTCGAAAATCAGATACTCGCGCGCCTCGACCCCCGCGACTTCGAATCGAATCGCGACGCACAAAACGCAAAGCTCGCCGAGGCCGAAGCGGACTTCTCTCGCATCAAGGCGTTGTTCGATGCCGACGTCACATCGCAACAGGAATTCGATGCGGCGCGTAGTCGTTACCAAGTCGCCAAGGCGCATTCGGATCGCGCAATTAAAAACCTCGAAGAAGACTCGGTGATCACGGCGCCGTTCTCCGGAACCGTGGCAAAGGTCCATGTCGAAAACTTTCAGAATGTTCAAGCCAAGCAACCCGTCCTGCTTTTGCAGGACACCTCAACGCTTGATGTCGCAGTCGCAATCCCTGAATCGGGCTTTCCGGACAACCTCAGAAGCCTCAATCGCGAAGAGCGAGATGCCGTGTTTCAACCTGTCGTGTTCGTATCTTCGGTCGAAGGTCGAAGTTTTCCGGCGCGGGTGAAAGAGTTCTCTCCCGCCGCGGACCCGATCTCGCGCACCTACGAAGCGGTGGTTTCGATCAAAACACCCAAAGACGTCACGATCCTTCCCGGCATGACGGCTTCAGTCCGAGTCAATACGTTGACCGACGGCTCTGACGCGTCGATCTCGATTCACGTTCCTTCACGCGCCGCGGTCGCGGACGAGCAAGGCAAGGCGTATGTCTGGAAGGTCGACCCGTCGAGCATGCTGGTCAGCCGGCTAGCCGTCGAACTCGGTGTGCTTTCTGGCGACAACGTCACGGTGAAAAAAGGATTATCGTCCGGAGACTGGATCGCGATTTCTGGAGTGCACCAACTGCGCGAAGGCATGCGCGTTCGCCGGCACGAAAACTAGCGGAGCGGACATCAACTTATGAATATCGCCACGTTCGCCATCCAAAATCGCGTCCTGACTTTGGTCCTCACCGTGCTCATGCTGGTCGGTGGACTCCAAGCCTTTCAAAACCTTTCGCGTCTCGAAGATCCTGAATTCACGATCAAGGATGCTCTCGTCATTACCCCTTACCCCGGTGCTACAGCGACCGAAGTAGAAGAAGAGGTCACGGATGAACTTGAAATCGCCGTGCAGCAAATGGGGCAGCTCGACGAGGTAAAATCGAAGTCCGAACGCGGGCTTTCAACGCTTACGGTCAGCATCAAAGCGAATTACGACAAAACTTCCTTGCCGCAGGTCTGGGACGAACTACGGCGCAAGATCGGCGACGCTCAGCGATCGTTGCCGCCCGGCGCTGGGCCATCACTGGTCATCGATGATTACGGGGACGTATACGGCGTATTCGTTGCCGTCTACGGCTCAGAATATTCCTATGCTGAACTCAAGAGCTATGTCGACCTACTTCAGAGAGAGCTTCTGCTTGTACCTGATGTTGCGAAGATCGCGACCTACGGGGAACGAACCGAAGCCATCTATGTGGAATTTTCGCGCGACCGAATGGCCCAGCTGGGCATCCCCTCTTCAGCGATCGCCGACGAGCTACGAAAGAAAAATGCGGTCGTAGACGCGGGGCGAGTTGGCGTCGGTACCGAGTTCATCGCAATCCAACCATCGGGCAACGCCACGACGATCGAACAACTCGAAGGCCTGTTGTTGCGCGGTGGCGATCAGCAAATCTATCTACGCGACGTCGCGAATGTGCGGCGCGGTTACGTGGACCCACCGGGAAGCTTGATCCGCTACGACGGCAACACCGCCATCGGTCTCGGCATCTCAACCGCTTCAGGCGGGAACGTTGTCGAAATGGGCAAAGCCTTGCAGGTGCGGATGGCTGAGCTTAAAAGTCAGACCCCACTCGGGATCAAATTCGGGATCGTCTCGCTGCAGTCCAAGGCTGTCGAAATCGCGATTTCGGGCTTCGTGCTCAGTCTCGTTGAAGCCGTCGCGATCGTCATCGTCATCCTCCTTCTATTTATGGGACTTCGCAGCGGCTTATTGATCGGCTTCATCTTGGTCCTCACGATTAGTGGAACCTTCATCATCATGACCCCAATGGGTGTTGCGCTCGAGCGCATTTCCTTGGGCGCACTGATTATTGCCCTCGGCATGCTCGTCGACAACGCCATCGTGGTTGTGGATGGCATGTTGATCCGCATCGGCAAGGGTCAAAAACCCGAGCAAGCTGCCGCGGCCGTAGTTGGGCAGACCGGGATTCCGTTGCTCGGAGCCACCATCATTGCCGTCCTCGCGTTCGCAGCAATCGGGACTTCGGACGATTCGACCGGAGAGTTCTGTCGGTCGCTGTTCCAGGTTGTCCTCGCATCATTGATGCTCAGTTGGGTAACCGCCGTCACCATCACACCGTTACTTTGTGTCATGTTCTTGAAGGTGCCCGAGACTGGCACCGTCGACGAAGCTCAAGATCCGTACGGCAGTAGCTTCTACGTGGGCTTCAAGAATGTGGTTCACGGCACCATGCGAATGCGTTGGTTGACCGTCAGTGTCGTGGCGAGCTTATTTGGAGCGGCGGTTTGGGGCTTTGGATACGTAGACCAGAGTTTCTTTCCTCCATCAACACGACCGCAAATGATGGTCGACTTTTGGCTGCCACAAGGCACCAAGATCTCGGAGACCGAGGCACAGGCCCAGAAACTCGAAAAGTTCTTGTTAAAACAAGAAGGCGTTACCCACGTCACTGGGCTACTCGGCAAGGGCGGCCTTCGTTTCCTCCTCACCTACACCTCAGAAAAACTCAATCCTTCATACGCGCAATTCTTGTTGGACGTCGACGATGCTGAACGCATTGATGCGTTGATCACCGACGTCGAAGAGCACATCTCTACGGAGTTCCCCGATGCACTCGGCTACGGGTCCAGGTTCCAACTTGGCCCAGGAAGCACCGGCAAGGTCCAGGCGCGCTTTAGTGGCCCGGACCCCAACGTTCTGCGCGAACTCGCGACGCAAACCGAGGCGATCTTCGCAGGCAGCGGCAACGCAAAAGGGCTCCGCACCGATTGGCGTCAACGAGTCAAGGTGATGCGGCCCACGATCGCGGAACGCCAGGCAAACTTGGCGGGCATTCAACGTGACGACGTCGCGAATGCGCTGCGCGAAGGCTTCCAAGGCGTTCGCGTCGGTGTGTTCCGCGAAGGCGATAACATGCTTCCGATCATCATGCGCGCAGACGCTGCGCATCGATCAGATGTTGCAAGCATTCGCAGCCTCCAGATTTGGAGCCCAACGGCGGGCAAATCGATCCCGCTAGAGCAGGTGGTCTCCGATTTCAAAACTGACTTCGAAGACGAGATCGTGATGCGCCTCGACCGGCGACCTACCTTGATCGTCTATTGCGACCCCAAGACCGGCCCGGCGAGCAATCTGTTCGCCAAGCTTCGACCTCAGGTCGAAGCCATTGAGCTCCCCGACGACTACACACTCGAGTGGGGCGGAGAGTACGAAGATTCGGGCAATGCGAAGGCCGCACTCGCGGGTTCGATTCCTCTTTTCTTATTGATGATGATGCTGGTAACCGTGGCGCTATTTAATTCGCTGCGTCAGACGCTCGTGATCTGGCTCAACGTTCCGCTGGCGCTCATTGGTGTAACCGCCGGCTTGCTCTTGACCGGCATGCCCTTCGGATTCATGTCGCTGCTCGGCTTCTTGAGCTTGATCGGGATGCTGATCAAGAACGGGATTGTGCTCGTCGATGAAATCAATTTTCAGCGGGCCTCCGGAAAGAAACAGCGCGTCGCAATCGCAGACTCCGCTGCAAGCCGCTTACGCCCGGTATCGATGGCAGCGTCCACCACTGCGCTGGGAATGATCCCGCTGTTGTTCGATGCCTTCTTCGCAGCCATGGCAGTCACGATCATCGCGGGGCTTGTATTCGCCACGGTGCTTACGATGATTGTTCTTCCGGTGTTCTATTCGATCATGGAACCAGACGATGAAGTCGAGCCGAGCGCGTAGGCGCGTCTTTTATTAGATCGGGAGCACCGGCATTAGATCGGGAGTCCTTGCCCCTTCGTCGTAGCGCTCATTGTTCTTCTTGGGATTCGCTTCGTTTAGTCTCGGGAAGTCGTCCAGCGTCAATGTCTGCCAGTAGGCAGAGGCATTGGAAGGCGTTTCGCGGTCGACTCTTGGAGAACGAACTCGAGCTTCGAAAATTCGTTTAGCGCGTGAACGCGGCATGGGCTTGGGTTACCCCGCAAGACGGCGGGCGGGCCGAAAGACTTCGTCACCGACGAGGTAGGTGCTCTCGTTCCCGAGTGTGAGGGGGATGATCTCGCCAACGCGATCGTGCGCACGGTTGACGAGGCGCTTACGCTGACTGCTTCGCAAAGCGTCATGCTCAGCAACTACCATGCAACAACAGTGGGCCTGCAGAAGTGGTCTCGGGGCCGTGAGTGAAGGCCGCACCTGCGAGCTAGCGCTCGGGCCCGACTATGATACTAAATAAGAACCGCGACCCGATGTCGTGCTCGCTCTGTGAAGGATCAAAACATGTTGGACACGATTACCATCCGCCAGATGCCGTTCGACTTTCCCGATGAGATCGACCCTGTCTTCATCGAGCGCGACCATCAGCGCTCGTTCGGATTCATCGCGGGTTCGCTGCTCCTACCCTACCTCGAGCCCTACCTGATTCGATCGATGAAGGCCGCACAGAAACACGTTACCGACCCGAAGGTACTTGAAGGCCTCAAAGGCTTCGCGGCCCAAGAGGGCCAGCACTACCGCATGCACATGAAGTTCAACGCGGCGGTCAAGCGCGCGGGCTTCCCCGGGCTCGAAGTGTTGGAAAAAGAACTTTCGGACGACTACCAACGCTTCACCAAAACTAAGTCACTCCGCTTCAACCTCGCCTACGCCGAAGGCTTCGAAGCAATCACCATGAACGCGATCAAAAGCATGATGGGCGAGAACGGTTTTGGCGAAGACCTCCCCGACTACATGGAAATGATGGAATGGCATTTCGTCGAAGAACTTGAGCACCGCACGGTTGCCTTTGATGTCTACAACGACGTCTGTGGCGGTTACTTCTACCGACTGTTCGTCGGCGCATGGGCACAGTGGCATTTCATAAGCTGGATCAAGCGTGCGACCAGATACATGCTGAAGGTAAGCCCACAGCCGAAGCGCAGTGCGAAAGAGATCGCCGAACAAAAGGCCGCGGACCTGATGGGCAACGCGTCTTCGGTTCGACGCTTGATCCCCGCATTGCTGCGAACGTATCTCCCGACCTACTCGCCGCATAACGTTGAGATCGCGCCCGGGATTCAGACGTTGGCGGACAAGTACACGGCAATGGCGATTAAGACTTCGTAGCGAGTTGCGTCATTGGGCGGTCGGCTCGCAGTGGCCACAAGAGCAGAGCTAGGGCACAACGTTCAAAACAGTACGCGGAACGCCGATAGACCCAGCGTTGATAAACCGCGGGCCCCTTGAGCGACGACCCGATTCGCACTTTCGGACTCAGAACGCCCGACAACAATGATCAGCCAACCCGACCCGCCCGAGAGCGAAGCCGCCCAACGCCCACCCCGATCAGCAGCACGGGCCAGATGATTTGCAGCCAACCCGAGAGGCTCGGCACGTTCACGGGCATCACCATAAGCTGTGCGGGATTGACCATCCCGCGGCTATGGGGTGCAGAGCCGGCCCAATGGAAATCTGCGGCTTGGCTGCCCTGTCCCTCGCGCTGAAGCGATTCGCCAAGAACAGAGGAAGAGCTTTCGGCCACGGCGATCGGAATCGACATCAGGCCCGCCGCAGCCCCATCGACGGCCAGTAAAGATCCCTCATAGCTCAGGAATTCCACGATCGTGCCGGTCGGAGAGACCAGGGCCAATCCGTCGGGGGAGCCGTTCTGCATGCCTTGCATCGCAAAGAAGAGAAAACCGAAGCCGCTGCCATCGTCGACTAGCACACCGTTCAGTGTCATATCACCATAAAGCGTCCCACCATTTCCGTTATAGGCGAGGAGTCGCCAGCCCGAGAGATCCGTCCCGGCCCGACCCGCAATTTCGAAGCCCTCGTTGGCGTCGGCGCCCGAATTGTCGTAATGGATTTCGTTGATCCAGGGCGGCGCAACGACGAGGGGGGCGGAAATTTCGGAACTCGCGGGTGACTCATTTCCGTCGAAATCGATGGCCGTCACCACGTAATAGGAGATGAAGGCCGACTGGACGGAGGCGTCGAGATATTCGCTGCTGGCCACGAGTCCCGGGCTCAGATCGAGATAGGGACCGCCCGGAAAGAACGACCGCTTGACCTGATAGCCGTCGAGGTCGGCTTCGAAGTTGTCGTTCCAATCGAGATCGATGCCGCCCGGAATGCGAAGGGCCTGAAGTCCGCTGGGCGGCGCCGGAATCGCACCCGTAGCGCATTGGTCCGCATAGAGGCAGCCGGCCCATTCGGGATGATCGATGAAGGGATTGCGATTGCCCTGATAGCCTTCGATGACATCATTGCGATTGCGCTCCCAGGCATCCACGGGATCTTCGAGATGCCATTGCAGCAAAACCGAGAGCATTCCCATATAGCTGACGGCGGCATTCGTCCCGGAAACGGCGACGAGGCTCGCGTCGTCTGTCAGGATCAGATCCGGCTCGTCGGCAAGCGATCCGCCGTGTAGGCCGCCTTCATAACGCACATCGAGATAGAAAAGCGCCCGAGCCACATCTCCGCGTCGACCGAGCCAGGCTTCCCAAATGCCCGTCGCCGTCCAATTCGACCAACCCGGATAAGTGCCGGCTCCTCCGCCAACGCCACCGTTGGCCAGAGTCGTTCGCTCCGAGCAATTCAGATCACAATAATCGTAGAATTTATTGCTACGCGAACTGTTATAGCCCTCGTCGGAAAGAAAGAGATGATGGCAATCCGTATAGGGATAGTTCTGACTGCCGTCGTTGGGAAAACCGTAAGATTTGGGCCAGCTATGTTCGCGGTTATAGCCGCCGCCTCCGCCGCCGAATTTGGGCAGGCTGGCATTTCCGTAGACATCGAGGATCGACGTAAAATCCGTGGGATCGGAATCGGCTTCTTCGAGGATGTCCCAGGTATCGGTCGCGCTCGAGGTATAGGGGAAGCGCTGGTGGTCATCGATGACTTCATGGAGCGTCGCGCGCAGGGTCGCGGCGTGGGTGGGATTAACCGAATCGTAATAATTCGCCGTTGGCGAGGCGTGCGCGAGCGAAGCCATCGCGCAAATCGCCCATCCCAGCAGCCAAGCGCAGCGGGCAGTCCTGAGGGGTTTTTCGGTTCCGGTCAGACAGAGACGACTCGGGATTGGGCAAGAAGGAGAGCGCCTGCGTACCGTTGCGGAAAAAACACCCGAAACGGCCCTCTGTCGCGTCATCTTGTTGTGCGGACGTAGGATTCGCCCTCTGTCATGTCAGCATTTTGGAGCGTCCCGATCTGGGCGGGATCGAGCGTCGCCTCGACACCTTGGAGCCCATTGCCGGCGCAGGACATCACCCTGACCCAGCTTTGGCTTGCGGGCAGCTCCGCAAAAGGAAGGCAAGGGAACGGGCGAGATCATGAAGATCAGCAATACGGACAGTGTGGTGCAACGGACGCGCACCACAGTTTGAACCGACTTTATGTTCACCTCGCATGAGGACAATAGTATACACGCCACGTGTGATCGCGTTTGGCGCGGAAGTGACACTCATTCAAAAAAACGAGAATGATGGCGATGCGGGGAATCTGCCCCCCTCCTCAAAATCGCTGACACCAATCTGAGTAAGCACCCACTTCCCTTCTGCCCTTTGGGAAGGAGCGGGCGATGGGCGTGGGTACGAAGGGATCGATACCTTCGCCTCAATCGAAAATAAGGACGACGTAGGCGAAGAACAGCAGCAAATGCACCGCTCCCTGCATCGTATTGGTTCGACCGCTGCCGAAATTCACCATGCTGACCGCGAGCGTCACCACGAGCAGGATAAGTTCCACATCCTCCAGGCCGAGTTCGACCGTCTTTCCCGTGGCCAGCCCGATCAGGAGTACCGCGGGGACGGTTAGGCTGATTGTCGCCAACGCGGAACCCAGCGCGATGTTCACGGTTCGTTGGAGCTGGTTGGCCAATGCAGCCTTCACCGCCGCCATGGCCTCCGGCGAAAGGACGAGGATGGCCACGAGGAAGCCGCTCAGCGCCGTCGGCGTTCCCAACACCTCGCTTCCATGATCGACGACCTTGGCCATGTTCTTTGAGAGCAGCACGATCGGGAGCATCGTGAGTACGAGCATCACTCCGTGATATCCGCCCCCGAATATTTCCAGCTCGCCGTGGCCGTCATCATCGTCGTCTTCGCCATCTTCCCGAACTGGCTGCCTGAAATACTGGCTGTGCCGGACGGATTGAAGCGCGAGGAAGATCCCATAGAGACCGACGGACATCGTAATCAGGAATACGGCGAATAGCGGCGACGCAGAGGAATCCGGCGTCGAGGCTGTGAACCTCGGCATCACGATGCCCATGGCCGCAAGTGGGATGATGACGCCGAGGTAGGCCGATGCACCGCGCAGGTTGTACTCCTGCTCGTGATGTTTGAGACCGCCCAGCAGCAGCGTGAGCCCCAGCATCCCGTTGAGCACGATCATGAGCACCGCGAACATCGTGTCACGGGCCAGTGTCGGATTCTCCGCCCCGGTCAGCATGACCGCGGAGATCATCACCACCTCGATACTGATCACGGCCAGCGTGAGAACCAGCGTCCCGTAGGGCTCACCCAGACGGACCGCGAGTGAGTCTGCATGCCGAACCACCGCAAACGACGCCCCGAGCATGACCGCGAAGAGCCATGCGAACATGAAGACCGACCACGGTGTGTTGGTCAGATCCCCGAGCCAGGATCCGCCGAAGGTGAAGAACAGCCCCGCCGAGACGATGCCGACCAAGAAGGCTCGTTCCCGTCGGAGGAACGCCAGCGGACGAAGTGGGTTCGGGGTGTCACTCATCGAGGCAGTTTCCGTTCTCAAGACCCGTGTCCATTCTCAACGCGGACCTTCGATGCGCATCGGATAAACAAGCTGGGGATTCGCTCAAAGTGCTGATCGAGGCGGGATGTCAAATCAGCGTCCGGGGAGAGGTAAGCCCGGCGACGGGAACTCGGCGACGTCACGCGCTAGCTCGCTCTTTCCAGCCGCTCCCTGCGCGCGCGCGCCAGCCAGCCTCCACCTGCGAGCAAGGCTCCCACGAGGAGTCCGAGGAGTGGTGTCGATAGCGCCGGGACCTGGATCACTTCGAACTGGCAGGTAGCGGAGCAACCGTCGCCCTGCTCCAACCCGCCGTCGTCGCATTGCTCACCGGCGTTCAACTCGACAACTCCGTTCGAGCAGAAGGGCACGCTGCAGTCGGCGTTGCAGGTCGCCGTTTCTCCGCCCTCATCGCAGGCTTCGCTTCCGGTGCCCTGGTTCCAGACGGTGGTGTCGCCGCAGACGGCGTCGAGGCAGGCGTTGGTGCAATCGTCGTTGGCGTTTGCGTTGGCATCGTCGCATTGCTCACCGGCGTTCAACTCGA
>DUBZ01000131.1 GCA_012960035.1 Myxococcales bacterium | reverse complement strand
AGTTGGTCTCCATCGACGGAGTGGTCGCGGCGAGCAGGTCTTTTGGAACTGGATTTCCGTCACCGACTTCGACCAGGGGCTCACCGTTGGCGTTCGCGAGGACCAAGCGCTCGAATTGCGGAAAACTATCGAGCACGTAGCGCAGATATTGTTCGGTCTCTTTGTGGGCGCGCGTTGCCTTTCGACTGCGCGTACCGAGATGCGGCGCGGACTTGGCCAGAATCGAACTGCTCGCGAAGACCTCGAGTTCTCGTCCGCGGAGCACGTACCAATGATCGAGTTCGCGGGAGAGTCGATTCGCCACCCGGGGAAATCGTTGATGGACTTTCTGTCGCAGAAAGCTGTCGAGCGACTGCACGGAAATCGAGGACACCGTGAGCGCGCTCACGACGGCGGCCAGGAATACGAGCAGGATGATTCCGCCCGGCGAGGCTGCGCAGCGGGTTGTTCATAGGGTCCTTAGCGCAGAGGTGCCGACACCCACTACACGAGAGAATTCTGATCAGCGGCCGAATCCATTCAAGAAACCGGCAGAGTACGCTGCTCTTTTCCGCCTGTAGTGGGGGTCGCTTGACGAATTGAGTTCGTTATTTCCCCGGGGGCCGTAAGATATCGCAATTGAGATGCCTCACTCTCCGAGTCGAGTTCATGTGTTCGATTGCGGTCGCTGGCACGTAGTGTGATGATTCATGGCGGCGCCGCCCGCCCCGATTCCTGGAGTCTCTCTTGCCATCCGCCTATTCGGACGTGTCGTCCCCCCACGCCGACCCTGCCACCCGTCATTCGACCCCGACGCTGACCGACGCCGAGCGGTGGGTACGGGATGTCGTTGCGGGCGCTTCTCTCGAACGCGATCGAGCTGAGGCACTCGCGGGCGTGTTGGCGGACGAGGGCATCCGACGGGTTCTGTGCGAAGGGGCGCACGCGATCAAGCGAGCCCAGACCGGTGATCGCATCACCGTGTCGCGCAATCTGTTCATTCCGCTGACGAATCTCTGTCGCAACCGATGTTCGTATTGCACTTTTGCAAAGCTGCCCACGGCGGAAGATGCCCATACCTATAGTCTCGAGGAAGTCGCGGAAACCATTCGGGGTGGCGTGGCGACCGGATGTATCGAGGCATTGATGTGTCTCGGTGACAAACCCGAGATCGCCTACGGAAGCTATCGCGACATGCTCGCTGATCGGGGGTTGTCGAGTACGACGGATCTTCTCGTCGAGGCATGCCGCGTGACGGTCGAGGCCGGGATGCTGCCGCATACCAATGCCGGAATCTTATCGAAGGAAGAGATGGCCCGGCTTCGGCCTTGGAATGCCTCGATGGGTCTGATGCTCGAGACGACGAGTCGGCGGCTGCGCGAAAAGGGGATGCCGCATTTCCATGCGCCAGACAAGGAGCCCGCCACGCGCATCAAGATGCACGAAGAAGCCGGCGAGCTGAAGATTCCTTTCACCAGTGGGATGCTTCTCGGCATCGGGGAAAACGATCTCGAGCGTGTCGATACCCTCTTCACGATTTGTGACCTGGCGCTTCGTTATGGCCACATCCAAGAAGCGATCATTCAGCCTTTCCATCCGAAGCCGGACACGAAGATGCATGCCATCCAATCGCTTCCCGATGATGAAGTCGTGGCTTGGGTAGCGCTGGCGCGGTTGATCCTACCGAGGGAAGTTCACGTTCAGGCGCCGCCGAATCTCGGTTCGAGCATGCTCCCCAAGCTTCTCGGCGCCGGTGTCGACGATTGGGGTGGGGTTTCGCCCGTGACCATCGACTTCATCAATCCGGAAGCACCCTGGCCCGCACTTCGCCAGCTTCGCGAGGCGACCGCCGCCGCAGGCTTTCAGCTCTTCGAACGAGGGCCAGTCTATCCGGACTGGATTCTCGAACGTCCCGCTTTTTTCGACCCGCAGATGCGGGCATTGCTGCC
>DUBZ01000130.1:569-1932 GCA_012960035.1 Myxococcales bacterium | reverse complement strand
CGTTGCGATCTGTCTCGTCTGCGCACTCGTCGTCGCCGGTTCCGCAGTCGGTCTCAAGGATCTCCAGGACGCAAACATCCTGCTCGATCGCCAGAAAAAGGTGTTGACTGTTGCCGGCCTGATGGAAGACGGTGCAAGCCTGCCTCGCGAAGAGATTGTTGCAACATTCGAGTCGAGCATTCTCCAGAAGGTGATCGACTTAAAGACTGGCGCGCTCAACCCCGACATCGACGCCGCCGGGTTCGATCAGCAAAAAGCAGCCAAGAATCCGGACACCAGCTTCGTCGCGCCCGACAACCTTTCGAAGGTGCGAAGGCTTCCGAATAATGCCCTGGTCTTCGATGTCGTTAAAGATGGCGAACTGAAAGCCCTGATCCTCCCGATCGAAGGCTACGGACTTTGGGGAACCCTCTACGGCTACATCGCTCTCGCGCCCGATGCGCGAACCATCGTCGGGATCACCTTCTACTCCCACAAGGAAACGCCCGGACTGGGCGGCGAAGTCGACAACCCACGGTGGAAAGCGAAGTGGCCTGGACGCCTGGCCTTCAATGAACGCGGTAAGCCGGTCATTGGCGTCAAGAAGGGGCTCGCGGGCTCGGTTGCCGACGACCCTTATAACGTCGACGGCTTGTCGGGGGCAACAATCACAAGCCGAGGCATCACTGCACTCGTCCGCTTCTGGCTTGGCGAAAATGGATTTGGTCCCTATTTGGCGAGTTATCGCGCCAAGGCTGGGGTCTAGGGGAACCAATCATGGCTGACGTCACGAATCGCGAAGCACTCATCGATCCGCTCTTCAACAATAATCCGATCGCCCTACAGGTCCTCGGAATTTGTTCGGCGCTCGCCGTCACGACGAAGATGTCGACTGCCCTGGTCATGTGCGCCGCCGTCACCGCGGTCACCGCACTTTCGAACGTCTCCATCTCGCTCTTGCGAAATCGAATCCCCAACAGCATCCGCATCATCGTCCAGCTCACGATCATCGCATCGCTGGTCATCGTCACCGACCAGATCTTGAAGGCGTTCGTCTACGACATCGCAAAGGATCTATCGGTATTCGTCGGCTTGATCATCACGAACTGCATCGTCATGGGCCGCGCAGAGGCGTTTGCCATGCAGAATCGCCCCGGCATCTCGTTTATCGACGGACTCGCGAACGGACTCGGATACTCAGTCGTATTGATGGCCGTCGCCTTCTTCCGGGAGCTGCTCGGCTCCGGGTCGGTCTTTGGCGTCACGATTCTTCAAACCGTCAATCAGGGGGGTTGGTATGTGCCAAATGGCTTGATGCTGCTTGCGCCCGCCGCCTTCTTCCTGATTGGATGTTTCATCTGGGCTGTGCGTGCATGGAAGCCCG
>DUBZ01000130.1:0-502 GCA_012960035.1 Myxococcales bacterium | reverse complement strand
CCTTCTTCTTGGGGATGTGCTCTTTCCTAGCCGTTTCCAAAAAGGTCGATACTGCAATGGGCTTGGGATTGGCGGTCATCTTTGTGCTGGGCATTACGTGCCCGCTCAATCAGCTGTTGGTCGACGCCCTGCTCGAACCGGGCGCCCTCGCCTGGGCTGGCTATCCCGACGTCAACGTGAGTTTCCTCAGCTACCTGACGCTGATCGGAACCATTGCGGCGGCCGTTCAGATCGTCGAAATGGTTATGGACCGATATTCACCGGACCTCTATAACGCCCTTGGCGTATTCCTACCGCTGATCGCGGTCAACTGCGCGATCCTCGGCGCGTCGCTATTCATGCAAGAACGCGACTACACCCTCGGCGAGGCCACGGTCTTCGGCGCGGGATCGGGCATCGGATGGCTCCTCGCTGTGGTTGCCCTCGCCGCCATTCGCGAAAAGATGCGATATAGCAATGTACCCGGTCCGCTTCGCGGCCTCGGCATCACCTTCATCACGGT
>DUBZ01000129.1 GCA_012960035.1 Myxococcales bacterium | reverse complement strand
GCCAGAAACCTCCCGCAATAGATCCAGCTTGGAAGGGAAATGCTGAAAGAGCGTTCCATAGGCGATGTCCGCTCGCGCAGCGATCTCGGTTACGGTCGTTGCTTCGTATCCATCGGTCTCGAAGAGCATGAAGGCCGTCTCGACAATTCGATCCCGAATCTCCAGACGCCGACGCTCACGCCGACTCGGCTGTGTTTCGGTCATGGGATCAGTTCTCCACTTGGATATCCGTGAGTTCCGGTCCGATCTTTTCCGCGATCGGGCCGAGCTGATCGAGATCGAATCCATAGACCTTCGCCGCGTTGGTCCCGAGCAGCGCACGCGTTTCGTCTTCCGGATAAGCTCCGAAGGTGTCGCGAAGCGAATCCATCGTATTCGGCCATGTGCCTTCGAGATGCGGATAATCCGAACCCCACATCAGTTTATCGAGGCCAATCTTGTGGCGATCCTTGCCTTCGTGCGCCGGCAGGAATGAGGCACCCAGATAACATTGGCGCGCAAAATATTCGCTCGGTCGAAGCGAAAGATCTTTTGTGAAGTGAGCGAAGATGGGGTGGTCCGCCTTGAACTCGAGTACTCGAAGTGTCTCCAGAATCCACGAGCAGCCCGTTTCTGTCAGGATGTACTTGAGATCCGGATGGCGCTCGAAAGCGCCCGACCACATGAGCGCCGCGAAGGGACGATGCGCCCACATGTCGACCTCGGTGATGTACATCGCGGTCGCCGCGGGAACGTCGCCGTAGTCCGGCGACCAACCCGAATGGCTCTGCAGTGGCAGTCCGAGTTCCTCGCAGACGGCCCACAGAGGTTCGTATCTCGGGTGGTGATAGAATGGCTGATCGCCCGTACTCGTCGGCAACAGCACCCCGCCCCATAATCCGACGTCATTGGCGTTTCGAATCTCTTGCACACTGACGTCGATGTCATCGACATTGATCAGTGCCACGCCAGCGTGGCGACCCGGATTGATCTGGCAAAAATCCGCCAGCCAGCGATTGTAGGCTCGAATCCCTTCGAGATTGTGTTCGGGAGAAATGCGATGTCGGTACTGCAGCAAACCGGCACCAAAGGGGGCCATCTGCGGAAAGACGACCTCACCGACGATTCCGTCGGCCTCGAGCTCGCCAATTCGAATCGACGCGTCGAACTCCCCGCGGCGCGGCGCGAAGGGGCTCGTTTCATCGGAGAGCATCGCAAGCAATTCATCGTCACGGGGCTGAACACCAGGCAGGGCGATCGCCTTTAGCCGCCCGCCTCCATCTCCGGCTTTCTCCGCATAGGCATCGACGGCTTCCTGATCGAAGAACGTGCCCGCTCGCGTCATCATCTCGCGGGCATAGCCAAGCCACCACTCGGTCGCGGCCTCGTGATACTTCTTCGGCATATATTCTTCGTAGGCGGCGGGGAGACCCCCGGCATGACAGTCTGAGCTGATGAGCAAGACGCGTGACATGATCTATTCCTCCAAGATCAATCGAGACGGCTCAACTGAGTCCCATGTGCTGAAGCTCAATCGGGCATTCGCCTCTCGCGAGCTTCGCCGCTCTCGCGTTGAGTGTTGCCTCCATCGACTCCCGGTCGATCATGATGACGAAATCCCCGTTGCGAATACCGCGGAGGGCAAACTGGGCAAGCTCGTCGAGATCTTGCACCGGCAGATCGAATCCCGCCTTTTTCGCGCCCTCCATAAACGCGTCGAATGTCGTCTCCTTCTGGGGATCGACCTCTTCTTTTCGCGCCAAACCCTCGGGCCGATTTCGCTTGGTCCTCCAGATGCCCGTATTGAGCATGCCGCCCGACGGATAGAAGATGCCAGCTCGCAATTTCGTATCGCGCCCGATGAGTTGCGCTGCCAGACATTCCGTCATGATCGAAACGGCAGCCTTACTGGAGGCGTAGACGACTTGCTGCGCAAGCGGTGATATGCCGCCATCGCCGGAGGAAGTATTGAGG
>DUBZ01000128.1 GCA_012960035.1 Myxococcales bacterium | reverse complement strand
AAGGGGAGCGGTGTGAAGAAAATGCTTCGTTCGAGAAGGCGCCGGACCTCATCGGAGAGATTGACCTTCCAGAAGGGCACCGGACTCAAGTTGTCCCAGAAACGATCCCCGCTCTCGATCGCCGTCATCTTCGTCAGCAGTCCTCCCTGGCTATGCCCGACAACGACCATGTGTTTCAAAGCATCGTCTTCGCCATTCGGATCGAATCGGTCGATGATCTCCTCGAGTGTCTCCCTCAGAATTCCCGCCGAATAGGCGACTGGATTTCCCGTGTCGTAGCGAAAAACCCAGATCTGGAAGTGCCGACGAAACCAAGATTCGGAATAGAGCTCGTTGACGAGATCGGCCCAGCGGGCCGGGCTGGAAGCCGTTCCATGGACGAGCACCAGGGGGACCTTCCCGGGTTGATAGGGTCTGAGAATGGTGAGTGGCTGAAACTCAGGCTCGTCGCGGCTCGACAGGAATCCAGTGATTTCGAAATTCCAAGCGGAATCATCAGCCAATCCGTAGGCGAGCGAAGCGGTCGTTTCGTATTCGAGCTGAATTCGGCGTCCGTCGACGTCGATCTTCTCCGTCTCGGCACTGCTGTAAAGCTCTATCCGACCGTGGATGCGGTTGTTCGAGAGTGCGCCAACGGGATCTTCGATTCGTAAGAATGCCGTAATCGGCAGCCTGATGAGCCGCGAGAAGTACTCGACCTCCCCTGACCCAAGTTCCACCTTACGCCGAAGCCGCGCGGCAAGCGGTGCGCCGATGCCAGCCCGTCGAAAACGGTTTCGCAGTCCGGTGACTCCGAGTTCGGCGGCCGCTCGAAAATCTTCGTAAACATAATCATGGCGCTCGAAATGCTCCTCGGTGATTTCGATCTCCATCGAGCCAAAGGGCAACGGATAGTCGCCAGCGACGAGAAGAACGCGATCTCCAGGCTTGTTCCTGAAAACCGCAACGATGGCCTGGTTATAGAGGTTCGCGGCGAGCCGAATGTGTGGATCGAGCGGATCCGACACCGTTCCCTCTGCCTGCCCGAAGAGCCATGAATACGCGTAGAAGGCGGCCGCGAGATAGTGCTCTTTCTTGCCACTCTTCTCCGCGTAGTAGAAAGACAGCTCCGCCATCGGAAACAAGACGAACCGACGATGCTGTGCGCTCCCGGTAGCGAGGCTCGTGTGAAAGACGGCGAGAGTCGATTCGGGATCATCGCGGAATTGCTCGAGTGCGGCGGTTCGTTCGAGGAGCTGCTGTGACCGCGCGCTGAGTTCTCCAGTCGTGAGGACGTTGGAGATCAATGCTCGATGGACTTCTCGCGCGTTGAGTGGCCGTACGCCAACCGGATGTCCGCATCCGATCCACAATGCGACCGAGAACAGAATGCCCAGCCGCAAACCAATCCTTGATTTCCCTCGCAATGTCATTCATCCCCTATCATCTCGACATTTGGGCCACCCAGACTCTAACCGTGCCTCCCCATGACCGCCCCACTCGAGATCGGGCCGCGAGTCGATACCACTTCGTCTATAGTCCGACCGCCCGAGGACGTTCGACACAGGCCTTGGACCTAGACCTCTATCGGAGTCAACATGATTTCAATCTCGATCCAGAATAAACAACGAGCCATCATCCTCGCCGTCGCGACCTTGCTGACCTTTGCGTTGGGCTGTCAGTCCCTGCACCTCGGACACCGCGCTCATCCAGACAATGCGGAATCCCTACATCGCATCCTCGAAAGCGGTGAGCTTCGAGTCGGAATGTCGGGCACACAGCCGCCACTGAACATGAAGAACGGAAAGGGCGAGCTGATCGGGCTCGATGTCGACCTGGCCCGCGCTCTGGCCGAAGCGATGGATCTGACACTCGTGCTGGTCGAGATGCCCTTCGCCGACCTGCTCTCCAGTCTCGAGGCCAGCAGGATCGACCTCATCATTTCGAGCCTGACGATCACTCCGGCCCGCAATGCGCGA
>DUBZ01000127.1 GCA_012960035.1 Myxococcales bacterium | reverse complement strand
ACTTCCGTAACAGCAAGCAGATATTGGGAGGGGTTCTGCCAGTCGTCAAAGCGATCCTTCGTTTTAGAGGGGTCGTTCGCGAGGATCACGACCTCGCCGCGCGCTTTCGTGCTCTAAGTGACCTGCCAGAAGGCACGCTCGGGCATGCCTTCTTTGATCACTGCCGAAGTGAAAGAATCCCGTTTGCAGGTGAAATAGGCGGATTTCCAATCGGCGCGGTCTATCACGATTTCGCGCACGTGCTCGGTGGGTATGACACGACGCCCGAAGGAGAAATCAAGAACGCCGCTTTTCAGGCCGGATTTTGCAAAGGCGACGAAGACTTTTTCACGACTCTGTTTGCAAATATCATCCACACGGCGGGCATCAATCTGGCGCCGTTTCCGATGCCGGTTCTTCGGGGACGCATTGGACAGGGAAGCCTCGCGATGGATTGGCTTCGTGGGCTTCAACGGGGCGCCGCAATGAATGTCGATCTTGGAGATAACTGGAATTTGTGGGACTACGTCGAGCTGTCCGTCGATGAGGTCAGGGAGAAATTTGGAATTCAGCCGCTGACCTCGGAAGCCGCATAATGAACTCGCCCAAGACACACGGGGTGTATACGCAGGCCGGCGTCAACTCCGCACTCGAAAAAGGATCCCCTTGCAGGTTGACTTGATCGACGTCGTCGCGCCTGTCGCGATGTTCAGCATGATGTTTGCGATGGGACTAACGCTTGGGCCGGACGATTTTAGACGCGTCATGAGCACGCCGCGAGCGACGATTGTCGGGACGCTACTCCAGCTCGTTGCTTTACCGCTCGTCGGAATCGCAATCGCGCGCGCCTTTGCACTCCCCCCGCTCCTCACCGCCGGCTTGGTCGTTTTGGCGGCTTGTCCGGGAGGACTCTTCTCGAACTTGTTCGTGCATTTCGCACGGGCCAACACGGCGTTGTCGATTACGCTGACTGCGACCGCCACGCTCGCCACGTTGTTTACGCTCCCGCTTCTCGTGCGTTTTGCGCTTGCGGGCGGTGATGGGGCCGTCCAATCTGTCGAGATGCCCGTTTTCGCGACGGCATTTCAACTCGGTATGCTGACGGTATTCCCCATCTTCCTGGGTATGTCGCTGCTCCTGAGGCGCCCGGACGCGCGTCGCTGGGAGCCCGCATTATCCCGAATCAGCGTCCTTGTGATCCTTGTCGTCGTCGGTATCGACGGTTTTGATCAGCCCAGCCCGCCCACCGAGGAGTTTTCTCAGAGTGTCGCACCCGTCGCGCTGTACACGCTGTCGGCCGTTCTCGTGGGTACGCTCGTTCCCGGTATCTTGGGGATTTCCGCTCGCGATGGCGCAACAATTGCACTCGAGCTCGTGGTCAAGAATACGATGCTCGGGATCGTGCTGCTTACCCAGGTCGTCGACTTCGTCGCGATCGTCCCGCTGCTCGCCTACATGATCGTTCAGATTCCCATCGGTGTTGGGATTCTCGTGTGCTGGCGACTACTCGCACACCACGGCTTCGTTGCGCCGCTACCGAGCTCGGATATCGACTAGCCGGCTCCGTTACAATCGCGAGTGTCCTATGACTGGATTTCCGCCGGGAAATGCTCATTTCGACAGTTTCCGGACAGGAAACAACATGAAAAGGACTGCGAAGATGCTTGGCATCGTCATCGCCGGATATGTAATTCTTGCTCTCCCGGTCGATGCGACATCGATGCGAGCCAGATTGCACTCGAGCTCGGTGAGTTGTAGGACGTTCGAACTGGGTTCTGGCACAACGTCCGCGTATGGGGGTTATGTCAACTGTCTACGGGAAGCCCCGTCACGGGCGGATTCTTCGAGCCGCCCACCCTCCAAGATCGAGCCCTCGAGTCGAGCTGGGCTGGGATGACAGGGCCGCATGGCCGACCGACCCAAGATTCGTTGACCCAAGGCCCAATTCGCTTCTCTTCGCTGTAGACTGGCCTGTCATGGCAACGGCAAC
>DUBZ01000126.1 GCA_012960035.1 Myxococcales bacterium | reverse complement strand
AGCTGACGCAGGGGGAAAAAGATGCGTCTTAGTTGCGTCGGGGTGATGTGGTTGGCCGAGGGCGTTTGTGGCGCGGGAAATTGCAGCGGTGCCTAGAAGCTGCACTGTTTCTGCTGGATGAAGAGAGCAATGTTCTTTAATTACGAGGACATACGGAAGAGCAAGCCTATGTACGATTTTTTCGAGAACGGTGCGAATCATCCCGGGAGCGCAAACCCGACACCATGTCGCGTGTCAGCCGCGCCCGAAAACCTTGCGGGACCCCGAGGCCGTCGGAAACCGCGCGAACGTCTCGCTGAGGCCGATGAGCGCCCGCTGAACGATGGCTGCGTGCGGCGGGACAAACTGGCACTCGCACTGTTAGATAGAAGGATGACTTCAAATCAATCGTCCATAACCCGAATCGAGAAACATGCAGCTCGCCGGCAATTCAGAAAATTACGTCCGAGTTGCTCAATTGCCAGAAACTTCTTACACGAACGACCACACATCTCAACTACTCGTGTGAGTACACAAAGCTGCGATCATCGCGACAAATCGACCCTGCGACACGCGTCGGGACCCTGCCCGCCGATGGGACGCTCCATTGAGTAGTCCGAGCCTCACCCAACTCTTCGAGGAGTCGTGTGATCCTCACGCGTACATTCCGCGACGGGAGATGGAAGAGGTCTTAAAGCCACGTCTGCGACGCGGGACTACAACATTTGTGGCAACACGACGCGATGCAACCGGTTCGATGTTGTGCCGCAGTCGGCGCAGGCCTTCGAAAAGAAGTGCGGGCTGATCTTTGGGGAGCATTGCGTTAACTAGCGCGCTCTCGAATCACGGCTTCGAACAAGTTCACGAGACGCGCAACGGAAGCGTCCCAGGTAAACGCCTCAATATGAGCGTTGCCCTTGCGCACGAGATCCGCGGCCACGTTTGGATCCAGTGCATGCTCGATCGCCACGGCAAATTCATCGACGCTGTCGTACGCCGCGAACAAGGCGGCGTCTCCCGCGACCTCGCGAAAAGAATCGATCCCCGACGCGACGAGCGGAATCCCTGCCGCCATCGCTTCGAGCAACGGGTGACCGAACGTTTCGAGATACGAAGGGAACACGAACATCTGCGCACCCTTGCAGTACGACTTCACCTCTTCGTAGGGCACGCTTCCCAAGATGTGTATTCGCTCAGCTAGCGAACCCGCACTGGATCGGGCGGCTTCCATTTGCGCTCGGTATTCGATGTCGTAGTCATCCCCAATCATAATGAGATCGGGAAAGTCGGCCTCGCTCCTGCGCTCCGCAACTTGCACGTAGGCTTCGATCAAGCGGACGTAATTCTTATAGTGGTAGATCGAACTCACGCTCAAAATGTACGGACGTGGGTGGCCTGTATACGGTTCAGCGTTCGACCACTGCTCGACGTCGATCCCGTGATGGATCACGGCTCGCTTGGCCTCCGGCAACCCGATCGACTCTCCGATCCAACGCGCCGAGTCTTCGCTCACGAACATGATGCGGTCGCAATGTTTCGCCGAGAGACGTGCAATGCGATTCAATATCACGAACCGCACGCGATCATGCAGCGTCAGCGGCGTGACCTCGCTGGTAAAAACATTTGCGTTGCGAAAGCTCGCAATGCTCGGACAAGGCATGCGGAGTGGAGCGACTTCGCCCACTGAAAAGAAAAGATCGGCGCCCCAATCCGCCGCGAGCCCCGGCATCGCGGCAAACGTATGCAGGAGACGCGCGCCAACGTTGACCGTGGGCAGGTCAACGATTTCGAAATTGGCTTCACGCTCTGCGATCGGAGTCAGGGATTCAACCAGCCGACGGTTGCGGAGCATCAAGCGGATCTCAGCGTCCGGTGCGGCTCTGCACAAGCGCGGGATCACGTTGACGAGATACGTGTAGCCCCCACCAATGCTTGCCCCGGTGGCGTCGATCAAGATTCGGCGCCCCGAGAGCGCCACTACGTCGACCTCATGATCCGGCTCAATTCAAGTACTCACGCAAGATGATCAGCGCCCAGAGTCTCGACCAGCTGACGCGATTGGTTTCGAAATCGCGCTTGACCGCCGCGAGGCCCTTGGTGTTGAGCATCGGATGATCGGGCAAACTCGTGTCGAGGGAACCACTGCGCATCCAGCGATCGAAGGGCAAGGCGAAGCCCTGCTTCTTGCGCGCCCACAAGGCGTCGGGCACGGGCGGATTCACACTGCCGCGCAATTGAAACTTGGCTGGCCCTTTGTGTCGGAACACGGCTGGCACCCGAACCGCCGCGCGGAAAAGTTCGCGGTCGACGAGTGGGACGCGCACCTCGAGGGAATGGCGCATTGCGGTGGCGTCGGTATCGCGCAAGAGCTGACACTGCATGTACTGGCGAAGCTCAAGGGCGGAGATGCGTTCTTCTTCGGGCATGTCCCCCGGTCGTACGCGTTCGTTCAGCTCGCGACGCGGGTCGCAAGTACTGACGGCGTCCGAATACTGCGGAGCGAGAAGACCGCGCACCTCTTGCGGCGCAAAGAGTCCACGATTCGCGAAATACGCACCTGCCGTGTCATCGCCGTAACCGAGCACGCGCACGCTTCGCGCCTGGATCTTTGAACGCGAAACGCGTCCGGCTAAGTTCGCCGCCATGCGCAACGCTTGCGAACCACCTGGCAGCTGCCCCATCCGGCGATGCAACCCTTCGATCTGCGGAATTGACTGAAACGTTCCGTAGCCACCGAACAATTCGTCGCCACCAACACCGGACACTGCGACCTTGAGGCCGGCTTTCACTGCGGCCTCAGAAACGAGGAAGGTGTTGATGCCATCGACCGACGGTTGGTCGAGGGAGCGAATCGCGTCCGGAATGCGCTCGCGCGCCGCTTCGATCGTGGTTGGTATTTCATGGTGATCGGTTTTGTAGAGGGTTGCGGCTTCTCGCGCGAGGTCGGCTTCGTCTAGTTCCGCGGCGTCCATCGACAGCGTGATCGTCCGAATCGGTCCGTCATGCAGCTCCGCCATGAGGCCCACAAGCGAAGAAGAATCGACACCTCCGGACAGGAACGCCCCGACCGGGACGTCGGCGATCATGTGGTGTCGCACGCTATCGACCAATGCTTCCCGCAACGCCTCGGCGGCTTCGGCGGCGTCCATCTTGTCTGGGCTTCCGAACTCATCTTCGAGGCGATAGTAAATCTCCGGGCCAGTGACACGGCCTTGCGATACGCGCATCCACGAGGCGGCGGGCATTGCTGCGATCGCACGGTGGAGCGTGCGCGGCGGAGCGATGGACCCCCAGCACAGAAACGAAGCGACACCTTCGGGGTCGATCTCGTGGTCGTCAATGACGCGCTTGATCGCACCCACCTCGGACGCGAAGAAGATGCGCTTGCCGTCGTCGGCATAGTAAAGCGGTTTAATCCCCATCGAGTCGCGGGCAAGAAACGTTTCGCGCGTTTCTGCGTCGTAGATCGCAAAAGCGAACATGCCGCGCAGATGATCGAGCAGCGAAATGCCCCATTCGCGGTAGCCGTGCAGCAGAGTCTCGGTGTCGCTGGTCGAGACGAACTCGTGACCGCACGCTTCAAGTTCTTTGCGCAGGTCTTTGTAGTTGTAGATCTCGCCGTTGAAGACAATGTGATAGCGGCCGTCGCGGGTCGCCATCGGCTGATGTCCAGATGGCGAGAGATCGACGATGGAAAGTCGTCGATGCCCAAGGCCGACTCGGCCGTCTTGGGAAACCCACTGGCCTTCGTCGTCGGGGCCACGATGTTGTTGGGCATCCCCCATCGCCTTCACGATTTCGGAGGAAACCGGCGGCCCCTCCCCATAGACGATGATTCCATCGATGCCACACATGATGGCCTACAGTATAGCTTCATCATCAATTTACGTGCGACGAACGTGCACGATCTCGCCCTGTGGTCGGTTCCAGTCAGCGTGTAAACTCGCGGTTCTCTCATCCAACCTTAATCGGGGCCCGAGATGTCGAACAACTATCAACGCGCAGGAATTGACACGCCGAGCTGGACCGGCAGAGCCGAGAACCCGTACTTGCGTGGCGTCTACGCATCGACGGTGCATGAAACCACTGCCTTTGATCTTGAGGTCACCGAGGGCGAACTCCCCGCCGACCTCGAAGGCGCATACGTCCGCAACGGCCCCAACGCTGTCTTCGAACCCTCGGCGCTCTACCACTGGTTCGACGGGGACGGCATGGTGCACGGTGTTTACTTTCGCGACGGCAAAGCGAGCTATCGAAGCCGCTTCGTACGCACTGACGACCTCAAGGCCGAAGAAGAAGCCCAACGATCGCTATGGCCCGGCATCATGGGTCCCTTCGATTTCGAGTCCGGGCGGTCGATCCTCAAGGACACCGGCAATACCGACATCATCCATCACAACGGCAAACTGCTGGCGACTTGGTACATGTGTGGCGATGTCCATCAACTCGACCCGCTAACCCTTGACTCCCGCGGTAAGGGCGATTTCGGTGGAAAGCTACAGAGCAAAGTTTCCGCTCATCCGAAGGTCGACGCACGCACCGGTGAACTCGTCTACTTCACTCTCAGCGACGAAGCACCGTTCATGCGATACGGCGTGGTTTCTAAGGACGGTGAACTGGTTCACGAGACACCGATCGACCTGCCCGGCCCGCGGGCCAGCCACGACCTGACGATCACCGAAAACTACACCCTGCTCCACGACTTTCCGCTTTTTCACGACGTCGAACTTCAACGCAAGATCGGGCACCGCGTCGCGCGTTTTTTCCCCGAAATCCCAAGCCGCTTTGGGGTCGTGCCTCGACATGGCGGGAACGACCAGGTGCGCTGGTTCGAATTTGAACCCACCTATGTGCTCCACATGGTGAACGCCTGGGAAGAGGGCGACTGGATCATCATGGACGGCTGCGCCCAGCCCGACCCTTCGATCAAGCGACGCAAAGAAGAAGGCGAACTCGCGTCGATGCTCGGCTACCTGCGTATCAAGGCGCACCTTCATCGCTGGTGTATGAACTTGAAGACAGGTGAAACCAAAGAATCGGATCTCGACGACCTGAACGTTGAGTTTTGCCTACCCGACACCGAACGGTACGGCTCCAAGACCCGGTATTCCTATCACCAACAACTCCCCGTCGACGGGTATACCGTTGAGTTCCACGCACTCGTCAAATACGATCACGAAGACGGAACGCGTACACGCTACGAGTACGGCGAAGGCAACTTGGCGAGCGAAGCGCCTTTTGCGAGGCGCATCGGAGCAAAAGCGTCCGACGAAGACGACGGTTATGTCGTCACGATCATGACCAATCCGGGGTGGAAGGACTATTCGGAATGCTGGATCTTTCGGGCGCAAGAGATTGAGAAGGGCCCCATCACCAAGATCAAAGTTCCAGCGCGCATTCCGCCGGGCTTCCACGCGAAGTGGATTCGCGGCGACGAATTGTGGGCCACGAGTTGAGCCCGAACTCGCATTAGCCGATAACCAACGCGCCTACTGATGACTGAATCCAAGAAAAAAACTATCGCACCACAGATCTTCGCGGTCTCACCCGACGTCTCGCGGTCGCTCGCTTGGTTTCTGCTGCGACTCGCCGTTTCGAGTGCAGTCATCACGTTCTCGATCTGGTTCGCGCTGGCTCCCCTTGAGCACCTGATTGCCCGAGGTGCACGCAACTGGCTCGCACTCGCCAGCTCTCCCTACTACCTCCAATCGCTCGAACATATCGACGGCGCATACGCGTTTACCAGCTGGCTCGGGCCGCTGCGGGGTGGTTTCAAACTGCCAAGCCTGCTCTTCACCTTTGGCTTTCCGATCGCGTACGCGTTCGCACTCCAGGGCATCTCGACACGGCGCTACTGGCTGCGTGGCGCAGTCGTCGTGCTCATCTCGTACTTTGTCTGCGTCTTTTCAGTTGCAATCGTTAGCGACGCTCGATTGACGGCTTCGTTTTTGCAGCTTGAAATCACCCTGCAGCCCGAATGGCGATACGAAGCGACGCGCTTCGTTCAGTCCTACCTGTGGATGTTCACCGTACGCCTCTATCCGCTGCTTTCAGTGATCATTCTTGCGGTGGTCTCGGATCAGTTTCGCAGCACGCCACGCGAACACCCCGTGCGCGCCGTACGAATCTTCAACATGGCTGCCGCCGTGTTGGTCTGCGCGTCGTTGCTCGTCACAGTCGGCTCGAACTCGACGATCAACGCTCGAATCGAACGCGTAGAAAACGAATCGTTCGCGAATCGGCTCACCCCCTTTCAAGCAAAAAACCCCAACCTGGGAATCGGACTCTCCGAGCTTGGAAAGTTTCTCGAAAAACAGGAAGACCTGAAAGGGGCACTCAAGGCGTATCGTGCAGCCGTACCTCGACTTCAGGGCAGACCTAGAAAGCTGGCGCGTAGGTCTCGCGACCGAATTCACGAAGTAATCAAAGCCGATCTACTCAAGAAGGCAGACGACCGTCGAGCGCGCCAAGCCGCCGCCGAGTAGCGCGCCCTGCCCTTCCCTCGGATCCAGGTCGCCGAGCGCCTCGGGCCCGAAATGGCCTGGACGATTTGGCTCGTGCTCCCGTCGAATCGACTGGGCTCTGCTTTGGCAAACATCGCCATGGGCGACCGCGGAGGCAATCATCGCACCGAGACCTCTCCTCTCCCCGAAGAGGCCAGGAGTCTGCGCAACAGAAGGCGCACGCGCCCAAACGAGGATCCAGTGCCGCTGCCTGCTTTGCGAAAGCTAGCTGTAGCTAGACGCCGGACTCAGACATGATGACGTTCGTGAGCTTCCACGTCATACCGAAGCGACGCATCACAATACGAAACTCGTTGCCGTAGTCGTTGGGCACCCACACGGATACGCGGTCCAACGAATCATGAACGACACGCGCTTCGCTCAGCAGATTACGTCGCGTGTTGCTGTCGCCATCGGGTGTTTGATTGTCATCCGGCGCTTCAGGGTCTAGCAGCTGTTGACCCGCCACAAGCTTGGCGACACCCGCCGGCGTAACGAGGGCGTCGAGGGCCTTGTCGATCACGAGCGACGCCATGCTCGTCGCAAGCGCTGCGAAAGGGTTGTCTTCGGATTCGCGACCGACGTTCTTCGCCATCACCGCGTGCAACTGGTCCTTCATGTTCAGACGCAGAAGCGGAAAGTCGACGCGGTCGGAAATGTCTTCTGCGTCACCAGATTCGAGTGCATCACGCAGGCCTTCGAGAGCGATATAGGGCGACGCAAAGGCAAACCCGCCCGCTAGCAGTAGAACCAAAATAAACCCGCCAAGAATCGAGCGCATCATTTTGCCTCCGAATTTAGAGAGATCGCCAAAGTACCATGGACACCGTAGTGGGGGAAATAATGCGGTTTTCATTTCTACCCCGACGAAATCACGGTCGCGTCTGGGACGCGCTGCGGTCGAGAGCCAACCGTTCGCGCATCCGTGCCGCGCGTTCGGGAAATAGCTCACCCACGTCATTCTCCTCCGATGGGTCCTTGGCCAAGAAGAACAACTGATCTTGCTGCGGTGCGTTCGCTCGCATGTTTGCGATCCGCTCCGCTCGCTTTGGCCTCGCGGTTCGAATGTCTGGGGGATCAGCACGTTCAACAAGCTTCCAGTCCGCCTCGCGAATCGCGAAGGTGGCATCACCGGCTTGCAGCACGATCCGATTTCGCAGGGGTGGCCCTTGGGTTGACTCTGTGAACGCGGCCAGCATGTCGAAGCTGTCTTCGGCCGCTCCGTCGGGCAGCGGGACATCCGTGATTTGCGCAAACGTCGCGAGTAAGTCGGTGAGCGAAAGAATCTGTTCGCTCACCGAGTCTTCGGGCACCTGTCCAGGCCAGCGCACGATAAACGGCACACGAAAGCCACCTTCCCAGACGTGGAGTTTCCCGCCGCGCAAATCGCCATTCGGCTTCAACCCCGAATCCATGGCCTGCATATGGACGGGGCTGCCCCGATTGATGTCGCCCCCGTTGTCGCTGGTAAAGATGACAAGGGTGTCTTTCGCGAGGTCTAGCGCGTCGAGTGTCGCAAGGATCTGGCCAACCGAAGCATCAACTTCATGGATGAAGTCACCGTACTTGCCATACGGGCTGCCAGTGAAGGCTCGGTTGGGGGCGATCGGCGTGTGGACGGCGTTCGGCGCGAAGTAAACGAAGAAGGGGTCGGCGTGATTCTCGGCGATCCAAGTCGTCACTCGCTTCGTGATGTTCTGCATGATTTCGTCCGTCTTGAACGGAGCCACGATTCCGCTCGTCTTCGCATGGGCACCGAAGCCCGAGATCGAAACCGGCCGACCGGGTAGCTTGCCCATCAGTTCTTCGTTTTCGATAAACGAATGGGGGCCATTGCGCGGGTTGGCGGAGAGACCAAAGAAGTAGTCGAAGCCGATCGACCGCGGGCCCGGCACGAGCTTGGACGCCCAGTCGGTGCGTCCTTCTTCAGATCCTAGGCCGAGATGCCACTTCCCGATCGCTGCCGTTCGATATCCCTGGTCCTTGAGAAGCGATGCGATCGTCAGGCGATCGGTTTCGATATGAAGCGGAGCATTCGAGCTCAACACCATGCCGTCGTTCACCTTCGATCGCCAAAAGTAACGGCCGGTCATCACGCCGTAGCGCGTCGGTGAACAAGCTGAGCTAGGCGCATACGCCTGCGTGAAGCGGCGCCCTTCCCGCGCCAGGCGGTCGAGATTCGGGGTCTGGATGCGCGGTTCGCCATACGACCCCAGGCTCCCCCAGCCGACGTCGTCAGCCAGAACGACAATGATGTTAGGCCGGCTGCTGCGATCCGCGGATTGACCACACCCGACTGAGAATAGGGCCAAGACTAGGGAAACGCAGAGCGCAAAAAATCGCATCGTGGCGATCGTATCGAAATTGGATCGGCATCGCGCGCGATGGAGAAAACCTGAGCTCAGCCTCCGTGTTCGGTTCTTAGCCTTGCAGCGATCCATCATTGCACCGAAGCAAGGTTTCGAGCGCACAGCGCTAGCAGGCTGCGGAAAAACCCCGGACCGAGCAGCGAAAACGGCTTTTCGGCGAACGCAAGGCGTGAAGCCCCGTGATCCTTCACTCGGATCGCGGCTGTCAATTTACGAGCGATGAAACCCAACGGTTCTTGAAGGGACACCCACTTCAAAGCAGCATGAGCAGGGTCGGAAGCTGCGCGCACAATGCAGCTGCTGAAGGCTTCTTTGGGTTGCTAGCACGAGAGCGGGGCAACCGTCGGCAATCTCAAACAAGAACAGAAGCACGAGCGGATGTCTTCGACTCCATCGAGCGGTTTCACAATCCAAGACGAGCGCCGCGGATAGGCCATTCAAGCGGTGTTTTCCGTGCCACCGCTAAGTCGTGTTCTGAAAAGTAGCCCTCAGATAAGGCACATCCGCCCCGTCCCGGCTGGGTCCCCATTGCACTCGCGGACTTACGTTTTTTTCCGACTCCTGCGTAGTACTCCGGTCCCGACCAGGGAAAGCATCAACATCCCCACTGCCCACGGCCCCAAGCCGGGTACCGATGGCAGGGACACCGCCGTGATCCCCGCGTCTCCAATGCCCAGTCCGCTCACGCTTCCACCCACTAGGATTCGCGTGTTCGCGCCGCGAGAGTAGATTCCGTAACTCCGCAGCGTGCTGTCGAGGAGTATCTCGTCTGCCATGGCCGTGGCGATCTCGGCTGCGGTCTGACCGGCCACTGTGGTGATCTGGAGCGGGATGTCCTCGACGGTGAAGCTGATGATTTGGCCCCCCTCGGCGATGCCAGCCAGGGACCAGCCGTTGGGGTAGGCGAGCTGCAAGGGATCGCCGGCGATGACCTCCTCGGCCGGGATGTTGAATGGCGGCGTCGCATCGGGCGACGGGTCGTAGTTGGTGCGGCTACGAGTCATGCGAAGGACTCCCTCGCTTTGTAATCCAGCAAAAAAAGAGTCCGTTAACTCTTGCCAGATACCGCTGCCATCCCGTTCAAATTCAACGATCAACCCGTCCCGGCTGACGAAAAGATGTCCAGCATCATCGAAGTCAAATCCCGATGGCTGGTTGTCCCCCATCGGATCGATCGCCTCGGTGCTCAGCCCCCCCGTAACGCCCGTTGACAATCCGAAGAGGCTGCTCGACGCATCCGTCAGCATCCACAAGCTGCCGTCGGCCGGACTCACAGAGATTTGCGCGTCGCCGCTGAGAGGCACGACTCCGGATATGTCCAGCTGGCTTGGAGCGCCCACGAGGCCGAAGTCGATCCGCATCACCATCGAGTTCGTGGTTGACAGCAGCACAACCTCGTCGGCGGCATCATCGATTGCGATCGCTTGAACCGGCTGTGGCAACAGAATACTGGCAAGGGTGCCGGGCTGAGGGTCGAGGGTGATGCGCTCTAAGACGTCTCCACTCGTCGGCCCAGTGGAGCGGACAATGTAGAGGCTTCGGTTGCGGCCCAGCGCCATGGCCGTCGCTCCCTGAAGCGCGAGCAGGAATTCCGGCACCTGATCGCCAAGACCGATCAGGTAGAGGGCTTCGGGACCGGCCGGACCTCCCTCGACGAGAACGAGATAACCGATCCCGTCCGGATGATCAGCGATCGCCAATATCCTCGTTCCGGTCGGGGACGCGATTGGATCGCAACATGGGGGACCGGGATCGAAGAGTCTGGGGATGTGCGGGACGAAATACAGACCGTCGGAGGTCAATGAGTATCCAGCCTTAGGTCGGAGCGCGACATAGTCGCCGATGATGCTGAAAGCGCCGGCCGACGCTTTGTAATTCAGGATACTCATCACCCGCGTCCAACTATTACCACCACCGTCGGAGTGAGTGAGGAGGTGATCCTCCACGTTGAAAAACTTGTTGGCGAACGGGGCCTGCATGCTCTTATCGGAATCCCCGTTGGCGGGGTCGCGGACCCCAACGACCGTCTTGCCTGAAACTCGACCCGATCGGCTCGCGACGGAGAGTGTGACGACATGACCAGACGGGATCGCGTTTACGAAGAGAGCGCCGTCTACTACCCCGATGTTCGCCCAACGGTGATGCCCAAAGGAGACCAGAGAACCTCCGATCACTGCGGATTTCGCGATCACGTCCAAGGTGGGGCTGTAGTTTCCGTTCGCTTGGTCGTAGTGGACGGTGAATTTCCCATAGAGTTCGAGCCAAGCCTGGAGCCCTGTTTTGAAGCCCCCGCCGGTGGTGCCGTTCGTCGCATGGGTGCCCATCTCCACGCCCAGCGCGGCAATGTTGGATGTCGCGTCGTCGTAGCGAGTCTGAGACTGCCAGTCGCCCACGCCTGGCGGGTTCATCTCCGGAAAACCATGATTGGCGATGTACGTCATCATGTTCATGGCGCTGGTCGGCGCGCAGTACATCGATCCATTGCCAGGAAGTCCGTTAATGCATGACTGGATTAGAGGGTCACAAAATGGAGTGGCCTCGCGTCGTTGATCCAGGTCGGGCATATGCTCGATTTCGTAGAGGAAGGCCCCTGTCTGGTGGTTGTAGGAAGAGAGGGTGACATCTGCGCTCGCAGAGGGTGTCGCGAGAATGCCCTTGCCGAAAAGAGCGAGCAGGATCCCCATTCCAAGACGCAGCAAGCGCGGCCTGGAAGCCGATCGTCTTGACACTGTGGTGGGTCCCATCATCGCCTCCGGGTGATCCAACAGGCTATGTACATGACTGGCGCTGGAGCGGGATTTCACGGACACGTCA
>DUBZ01000125.1:2506-63329 GCA_012960035.1 Myxococcales bacterium | reverse complement strand
CCATCCGCCTTCGCGCGCTGTCCGGACTCCCACGAAGAAGCTTCCGTTTCGCGAGTGAGCTGAAATCGGCAGATACTGGTGTGACCGATCTCACGATTCCTCATCATTGACGTAACGTTGCCGACCGCTTCGAGGAGAATCGAATTGCCCGACATCGAGCATGACAACAAGGCCCCGCTCCTGGTGGAACAAGAAGGCCGCGTCACCACCATCACGATCAACGACGCTCCGATGAACCGAATGAGCCTCGAGTTCATGGATACTCTCGAGGAAGTCATCGAGGGCCTGTCGACAGACAACAGTGCCGGGGCCGTTGTGATCACCGGAGCCGGAGATGCAAATTTTTCCGTCGGCATGAACCTCAAGCAATTGCCTGAGGGCATTAAGCGCAAGGGAAGCGCGGATGCGGTCTTCGATCAGCGCCTTCGCGTGCTCTTGGCGATCGAGAACTTGGACAAACCCGTCATCGCCACATTGTTTGGTTACTGCCTCGGCGGCGGACTCGAGCTCCCACTTGCTTGCCATTTCCGTCTTGCAGCCCGTGACGGTGCGAAGATCGGACTCCCCGAAATGGATCTGGGCACCGTGCCGGCATGGGGCGGCTCGGCGCGACTCACTCAGTGCGTCGGACGAGATCACGCGCTCGACATGATCTTACGGGGTAAAAAGATCGACGGGCCCGAGGCACTTCGCATCGGTTTGGTCAACGAAGTGTGGCCCAACGATGTGTTACTCGACCGCGCAAAGAAGCTCGGCCACGAACTATCAGAAATGCCTGCCCGGGCAGTCGCCGAAGTGCTGCGCGCGGTGGTGGGCGCGGGCTCGCAAGCCGTTGCCGATGGCATCGCAGCAGAACGCAAGGCGGTACACGCCACGATGGGAACGAAGGATCAGATCGAAGGAATGCAGGCGTTTCTTCAAAAGCGAAAGCCTGTCTTCAATCAGGACTAGCGGGCCAGCCTTTCACGCGTGGCTATCGACTCGCGCGTTCTTCTGGCGTGAGGTGGCTCATTCCCAACTCCGCCCCGATTCCGTAGCGCATGTCATGGGTGAAGCCCTCGTCGATCGGAATCCCGGTCGAATCCGCGATCCGATCAACAACGTTGAACATCGAAATGATTGCCGCTGTATCAACAATGCCGTCGGTGCCGATCTTGGCACCGAGTTCGTCACGGGTCTTCGTGATCGCTTCGGCGTCGCGAGACATCACCGCGTCGGTGTATGCCAAAAGCTCTGCACCAAAGGTCACGCCTGAATCAACGGCGCCGTCGTTCACCGCCGCAAGATCTACTTTCGCTCCACTCATCCCACCGCTCGCACGGAGCAGGCTCGCATGCGCGGTCGTTCAGTAAAAGCATTCGTTGACGGCAGACACACGCGAAGCAACCAGTTCCATTTGCAACCGGTCAATCGCACGCCCCGGCTCAACGTGCATCGGGTTGGACACGTCGTCGAGTTGCATGTAGTGCGAAGCCGAAACTGAGTTCAGCAGATTCACTTCGGCGGGAACGAGACTCAAGGCACGACCAATTTGAGGCACGGCTTCGCGGTCTTCGTAAAGCGCAGTCCAGTCGTCGCCCCCGACCGGAATTTGCGGAACCCAAGCTCCCTCTACTGTTGCCGAGAGCGGGCGCTCTTTCGACGGCGTTCCGGCGGTCACTTCGGCCAAGGCCGGGGGGGCATATCCAACCGCGCGGGCAAAGACATCAACTGCGTTCATGATCACGGTCGCAGCCACGAGTTCAACATATCGCTCGGGCGTTAAGCCGCTGTCTGCGATGACCCCTTTATACCAGCTGCGCACGAGCCGCCCTGGGTCGGTCACGATGCGGTGGATCACGTCGACGACTGCGCTGTCGAGTTCGGCGGGCCCGTCATGGAACCCGTCAACTAAAAACGGAGACAAGGCCACTTTGCGTTCGGCGCACAACGCGCAGTCGCGGGCGGCGCGCGCTTCGAGCGCTATCGCGCGACGCTCTGTCCCCGTCCACCACGTGCCCGGCTCAGTCAGGCAAGCAAGCATTTGCGCTTGTGCCGCGGCGAGGTCGTCGCGAATGTGGAGCGGTGAATCTACAGGTCGGATCGATGACATCGTTGGCCTCCAGCGCGCTGGCCTAGAGGCTAGCGTGAAAGTTCGCTTTTTCAGTCGTCGACCCGGGTGAGAACGCGACGTACCTTGGCCCGCTCTTCTCCATCGATGAAAACCGTCATCACCGACACCATGCTCGCGAGATCGTCTTCAACAAACCGAACGTCGATGATCTTCGCCTTCTTTCCACTCTTCAGAACACGCTCTCGAACCATTTCGAGTCCCGTTTCTTCGGACCAAATAAAGCTGTCCATTGAAACGTTTCCGAGCGGGTCGGTGTGGGCGACCGGCTCGCCGTCGAGGATCACGCGGCGCGTCGTATCCTTGATCGGGTTTTCATTCAGGATTCGCAGGTTGGCCGCACAGCTTTCGCACGTAGAGGGTGTGACTTCAAACGTGGCGTGGATCGTCACCACGCCCGACATCTTCTTGACCAGCCAAGGGACTTCGAGGAGATCCATGGCGGAATCCATCGATTCAGATTTTTCCCAGTCGAGTTTCCAACGCCCGTTTAGCTGCGACAGCTCACCGGGCGAACTCGCGAGCGCGACCCCATCCGCACCGACTCGCAAACAAGTCAACAATGTCAGAATTAGGTTTCGATACGTCAATTTGCTCTCCGCTGCGGGCACGCGTGTTTTCAACATTCTCTTGAACCCACGGCAATCGAAATGGTTTCGCACAACGCTCCCGCTACGCGTGTCCGGTAGAGTCGAGACGTACGGTATGCCGGTCACCAGTCCGAATCAATTCGAACGTGGCGGCAGATGAAAGGGTTCGACATGTCGGGAAGCAATATCGCAGTCGTCGGGATCGGCGCAATCGGCGGGTCCATTGCGGCGGACCTCTTGGATCTTGGGCGCCACGATGTTCAACTCTGCACCCGGACCCCGTTTACGGCCCTCGAAGTCCGCCACCCGGCGGGCGAGTCGCGGGTCGAAGCCACGGTGGTGACGGAACCCAGCAATGCCCGCCCCGTCGATTGGGTTTTGCTGGCCACGAAAGCCCATCAAAGCGCCGGCGCGACTCCGTGGTTCGAGCAGTTGTGCGGGCTCAACACAGTCGTTGTTGTGCTGCAAAATGGTGTTGACCACGAAGAGCGAATCGCGCCCCTGTTGCCCAACGGAATGAAGGTTCTGCCGGTGATCGTTCAAGTTCCGGCCGAAAAACACGCCGCGGGCAAGATTGAACAAATGCATTCGGGAACACTGATCGTGCCCGAACGCAAAACAGGTCACGATTTCGCAGCCTTGTTCGAGGGTGCACGCACGAACATCAACGTCAGCGACGACTTCACGACCCAAGCGTGGTGGAAGCTCCTGAACAACGCAGCGTTGGGTGGCGTATGCGCCCTAGTCTTACGCAAAAACGCGATCGCGGCGGACCCCGAAATCAGATCGCTCATTCTTGAGCTGATGGGGGAAGTGCTTGCAGTCGGTCGCGCCGAGGGTGCGAAGCTTCCCGATGATGCGCCGGAGAAAGCACTGCGAATGGTTTTGGGTGCCGCCCCCGGTCACTGGTCGTCGATCACCGCGGATCGGCGCGCGGGCCGCAAGCTCGAATGGCAAGCACGCAATGCGGTGGTGGGTGCGCGAGGCCGTAAGCACGGTATCGCGACTCCCTTAAATGACGTGATCACGACATTGCTTCGCGCAGCCGACGACGGGCTCGCATAGCGCGATGCTTCTGTGCGCTCTATCCGGTTTCGTGCTCTGCACCCGGTTCGCGTCGCGTTAACCCGCTATAGGCATCGGTGGCCTTCCGACCTTCGTAGATCACGCCGTAGACTTCGCGACAGATCGGCAGGTCGACGTCGTACTTTGACGCCAGTTCCATCACGACGCGACTCGTCTTGATTCCTTCTGCGACCTGGTTCATGTCGCCCGTAATTTCCTCGACAGTACGCCCCCTACCGAGTTCTTCCCCGACGAAGCGATTACGACTCTGACGGCTGGCACACGTCGCGATGAGATCGCCAACACCCGCGAGCCCTGCGAAGGTCGCGGGCTCTCCCCCCATTGCAACACCCAGGCGGGTGAGTTCCGAAAGGCCTCGCGTCATGACCGCTGCGCGCGTGTTGTCGCCGACCCCAAGGCCGTCCCCCATCCCCACCGCAATCGCGATGACGTTCTTTAGTGCGCCGGCAAGTTCGCAGCCGATCACGTCTCTGTTGGTGTACATGCGCAAGAGTCCGGTGTTGAAGACACCTTGCAGTTGACGCGCGGTGTCGACGTCGTCGAACGCGATGACGCTGGCGGCCGCGAAGCCCGCCATGATCTCTTTGGCGAGGTTCGGGCCGGTGAGGGCGCCGGCGCGATGATCGGGAAGTACTTCGTTAATGACCTCGGTCATGCGCAGCCGAGTCCCTGCCTCCAAACCCTTCGCGAGACTCACGACCGGGACCCACGGTCGAATGTGTTGCTTGACGTCTTCCAGTACCTCGCGCAAGCCCAGGGATGGCACACCCATCACAACAACATCTGCCTGGCTCACCGCCTCTTCGAGCGAACTCGTCGCGCGCAGCCCGGGAGCAATTTGATGCCCCGGCAGATAGGCGTCATTGGTGTGTTCCGCGTTGATCTCCTCTGCGGTTTCTTTGCGCCGGCACCACAGCACCGTCGGCGCGTTGTTGGTCGCGAGGTGAGCAATGGTGGTACCAAACGAACCGGCACCCAGAACTGAAACACGGAGTTGCATGTTGATCCTTTGTTCGATCATGCGTTTGACTGCCAATGAGACAGATCAGTGCTGCGTTGCCACTCGACGGCTTGGGGTCTCGACTCCGACTGTTGGCAGCGAACAGAACGCAATTATGCACGCTGACCTGCTATTCGCCAAGATCGAGATCTGCCGTGTTTCGGAACAAAGCGTTCGCCTCCATCTCTCACTGTGACTAGACTCTTCTCTCCTTTGAGCGCGGCCGCGCCAGGCGACGCCCCTCCCCATCATCGAGATTCCGTGACTTCGTCGCCCCTACCCATTCCCGACCGGGAAGAGCAACTCCTTCATTTGCAACGAATGGAAAGCAAGCTGATTCAAGGCTTGTTCGAACACCCGGGCGTCATCAATCGACGCAGCGAGCATCACCTACGCTACGCCCTCGCTTTAGCAGCGCTTGACGTCTTCCAGCCCGGTGCCGCCAAAAAGGGTGGCCGCACGAAGCGACCCGACATCAAGGTCCGGTCCCCACAACTCGCGGGCTGGCGACGACGCGTGCTCACGACACTCGGCACGAACTCGACCAAGCGGTCACTTGGGGGCGCCATCAGATGTCGGAAGTCCTTCCTGAGATTCAGAAGTTCTTCGAACCGGTAAAGTGGGTGGCGCCCGAACATTGATTTTTTGTGGAGGTGACATTTAATGGAACGTCTTCGCCTGGATCACCTGGTGTACGCCGTCCCCGATCTCACCGCGGCAATCGCATCTTTTGATTCCGCACTCGGCGTGAGCCCGGCCTTCGGCGGCCGACACACGGGCATGGGAACCCACAACGCCATCCTTCCCTTTCGTGGTGACACTTACCTCGAACTCATTGCGCGCGACCCGGACGGACCCGCACCCGAACATCCACGCCCGTTTGGACTGGATACCCTCGAAGCGCCGCGGCTCGTCACCTGGGCGGCGCGTAGCCGCGCAATCGAAGCCGACGTCGAACTCGCGCGAGCCATTGGCTTCGACCCTGGCGTGGTACTGGCAATGTCCCGCGAAGAGCCTGACGGCACGGTTTTGAATTGGAAGCTCACCCTCAACCCGACGCCGCGTGGCGACGGGTTGGTGCCATTTGTGATCGATTGGGGCGACGCACGTCACCCGACGCAAGCAGCAAGCAATGCTGAAGACGTTTGCGAACTCAGAAGTTTTTCAGCAGAACACCCTGCGCCCAGTTCCATCACTGCCGACCTCGACGCGCTAGGCTGCGCCCTGAAAATCAAAGAAGCCAACGAGCCGAAACTTCGCGCGGTCCTGACCGGGCCGAACGGCTCGCTTTCTCTTTCTTAGCGATTGACCCCCGGCGCGATGTTCCTCGGTGGAGATCAACTGCGCTAATCTTCGCCTCGACGCGCCAAGGAGATCCGTCATTTCCCACTCACATTCGACGCCGTCTGGCGGCACGACCCCCATTCCCGGCTGGTATGGGTCCGAACCCATTGAAGGGCAAGTCGAAGATCCGTACTCGGCCTTCAAGCACCTGCGTGAAACTCAGCCCGTCAACCTGACACCGGAAGGCAATTGGCGGCTGACCCGCTACGCCGATATCAATCGCGTCCTGCGTTCATCCGACGCCGGCATGCGATTGAACAACGGCTTGCTTCCCGGCCAAGACGAGCAAGTGCCCGGCGGTGGGTTGTTCATGTTGCTTCAAGACCCTCCTACCCATACGCGCCTGCGTAAACTCGTGAGCAAAGCGTTTACGCCGCGTGCGATCGAAGCATGGCGACCGCGCGCCGAGGCCATCACGCACAAACTGCTTGATCGCGTCGCCCCGACAGGCAAGATGGATCTCGTGAGCGATCTCGCTCGGCCGGTGCCGGCAACCTTAATTTGTGAGTTGCTCGGTGTCCCACCAGAAGACCAGGAAGACTTCACGCAGTGGACAGCAGACGCCACCCATGGCTTGCTCACGATTCGCGGCATCGGCGACGACGAGACTGCCGCCAAGGTCGAAGCAGCCGGGGCGTCCCTCATCGGCTACTTCAACAGCTTGATCGAAAGCCGCAGGAAGAATCTCGGCGACGATCTATTGAGCGTCCTCATCTCCGCTGAAGAAGAAGGCGACAAACTCGATCCGCTTGAACTGCTTTCACAATCCGTTGGCCTCTTGATCGCGGGCTTCGAAACGACGATCGGCCTCATCGGCAATGGACTCACCACGTTGATCCGCCACCCCGATGAGCTCGCGAAACTTCGCGCGCACCCCGAACTTGCCGAGAGTGCAGTCGAAGAATGCCTGCGCTATTCGGGCCCCATCGTGGCGAGCGTGCGGGTGACTCATAAAGCACTCACCTTCGATGACTACGTGATCCCAGCCGACAACGAAGTCATCGCAGTCCTCGCGTCGGCGAATCGCGACCCCGAAGTTTTCGAGGATCCAGAGCGCTTCGACATCACCCGCTACACCAAAGGCAAAGACACGGCGGCGCACCTTTCGTTTGGTGGTGGTGCACACTTCTGCCTGGGTGCACATCTCGCGCGCCTCGAAACCCAGATCGCGATCCGTACTCTCGTTGAACGCTTCGATGATCTCAAGCTCGAAAACGAAACCACCGAATGGGGGCGATCGCTGTTCCGGGTCCCGGGCAGCGTCCCGATTACCTTCGCCGACAAACCCACGCGGCCGAAAAGCGCATGACGACCCTCGAGTCGTTGATCGACCTGCTCGACCTCGAAGGGATCGAGCTGAATCTGTTCCGAGGGCGCAGTCCACAAGAACGCTCGCAACGGGTGTTCGGCGGGCAGGTAGTTGGGCAGGCACTGGTCGCCGCAACGCGGACAGTCTCAGAAGATCGTGTGGCGCATTCGCTGAAGGGCGACTTCTTGCGGCCCGGGGATCCGAAGACCCCCATCCTCTACGAAGTGGATCGCATTCGGGACGGCAAGAGTTTCAATACCCGGCGCGTCGTTGCCATCCAACACGGTAAGGCGATATTTGCCATGTCGGTTGGATTTCAAAAAGAAGAGAAGGGTCTCGAGCATCAAATTCCGATGCCTGATGTTCCGCGACCTGATGACTTGCCCGATCCTGAAATCGTTCGCGCCGAAGCGCGCAAACGTGCGCCGGAAGAATTCAAACATTGGTACGACGGCAATCGCGCCTTTGAGCAAAAAGTCATCGACCCGATAGACGAATTCGACCCAGAGAAGCGCCCCCCCTTCATGGGCGTTTGGGTGCGCTCCGCCGGTTCGCTTCCCGACGATCGAGCCCTTCACCAATGCCTACTCGCCTACGTGTCAGACATGAACCTTCTCGACACCTGCGTGCTTCCTCACGGCGTCTCGTGGATGGACAAACGGTTTCAGGCGGCCAGCCTCGATCACTCGATCTGGTTCCACCGCGACTTTCGCGCAGACGAATGGATGCTGTTCGTACAAGACGGGCCCGCGGCCGCTGGCGGTCGCGGCTTCAACCGGGGCTTGGTCTATACCGAGAGCGGCGAACTGGTGGCATCAATGTCGCAAGAAGGGCTGATTCGATTTCATGGTTAGCGCGAAGGGTAAGCCCGCGTAGAATCGGAAGACCTCATGTCCAACTACCGCTCGTTTCAAGAACAGTCTGGGTACTATTTCGGCCGGCCCCATGACGCGGTTCCCGAAAAGCCAGTCGAGTGCGAGGCCGCTTGGCGTGGCGATGTCATGGAGGGTGATCTTTCGTGGCGCGTAGCGCTTTCATCGGACGCAATTCGCGAAATCGAAAATGCCATCGACACGGCACTTGCGACGGACAAGCCCACCGGTGAGCTGCTGCGGCAGGACTTCCCGCTTCCGGGCTTGGGCGCAACGATCGATTCGCTGCGCCAAACCCTCGACACTGGGCGCGGCTTCGCGCTTGTCACCGGACTCCCAGTAAAGGACTGGCCGGACGCCTACAGCGAAGTGTTCTTCTGGAGCTTCGGCCTCCACCTCGGACAACCCGGCGGACAAAACCCGGCTGGAGACCTGCTCGGACACGTGCGCGATACCGGCGCGCAAAGCAGCGACGAGTTCGTGCGCCTGTATCAAACCGCTGCCCATATCGCCTATCACTGCGACGCAGCGGATGTCGTGGGACTGCTCTGCAAGAACCAAGCGAAGCACGGCGGTCAAAGCCGCATCGCGAGTAGCGTCACGGTGTTCAACGAACTTGTGACGTCGCGCCCCGATCTTGCCGCACGTCTGTTCGAACCCATGGTGCTGGACATTCGAGACTCAAAACCGGGCGACCCGTTTCGGCACTTCCCGATCCCGCCAGCCCGCTACGCCGATGGACGCCTGCGCACCTTTTACCACGGTGACTACTTTCGCTCTGCCCAGCGTCACGAAGACGTCCCACCCCACACTGAGTTGGAACTCGAGCTTCTAGAAGTTTACGAGGAGATCGCGCTCACGCCTGGCATCTACCTCGACATGGACCTCGAGCCTGGAGACGTGCAACTCGTTTCAAATCACACCGTGCTGCATGCGCGCACCCAATACGAAGAGTGGCCCGAGCCCGAACGCAAACGACATCTGTTGCGCTTGTGGCTATCTCTCGAACGAGACCACTAGGCAGTAGCGCCAACTCGCAAGCCCGCGCTAGGAGTCTGCGCGACAGAAGGCGCACGCGCCCAAACGCGGATCCAATGCCGCTGCCAGCGTTGCGAAGGCTCGCGGTAGCTAGGGCTTGCGTGACTTCAACACGAAGCGATCGGTGTTTCCGCGCATTCCTTCGGCAAAAACGTAGGCGGCTCGATCGTCTTCCGAATTCCGGAGCATTTCGCCTTCGGCAACGATTTCGAAACCCGCGTCAGTCACTGACTTCACCGCCTGCGCCTTCGTCATCCGGTGAAGTTCTTTGTTGTCGTTCTTGTTGGCACCTTCGCGCATTTTCAAAACGAACGCGCCGTTCTGCGCATAGACTTTGCCCTTCTCGCCAACCGCCACAGAGAGAACTTCGGTGTAGTAGCCCGATGCCGCGATGAGATCTATCACCGTCATGCCGGAAGCCACTCCCAGGAACGTCACCACTTCGGCAGGCTTTCTTCCAGCGTCCCGCACCTTGTCGGCATCGGCGCGATCACCACTCGACAGTGTTGCCGCGAGTGCGTCCGCGTCACCGGCGTACGCAACCGGAATCGTGACCAACAAACTCAGTACAACGATCAAAACTGAGGCGATCTTGCCTGTATTGCTTCGAATCCTCATCACGCTCGACGCTCCTTTTGCTCAAAGTGTAATGATTCGAACCTTCAGCTTCGCGAGCCCACGCTACGCATACACCGCGCGAACGAGCCAGTCCGCAACCAACGCGGGCTTGTCCGAGCCGTCGATCTCCACCGTCATCGTCTGCGTACTCTGAACGGCGTTGCCCTTCAGTTCAACCTTCGAGAGAAGCTTGTGCGCGCGGATGCGGCTTCCCACCTTCACCGGGCTGATGAAGCGAACCTTCTCGAAGCCGTAGTTGACGCCCATCATCAAACCTTCATGACGCTTGGGGTCCGGGTTTTCGGCGTTCGCCGAAGCGCCAAGATGCGTCAGCATCGAAAGGGTCAAGAAGCCGTGCGCAATGGGACCGCCAAAGGGAGTCTGCTTTGCACGCTCGGGGTCGATGTGAATGAACTGATGGTCGAGGGTGACGTCAGCAAACTGATTCACGATTTCTTGGGTGACTTCAAACCACTCACCGGTGGCTTCTTCTTTGCCTTCGACTGCCTTGAAAAGATTGAATGCGTTCTGCGCGTTTTCGGACATGACGTTCTGTACTCCCATGAGATGCGGCTCATCGCGCCGCCTTGATCAATGATTGTGTTCTGCGTTTGGTGTTGCGTCGACCGACTGCTCAGACTTCGTCGATCATGATGATCTCGGGAGCACCGGCAAGGAGGCCACCGAAAACCGCGGCTTTGGACGCCAGGTTCTTGCCATGAATCTTGAAGGCTTCGTCGTTCTCGTACTTTTCGTAAAACACGAACGTGGCCGGATCGTCGGTGCGCTGATGCACGGTGTAGACAAGCGTTCCAGATTCATTCGCGAGGGTTTCTTCGCTGAGTTGCTTCAATGCAACCTTGGCTTCTTCGATCTTGTCTTCTTTGATTTTCAGGTTTGCAATTACGCTGGGCATGATCTTTGTTGCTCCTTGTGCGGTCCGGACGGTCTGGTGTCCGAAGAAAGTGTCTCGTCTTGGGCGTGCGCCACCATCGAGGGAGCGCTTGGTACTGCCGGTCCTAAGCTTCGATTCGGCCGACGGGCGCGCCTGGCCGGGTCTGGTTCTTTTGGCAGGCGCGACGATACCCCAATCAATTTAGAATCTCTTCCGGAACCAAGACGCAGTATTTCGGCAACGGGGAGGGTCCAATCGACCTTTGCGCCTGCAAATTGTCTTACTTTCGTCACGCTTCGCGAGAGCGGACAGATCTCCTAGATTTCTGTTTCGCGAGGTCGCAAAATGTTTAAACTCGCGTTCTGCCCTGGCCAAGCCCCGGGCGGGTTTCGTTCCAGGAGAAATCCATGAGCAATTCCATCAGCGAACTCAAAGCCCTCGACGCCGAGTGCCTTTGGCACCCGCTGACCCAACATCGAAACATCGAGGTCACGCCGCCCCGCTTTATCGAACGCGGTGAGGGATGCTTCATTTACGACGCCGACGGCAACCGCTGGCTCGACGGCACCTCGGGCTTGTGGTGCGTCAACGTGGGCCATGGCCGAGAAGAACTTGCCGATGTCGCGCGCGAACAAATGGCCAAGCTTTCTTACGCGCCCATGACGATGACCCATGAACCCGCGATACGACTCGCTGCAAAGCTGGTCGACCTCCTCGGCTACCCCGGTCGCGTCTACTTCACCAACAGTGGCTCGGAAGCCAACGAAGCCGCGTTCAAGATGGCGCGTCAGTTCCAAGCACAACGTGAAGACGGCATTGGCGGGCCCGGTCGCTACAAGATCATCGCGCGACACCGGGGCTATCACGGCAACACGATGGGCGCGCTGAGCGCGACGGGCCAGTGGGAGCGACGCGAAGGCTACGAACCCCTGCTTCCAGGCTTCGTCTTTACCGACGCCCCGGACCCATACCGCGGCATCAACGACTGCGCCGACCGACTTGAAGAAACAATTTTGCACGAAGGTCCCGAAACCGTTGCAGCGTTCATTATGGAACCAGTAATCGCAGGCGGTGGCGTACTGATCCCACCGGACGATTACTTGCCCAAGGTTCGCGAGATTTGCACCCGATATGGTGTGCTGTTGATTCTCGACGAAGTCGTGTCGGGCTTTGGACGTACCGGCAAAATGTTTGCGCATCAGCATTGGGGTGTGGAAGCAGACATCATCACGTTCGCGAAGGGAATCGCGAGTGGCTACATGCCGATCGCCGCCCTCGTGGCACGGCGCGATGTCTTCGAAGCATTCGACGGCGAAGCCGAAAGCGGTCGTCACTTCCGGCACGTGAATACGTACGGGGGGCACCCTGTCGCGACAGCAGTTGCACTGCGCAATCTCGAAATCGTCGAGCGCGAGCAATTAGTCGAACGTGTGAACGTCGTCGGGAAAACTGTGCTCACGAAGCTTCAGCGACAACTCGCGGGTCATCCCAACGTCGGCGAGGTACGCGGCAAAGGGCTTCTCGTCGGTGTCGAACTGGTTTCAGATTTACAGAGCAAGAAACCAGCGGCAAATGAAAAAGTTGGCGGAATCGTGCGGAAGTGCGGCGAGCTTGGTGTCATTATTGGACGTACAACGCCCGTGACTCCCGGCCAGGCCAACATTGTGATCGTGGCGCCGCCCTACGTGATCTCGGATGACGAAGCAGCTCTCTTGGTCGACACACTCGTAGCCGGAATCGAAAGCCAGTTCCCGCGCGCGTGAAAACCCTTGTCGTCAATAGCGGGAGTTCGTCACTCAAGTGTTCCCTGTTTGGGAATGAGCATGAGCTCATCGCGAAGGCCAGCGTCGACGCGATCGGTACCGCGGACGCGCGTTTGAACGCCACGCTTGGCACTCGCGTCTCTTCGAGAGTGTTGGCGGGTGCGGACCACGCCGCCGCGTTTGACGCTGTTTGCGATGACATCGCGGGCGCCGCCGACATCGACTGCGTTGGGCATCGCGTCGTCCACGGTGGAGAAAAATTTTGTGAAGCGACGTTGATCGACGACGACACAGAGCGCGCCATCGAAGACCTCGTCCCCTTAGCACCTCTCCACAATCCGCTGTGTCTCATTGGAATTCGCGCCGCTCGAAAACGCTTCCCCAAGGCGCGACACGTTGCGGTATTCGACACCGCGTTTCATCAGACCCTGCCCGATGCCGCTTTTACCTACGCGCTGCCCTACCACTACTACACAGAGTTCGGCGTTCGCCGTTACGGCTTCCACGGCAGTTCCCACCGCAGCGTTTCCGCTCGCGCCATTGAGCGACTTGGACGCGTTGCCAGTTCGAGTCGCATCATTACCTGCCACCTCGGTGCCGGGTGTTCAACGGCTGCCGTGCGCGACGGTCGTTCGATCGACACTTCGATGGGAATGACGCCACTGGAAGGGTTGGTCATGGCCACGCGTTCTGGAGACATCGACCCGGGCATCGTTGGGCTTCTGGCCCGCACGCAAGGCATGAGCGCACAAGCGGTCGAAGATGTGATGTTGAACGAAAGCGGCTTACTCGGGCTTTCGGGCATCAGCGGAGACATCCGCGAGTTACTCGAGAAGGCGGGCGCGGGAAGCGAACGCGCCGAACTCGCCCTTTCCGTCTTTGCTCATCGCGTGCGCAAATACATCGGCGCGCACCTCGTAACGCTTGGTGGCGCCGATGCGATCGTGCTGACTGGAGGTGCCGGAGAAAACAGCCCGGCGCTTCGTTCGAGAATCCTCGAAGGGCTTGAGGGGCTCGGAATCGAACTTGACGCTACGGCGAACGCGGACTGCGTCGGGTCCGAAGGCACGATTACGACGGCGACGTCGCGCGTCGCGGTCTACGTCATCGCTTCCAACGAAGAACTGGCAATTGCGAAGGAAGCCCGCGCGCACGTCGACCCCAGTTAAATTGGGCGACTGCGAGAGTCGTCGTTCATGACGATGTCGATGGACCCACCGGAGCCACTTCCTTGGTTCGGGCGCCTAATCGTCGGACAGGATCTTCCGGTATCGCGCATGGATTTCGGCGATACGGTCGTTCAGATTTTCGAGGGTCCAGTCGTCAGTCGGAATCGGAGGCATTACGACCACTTCCACCGTCGCGGCTCGCACCACAACACCGTGGCGAGGCAGCGCATCGAGCGCGTTCTTCAACACAACCGGGACAATCGGCACGCCAGTCGCCATCGCCATGCGAAACGCACCCTTCTTGAAGGGGCCCAAGCGCTTGGTCGCGCTGCGTGTCCCCTCCGGCGCGATAACGATCGATAGCCCCTGACGCACAGCGTCTTCCGCACTCCGGAGAGACTCTACGGCCTTTTCCTTGTCACCCCGCTCCACAAAAACAGTGCCCGCCAACTGCATCATTTGGCCGAGAATTGGCGTGTCCTTGAGCTCTTGTTTGGCAACACCGACCACGTCTCGTCTCAGGAGCCGCGCCATGAGTAGCGCGTCGAGACCACTCTGATGATTAAAGATGAAGACCGCGGGACGATGAGACCAAAGATGGGCTTCGCCTTCGACCTGAACCTCGACGCCCGTCAGTGCGTTCGAAAGATCGGCGTAAGTCGACATCATCATGTCCATGCCTCGCCGCAGGTTTCCGCTCGCGATCGCCGCCGGAATGCCGATCATGGCCGCCGGCCCAAGCGCGGTCATCGACGCGGCAAGCCCTGCGACTTCGCGCCAACTCGGGCGGCCTCGACTTCGGAAGCGATACACGGGCCAGCCATTGCGACTGCCGATCTGCGAAAGCTCGCTGTCCGGGTTCACGAGCCGCGGGTTGCCGACAATGTCGAGGAGCGGCAAATCGTCGCGGCTGTCGGTGTAGAAGTAGCTCTGGTGCAAATCGAGGTCGAACTCTTCGGCGAGATCGCGACCTGCCTTGGCCTTGCCTTCGCGAAAGCACGCCGGGCGAACCACGTTGCCGGTGAACTTGCCGTTTACGAATTCTAGTTCTGTACACAGAACGTGTTCGATTCCTAGCTCCCGGGCGAGATCATCGATCTGGAAGTGGGTCGCCGACGAAATGATCGCAACCGTGTGACCGCGTTTCTGATGGGCCTCAACGAGTGCACGGCTCTCGGGATAAATGTCGGTGACCAGTCGCTGGTTGAAGACTCGTTCGCCAACCGCCGAGAGTTCTTCTTCAGTCAACCCGACCAAGTCTCCCGACGATTCTTCGAGAAACGTTGGGAAACTCGATTGATTCATTCCAAATCGAAAGGCGCCACCAAGCGACGTAATGGTCTTGCCGATGTCGATGCCTTCGGTGGAAAACTTGTCGCGCATAAATGCCATCGCCGAGAAGCCCGCAAGAAGTGTGCGGTCCACATCGAAAAATGCGCCGATCTTCGGGCCGCTCGGCCCGCGGTCGATCAGCCGGGTGAGTTCTCTACGCGATGCCATTTCAGATACTCCTGGGGGGTCAATTCTGTGTCCGGCTTGTGAGCCTTCTATGCTGAAACGGTCACGCCCACCGCTTCGGCGAGTTCGTAAAAGGAAGCCACGATCAAGTCTGCAAACGTGTCGAGGTCCGGCACCAATTCATAGTCGGCGTTGAACCCCCAACAAAGAGTGCCGTCATAGCTCACGAGTGCAACACCCAAAGCGGTCGAGTCGGCGATGGGAACTTGTGAATAGAGGGAGAGAAGCCGCGCGCCCAACAAGTAGAGTGGAAATTGCGGCCCGGGCACGTTGGTGACCATCATGTTGTACGGCGGCGCGCCTGACGCCGAACGACTTGCCAGCGTCATCAAGATGGTGGGCGTCCATTCTGCCACCGCCATGATGAGGTCGGCGTCGAGTGCTTGGTTCGACGCCTTCAGCTCTTCGGTCACGACCCGAATCTTCTCGACCCGCTCAAGAGGGTCCATCTCTTCCACGGGTGCGCGCACAAACCACTGGGACACACGGTTCCCCATGTTGCCGTCTTCATCACTTCGAATACTCACGGGCGCCGCGATGCGAAAGTCGAGCCCGTGAAGAGGGTGCCCACGACCGATCAGAAACTGCCGAACGGCGCCGGTCACGATGGCCAACACCAAGTCGTTGATCGTGCATCCAATGGCTTTGCGCAATGCTTTTACGTCTTGGAGGGGCATGTCGCGCCAGTCAAAACGACGATGCGGGCCAATGGGTTCATTGAGTGGGGTTTTGCTCGGTGCGTCCCTCATACCCTGCACCATGTCCATGACGGAACGGACGCGAGTCGTCACCTGATCGCGAATTTCGTTGAACTCTTGATTCGCTTCGCGCAAGCCCCGCAACGCACGACCGGGGATCGAGAGATATCGCGAAACTTCGTCGCGGAGTAAGTCAGCGTTGCTGGGCGACGGGCGCGGCATGAAGGGCTTGGGTGCGGCGGGCGTTCGGTCGTCGGGAGAATTCGAATGCAGGATCTGCGCGAGGTCCTGTCCCGCCATCCCGTCGATCATGCAATGGTGAATCTTGCTGATCACGGCAAAACAATCGCCTTCGAGCCCTTCAACCACCCACGCTTCCCAGAGCGGCTTCGACTTGTCGAGCGGTTGGGCCATGATGCGCGCCGAAAGCTGCTTGAGCTGATCGAGGGTTCCCGGTTTGGGCATGCTCGTATGACGGATGTGGTAGTCGAGGTGGAAGTCTTCGTCGTCGATCCACACCGGGTGCTCGACCAATGGGATCCAGGCAAGCTTTTGGCGGTATCGCGGGATTTTGTGCAACACGGCTTCTGTTGCCGCTTTGTATGCCGCGAAGTCGACGCCGCCACCCTTTGTGCGCATCGGGCCGATTTTATAGATCAGCGTCGCCGAAACTTGCAGTGGACTCGACGGCTTCTCGAGCACGAGAAACGAAGTATCCATCGCCGACAGCCGTTCGTAATGAGCTTCCGACATCTATGGCTTCCTTACGCTCGATCACGCATTCGCGAGAGGGAGGGAGGAGGAGGAGGGAGTTAGTCGAGCGCGCCGGCCCGTCGAGCAGACGCCAGTGCATCAATGACACTGACGCGCCTGATCGATTCACGCAACTCTTCGACGAGCCGCTTCCTTCCGAGGGACAACGCCTCGGTTTCACCCTCAAGCAGCCCACGGTTGCGCGCCAGGCTGATTCCGTTCTTGAGCAAAAGCTTGGACACTGACTCCGCGCTACGAATACGCCGCTGGAGCGTGTATTGCTTACCCCAGACCATGCAGTCGCGTAGCAAGGCAGCCTCATCTTCCACCGCTTCGCTTCCGTGCATTAGCAAACGATCGGCCACCACCTGATACGCCTCGAGAAATGAACGTAAGGTGCGGTGCGCATGAAAAGGCCGAATCTGTTCAAGCAGTTCCCGGGCCGCGCCCGGGCTCGCGATCGCTTGTTCCCAATCTTGCGCATGGAGTGACAGCTCGCTCTTGACCTCTTCGTGGTAGTCGTCTTTCTCCGAGAAGAAGAAGTCGAACTTCAGCAGATCGCGCATCAACATCGCTTCGTTCCAGAACGCTTCGCGGCAGTCCCCAGTTTCACATTCCGACGCGCGCAAGAGCGCGAGTTCCACGATGGCGCTGTTGAGCAAGAAGTGGATCATCGTATTTCGGTAGTACGCCGCAGAAAGATGTTGCTCTGACGCGATCGAATAGATGACCTCGGGCCCTTCATCGAACCGCGCAAGTACGCCGCTATCAACCAACGGGTCGAGGGTTTGCTGAATTTCGTCGTGGGTGCTTAGTGAAAGTTTCGTGGTCGTCGGGAAGCCCCGCTTGGTCACAAACTCAACCAGGTAGCGAAGCGAGAGTTGTATTTCCGGCAGGCTCATTGCGCGATCACCACAACCGAGCAGCGCCACCATCCCCAAAGAAATCGGGGTAATGGGCGTCACGCGATTCATGCGAGCGCACACTTCGAAAGCGAGCTTGGGCACGGTGAGCTTGTCGAACCTCTCACCCCCTTCGCCGTCACCAGGTGGCCCAAGGGCGGCACGCAGTGACAAGGGTTCGCCGAAACGCAGGTCGATATGGCCGTATTTGTGCCCGAGTCGACGCAAGAACTTGACGAGCCAAGTGAAACCTTCGGCCTCTTTTGCAGCGCCGCGTTCCTCGCGCGAATAATCTCCGACTTCTGAAATCTGGTCATACGCGATTGAAACCGGAATCAAGATCACGTCGTCGCTCTTGCCGCGACGGTACGAATCGACGACATACGAGAGCATCCCGTACCGAGGCGGGAGAAGCTTCCCGATGCGCGACCGGCCACCCTCGATAAACCATTCGATCGGAAAGCGTTTCTCGATCAGAAAATCGATATAAGCGCGCAGGACGAACTTGTAGATTTCATTGTCGTTGAAGCTGCGGCGGATGAAGAAGATACCCGCACGCCGAGCAATTGGGCCCGTCGGGAAGAAGTTCATATTGATGCCACCCGCCGTATGGTTTGGCGGCATCCCGTCTTCGTGGAGCACTCGAAACATCACCATGTGATCGAGGTTCGATTTATGGGTCGGGATAAAGACCACCGAGTGCTGCTGGGCGAGTTTGCGTACGACCTCGATCTGTTCCGAATCGAAGCGAAGTCCTTCGTAACCACGAGTTGACGACGAGCGACTGAGTTGAGCGAAGATGTCGATCATCAGTGGGCTGTGATTCGCAGCAATTTCTTTCAGATACCGCTCCGCCTTGCGACGAACGACGGGAGGCGCCACGTCCTCTTCTCGCGCGAGGGTGTCGAGACCACCAAGAAATGAAGGACGGGTCAGAATTTCTTCGTGAAGGAAGCGCGGGACCTTGTAACGCGCCCCACGAATTTTGCGCTCTGCGCGGTCAAGCGCGAGAGCCGCTTGCTTCGCCACGTAGTGCGCCAGACCAACAGTTTCGGCGACGTCTCGACCGGCGGCTGCGCGCCAACGCTCACGCAGATTAGACGCGGGTGCAGGCTCGGCCGCCACGATGCAAACCCGATCCTTTTCGAATCGGTACACGTACGCTGCGCGAATGTGGCCGGGGTCGCGCGGGTCGCCGAAGCGCAAAATGTCGCGCAAGCTCGCGACGCGTTTTCCTTCCCGCTCTTTGGGCAACCAAAGCACGCGCAGCGGTGCGAGAAGTGGATCACTCGAAGTCGCGAGAGCGGGTTCGAGGGAACCAAGCTTGTTTCCTCTCGGCCGACGAGAAGACACGATCGTGATCGCCTCATTAGAACTGGACGCAACGCCTTCGGGACGCGCGCGTTCGATCCAGTCGCGCAGGATCGCTTCTTCGAGAGACGAGGCCGCGTCCAACAAGAAGACAATCGGCCGGTCACCGGATGCAGGCCATTCGGGCTCGGCGATCGGTTGGTTGATCGGCGTAGACGCGGGGGCTGACGTCGGTTGTGGCGTAGACGCGGGCGCGGACATCTAACGACTCCAAGGCTGCAGCAGTACCCCTCTTGATAATCCCTTAGACGACTCGTGTCCAATCTAGAGAGGAGCTTCGCCCCCCTTTCGCGTGGGGGCCAATTGTGAACGGCTTCCGCGATGCATCCAGCCCCAACAAGATCTGCAATCCACCCGCATTCAGGCGCCCCCACCGCGTCACCGTGTTGGCGCCGCGAGCGACCCGTTCAGTCTTCGTCGCGGTCTTCGAAACGGGCCACTTGGAAGCCTTCTGGAGTGTCGTCGTCCGACCACGTATCCGCACGCGTTGCGACCCGCCCCCCCGCCCCCTGCTTGAACAGCAAGTCGTTGTAATGCGCGCCGGCAGGGATCGCTTCGAATGTTTTTGGCATCGCGAATTTGAAGTAAAGCACTCGACGGCCCGCGTTCTCTCCGGTGGGAGGCGGCGGCGTGTGCAGAATGTCTCCGAAGTGCACCGTGCACGTGCAGGAAGCCGGCGATGATGAACGCTCAGCTCAAAGTCCTAATCGAAACGGGGGTCGGGATCGTGCGGGAACGGCGGAGTTACTAAGAGCCTGTTCTGCTCTTAGCCGCCGATCAAGATGCCGCCTTCGACGGGGAGCACGTGTCCCGTGACGAGATCCGCCCCGGTAATGATCGACATGATGCCGGCCGCGATGTCATCGGGCGTGGTCACCTTGCCGAGCGGCGACTTGGCCTGCTGTGCCGCCTTGATGGGTTCGTAAGCATCGCCCAAGCCCTGCTGCAACCATTCACCATCGATGAAACCCGGGGCAACTGCATTGACGCGGATGTTCGGACCGAGAACCCGTGCGAGCGTGACGACCATGTTGTTCAACGCAGCCTTCGACGCGCAGTACGGAATTGAACTTCCTGTTCCGGCCAAGCCCGCGACACTGGACGTCATCACGATCTCGCCGCCGCCACCCGCTTGCAGCAGGTCCTTTGCCGCTCGCGAGCACTGAAAGGGACCGACGAGATTGACGCTCATGATGTTCGTCCAGTCTTCGGCTTGAACATCTTCGAGGTTTGCGTGGGGGATAAACTTCGTGGTGCCCGCATTGTTGACCAACACGTCCAATTGCCCGAACGCGCGCTCGGCTTCACGGACCATCGCGCGACACTCGGCATCCTCCGCAACGTTGGCCTTGTACGCCAACGCCTTCACACCTCGGCTTTCACACTCTGCAGCAACCGCCTCGGCGGCGTCTTGTGAGCGGCTGTAATTGACGAGCACCGAGCAACCCGCGTCGGCCAGTCGGTACGCGGTTGCGCGCCCTACTCCCGTGCCTGCTCCAGTGACGATTGCCGCTTTGCCTTCGATGTTCATGGGGTGGATCCTTTATGGGATGAAGTGGACGGGTTCCGCAAGCGTATCGAAATGAATCGGACCGCAAACCCTATTCGTCGCCCGCCCAGCCGTCGAGCCGTTCCATCGTGTCCGCGTATTCCATCGCGAACTCTTCCATCACGGTTCGAACGCTCTTCACTTCGTTGAGCGAACCTACGATCTGACCCACAAAGTAGTTCGAGAGCTCGGCTGCGCCCTTGTTCTTGTGCGCTGTTCGGGAAATACGCGCCTGTGCCTCGTGAACCAAGCGTGGTTGCAACGGCATCGGGAGCGGGTCGGGGTTCGACGGATCGTCCCACGCGTCGGTCCACGCACTGCGAAGCTGGCGGGCCGGCTTTCCCGTCATCGAGCGACTGCGCAACGTATCTCCCAGCCCGGCCTTTAAAAATTTCTCCTTCACGACTGGGTGCGTCTCTGCTTCTTCGGTTGTAAGCCACACCGAGCCCGTCCAAACCCCTTGGGCGCCAAGCGCGAGGCCCGCTGTGAGTTGGCGTCCGTTTCCGATGCCGCCCGCTGCTAACACCGGGATCGGGTGTACCGCGTCCACGACTTCGGGGACCAACACAAGCGTAGAAATGCTTCCAGTGTGTCCCCCCGCCTCGGTTCCCTGCGCAACCACGATGTCGACACCCGCTTCGACGTGTCGTCTCGCGTGTTCGACGGTGCCGGCAAGGGCCGCAACTTTGACGCCCTTCTCCCGTGCCGTCTCGATCATCCACTCGGGCGGCGGGCCAAGCGCACTCGCGATCAAGCTGATCTTGTGCTGAAAAACGAGTTCGATGACTTCGCGCTGCTGTTCGTAGCCCACCGCGAACTCGCTGCCGATCCGCGCGTCTTTGGGCAATTCAGGGACACCATGGTCTTCGAGCAGTTTATTGACGAAGGCACGATGTTCGTCGGGGATGTGTTTGTCGAGTTTCTCTCCGCCCTCACCTCCGGCGTCGCTTCCCACAAATTTAGTCGGCAACAAGAGGTCGACGCCAAACGGTTTGTCACCGACTTCGTTTTCGATCCACTCAAGTTCACTTTTGAGTGCATCGATGGAATGACCCGCAACACCCAGGACGCCAAGGCCTCCGGCCTTGGACACAGCCGCAGCAACGTCGCGGCAGTGCGTGAAGGCAAAGATTGGAAATTCGAGTCCGAGTTCTTGGGCGATCTTGGTGTTCATCGTTCCCCTCCCTACACTGCGTTGATCTCGTAAATTTCAGCGGTATTAAGACGCGGCCGCGAGCCCCTGCAGTTCTGCCGCACAGCGACGCAGGTATTCGGGACCGCCGAGCATGTGCCGTGCAAGGCCTATGCGCTTGAACCAAAAGTGAAGGTTCTGCTCGTCGGTCCACCCGATGCCCCCGTGCACCTGAGTTGAAACACTCGCGATCTCGCGACCAATTTCGGAAATATGTGCGAGCGCGTGACATGCCATCAAGGGCGTTTCTTCCGGCATGGCGACATAACTATGTGCCGCGTACCAAATGAGCGATCGCGCAGGCTCCAAGTCGGCGATCATTTCGGCGCACATATGCTTCACCGCTTGGAAGGAGCCAATCGCCCGATCGAACTGCTTGCGTTCCTGCGCGTAGCGAACCGACTGCTCGATCATCGACTCGCAAGCCCCAAATGTGTCGGCAGCCAACGCAATGCGTCCGACTTCGAACATCCGTTTGATGGGGTCTGCAGCATCGTCGTAAACGATCTCTGTCGCGACGCCGTCGAGGATGAGTTCCGCAGTGCAGCGCGTGACGTCCGTGGTGATCAGTCGGTTCTTGGTAAGCCCCGCAGCGTCAGCCCGAATCACCGCCAACTTGCCTGCACCAAGCGTCAAGAGAATGAAGTCTGCGTTGAGGGTGTCCATCGCCATCATCGCTTTGCCGCTAATTTTTCCATCGGCAAGATTTACGCCCGCTTCTTCGCGGACCGAGAATGCTTCGGTTACCGCGACACCGAACGTGATTTCGCCGCCCGCGATCCCGGAGAGCCAACCCTCCGCTTCACTGCCGCCGAGGTGGGTGAGTGCAACCGGCACCATCACGCCCGACGTTACAAACGGCGTAGGCGTCGCCGCATAGCCAAGAGACTGTGCGACGATGGCCGCGTCCAGCGGCGCTAGCGCACTCCCCCCCTGGCTTTCGGGAACTAGGATGCCCGTCACACCGAGTTCGGCGAGTTGACTCCAAATGGCACGATCGTTGGGGCAACCGTTTTCACGATCTTTTTCGCAGGCATCGCGGATGTCACGTACGCGGGTGATCGGCACCTGGTCGCGAAGGAAGCTGCGCACCGTTTCTTCGAGCATCTGCTGATCTTCTGAAAGTCCAAAATCCATCGGGTGTTCCTTTTGATTCTTTTGTTCGTCTCAAGCCTGTACGGCGTGTTGCAAGGCGGCCCGGCCTAAGCCTTGGCGGGCTTCGGCTCGCGCGGCATCCCGAGACCGCGCTCAGAAATGATGTTTTTCTGAATCTGCGCGGTGCCTCCGCCAATAATCAGACCGAGGGAAAAGAACGAGTGAGTCTGCCAGTAGCCGCGGTCGCGTTCGTACTTGGTGTGGTCGTAGAGACCACCGAGTTCGCCCATCACGTCGATCGCGAGCGCCGACATGTCGAAGTTGAGTTGACAGTTTTGAAGTTTGGCGATCAAGCCCGCAACACCTGGCGACTCGTCCTTCAAGCTGCAGGTCAACATCCGCATGCTGTGATGCTTCATGGCCAGCATCCGACCTTGGAGCGCCATCAACCGGTCTCGTAAGACCGGACTGTCCATCGCGGTTACGCCGTTGACCTTTTCTTGAGCCATCAGCTTCACCAAGCGAACCATGTTCCCCTCGCCGTTTGAGTTCAGTGAGTTGCGCTCGTGCTTGAGCGTCGTGTTGGCGATCTTCCAGCCTTCGCCGCGTTTGCCCACAATGTTGGTTTTCGGAACACGCACATCGGTGAAGAACACTTGGTTGAACGAGTTCTCACCGAGGTCGCCCGACATGGTGCGCAGGGGCTGAACTTCGATACCGGGGGTGTCCATTGGCGCTAGGATGTAGCTGATTCCAGCATGCTTTTTGGCATCCGGTTCGGTGCGAACCAGAATGAAAATCATCTCGGACTTATCCGCGGAGCTTGTCCAAATTTTTTGGCCGTTAATCAAGATGTCGTCGCCGTCATCCGTGCCAGCCGTCTGAAGGCTTGCGAGGTCACTACCCGAGCCAGGCTCCGAATACCCCTGACACCACATGATTTCGCCGCGCATCGTCTTGCCGATGTAGGCCTTGCGCTGTTCTTCGCTGCCGTGCTCGAGCAGCGTCGGCACGAGCATCGACGGCCCCTGGGCCGACATCCCGCGCGGGATCCCGACCTTGTTGAACTCTTCATCCATAATGACGGTTTCGAGCAAGTCAGGCTCAGCGCCAAAGCCGCCGTATTCTTTCGGGATGGTTCGCGCCCAATAGCCATGTTCGACTTGCAAGCTCAGCCAGTCGACCAACGCGTTTCGGGTTTCGAGGGTGCCAAGCGAACCTTTGGCTGGTTTCTTGGGCTTGTTATTCTCAACGAAGTGCTTCACTTCTTGGCGAAAGTCTTCGTACTTCTGACCAAATTCGAGATCCATTCGATGTACTCCATAAAGTGCGGGCACCCGCGAGGAGCGGCGCATGCTGCAACGGGTCTATTCCTTGAGTCGTGCACCAGGCTTGGGCGGATCGACGGCCCCACCAGCAAAGCATTGAGCAATGGACATCCAGAGCGTCGCGATTTCGCCCTTCACGTCGAGCGCGGTCTCTTCCACATTGCGGCCTTGGGTTACGACATGGCAGAAATCCGACGCCAAACCGGTGATGACTTCTTCGCCGCTCCCTTCATTCCATTCCCAAATCTCACCAGAGGGTGCGGTCAAACGAACGAACGGCGGGGGCCCGGGGACTTCCATCTTGCGATTCACGAATGTCCAACCGAACGTGCGGTTACCGATCGCGCAGATGTGCTTGATGCGATCGTTATAGCTGCGCGTCGCGCCCGCCAAGTCGTAGATCTCTTGGCTGTGAGACCACGTCTCCATGTAGCGCGCGGTGGTAAACATGCGCACGCCCATGTCAGGGCCGAACCAGGGAAGGCGCCGCTTCGGATCACTGTCGGCAAGCTGGTTCGCCAAGTCGGTGCACGTTTCAATCCAGCGAGACCGCAACGGGTCCGCGCCAATATCGCCAAAGCGTTCGCGGGCGATCTGCTTGTTCGTCGAACCGCCCATGACCTGCTTCATCAACGCGTTGCGTTCGGGAACAAAGACGTCTTCGCCTTGAAGCGCCGATATCGAAACCAAGTCGAAGTAATGCAAGTGCGCAACGACGTCCCACGGCGTCCATTCCATGAACGTCGTCGGGCGATCCCACAACTCGTCGTTGAGGGTGTCGAGAAAGCCGTTGAGCTCATTCGCTTCCGCCAGTAGGTCTTGTCCTTCTTGCAACATCGTTAGATGTCCTCCCGAACTCGTGTCTCCAAGTTCGTTGTTTGATGCTTACACCGAAGCGCGGACGCGCTGACCGAGATCCTTGCCGAGGATCTGCGCCGCGTCGGCGACCATCTCTTCGAGAATTTCCTTTGCGGGGCGTCGCTTCTTCAACATCCCCGACGTCTGTCCGGCGGCGTTCATGAGCAAGTCTTCGCGGCCGGCTTCGCGGATCGAGTGGGTGAGGTCCTTGATCAACAACGCCTGGGCGCCCATGGGAAGGGCCTGTACGCCCGACCGTTCCCACGCTTCAATCAACGGGTTCGAAATGTTCCGCATGGTCTTCCCGCTGTAGAGGCGTGTCACGATCGTGTCTTCGGTCGCCGCGGCGAGAATCCGATCCTTTTGCAGGTCGGGCTGGTTCGCTTCTTCTGAAACCAAAAACGCGGTACCACACCACCCCGCTTCGGCTCCGGTTGCCAGCACACCAGCCAATGCGCGACCACTCGCGATCCCGCCCGCGGCGATGACCGGGGTGGGTGCCACGGCATCCATGACCTGGGGTAAGAGCGCCAAGGTGCCGATGCGCCCCGTGTGCCCGCCCGCTTCCGTTCCCTGGGCGACCACGTAGTCGGCTCCGTCCGCAGCGACTTGTTCTGCAGCACGCGCCGTACCGACCAATGAAAGAATCGTCGTGCCGTTGGCTTTGAGTTCTTGTGCAAACGGGCCCGGCGTTCCGAGCCCTGACGCGAACACCGGCACTTCTTCTTCGAGGATGACTTCGACCTGGGACCCCGCCCAGCTCTTGCCTTCTTCAAGCCACCCGCCCATCACCTCGGTGTCGGCCGGTGCGTCCTTCAGCTCGATCTCGAGGTCCTTCGCAATTTGCGCGATCGCGTCGAGGGCTTCCTGGGGAAGTTGTTTGCGAGTCGGTCCCGACGGCATCGAGGTCTTGCCACGGGGGAACAAAAAGTTGGGCGACAGCAGGAGGTCAACACCAAAGGGCTTGTCGGTCATGGACTTGATTTTGCGGATCTCTGCACGCAACTGGTCGGGCGAATACGCAACGCCCCCCATCACACCGAGCCCACCGGCGTTGGAAACCGCCGCGACAAGATCGGCGGTCGCAACCGGATCACCCGTACCCGCGACCGGGCCCATGCCCGCCAAGATGACCGGGTATTCGATGCCTACTCGGTCGCAAAAGTCAGTCTTCAAGATCGGCCTGGCCATAGTGTTCCTTTCGTTGACGTCGGTTCGATGCGTCATTCGAGCCGTCAAGTGATCGGTTTATAACGGAATGATGCCGCGCTGCTTACACCGCGCTTAGTTCATGTTAGAAGCCCAGCTGCTTCGCCATGTAGTGAAGCATGGTTTCGTCAGAGCCCCCGCCAATGCTGATAAGACGGGTATCGACGAACGCACGGCCAGCCATGCTTTCCTTCATGTAGCCGTAACCGCCGTGGAACTGGATGCATTCGTCCGCGACCTGACGGCTCACCCGGCCGCAGAACAACTTCGCCATCGTGATCAAGCTCGTCGCATCTTCTCCGTCAACGCGCTTGCGCACGCATTCGCGAACCATGGCCTTTGCAGCCGTGATCTGGGTGTAGAGTTCCACCATCTTGAACTGGGTGTTCTGCATCTTTGCGAGCGGCTTGCCGAACAGAACGCGCTCTTCTGCCCAGCGCCGGGTTTCTTCCCAGAGCATTTCGCTTCCCGCCATCGAACTCACACACGCGACGAGGCGTTCGTCCTGGAACTGCATCATTTGCTGTTGGAACCCGCGGCCGATCTCACCGATCGTGTGGGCAACCGGCACGCGCATATCTTCGAAAAAAAGTAGCCCCGTGTCGGAACCCCAGTTTCCAATTTTATCGAGCAGTTCATAGCGGAAGCCGGGCGTGTCTGTCGGAACCAGGATCTGCGAATAGCCGCCGTAACCCGCATCGGGGTCAGTGACGACGAGCAAGCAGAGCCAGTCCGCGGTCGCGGCGTTGGTGATGTAGGTCTTTGAACCGTTGATGATCCAGTCGTCGCCGTCGCGTACCGCGCGAGTCTTGATGCCCGCAACGTCGGAGCCTGCGTCGGGTTCCGTCACCGCAATGGCGGACACCATGTCTCCGGCGATCGAGGGCGCGAGGTATTCGCGCTTGAGGTCGTCGCTGCCAAACTCGGCGAGAGACGGCGTCGCCATATCGGTATGGACGCTGATCCCCATCGTGACGCCCGCGTTGTCGGCGCGGCCCAACTCCTCGAACATCACCGCCGAATACGACCAGTCGAGACCGGAACCGCCGTATTCGGGGTCATAGCGGAGACCGAGCATCCCGAGGTCGCCCATCTTTTTGAACAGCGACTTGTCGATCTTGCCGGCGGCGTCGAATTCGCGCGCCCGGGGGCGCAGTTCTTGCTCGGTGAACTTCCGCACGGTTTCGCGAAAGAGTTGATGCTCAGAAGTGTTGAGGGGGTCTTGGGTCATCTCTAATTCCTGGGGGTTCCCGCGGCTTGTACCGGCGGTGTATCGCGTAAGTTTAGATCAGAACCTCGAGTTCGAACGTGCTCAATCTTCTTGCGCTTCGATCCATGCTGGCTTTCGCTTTTGCAAGAACGCCTTCATGCCCTCAGCGGCTTCTTCGCCCTTGAAGAGCTGGCCCGAAAGCTGCGCGGTCCAGGCAAAGGCTTCCTTTTGTTCCATCGCGGGGACTTCGTTGACGAGTCGTTTGCAGAAGCCGAGCGCGTTTGGGCCGCCCTTTCGCAAGTCGGCGAGAATTGCTTCGACTTCGTCGTCAATCTGGTCTGCCGGGACGGCGCGATTGATCAAGCCAAGTTCGGCAGCACGTTTGCCCGAAAAGCGATTGCCGCGCAGGAACGCCTCCATGGCATCGCCCGGGCGCATCTTCGGCAGACACACCACCGAGATGATCGCGGGGGCAACGCCGAGGCGTACTTCCGTGAAGCCGAACTTTACGTCTTCAACTGCAATCGAAATATCTAGCGCTGCGGCGAGTCCGTTGCCGCCGCCCACGCAGTGTCCCTTGATCTTGCCAATGATCGGTGTGGGCGAAGACTGTATTTCGTAAAGAAGGGTTTCGAACCCACCGAGCCCGGAGCCGCTCTCACGCTTCTTCGCGCCCCCCTCGGACTTTGCCTTCTCGGCAGCGGCTTTGTTTGCGGCCGATCGTTCTTTCAGGTTCGCGCCTGCGCAAAAGGTCGTGCCCTCGTTCGTGATCACAACCGCGCGAATATCGGGGTCGGAATTCGCGGCCGCGATCGCGTCGCGCAACCCTCCCACCAAAGCCATTCCCAACGCGTTGCGGTTGTCGACGTCGGCGAGGGTCAGCGTCATGACTCCGCCGGAGGTCTCGACCTTCACTTCACTCATGACTCACTCCTATGCCGATACGGCGCCCTGCTCCTCGGGATCGTCGCGGGTGGCAGTGCCAGCCCGACGTTTCCACCCAGGAAGCCGGTAATTTCGATTGCATTTTGTTACCCCAGATGTTACCCGTGTGTCAATTCGAACGAACAAAGGGATTCGAAGCCAATGGTGCAAACACGGCATTCCCAAGCCAAATCCGGCTGGCCAACATCCCTAAAAGCCATCATCGAACTTCCAAATCGATCGCCGATCGACCCTTCATATAGACGCACTCTTAGATAGACGAAGGAACCGAGACTGATGCAACCCTCCCTCCTCGCTCCGGCGCTGCGCTCGTCACTCGATTCGCGCACACCCGAGTTCGCCGAAAACAAAACCGCCATGCTCCAAAAGCTTGAGGTGATCGAAGAGCTGCTCGACGAAAGTGAAGTGGGCGGCGGCGCGTATCACCACGAGCGTCTCGCGAAGCGCGGCAAGCTTTCGGTGCGCGAACGCATTCATCTGGCGCTCGACCCCGACACGCCGTTTCTCGAGATCAGCCCGCTCGCAGGTTACAACTCGGACTTCGCCGTTGGCGGTGGAGCGATGTTGGGCATCGGCGTCATCGCCGGTGTTGAGTGCGTCATCTTCGCCAACGACCCCACGGTGCTCGGCGGCGCACTCACCCCTTACGTCAGCAAGAAATGGATGCGGGCTCTCGAAATCGCACGAGACAACGGCATCCCCTATGTGAGCTTTGTCGAGTCTGCCGGTGCCGATCTTCGCATGGGCGGTGGTGACGACGACAATAAAAAGAAGAAGCGCAAACCCGCCAAGGTGAATCACTTCGCCGAGTCCGGTCGCTTCTTTTACGAGATGATCGAACTCTCGAAACTCGAAATTCCGACGATCTGCGTCGTGTTCGGTTCTTCGACGGCGGGCGGCGCGTACCAGCCCGGCTTGTCGGACTACAACATCTTGATCAAAGAGCAGTCAAAGATCTTCCTCGCCGGCCCGCCACTGGTAAAGATGGCAACCGGTGAAGAGTCGGACGACGAATCCCTCGGCGGTGCGCAGATGCACTCCGAGATCTCGGGCCTTGGTGAATACTTGGCCGAAGACGAGCCCGACGCGCTCCGGCTCTGCCGCGAAGTCATGTCGCATCTCAACTGGAAGAAGACCGGCCAGCCCGCGAACTTGAAGGCTGAAGCGCCGGTACTCGACCCCGAAGAGCTGCTCGGCTTGATGAGCCCCGACCTGCGCCGCCCCGTCGACATTCGCGACGTGATCGGCCGCGTGGTCGATGGCTCGCGCTTTGAAGAGTTCAAGCCGCGGTACGGAAACACGTTGATCTGTGGCTGGGCGTCAATCGAGGGCTTCCCGGTTGGGATCCTCGGCAACAATGGCGTACTCAACCCCGAGACCGCCGAAAAAGCCGCGCACTTCATCCAGCTCAACAACCAGATCGACGTACCCTTGCTCTTCTTACAGAACTTGACCGGCTTCGTCGTCGGCAAAGAGTTCGAGCAGGCGGGCATCATCAAGAAGGGCTCGCAGATGATCAACGCGGTCACCAACTCAACGGTGCCCCACATTACGGTCATCGTCGGCAACTCGTACGGTGCCGGGACTTACGCGATGAGCGGTCGCGCTTACAACAACCGCTTCACCTTCATTTGGCCAAGCGCCAAGATCGCAGTCATGGGTGGCAAGCAGATTGCTGGCGTGATGTCGATCGTGCGACGCGGACAAGCGGCGCGTAAGGGTGAGGACTTCGACGAGGAAACGGACGCCAAACTGGTCGCCGCGGTTGAGGCCATGCAGGACAAAGGCTCGGTGGCGCTTGAAGCCAGTGGCGCGATCAGTGATGACGGCATCATCGACCCTCGCGACACCCGCACCGTGCTCGGCATGGCGCTTTCGGTTGTTCGCACCCGCCCGATCGAGGGCACCGACGGTTATGGAGTATTCCGACTGTGAGTTTCACGACACTACTCGTTGCAAATCGAGGCGAAATTGCGCGGCGTGTTTTTCGCGGCGCGCGCGCGATGGGGATCCGTTGCGTTGCGGTCTACGTAGACGCTGACGCCGACGCACCCTTTGTACAGGAAGCCGACGAAGCGGTGCGACTCCCCGAGTCTTATCTCGATGGCAAGTCGATCCTCGAAGCTGCGCTCGCGACCGGAGCCGGTGCCATTCATCCCGGTTACGGTTTTCTTTCGGAGAACGCGGGCTTTGCTTCGGACGTCATCGCTGCGGGGATCGCCTGGGTGGGCCCCTCGCCGGAAACCATTGACCAGATGGGCGACAAGATCACGGCGAAAACGCTTGCGGTGGCAGCCAACGTCCCGACCCTGCCCGGTTCCAACGACACAGCAGACGCTGCGTCTGTCGGCTACCCGCTGCTCGTCAAAGCAGCAGCGGGCGGCGGTGGCAAAGGGATGCGCGTCGTTGAGTCGGCGGACAAACTCGAAGAGAGTCTGGCCGCTGCCAAGCGTGAAGCCTTGAGTGGCTTTGGTGACGACCGCGTGTTCCTCGAACGCTACGTCCCCCATGCCCGTCATATCGAGATCCAAATCTTGGGCGACTCCCTTGGCAACATCGTGCACTTGGGCGAGCGCGAATGTTCGATCCAACGTCGCCATCAGAAGATTCTGGAAGAATCGCCATCACCGAGGGTCGATGACGCGATGCGCACCGCAATGGGTGACGCGGCCCTTCGCCTGGCAGGCGAGCTGGGTTACCAGTCGGCCGGCACAGTCGAGTTTTTGTTCGACGATGAGTCGGGCGAGTTCTTCTTTCTTGAAGTCAACACGCGCTTGCAGGTCGAGCATCCCGTCACCGAAATGGTCACGGGCATCGACTTGGTGCGTGAACAGCTCCGAGTCGCTCGCGGCGAAAGCCTCGGCTTCGTTCAGGAAGACATCCAGTTCCAGGGCAGCGCGATCGAGGCGCGGCTCTATGCCGAAGACCCCGCGAATGACTTCCTACCCGCGATCGGAACGCTTGCGGCGTTTGACCGGCCGGCCGAACCCGAAGTGCGCTGGGACTCTGGCGTCGAACTTGGCTCGGTCATTGGGACGGACTTCGATCCGATGCTCGCCAAGGTGATCGCCCACGCGCCGACGCGCACAGAAGCAGCTGGCCGGTTGGCCCTCGCGCTTGAGAAGACGCATCTGGGTGGCATTACAACGAACCGGGACTTCCTGGTCGCCACGTTGCGCAACGACGCGTTCATCTCCGGTGACACCACAACCGACTTCATCGAACGCACCAAGCCCGCGCGCGCGCTGACCCCGAACGTAGAAGAGATGGTGCGCTTCGCGCGCACCGGCGCTCTTTGGGTGCAAGGCCACAACCGCGCGAACACGCCGGTTTTGCAAACGATGCCTTCGGGCTGGCGCAACGCGCGCATGCCGAACCAGCGCCTGAGCCTGAGACACGGCGAAGACGAGATCGAAGTCGCATATCGAACAACCCGCGACGGTCGCTTTCGGTTTAGCGACGGCACGCATGCAACCGTGCACAGCTGGAGCGCGACTGGCATCGACGTTGAAATCGATGGTCGTCGGGTTCAGTCGCGGGTTACTCGCTTCGAGGACCAGCTCATCGTGCAAGGACCACGAGGCGACATCACCTTCGACGAACTGCCGCGTTTTGTGATCCCCGGGAGCGGAGACACGTCCGGGGGCTACATCGCGCGCATGCCGGGCAAGGTTCTCGATCTGCGGGTCGCCGTCGGCGACACAGTCAGCGCCGGACAAACCGTCTTGGTACTCGAAGCCATGAAGATGGAACACCCGGTGAACGCCCCCGAAGGCGGCGTTGTGACCGAAGTGCTCGTCACCCAGGATGAACAGGTCAAAAGCGGAACGCTACTGATCGTCGTCGAGACGACAGAAGGCGACGCCGAATAAGCGGGAACGAATCAAAGCAAGTGCTTCGTTCGCTACATCATGATCTACGGAAATGGAGAAGACACATGGCCGATCCGATTCGTATTGCAAACTGCTCTGGCTTTTTTGGTGACCGTCTTTCGGCGGCACGCGAAATGGTCGAAGGCGGACCCATCGACGTTTTGACCGGCGACTGGCTGGCGGAACTCACCATGTTGATCCTCGCGAAGACACGGGTCAAGCGGCCTAACGGTGGTTATGCGCGAACCTTCGTGACCCAGATGGAACAGGTCATGGGCACTTGCCTCGACAAGGGGATCAAGGTCGTGACCAATGCCGGGGGGCTCGACCCCGACACCTGTGCAGAAGACGTCGCAGCACTCGCCGAGAAACTCGGCCTTCACCCGAAGATCGCGTACGTACGTGGCGACGATTTGATGCCGCGGATGTCCGAACTTCTTGCGGGCGATCAGCTGCGCCACTTCGAAACCGGCGAGCCGATCAAGGAAGCCGACTTCCTCACCGCCAATGCGTACCTGGGATGTTGGGGCATCGTCGATGCACTCAACCAAGGTGCCGACATCGTCATTACGGGTCGCACCACCGACGCTGCAGTCGTGTGCGGACCGGCAGCATGGCACCACGGCTGGACGCGAGAAGACTTCGACGAACTCGCTGGCGCGGTCGCGGCCGGTCACGTGATTGAATGCGGCACCCAAGCAACCGGCGGAAACTATTCCTTCTTCAAGGAAGTGCCCGGTATGGAGCGCATTGGTTTTCCTTGGGCCGAAGTTGCCGAAGACGGGGAAACGGTCTTCGGCATGCACGACAACGTCGGCGGCGAAGTCTCCGTCGGCACGATCACATCGCAGTTGCTCTACGAAATTGGCGGTCCTCAATACTACGGGCCCGACGTCACTACGCGCTTCGACACCATCGAACTCGAACAAGTCGGAAAGAACCGAGTGCGCTTGCACGGCGCAAAGGGTGAGGCGCCTCCGGAGACGTTGAAAGTCTGCATCAACCGTGCGGGCGGCTTCCGCAATGATTTGAATGTCTGCCTAGCGGGGCTCGACATTGAAGAGAAGGCCGACTTGATTCAGCGCGCATTCTGGAAGGCGATCCCGTTTTCCGAAGAAGACTTCGATCAAGTGAAGATCCGCCTCATGCGCAACGATCACGTCGACCCGGAAAGCAACGAAGAAGCGGTTGCTGTATTGAAGATCAGCGTCAAAGACCACGACCCCAAAAAGGTTGGGCGTGCGATGTCGAGTGCAATCGGCGACTTGGCCCTTGCCACGATCCCCGGCTTCTTCGGTTTCGGCGGGCCGTCCAAAGCCCGAGCGTTCGGTATTTATCAACCTGCGTGCATCCCTTCGATGTACGTCGACCAGGAAGTCGTGATCCTCGGTGGCGAAACGCGCACGCTCAGCAGCGTCATTCCACAAATTGAAACAAACATTAAGACGACGGCTGGCCCGGTGGCCAAGGCGCCGGGCGGACCGACCAAGCGCGTTCCGCTTGGTCTCGTCTTCGGCGCTCGCTCTGGAGACAAGGGTGGCAATGCGAACCTTGGTGTCTTCGCACGCAGCGACGAAGCTTGGGCCTGGTTGCGCGACAACCTCAGCATCGCGTTCGTAAACGAGCTGCTCCCGGAAGTCCGCGAGTTGCGGGTCGAACGCTTCGAGCTGCCAGCAATCCGCTCACTCAACTTCGTGATCCACGGCATTCTCGAAGAAGGCGTTGCCGCGTCGACGCGCCAGGACGGCCAAGCCAAGAGCCTTGGCGAATGGCTCCGCGCCCGCCACGTCGACATGCCTGAGGCGCTGTTTTCTTGAGTCAGTCGTCGCCCGAGGAGGGCAGAAAACGAGTTCGCTTTGCGAACGTGCGCGCACCCAAGCCCGTGCTTGGACGCGAGACGATGGAACGGCTGACGCCGCGGCAGTTGCAGATTTTCGAAGAGCTCGAGCAACTCGTACAGAACGAGAAAATCACGGACCTGACGATGTCGCAGATCGCTTCCAAGTTGGGTTGCAGCCTTCGTACCCTGTACGGCATCTCTCCGAGCAAGGACGAGCTTGTTCTCGCTGCGGCGGATCGCAACCTGCGTCGCGTCGGCAAGGCGGCAATCGACGCACTCGACCCATCCATGCCGCCGCTTGAGATGCTCCGCGCCTATCTTCGTGCCGCAAACAACGCAGACGAGCCGACGCAGACGATCTACGCCCGGGAGCTTGCATCCATTCCCGCATCGAAACGTATGATTGATGTCCACGAAGACTACGTGATGGCCGTGACGAAGAGCATGCTTGACCGCGCGGTCGAGCTCGGCGACATCCCGACGGTGGACACCGCTTCGGTCGCCCACGTGCTCGGCGGGCTGCTGCGCGAATTTGCGCGCAGCGACGTGCGTGAAGTCATCGAGCATTCTCCAAAGAAAGCTGCGAACGAAGTCACGGAAATCATTCTGCGTGGGCTCACGCAAAAAAAATAACGCCCAGGAACGTCGCTCTCCTACGAAGGCGCCGGCCCCGGGAACTGCTCGCGCAACAAGCGCTTGAGTACTTTGCCAGTTGGGTTGCGCGGAATGACGTCAATGAACTCGACCCCCTGCGGCAACTTGAAGGGCGCGAGCTTGCCTTTGCAAAAATCGAGTACGTCGCTGTCGGTGAGGTTTTCGTCCGACTTCACCACGACCGCGAGCGGTGATTCGCCCCACTTGGGTGAGGGCAAGCCGATCACCGCAACTTCTTGGACGCCGGGCAGCCCGCTCAATACATTTTCGATTTCGGCGGGATACACGTTTTCTCCGCCGGAGATGATCATGTCTTTGATGCGGTCCTGGATGTAGACGAAGCCTTCGTCGTCCACCATCGCGACGTCGCCCGAATGCAGCCAACCATCGATCACGGTTTCGGCGGTGGCCTCGGGTCGATTCCAATAGCCCTTCATGATGTGGGGGCCTCGAATCAAGACTTCGCCCGTTTCGTTTGGCTTCACTTCATTGCCTTCCGGGTCCACCACTTTGACATCAGTGTGGAAGAACGCCTTGCCGGTAGAGCCCGCGCGCTTCACGGCTTCTTCCGGGCTGATGAGACAAGCGGGACCACAGGTTTCGGTGAGGCCATAAACCTGATGGATTTCAAATCCCAGGGCCGCGTACTTTTCGATCAAAGTTGCGGGAACCGGTGCCGCGCCACTCATGATCCATCGCAAATTCGAAAGGTCGTACGCCGCTGCATCATACGTATTCAACATAAAGTTCAGCATGGCGGGGACTGCGATCGTGACTGTGATTTTTTCGTCCGCGTAGGCCTGCCAAATTTTGGTTGGGTCGAACTCGCGCATGATGACGAGGGAGCCACCGGCATGAATCGTAGTGAGCACGGGGTTCAACGCGCCCACATGAAAAAGCGGGAGGCAGATCAGGTAGCGGTCTCCGTAGCGAACGTCCGCGGTCGTGAGCGCGGTCAGCGAACCCCACATCGTCGTATTGTGGGTGTGCATCACACCCTTCGGCAGACCGGTTGTTCCCGACGTGTACATGATGAACAAGAGATCGTCGTCGCATGCGTCAGAATCGGGCTCGTCTTGACTTCCGCCCGCGACGAGATCTTCGTAGCCTGTTGCAAATGCCGGTCGGTCCGAAGCCTCCCCGACGTGAATCCAGTTCTTGACCTTGGTGCCATCATCGCCTCGACTGTGAAGTTCATTCACGACCTGCGCGAACTCTGTGCCGAAGATCAGCGTCTCGGCGCCGGAGTCCGTCAGAATAAATGTGAGTTCGTCCGCGACGAGGCGCCAGTTCAGTGGAACGATGACGCCACCTGCTTTTGCGCCTCCGAAAAATACTTCGACGCACTCGGAGCCGTTCATCAAAAGCGTCGCGACGCGATCGCCTTTGGCGAGTCCGTTGCCCAACAATCCGTTGCCAAAACGATTGCAGCGCACATCGAGTTCTTTATAGGTAAAGCGCTTACCCGACCCGTAGTCGTGAACTGCCTCTTGGTTCGGTTGAAGCTTCGCGCGTTTGCCGACAAAGAGACCCAAATTGTTTCGCATGACACCCTCCGGTTCGAATCGCTGTCAAATATATTTAGTGAAGTCAGACGCAGATATCGAGCGGCCCGGTGTGCAAGCATCGTCCCGATTGTGCAACTGAATTGTCAAGTTCGGCGATGATGCCGTGTGATAGGATGCCCGCTTCAGTGGCACCTTCGCCCCCTCCACCGGGAGACCCCTTATGCAACAACTTAGCGGCCTAGATGCAGCGTTTCTCTATTTCGAGTCTGGCAACGCGCCCACTCATATCGGCTCTTTTGCCATCTACGATCAATCGACCGCAACCAGTGGCAGCGTCACGTTCAAGGACATTCTCTCGAACATCCGCAGTCGCCTACATCTCGCCAAGTGCTTTCGGCAGAAGCTGATCCGCCTGCCTTACGACTTCGATCACCCTTATTGGATCGAAGATCCCGAGTTCGACATCGAGTTTCACGTTCGTCACATCGCCCTGCCCCATCCGGGAGACTGGCGACAACTCTGCATTCAAATCGCACGCATCCACGCGCGTCCACTAGACCTCAGCAAGCCGCTTTGGGAAATGTATGTGATCGAAGGACTCGACAACGTCGAGGGCACACCGAAGAACAGCTTCGCGGTGATGACCAAGATCCATCATTCTGCGATCGATGGGGTTTCTGGCGCGGAACTTACCGCTGTGATCCACGACATCGAACCCGACGCGATCCCTGAGCCTCCCACGGAACAGTGGATCCCCGAACGAGATCCCTCACTCCTCGAGCTCGGTATGCGGACGGCGATGCGAAACGTTCAAGAACCCTTCCGGTTTCTGCGCGTCATGAGTCGAACCATCCCGTCGATCGCGAACGTCCTGCGCAGCGACCCACAAGAAGAGGTGGAAAATTCGGGCAGCGTTCCGCGCACACGCTTCAACGGGACGGTGACCGCTCACCGCGTCGTCGAAGGACGCGACTTCGCACTGCAGGACGTGCGCGACATCCGAAAGCGGGTGCCCGGTGCAACCGTGAACGACGTGGTGCTCACAATATGCGGCGGAGCGATGCGGCGGTATCTCGAAGACAAGAATGAGTTGCCCCGAGAGTCATTGGTCGCCATGGCACCGATCTCCGTTCGCTCGGACGAAGAAAGCGGAGCCATGGGCAATCGAATCTCGGCGATGAGCGTCACGCTCTATACCGACATCGCCGACCCGGTTGAACGACTCGGCGCGGTTCACGACGGGACGCGCGATTCCAAGGCGGTCGCTGAAGCGATGGGCGCCGAGACCATGACGGACATCAGCCAAGTACTCCCCGGCACCTTCTCGGGTCTCGCCGCGCGGCTCTACACCCGCATGGGGCTCGCCAATCGCGTAAAGCCCTTCCTCAACACCGTCATTACGAACGTCCCCGGCCCGCAGTTCCCGCTGTACTTCACGGGCGCGAGGATGGTGGCACTCCACGGCATCGGCCCCGTGATGGACGGGATGGGAATCATCCACCCGGTATTCAGTTATTCGGGTCGCATCAGTATCGCGGTCACCGCTTGTCGTGATCAGCTACCGGACCCCGGCTTTTACGCCGACTGCATTCAGGCTTCATTCGACGAACTACTCGAAGCCGCAACGAAGACCGAAGAGGAAGTCGCATGAGCAGCGCACCGGATACCCGCGCCAGCACGACGGGCGAACGAACCTTTTACCGAACGTGTCCGCTCTGCGAGGCGACATGCGGCGTAGAAATTAAAGTCGAGGGCGACCAGGTCAAGCAGATTCGCGGCGACGACGACGACGTCATGAGCGGCGGCTTCATCTGCCCGAAGGGGACGACACTCGGCGCGCTGCACGAAGATCCGGATCGCTTGCGCGCACCGCTCATCAAACGAGACGGCAAACATGTCGAAGTTTCGTGGGATGAAGCGTTCGCCTTTATCGCAAAGCGCACCGCGGAGATACGGGAAAAATTCGGCGACGAATCTTTCGCGGCATATCTCGGCAATCCGAATGTCCACAACATGGCCGGCGCATTCTTCGTTCGACCGGTTCTTCAGGCGCTGCGCAGCCGAACGATATTCAGCGCTTCAACCGTGGATCAGATGCCCCGACACGTGTCCTGTGGCCTCATGTACGGAAACCCCGACACGATCCCCGTCCCCGACATCGACCGCACGCAATACATGCTGATGCTTGGCGCGAACCCGGTCGAGTCGAACGGCAGCCTATGCACCGCGCCCGACTTTCCAGGGCGACTGAAGAAACTCCGGCAACGCGGTGGCACGTTGGTCGTCGTCGACCCACGCACAACACGCACAGCAAAGCTCGCCGACCGCCACCTGGCGATTCGACCGGGAACCGACGCGCATCTACTGCTTTCGATCACACACGTCTTGTTCGAAGAAGACCTGGCGAGTTCCGATGGATTGGACGATGTCGCGAACGGCTACGCCGAGTTGCAGGCAGCGGTTTCGGCCTTCGCCCCGGCGGCGGTCGCCACGGTCACGGGCATCGAAGCGGATGCCATCCGCACCCTGGCACGCGAGATCGCCGCTGCCGATTCCGCGTCTGTTTACGGACGCATGGGCGCACACACGACAGAGTTTGGAACCCTGGCGTCCTGGGCCGCGGACATGATCTGTGCCATCACCGGCAATTTCGACCGCCCCGGCGGTTTGATGTTTCCCTACGCCGCACCGGCACGACCGCGCCGTGAAGGACCCGGCCGCGGTTTCTCGGTTGGACGCTGGAACAGTCGCGTCCGCCTAGCTCCCGAAGTGCGCGGTGAGCTCCCCGTTGCCACGATGGCCGAAGAAATCGAAACCGAAGGACAAGGCCAGATTCGGGCACTCGTCACAATCGCAGGGAACCCAGCGCTTTCGGCCCCGAACGCAGACCGCCTCGAGAAGGCATTGTCGAGCCTTGCCTTTATGGTCAGTGTCGACCCGTACTTGAACGAAACGACCCGGCACGCCGACGTCGTACTCCCGCCACCCTCGGTACTGGAACGGAGCCATTTCGACCTTTCGTTTACTTCGCTCGCAGTTCGGAACTTCGCCAATTACTCGCCCATCGTCTTCGAACCGACATCGATCAGCGAACCCGACATTCTTGCCCGGCTCGCCCTCGCGCTGAACGGCGCGGGCAATGACGTGAAGCCGAGCGTGGTGCACGACATGCTCCTTCGTGGGTTGATTGAGCGCGAAGTCGCAAGTGAGCGCTCGGTAATTTCTGGCCGCGACCCCAACGAAATCTCCGCAGCGGTCGCCGACCTTCCGCCGAGCGAAGCGATGCTCGACGTCATGCTGAGAACCGGGCCGTATGGGGATGGGTTCGGCAAGAACGCCGATGGACTCTCCCTCGAAAAGCTTGTAGCCAACCCACACGGCATCGACCTCGGTGCTCTTGAGCCCGGCGTGCCGCAAGTGATCTCGACTGCGTCCGGTCTCATTGAACTCTTGCCCACCGCGATTGCCGACGACATTGCGCGACTGCGGGCAGACCTCTCGAAAGAAATTTCGCCATCATCCATGCAACTGATCGGTCGCCGCACGGTGCGCTCGAACAATTCTTGGATGCATAATGTCGGCTCGCTGATGAAGGGACGCGACCGCTGCACACTGCAAATTCACCCCGACGATGCGACGCGCCTCGGACTCGAGAACGGTTCGAGAGCCAAAGTCACGTCGCGCGCGGGAAGCGTCGAGGTCCCACTCGAAATCACAACCGAAATTCGAGCGGGGGTCGTGAGTCTTCCCCACGGCTACGGGCACGATCAACCGGGTAGCGCGCTCGCAGTCGCTGCAGCGAAGCCAGGCGTCAATTCGAATCGCTTGACCGAAGACGGCCGCCTCGACCCGCTGTCGGGCAATGCCACGTTGAACGGCATCCCCGTGACCGTTGAGGCGCTGGCGGGCTAGGCACCTAACCGCGTCGAGGCTATTCTGCCGTTACTTCTGCGAACAAGCGCTCGACTTCTCGCACGAGGTCTTCGGGGCTAAAGGGCTTTTGCAGAAAGCCATATAGCCCCCGGCCCATCAGGTCTTCGGCGGCGCGCGCCTGCGCGTATCCAGAAACAAGAATGATGCGCACGTCCGGACGCATGCTGCGGATCGAATCGAAGACTTCAGCGCCACTGATCAGAGGCATCGTGTAGTCGAGGACCACGCCATCGATGTCATCCATGTGGCGTTCATAAAACTTCACCGCAGCCGCGCCGCCACTTGCCTGGATCACACGAAAGTCTGCGCGGTCGAGGACGGTGGTCATAAACTCGCATGTGTTCTCATCGTCATCGACAACAAGGATAGTTCCGCGGCGTTCCGACGCATCTTTGTTGAAGCTTGCCACGTGGGTGCTGGTGGTGCCCAATGACGCTGACGCGGCCGACGGCATCGTCGGGAACAGCACACGAATTCGAGTGCCCTGGCCTTCGACACTCATGAGCTCCAAGCCGCCGTAGTAACCGCGCACGATCCCATCGACCGCGGTGAGACCCAAACCACGACCGATAAACCGCGTTGTGAAAAAAGGCTCGAAGATTCGCGCCAGCAAACCGGGCGCCATGCCTGAACCGTTATCGCTGACCTCGAGGTAGACGTATTCGCCTTTTTTGAGATTTTCGCCGATGAAGCATGCGTCGAGGTAGCCTTGATCGGCATGGACAAGGCCGGTTTTGACTTCAACTTCTCCTTCTTCTCCACCGAAACTCTCAGAAGCATTTGCGACCAGGTTCACGACAAGTTGACCTACATGGGTGCGGTCGACTTCGATGAGTGGAACTTGATTCGACAAGTCATATGAAATCTTGGTTGATTTCGACGCGCTCGATTCGAGTAACAACTGCATTTCTTCGATCGTCGAAGAAATACTCACCGCCTCAACCGTTGGAATGCCCTGCCCCGCGTAGGCGAGGATTTGCCGGGTGAGCGAAGTCGCGCGGTTGGCGGCTGTTTTGATCATCTCGATGCGTTTGCGAACGGGCGAGCCATCGGGGAGGTCGAGCAGCGCCAGGCCCACGTTGCCGATGATCGGCGTGAGCAAGTTATTGAAGTCGTGCGCGATGCCTCCGGCGAGAACGCCGAGACTTTCCAGTTTCTGACCACGCAAAACTCGCGCGTCCATACTTCGCTTTACCGAATCAGCTTCGACCTGATCCGTCACTTCTCGAGCGACGCCTACGATTTCGGCTTTGCCTGCGGCGTCGCGATAGGTGATTCCCATGGCTTCGGCCCAAATCAGGCTTCCGTCGCTCCGGCGAAGCCGATGTGGTGCCACCTTAAAGGGTTCACCCGTCTTCGCGCCGACTCGAACCTGTTCGAGAAATGCGTCGGCGTATTCGGGGGGATGCAGATCAAGTGCTCGGGTGCCTACGAGTTCGTTCGCGGTGTAACCAAGCACCGACTCGCATGCGTCACTCACATAAACAAACCGACCTTCGATATCTGTTTCGCTGAGCACGTTCCGACCGGCGTCCGCGACAACGCGAAAGCGACGCTCATTGCGATCGAGTTGCGCAAGCGCTTCCCACTTCGCGGTTTCGTCGCGCAAGATCAGCAACCGGGCGGTAGGATCCTCAAGCCCGGAAAACACCTGCCCTTGGAGAACTCGGCCGTTGGACGCCTCGTCGTGGCAGCGAAGTACCAGATCGGTCCGAGCGACATCGAGCAACCCCCGCGCGTCCGCCTTCGCGACACCTTCTGGCTCAGTAGCGTCTACGACATCGACGCCCGCCGATTCAAGCACGTCTTGTATCGAACTTCCTACCAGCGATGCGGCCGGACTCCCGAATACAGACTCCCAAGCATCACTCAGATGAATGATCCGGCCGTCGCTATGGATAGCCAGCACAAAGAGATCGGGAGCATCGAAACGAGACGCGGCTTCCCGAGACGCTTGGTCCGACGTCTGCGCTAGCCCCTGGGATCTATCCTCGCAATCGGCCATGTCGATGCTCCGCCCAACATCCTAGCATCCCGTGGGACGATGCCAGCACTGTCCCTCGAACCGCCGAGTAGACATCGGAAAGCGCCAGCGAGCCAGTTCGCCGAAACAAACACCGGTACAATTCTGCGAAAATTGCGAACCGGGTTGCGCACAACACTCGATCGCGCCAAAAACGACACAAGTCGCCGCCTTAGGCCCGGTTCTTCATCAAAAGGTCTTCGCGCAAAGTTCTCGACGCCAGCCAGTAGTGAAGCACGGACCAGCTGGCAAAGACGACGATTATGGACAGAAGCGCGTATCGCATCGACTCGCCTCCAAGCGAAGGCTCAAGCAAGTCGCTCAAAATTCCAACCGCCTGTGGGCCCAGCCCGAGCCCAATGATGTTCATGACGAACAATAGGATCGCAGAAGCCATACCGCGCATATTCGGCGCGACCAAAGACTGCGTCATCGCGAAAGTTGGGCCGAGATACATCCCACCCAAGATCGAACCGGGTAGGTAGATCAGCAGCGCAACGTACGGATCTGGGTATAGATAGACGAGAAACGCGAACGGAATATAGATGACCGTCGCAATTGCAGGGATCCACATGTACCAGCGCGCGTCAGTCGCGCCCATGCGGTCGCTCAAGTAGCCACCAAGGAACGTCCCGGTGACGCCGGCGCTACACGAGATTGCTGCGAGCCATGTTCCAAGCTCACCGGATTCCATCGCGTGCGAGCGAAAGAAGAACGTCGCAATGAACGCGCTCGCGCCGTAGCCGTAGAATGCGTGTAAAGCGCCCGCAAGCGCCAAATGGCGAAAGGACTTCAAGCTATTCATGAAGGCGAGCACTTCTTCGATGCTCTTGCTTTGCGACGACGCTTCCGTTGCGACTTCAAAACCTCCGCGTCGAGGTTCCTTGAGGGTCAGTTTCACAATCAGGGCCAACACCACCCCGGGCAAGCCGACCACAATAAACGCCGTGCGCCAATCGAAGTATTCGTTGAGCCACCCGCCCGCGAGAAAACCAATGCCGCCGCCAATGGGAATGCCGAGCGCGTAGACTGCAAGTGCAGTCGCGCGCCGGTTCGGCGGGAAGTAGTCAGAGATCAATGAATGCGCGGGAGGACTGCATCCTGCTTCGCCGATCCCCACTCCGACGCGCGCGATCACCAAGTGTGTAAAAGTCTGCGCCAACCCCGTCACCGCAGTCATCGCGCTCCAGATCAGCGTGGCGAGCGCAATGATCGAAGTCCGGCTACCGCGGTCAGCCCATCTCGCGATCGGGATTCCGGCGATCGTGTAGAGCGCCGCGAAGGCAACCCCCGAGAGGAAACCCAGAAAGGTGTCCGAAACCTGGAACTCTTCCTTGATCGACTGCAGCAAAATCGAAAGGATCGATCGGTCAATAAAGTTAAAAATGTAAACCACGACCAACAGACCGAGTGCATAGCGGGTGTACCCGGGCGACAATTGCTCGGAGGTCTCGTTCGGCGTCGATTCTTCGGAAGCGGGGGGCGCGGGCACGGTTGCATGGTACCGATCGGCGCCGACTCGGGTAGTCATTCTGAAAAATTCAAAGATCACGACGCAAAACGGGGCGACGGCATCGATTGTCCGCGCGTTATAATCGCGAGTCTTCCACCACGACCGTCAAACACTTCTGCGCGACACACGAGAAACGAATTGAGTCGAGCCCTCCATCATAAATCAACGACGTACAGGATCTTAATATCGCTGATCAGCGGGATTTGTTTCGCGCTCGCTTGCAGCGTCGAACCGCCAGTGGCTAAACCCTCGAGAGTCGAAGTCGTCGATGTGTATTCGCACCCCAGTGCCGGGGCACCCGTCGGGGTCGTCTATCTAAAAGCAATCAACCAAGGCGGCAGCGCGGACCGACTCGTAAGCGTGACCGCCGACATCGCCACTTCGGCCGAACTTCACGAAACCATCGAAAGCGATGGACGAATGAAGATGATCCACCACCCCGCCGGTTTTGAAATCGCGCCGGGTAGCGAGCTCACCCTCACAGCCGGCGGCAAGCACATCATGTTGACGGGCCTTTCGGGCAAGCTGGAAGCAGGGTCCACGTTCAACCTTGAGCTTTTATTTGAGCAAACTGGAACTGTCAAAATCGTCGTCCCGATTCGACCGCGAAGCCACTGATGAAAAGCTGTCGCTCACTGCCAACGCCCGGAACTTCAAGCTGCGATGGATAGGCTCACTCGCTTCGGCCCACCGCTGCAGATCGCCACATTGCTTGTCGCGGGTGTTGGCATCGAACACGCGGTGTTTGCGTTTGAACGTTGGATACCTCGCACGATCTACTTTGAACCCAGCTTCACCCTCGCGCTACTCGGTTCAGTGCAGTGGCTCGTTCTTCTCGTCCTGCTCTTCACCGTGCCCCTGTTCTGGCGAAGAAGCAATCGCCTCGACTGGGACGTCATCGATTCGATCGGCGGATTTCGGTGGGTTGTCTTCGGCATCGCAGTTTCGCTGTGTTGGAGTTACGCGGGCTATCCGATCAATCACTACTTCGGACAGACGCATGCCCTTGATCGATGGCTCCTGATTGGAACCACGATCGCCATCCTGCGATCGCCCGCGCTGCTTCCGTTGTTTCTCTTTGAGCTCGCGGTATGTCGGGCACAATTAAGGCATCCCGTCGCAGCCTTCACACCGATTGGCGACGAACTTCCCCTGCGTTTGATTGGCATAATCACCGCAGCGGTCGTCATCAACTTGGCCGTGCAGTCAAGTGCGGTCACCAAGGTGTTGTCCCGCGAGCAGGAAACCGCGGCGTCTCGAAATCCGTGGGTCGTCCCCACACCGATACTCGTCTTCGCGGCGCTGTGCCTGGTGGGGAGCTATTACGGCAATGCAGGTATCGCGAAGCTCACAATCGGCGAATCACCGATCGACTGGATCACGGGGAGTCATCTCGAAAACCTGTTTGTCGGGACGTACCTGAAAGGCTGGCAATGGGTCGGCACAATGCAGTCCGTCGTCGATTGGTCGTCTGCCGTCGCAACGATTGGCCCCTTCGTTTCCGCAGCCACCGTCATCATCGAATGCGGAATGATCTTCATTCTTGTTCACCGCGTTGGGACCGTCGGCCTCCTGACCTGCATACTCGGGATGCATCTCGGCATCGTGGCATTGAGTGGGATTTTTTTCTGGAAGTGGTTGGTCGTCGAAATCGCCCTCGGCCTATGGCTCTGGTGGGCGCGCGACAACAGGAGCCTCGACGCCATTTATTCCAAGTCGCACGCGGTGATCTCGGTGGTTGTGATCATGGCCTTCATGAACACTTTTAAGCTGAATGACTTCACGTGGTGGAACACGAAGCGGTATGCAGTCCTCGAAATTGAGGCCCAGAGCACAGACGGCTCGACCTGTTCCATCGATGCAGAAGACTTTTCGCCCTACATGCTGGTCGACTACATCCGGCCAGCCGGCGCGGCACGTGACACCTTTGGCTTTGGTTCAACGTTGAGCCAGGCGCTGATGTCGCGAACCGAAGAGTTGGACGCTGCGGTACTCAGCGCCGCACTCCGAAAGCGGAGAAAACAAAACGCCGGTGCTACGAACGAACGCGAAAAGCACAACATCAACGATTTCATGGGTCGCTATATCGCGAATCAAAATCGCTGGATGGAACAGAGTGCCGATCATTCACGATTCGTCTTTCCATTCGTGTTTCCGGCGCCGTTGATTCACATCAAGGCGCGCTCATCGAGGAGCCATCCCCGATGCGAGGACGAACTCGGCATCAACGAGATCGCGATCCGACTTTGGGAGCCCTACTTTACGGGGAAGCAGTTCATGACCCTCGACGATCAGGTGCTGCATAAACTTCAGATCCCGGCATCGCATTAGACACGCGGGATCGTGAATCGCGATTGCTCTTCAGGGCGGCGAAACTTATGCGATAGACTCCGGGCCATGCGCGATCGCCACGTCATCATTGCGGCAACTCTTTTCGCGCTCACCTGGGTAGTCGCGCCCGCACCACGCGGTCATGCTGGCGAAACGACCACAATGGCTGCGCCGACGCACATCGGAAGTACGGCATGCCGCGCATGTCACCCGAAGCAGTTCGAACAGTGGCAGGGCTCCCACCATGACCTTGCCATGCAGCTGGCAAACGAAGCCACCGTGCTCGGAAACTTTGACGACAAGCATCACCAAGAGAACGGGATCAAGACGCACTTCTTTCGGCGTGGGCCAAAATTCATCGCTCGAACCGAAGGCCCGGACGGAAAGGATGCGGACTTCGAAATCACATACGTGTTCGGCATTGATCCGCTGCAGCAATATTTGATCGCCTTCCCCGGCGGTCGGTACCAGGTCCTCGGCTCGTCTTGGGACGCGCGCCCAAAGGAAGCGGGCGGACAGCGTTGGTATTCCAACTACCCCGGCGAAACAATCCACTTCGACGATGTGCTGCACTGGACGCAGCAAAGTCAGAACTGGAATCACATGTGCGCGGAATGTCACTCTACGAATCTCCGCAAGGGTTACGACGCAAGCTCGGATTCTTTTAAAACCGAGTGGTCCGAAATCGATGTCGCATGTGAAGCGTGCCACGGCCCAGGCTCGGCTCACCAAAAACAAGCGTCACAAGCAGCAAGCGGCAAACAGCCGAACGAAGCCTCGGGCCTGAATATCGATTTCCCATCCGTTGGACTCGCAAGTTGGTTGATCGATCCAAGGACATCGATGCCCATGCGCAATCCACCGCGCACCGAACACACCGAAGTCGAGTTGTGCGCGCGTTGCCATTCCAGACGCTCCGCGCTTGTCGAAGCGCCGGAAGTCGGCAGGCCGATTCAGGACACGCATCGCGTTTCGACCCTCGACGGGGCGATCTATCACCCAGACGGTCAACCGCGGCCAGAAGAAGAAAGCTACGTCTACGGCTCGTTCGTTCAGAGCGCCATGTACGGCGCTGGCGTGACATGCAGCGATTGCCACGACCCACACACTGCAACGCTACGGGCAAGCGGAAACGATCTTTGCTCGCGATGCCACACCAAGGCGACATACGATTCGCCAAAACATCATCAACACAAAGCGGGTTCAACCGGCGCCCAGTGCGTCGAATGCCATATGCCGAACACCACGTACATGGGTGTCGACGAACGACGCGATCACGGCCTACGGATCCCGCGCCCCGATCTGTCCGAAGCGCTGGGCACGCCGAACGCATGCAACGGTTGTCACAGCAGCATGACCTCAAGCTGGGCTGCACATAAGCTCAAGACCTGGTTCCCCAACGGTCGACACACGACGCGGCACTGGGGCGAAGCCATCCATGCGGGCCAATGGACCGCAGCCGATGCGGAACGACTGCTCGTGGGCCTCCTCGCAACGCCAAGCACGCCCCCGATCGTGCGGGCAACCGCGATCGGTCTTCTGCCTCGATTCGCGAGCCAAAATAGTCTTCCCGCGTTTCCGCTTGCGATCGATGACGAGAGCGCCCTCGTTCGAACTTCCGCCCTCGAAGCGATTGGAAACTTCCCCCAAGAGTTGCGTCTCGAGTGGGCGGCTAACCTGCTCAACGACCCGGTGCGCTCGGTGCGCCAGGAAGCGGTGCGCGCCTTGGCGTCGGTACCTCGCGAACAACTCAAAGGTGCGATCGCCAAAAACTTTGACAACCAACTCGCGGAGTATCGCGCCGCGCAATTGCGCGACGGTTCCCGACCCGAACCCTATATGCGTCTCGCCGAACTCGCGTTGGCAGAAAACGATCTAGATCTTGCCGAAAGTGAATATCGCCGGGCCCTCGAACGCAATTCGAGCTTCATTCCTGCGTTCATCAATCTGGCTGACCTGCATCGCGTGCGGGGAGCGGACGAAGAAGCCGAACGGGTATTGAGACAGGCACTCGCAAAGAGCGGCGACCAGCCCGATGTGCGTCATGCGTTGGGGCTCACCTTGATTCGGTTGAGCCGGGTCCATGAAGCGACCACCGAACTCGAGCGGGCCAGTAAGGGGCGCCCCGAACTCCCCCGCTACGCATATGTGTTCGCCGCGGCACTCCACCAGCAAGGCGAAAGCAACCGCGCACGCAGCGTCTTGAGCGAGGCACTTGCACTCCACCCTGGCGACCGAGATCTCCAGTCTTTCATGATGAGCCTCGCGCGCGAGAAGTAGCGGCCGCTCGCGTTTCGTCGCCCACCGGTTGGTTCTATGCCAGCTTCTTGATTCGAATCACTTCGGAGGTCCCATGCCCAAGCTTCGCTTTAATCATATGGAACTCACGGTGCCAATCGGCGAGCTCGACAAACTCCGCGAACCGATCCGCACGTTCTATGGCGACGTCTTCGACATGGAAGCCATCGACGTGCCGATCTTGGGGCAAACAGGACTGCTCCTCCGAAGTGACCCCGAAACCAGCCAGTTCATCCTGATTACGGAGCAGAAGAAGCACTTGCAGTCACCGGGCTTTGACCATCTTGGTTTCTTGCTGGAATCTCGGGAGGACGTCGACGGACTGCGCGAGAAGATCGGGAAATGGCAAGAGCAAGACTCGCGCGTAGAAATCAAAGACTACGAAGACCTTGTGATCCAGAACGTCACGACTCGGGCGTTCTACGTGAAGTACCTGCTACCGATCTGGTTCGACGTCCAGGTAATCGAATACGCCGAAGGAACTGCGCCTGAGCGGGCTTGGCACTTTCAGTAACAAGTGCGCAGTAAAAAGTGCGCCGCAACATGCGCGCGATCGTCGCACGCGGTAGCCAGTCGCTTCCCTAAAAGGGTTCGATCGCGTCAGCCAGAGATCCCGTCGCGATCAACCCGTGTAATTCGTCCGCAAGTGCGCGACAGGCATCGACGACACCATTCCAATTTCGCTGCCGTTCTTCAGTGCTCTGGCTTTCGAAGTCGTTGCGGTCGGGAACGCGCGCTCCGGGCAGTGTTTCGATGAACGCCTTCGAAGGTGAAATCAACAAGACGCGATCCAGCTGTTTCGCCCCGACTCGACGCCATGCGAGATTCTTATCGAGCCAACCGGGTGTGACATCAGAAAAGAAGTGCGGGTACAGGATGAGCCCGGGACGCGTTTCAAACTCAAAATCAAAGTGATAGTCGAGTAGGCCTCCGTCGAAGTAGAGGCCTTTGGGCGCTCCCGATATCGATTGCACGCCCTTCATAACGAATGGAATCGTGCCACTCGCCAGAACCGCGCCCACTAGGTTCTCTTCTGTCAGCGCGATCGAATGTGTGGTGTAGTCGCCGAAGCGAATGCCGGGGCCAGGTGACGCCTTGAGTTCCGAAGATGCGAAGTGCGCGCGGTCAAACATCCAGCCGAGCGCGCGCCGCGTTGCAAGGTTTCCGATCGCGGCAATGCCGAGCGCCAAACCGAGCCCTGCCTCGCCCCGAGCCAACAGCCCCCGCAATCGTGCGGCGATAATGTGGTTTCGAAACTGGGCGTGTGTCACGACTTCGTTTGCGCCCTTCTCGCCCAGCAGTATGTCGAGGATACGCTCGCTCTCTCGGCTCACGTCTGCGCCCGTTGGGCGAGCTTCATAGACCTGTCCGATATACGCCTCTTCAAAGCGTTCGATCGCCGCGACGGGGTCCGACTGCGCGAGACCGATGTGACGAAAGGAGCCGATCGACGAGCCGACCAGATCCAGAGGTGCCGTTCGAGGACGTAAGAAATCCTCGACCAACACGCGGTCGAGCTGACTCAACACGAGCCACTTGGGCCCACCCGATGCACCGACCATGGTCGAGAACATGTCGGGCACGAAGCCTTGCTCGCGCAACATGAGGCGCGCGGATTCACCTGCACGAATCGTAAGAAGTTTTTGTTTTGCTTTGGCCATGGGGATCTTCATTGAGACTTGGCGCACGAGCGCGGGAAATACGCGTGCCATCGCTTCACGACACAACATAGAGTGCGTAGGTTCGCGAGGCGTCGTTTTCCTGTCAACGCCGCAACGATTGGCTGCGCAGAAACGCAGGGTCGGACTTCTACCCTTAAACCTTTACTTGAACCTCGCAGCAAGAGGGGCCCCCATCATGACGGAAACGGTCGAACAGCTCTCGTTCCTTCAGCTCGTACTCGCCTGCGGAGCAGTGCTCGGTGGCTTGATGGTTATCCTCGCTGCCGCTGGCTTTGTGCTCGAACGTAAATTCGGCGAAACCCGGCGGGTCTGGGCCATTCCCCTGGCAGATGGGCAACTGCGTTGGGAACTCATCGGCAATGTGCGCTTCCTTTTGATGGGCGCGTTCGCGTTCGCCGCCTTACTGCAAGCAGTCCCCTTTGCCGAAGAGAGTGCGAGCTCCATCGCGATCACATTTGGGTTTTGTTGGTTCGGCTTTGAGGTCTACTACTGGGGACTGCACCGCGCGATGCATCTGCCTCCCTTCTACCGCTTTCACCGCTACCACCACGACTCTCGCGTCACGACGCCGCTCACCGGTTATTCCATGAGTACGGTGGAGTCGACGGGTTGGCTCGTGGGCCTAACCGCCGTGCCATTCCTCCTCACCCTCATGACGCCCCTGAGCCTGACGGGTTTTTTGCTCTACCACGCGCTCTACCAGGTCCCGGGCAACATCATCGGACACGCCAATATGGACTTTTTCCCCGCCGCAGCGCACAAACGCATGAATTCATGGATCAGTCATCCGACCGTCTATCACGCACTTCACCATGCTCGCTTCAACAATCACTATAGTTTCGGCAGCAGCTTCATGGACCGGCTACTCGGCACCGAATGGGCCGACTGGCCAGAACTGCACGAGCGAGTGATCAACGGCGAACCCATGTGCAAGCTTTCGGCGCGAGGCGCGGAGGGGACAACAAATTGAGCGACGATTCCAGCGCGCAGGACGCCGAACTCGAAACCGCCGTCGGCATCGCCGCGGCAGTCAAACGCAAAAATGTCAGCGCGAGGGAGATGGTCGACCGCGCGCTTGATCGAATCGAATCGTCAGATGAAAAACTAAACGCATTCGTCCACGTCGACCCCGAACTGGCTCGCGGCGAGGCCGCCAAAGTCGATGACGCCATCGCACGGGGCGAAGAAGTCGGCGCGTTGGCTGGCGTCCCCTTTGGTGTCAAAGACATGGACAGCTGCGCAGGCATGCCTGTCTCTTACGGCTCTTTGATTCACAAAGGCCACGCGCCCGCAGAACACGACAGCGTCCACGTGTCCCGCTTGCGCGGAGCGGGCGCCATCGCGGTTGGGATGACTTCGTGCAGCGAATTTGGAACCGTGCACTTCACCCACACCAAGGCCTGGGGCACGACACGCAACCCTTGGAACACCGATCTCACGCCCGGCGGTTCGAGCGGAGGGTCGGGCGCAACGGTCGCGGCGGGTGCGGTCCCGTTTGCAACCGCGGGCGACGGCGGCGGGTCTACACGGATCCCGGCCGCGTTCTCTGGTCTACTCGGCATGAAGCCCAGCTACGGCCGAATTCCTCGCGAAGAAGCTTCGACATCGCAGACAGCCGTGTGGGGCGCACTCACACGAACGGTCGCAGACTCAGCGCGCCATCTCGACATCACGTCTGGCCCCGACGATCGCGATCGTACTTCGCTGCCGGCGTCCGGCATCGTTTACGAACGCGCCATCGAAGAACTCGACACGAGCGGCTTACGCGCCGCTTGGTCTCCCGACTTGGGTTACGCACGGGTCGACGCTGAAGTGTTGGAGATCGCCGAAGCCGCTGCGGTTGGCTTGATCGGAGCTGCAAAGCTCGAACATGTTGATCGTCCTATTGAACTCACCGAGCCGGTGAAGGCCTGGCTCGGAACCGGCGCAATCGACATTTGGCTGCACCTTGAAAACGACGACTGGCCCGATCGCGCAAGTGAGCTGGTGGGACATGTGCGCCGGAACTTCGAAGCGACCGAGTCTTTGCCCGTGCCCGTTTACGCGCGCTTCATGCGACGGCGTCATCGACTGGAACTCGAAGTTGCCGAGTTGTTCCGAGACATCGACGTACTCCTTACACCGACAACCGCGGTGCCAGCATTTGACGCGCGATCGCCGCGTGATGTGAAAATTGACGGCGAGCCTGTCGACCCGGCACTCACGGTGCCATTCACCATGCTCGCCAATCTGTGCTGGAACCCTGCCATCTCGATCCCGGCAGGCTTGACCCGGGCAGGTCTTCCTGTCGGCCTGCAAGTCACCGCGCGACGACATTGCGACGAGGTCCCGCTGCGTCTCGCGCGCATCGCCGAACTCATCAACCCCTGGCCGCGAACCGCGCCGGGTTGGTACTAGTCGCCCGTTTCGCGCTGCTCGAGAATCGCGATCGTATAACGGACGGCGTCAGCTTTTCGAGGTGAGTTGTCGGTTGCGGCCTGTAACGAACGAAGCAGCGGAAGGGAAGCCTTCAAGTTGAGATCCTGAAGCGCGCGTATCGCCGCCACCGAAAGGGCTTCTCTGTCGCTACCTGCGGCCCGCCCAAGCGACTCACGCGTGGAGGCGTCACCTCGAAGTCCCAGGGCAAGCGCCGCTGATTCACTGCTCGGCGATTTTCGTGCATCAAGAATGTCGATCGTAAGCCGCAAGCTGTTCTCGCTCGTGAATCGAGACAGGATACGAGCAGAACGTGTGCGGATGCGTGGGTCAGCCGCGCCAAGCCCATGTGCGAGAGCCTGTTCGGCCTCGCGTTGTTCGCCGCGCCATCTTTCGAGGCCTACACGAATTCGTTGAACGCGCCGGTTCAGTGCTGCCGTGCCCTTGCCTGCGGCGACCTCCGCGGTCGCGCTTGCGAGCGAGTCTTCGAGTTTGCCGACCACCACGTCGCTACGCAGCAGTGCGCGTTCGGCTTCGTCTCGTACTTCAACCGCTCGGTCGGAAAACGCATCGATCAGAGCGAGCGACGCACCGAAAGAGCCGGCGAGCGCCCTCGCCGCTTCACGGCGGTCGAGCCGCGAACCTTCTTTCAATACCCGGATCAGGCGAGCATCGGAACCCGGGTGCATCGAGCGCCCCAAGCCTTCGATCGCCGCAGATCGAACACCCGCCAAAGGGCTTTCGAGCAACGCCTCAACCTGTTCGAGCGCGGCCGGTTGATTGAAACGCGGAAGTCCCCAGCCCGCGACCGCCTGTAACGCGGGGTCGCTCGACTGCGCAGCACGAATTAAGTGGGGGATGGCTTCGGGGTCGTTCAGGCTTCCGAGCCACCACATGGCGGTTTCGTTTGCATCGACGCAATCACTGCGCCGTTCCCCTTCCGGTTCGACTTTCGAAAAGTAGAGGGATTCATAGGCTGCACGACGATAGACACCAAGCGGTTCGTCGACTGACTTTGGGTTCAGACTCTTTCGCAAGAGCGTGCGAACGTGCGCGGGGCTAACTCGTGCACCGCGGGGCTGCGATATAAAGTCGCCACTCGCCGACAAAACGCGACATCGCACCATTTCATGCGGGTCCTTTGCGCCGATCTCATAAACTGCGCTGAGGGCGTCTTCGGCTCCGATCGAGATCAAGCCCGTAAGCGCCGAGACGCGAATCACTTCGCTTTCGTGATTCGATGCCAACTCGATCAACGCCGCTTGGGCGTGACCGATCGCGCTTGTGATGATCGGGTCGGGCGCTGAACGATTCGCTTCGCCAAGGACACCAGCCACGATGCCAAGCACTCGCGCCGCCATGTGGGTCAGGCGTGGATCGTCTTCGGCGATCAACGCCAACAACGCAGGGAGCGCGACGAGGTTCGGAACTTCCTGCAGCGCGACACCCGCTTCATAACGAAACGCAAACTCGCGGTCCGCCAATGCGGCGATCAAAGGCAGTGCAGCATCCGGATCCTTACTGAGCGCAAGTCTTTCGATCGCCCGCGCATGGGGCCGAGCGTCGTCTGCGATGAGGTAAGCCAAAAAGCGAAGTGACGGGAAGCGTTCATCGAATGAGAGCGGAGCCTCGAGCGCGGTCGTCGCGGCGCGAAGTCGTTCCGCCTCCACCGCCCCCTCGTCGGTCGAAGCAGAAGCGATCGAAGCCGTGATCATGGTGACCCAACCGGCGGCGATGACATGGCTGCGAAGCATTGATCCCTGATTTCTCCGTCTCAGCGGTTCAGCCGTTGATCGCCGTTGATCGCCGACCTATGACGGCCCGCGGGTTCCGCGCTCCTAGCGCTGCTCTATAGTAGGTGAGTGCGCCCAAATCTCCGCATCGCCATCATGCTCTTCATTGCGAGCATCGCGTTTCAGTCTACCTTCATCGCCCTCGACGCGTTCGTCGCCGACGAAGGCATCGTCCTCGTCGCCTCTGACGACGTCGCACAGGGTCGCTTGTTGTTTGTCGACACCAATATCCCGCTGACCCCCACCGTCTACCTCGTACAAGCCTTGGCCTTCAAGGTCTTCGGGAGCCACTTCCTCGTTTCGCGCGCACTGATCTGCACGGTGAATGCGCTTTGTGTCGTGATGGTCTTTGCACTGGCGCTCTGTTTCTTGCCTGGGCGCGGCGCAGCACTCGCGGGAGCTCTCGCAATCCCGTTTCAAATATGGACTTGGCCTCACGCGCAATACTTCAGTTACAACCAGCTCACTATTTTGATTTGCCTCGTGGCCATTCGAGCCGCGTGGGCAATCGAAGAAAACCCAACACGCAAACGTGCCTTTGTGTTCGGCGCAGTGCTGGCGGCGGGTCTTTGGACGAAACCGAATCTCCCCGTTGCGATCGGCGCGGGCACGCTTCTTTACTGGCTCGCCGGCTGGGGACGGACTGCGTTAAATCTCCCGGTGTCGCGACCGCGAGGGATCAAGGAGCTGTGGTCAGAGGGAGCTGCAACTCTGGCCGGGATTGCGGTGGCGAGTGTCCCCATGGTCGTCTATCTCGCGTCAATCGGGATTCTCGACGAGATGATCGACGGCGCGATCAAGATCACTCAAATCTACAGCGACTCGCCCACGGGCTTGTTTCCCAACCTGTTCCCGCTCTTGGGTCAACTCGACTCGGTGCGGTTGAGTTCGGGCTTGGTTTTGCCAGGGATGTTGATCAATGCGTTCGAGGGGATCGGTCGAGATCGCTTCTATCACAACCTGGTTCTATACACGGGCTGGATCGATTTTTTCGTTCGCGTGCTCTACTACGCACCGGTCGCCATGTACCTCGCGACGGCGGGACTACTCGTGCAACGACTGCACTTGGGCACGTGGTCGAGAAGTTGGGAGGCTGCGCTGCTGGTCTGGTTGACTGGGGCAGTCCTCGCGCTGACCAACATCTCATTTGCATCGCTGCACTACATCACCCCAACCCTATACCCCCTGATCGCGCTTTCGACCTTCGCGTGCACACAACTCGTAAGTGAGGCTGCACCGGGAGCGATCCGTTCGGGGGTGCGTTGGGGGGCTCGGGTTACGGTCGTCGTGTATCTCGCAGCGTCGGCGACCGCGCTCTACGCCTATCTTGCGATCGATCGCGCACCGGTCCACACCGCTCGCGGCACCGTGTGGATCGACGCGACAACCGCGCAGATCTGGAACGACCTACTCGACCACACCGAATCGTCCATCGGTTCCGACGAAGAGATCTTCGTCGTGCCCTACTTCCCAATGTTCTACTACTTGAGCGGGCGCGATCACCCGTCGCGTTTCGTCGCACTTGGGCCCGGGTTTCCCGGACCTGAAGCAGAAGACGAGATCATTGCCCAGCTCGAACGCGACAACGTTGCGCTCGCACTCAACGTGTACGGCGCTGAATACCCGGGGCTCGAAAAATTCGAATCCGCGTACCCTCGACTATTCCGATACCTCGAAAGTCGATTCGCGCTCGAACATCGGTATCGCGGGCCGGCCCATGACTACGCGGACCTCTTGCGCAGAGTCGAACGCTAGAAGCCCGTCAAGGTCGCAAAGCGATCTCGGTGGTACGACGCGTCGCCAAACGACAGCTCAGCTGCCTTCGAGCGCTTCAGGAACAAGCCGAGTTCTTCTTCGTCCGTCATCCCGATGCCTCCGTGCATCTGCACACCTTCGCGAGTCACGAGCCCGGACGTGTCGGACGTGCGCGCTTTTGCTGCACTCACGACGCGGGTGGCGTCGGGGTCGGCGTCGTCAATGGCGCGCAACGCACCAAGCGCGATGGACTTGGACAACTCGATTTCGCAGAACATGTCTGCCGCACGATGCTTGAGCCCCTGAAAGGTGCCAATAAGCACCCCGAACTGCTCCCGGGTCTTCAAGTAGGCGACCGTTCGTTCGAACACTTCGTTGCTAATGCCAACGAGTTCGCTGGCGAGTACCGCCGCGGCACGATCGAAAACATTGTCGAGAACGTCAGCGCCCGCGTCAACGGTGCCGACGACTTGGTCGGCGCTCACGGACACGTTGTCAAAGGTGATCTGTGCCGCGTTGCGGCTGTCGACCATCTTGGTTCGAACAATCGAAATGCCCTGCTGGTCTGCCGGAACCAAGAAGAGCGTGATGCCGTCGCGATCATTCGCGCCACCTGAGGTGCGCGCAACAACAATGAGCTGGTTGGCGACATGACCGTCGAGGACGAAAATCTTTTTGCCGTTGATCTTGTAGCCCGAGCCGTCTGCTGCGGCGCTCGTCTCGATCGCGTACGGGCTGAAGCGTGCTGTTTCCTGAACCGCCATCGCGAGCAATGTGTCTCCACTGCAGACACCGGGAAGGACCTTGCTGCGCTGTTCGTCGGTGCCACCGGCCATGAGCGCACCGCCGCCGAGTACGATGGTTGAGAGCAACGGGTACGGCGAAAGTCGTCGGCCGGATTCTTCGAACAAGATTCCGAGTTCGGCGTAGCCCATGTCCGCCCCACCGTGTTCTTCGGGGAAGATGATGCCCGTCCAACCGAGCTCGGCCATGTCCTTCCAAAGCGCGCGGGAGAAACCGTCCGCGTCGTCGTTGTCGCGAAGCTCGCGCAGGTGCGTGACAGGGGACTTGTCGTTCAGAAAATCGACTGCGGATTCTTTGAGCAGTTCTTGTTCGTCAGAGAGTACGAGAGCCATCTTTGTTTCCTTGGGGTCGTCTAGATCTGCGGAGGCTTTGATCTGCGGTAACGCAGAGACAAACCCATGAATGAAGGTGCGTCGAATTGACGCGCGCTAGTCCGGGAGTCCGAGCACGCGCTTGGCGATCACGTTGAGCTGCACCTCGGAGGTGCCGCCTTCGATCGAGTTGCCTTTCGAGCGCAACCAACCGCGGGTCTCTGAAATTTCGCCGGGCTCAAAACCTTCGCCTTCCCAGCCGAGCCCGTTGGCGCCGCGAATACTCATCTGCAGTTCCATCTTGCGTTTGTTCATTTCACTCGAGTAGAGCTTGAACATCGAAGTCGCCGGGCCGGGGCCACGGCCCGCTTTGCCTTCTTCGCCGCTGCGTCGCATGCTGAAGCTAAAGCAGAGCGCGTCGAGTTCGTACTGCGCGATCTTGCTGCGCAGGTCTGCGTCGCCAAGCCTCTTGTCGTCGCCCGGGATGTAGGGGCGAGCGCTTTCCGCAAGCAAGCTCGCGGAAGCGACCAGAGGTGCCTTCTTCTTTTTCTCGCCGGCCTTCTTGTCCTTTTTTACGACGGGCACCGCCATTCCCGCGCCGCCCATACCGCCCGAAAGCGTCTTTCGTTCATGTTCGAGCAAGCGTTTGGCGATCGTCCATCCGCCGTTGAGCGGACCGACAAGGTTCTTCGCGTCTGCCTTCACATCTTGAAAGAAGACTTGGCAAAACTCGGAAGAACCACTGATCAGCTGAATCGGCGAGATCGTGACGCCCGGGCTCTTCAGGTCAAAGAGGATGAAGCTAATCCCGTCGTGCTTCGGGCCGGTCGCGTCGGTGCGAACAAGACAGAAGATCCAGTCGGCGACGTTCGCCTGGGTGGTCCAGATCTTTGAACCATTAATGATGTAGTGGTCGCCGTCGAGCACGGCCCGCGTCTGCAAACTGGCGAGGTCAGAACCGGCGCCGGGTTCGCTGTAGCCCTGGCACCAGTTGATCTCGCCGTTCGTGATCTTGCGCAGGTGCTCGTTCTTCTGTGCGTCGTTGCCAAACTCAAGAAGAACAGGCCCGAGCATCGCAGTACCGAAGAAGCTGACCATCGGTGGGTAAGCACCGACGCGCCCCAGTTCTTCGTTCAAGACCTGAAGCTCCGCCTTTTCGAGGCCACCGCCGCCGTGTTCTTTGGGCCAGGTGGGAGTCGTGAAGCCTCGGCCCGCCATCGCGTCGAGCCACTGCTTCTTTTCCGCTTCGGTCGCCTTCCCATAAAGAGAAGGGTCGGCGATGACGCGCATCGAAGCGGGGCAATTGGCTTCGAGCCATTCGCGAAGTTCGAGGCGGAAACCTTCGAGGGGTTGGGCTTCGGTCGTCAATAGAGTCTCCTTGCGGGTTTGCTTAGCGACGGCACCACGGCGCGCCGCGTCATTTGCGTGCGGCACGTTAGCTCGCTCGCGCTTGGCGTCGATCGGCAACTTTGAAAATTCGTCAGGATTGGGTGCGGCGCACCCAGGCGGCAGCCCAGTTGTGGAGTGGCGTGAGAGATGCGAGCAAATCCTCACCGCTTTTGGTGAGCTGATGCCCCACGCCGCGCTCTCCCAACACGATGCCAACTCCCCGTAGCTCGGCGAGACGCTTGTTCAGCGCGCTGGGCGACATCTCGTCGCAGTGCGTGCGCGACGCTCTGAAGGTCAGGGAACCTCACGGAGTTCCCAGAGAATGCGCAGGGTCATGCTGGGGCGCCCGGTGCGAGAGCCTCGGACGCTCGGGGAGTTTTTTGCAGCTGGCATGCCCGCCCCCTGAGGATAGACAAACACAACGACGTCACGATCGAATCACGCGTCAATCACTCATCGCGCCCAAGCAAAGGCCTGGTCGAAATCCGCCAAGCACGATCTTGGCTGACGCGAACTATCTCGGATCGGCGATGGCCAAGATTGCGTCGGGATCACGCAAGCCAGTTTCGTCCTGAACCTCGCGGCACCGGTCAAGAATCTCGCCAAACCGAGGCGACGGTTCGTGCCCACGAGCGATCAAATGCCGCCCCTGCACGACGTCGCTTGGACCTTCGATCGAAATTTCGAGCGCATCGGCCTGCTCGAGAAATTGATCGCCCGCAGGAAATTGAAGCGCGACCGCGTCTTCAGTCGTTCGCCCGAAGTGATCCGCCCGTGCAACCCGCTCGAGCAATTGCATCGTGACACCCGCCGACGAAAGTTTGCGCGCGAGCCGACGGTAGGCCTTTGGTTTCGCTCCCTGTTCGGTGAGTAACGCGGGCGCGAGATGTTGTTCCACCAAGGCGGTGGTTCGCTCGATCAACGCGGTGGATGCTCGCATGTTTTCGAGAAAGCTCCGGGTGAGCTCGCTTCCTGCTTGGTCGTGTCCAAGCGAGCGGATGCGGCCGTCGATGGTTTTGGTCGCCACAGGTTTTCCAAAGTCGTGACAAAGCACACCGAACATCAACGCTTCCGCGTCCGCTCCCACGCCGTCGCGCAGTGCGACTGCTGCGTCGAGGCACATCAACGTGTGCACCCATACGTCGCCTTCGGGGTGCCACACCGCGTCTTGAGGCACGTCGACTAACGCAGCGAGTTCGGGAAAGAAGCGCAGCAACCTGCTCTCTTTTAAAAATGCAAACCCGCGTGACGGTTCGCGCCCCTTGAGGAGAAGCTTGCGAAACTCTTCGTGCACACGTTCACCGGGCAGCTCGGACAGATCGAGGCCCGCGCACAATTCGTTCAGCGCCGGATCAACCCGCATGCAGAAGCGACCGGCCATTTGCGCAACCCGCAAACCACGCAGTGGATCTTCACCGAACGTCGACGGATCGGTCGCTTGCAAGAGTCCGGACGCCAGATCTTCACGACCGCGAAATGGATCCAAGAACTCGATGCTTTCAAGGTCGATTCCCATCGCGTTGACGGTCAGGTCCCGGCGGCGTGCTGCCGCTTCGAACGACAACGTGGGATCAAATTCGATGTCGAACCCACGATGTCCCTCGGCAACTTTGCTGTCCCGGCGCGGCAACGAAAAATCGACGTCGAGCCCATGGATCATCAAGACGCCGAACGACTGCCCGACTGAAGAAACTTTGCCGTAATTCGTGAGCACACGGCGCAGCGTGCTCAAGTCGACCCCAAAGACTTCGACGTCGAGATCCTTGACCGGGAGACCAAGCAAGCCGTCACGAACGGCTCCTCCAACCAACACGGCCCGTCCACCCCATTCGCGCAATGCGGCGGCTACATCTCGGACGCGCCGACCCTCTGAAGTCTCGTCAAGCTGCGAGATAATTTCGCTGGGTTCAGGGTTTGGTTGATGGGACACGCCGCGCGATCCTCCAAAAGCGGTTTAGCCGCGGGCACATTACGAGAGAACCAGTCTAGAAGAACGGTTGGGGCCAGCGCTCCCAAAGTCGACTGACTAGGGTGCCGCCCCTCCAAACCGAGACAAGACATGGCAAAACCAATACGGACAAGGATCGACAGCGGATGCGCTTCAAATTCATTTTCCTGGTGGCTTTCGTCTTCATCACCGTTTCGGTTTCGGGATGCGCCACCCCCGCGCCCCGGGGCGAACTACAGGAAGCCCTCGCGTCATTCGAAAAGCGGGTTGCTCGCGCGGACCAGGCGATCTTCTTCTACGCCGGCCACAGTTTGCAGATCAGCGGCGAGATC
>DUBZ01000125.1:0-2496 GCA_012960035.1 Myxococcales bacterium | reverse complement strand
GTCTCGAGCAACGGCGCGATCACTCGGCTCGCCGCCGCGCCGGGGCAAATCGCCGTCCTGCTGGACGCCAGCCGCGACAATCCACTTGCCATCGTATACCACCGCACGTCTCGCGGTCGAGAGACGGAAGACCTCCATATTGGTCTAGGCCTTGCCGAGGTTCCGGCGGTCGACGGCACGTATGTGGCGTTTTCGACCGCGCCCGGGCACGTGGCGTTTAATGGAACTGCCGGGCACAGCCCCTGTGGCAAAGCCATCCTGAACCCTATGGATCTAAAAATTTAGGATGTTCGAACGCTGCTCGTGAGAGTCCGCGACGAGGTCATGACGTCCACGGGCGGCTCGCAGGTGCCGTGGGACGATTCGTCGCTGATCGATGACTTCTGGATTGACGACGATTCCCTGGCCGCGCCAAAAAATTGAGCAGAATCAATCGTCAAGCGTCCCTGAGCCCCTCGGTTCCAAAATCAAAAAAAACCTTCGAACTCAGCGGGCCAGATCGATCACCTCCGGGTCTTAGTCGTCGCTGAAACCGGCTCTGTGTTGGATCGTGCGGTTGACGTTGGCGCGACAAGTCGGTGCCACAACCCATCAACAGCCTATATCGGCACGAACAAGCACGATAAAAAGGAGTTTTACTCGACTGGCATTGTGTCGGTAACTTGACGACGGGCAACGTATTGTCGATTGTCTAGCGGCGTCTCTCTCCTCCCCATGAGATCATCTTGGAAAACCCCTGCGCGCGGCAGCGCCGGCCGTCATGACGAACAGGCGCCACTCGGCGTGAAACTGTGGGGCAAGGTCCCGACCCGCCGCACGAGACGACCGGAACACAGATTTCGGCGTCAAAAATTGAAGCATAGACCCCCGGCCGCTTGCGTGGTTGGGTACGGAGTTCGAAATGCTTTTCTGGATTGACGCGACACAAGAACACGAAAGCCCTGAACTGTTTGGACTGTCGCTGCTCGAACGCCATATCCGCATCGTGAAACGCATCTGCGATCAGAACGCGATGGTGGAAGCCACCATTGGCCAGATCTCGGAGCTTGCCCCGCATCTCGCAACCGAGCTCAAGCGAACCGCCGTGCCCGACCGTGCGAGTGAGATTCGCGTTGAATTACGCGAAGGCGCGCCGATCCCAGACATTGGCGTAACTTTGGGGAGCCACATTTCGCTGACCTGGTCGAGGAGTGCGAAGCCCCTCGGTGAAAGACTCAAATCCGCCGTCGAAGACGCCAAAGGCGCCCCGGTGATCTGCCTTTCGGCCGATACCGAAATTGATGGGCGACTGGTGATTCACCTTGCCACTCGCCAAGACAACCGTGTCTTTCTCTCCGACGAAGGCGACGAACGATGCGCGACAGTTCGGATTCGAGGTGATATGCCCGACTTCGATGAGTCTGCGGGCGATCTCGCGACCCTCGCTGACTCCATGCTCGAACGAGGGGCCGCACAGGAAGTCGATCTTACGGAGTTTAAGGGTTACATCGCCAAGCTTCGACGCCACAACGCCCCCTACCTGTTCAAAGTTACCAATGAAGAGGTTCGCGACCGTATCGCTCGCTTCTTGTTCGACTCGAACTACAAAGGCGCGACCGACTTCATGACCAGCCACGTCTATCCACCGTTGGTCTGGCGCATGGTCAAGCCTCTCGCCCGGTGGCGAGTCCATCCCAACGTCGTGACAATCATCGGGATCATCGCGACATTTTCCGCAGTGCCGCTGTTCGCGGCCGGTGCGTGGGTCCCCGGCATGACGTTGGCGTTCATCATGAGCGTGCTCGACTCCGTAGACGGCAAGCTCGCACGCCTCACCTACACATCGACACCCCAAGGTGATTTTCTCGATCACGGCACCGACTATATTCACCCACCCATCTGGTATTTCGGCTGGGCCTGGGGACTGAGCGGCGGCGACCCCTATTCGGGCGTTTTCCAAGCATCCATTTGGATGATGGGGTTCTATGTTTTCGATCGCATCCTCGAACGCCTGTTCAAGATCTGCACGGGACGATCAATCCAAGACTTCCGTCCGATCGACGTCAAACTTCGAACATTCACCTCGCGACGCAACATCAACCTCGCTGTGTTTGTGGTGGCACTGATGGTCGGCCTCGGAAACGAAGCCTTCTACGCCATCGTCGGTTGGCAAGCACTTACGGCCTTCTATCACTTCGTACGCGTTGTGCAGTTCTGGGGTGGCGACTCGGAAGAGGGTTTTGAACATAGGGAAGTCCCCGATGGCGGGATCGAAGGGAGCAACAACCTCTCGAACTTTGAGGCGTTCCACTAGCAGGCTGCTAGAACAAGCCGACCCCACTCAATCCAAGAACGACCGTGTACTTCCAAACGACGGCCGCTGCACTTGTCCTCGGCCGTCGTTTCTTCTGTTTCGCCAGCTGCCCCCTGACCGAGCTCGTTCGACCGAAGGTTTTTCAATGGGCTGCTAACGTTGCGCCCAACACAACTAGATGACCCGGCGAAGTTTCACGCCGG